>DBGCDL010000091.1:0-47508 GCA_048358235.1 Oscillospiraceae bacterium
ACTAAGAGAGCCCCGGCACCCGCCGGGGCTCTTTTACTTTATACGGCAATTCTGAGGACGACATAGTCCCGCAGCACGATGATCTTCGGGGTTCGAGTACCGTCGCGCGGGCTCCACCACTGTCATCAGCATTTGTGCTGGAATTAGAATTAGACTGCCTTTGAATGTCTGGTACACATTCAAATAAAGGGCGGTCTTTTTCTTTTCTGTTTTTGCTGATTAATGCGTCTATTTTTGCCTTAATCTTTACCTCTTCTTTTTCATAATTTTTCAACTTGCCAATGAGCGTTTGAAAATTCGTTTTTAACAACAGGGTTGCAAGCTTATCAATACTGCTTTTTATTTGCTTCATTTTGTTTCGATAAAATATTAATTAGGTGTCATATTCTCCCTTTTTTCCCTGCAAATACTTATTGTCCTCTTTGGGGATCAGAGGAACGCATTCATCACTAAAAACATATTGGATTGCTTTTCCAATATGCAGCTTTTCAAAATTTGCTGAAGTATTTCAAAATGCAGATGGGGAAAGAGTGCTTGCTCGGATTGAAATTTTATAAGTCAACTGCTATTATAGTAATGTTGCACCGAATGATTTAAAAATGGGGAATAGGATATGTACCGAATTTTAGTAGTAGATGACGAGCCGATTGAACGAGAAGGAATTAAATTTCTTTTGAGCGAACAGGAAAGCCCTTTTCAGGTCATCACAAAAAACAATGGGGAAGAAGCACTGGAATTCTTAAAAAGTAGTCCTGTTGATCTCTTGTGCACAGATATAAAAATGCCATTTATGGATGGAATGCAACTTTGCGAGGCGGCCAAGAAGCTGTATCCGCAACTGATTATTATTTTGCTCACCGCCTTTGGCGAATTCGAGTACGCCCAGCAGGCCATCAAATTTGATGTTGCAGCATATTTACTGAAACCTGTCTCACCCGGAGAATTTTCGGAAGTAATGAGGCAGTCCGTTTCCATGTTGGAATCCCGAACGAAAGTCAGGGAAGATAAAATCCAGATGATTCACCGCTACAAAATGGCAAATTTTGAAATGAAAGAAGCCTTATTGGCTTCCATCATCAAGGATATGGAAAAAGAAGTGGAAAGTGACGAACGATCCGCTTCCACAGGTGATGCGGGAATTATCCGGATTGCCTGTGATATCATCAACAGAGAATACGCCACTAATCTGTCGCTGGCAGAGGTGGCCAGCCGGGTACACCTGTCCAAAGGATATTTAAGCGCATTGTTTAAGGAAAAAATGTCCATGAGTGTGATGCAGTATATTACCATGTTGCGAATGCAGAAAGCACAAAAGCTGCTGCTGCAGACTTCGATGAAAATCGGTGATGTTGCCGCTGCTTCAGGTTACAGTGATGTCTCCTATTTTGGAATGATTTTCAAGAAACTTTGTGGGATGACCCCGGCACAGTTCCGAAACGGTGACGGCCATGAATAAACTACGTTTCCCCCGGCTGATTCAACGGCTTTATAATCTTTCCCTCCGCAATAAGCTGCTTTTGTCCTATGCAGTTGTGGGCATTATTCCCTTTTTGGTTTTCAGCGTCTACCTCATTCTTCAGACCAATCAACAGCTGACGGACAATGCCCGGCAGAATTTTACGGCGGTTGTTTCCGCCAGCAGGACAAATGCGGAACAGCAGATTGAGAAAATTGAGGACGCAATGCATGTCATCTGCACGGATTCAGGAATTGCTGATATCGTTACAGCAGAGTACAACAGCTATTATGATAAATATTTTGACGTGACCAAGCATTTTGATTCCGTAATCCAGACTATTATGCTTTCCACTCCGCAAGTAGGAAAAATCACATTTTATGTTCCCAATAATCTGGCTGACGTACGCACCAATATTTTGCCCCTGGAGAATTTAACCCAACGTCCTTCTTATACCCAGATCAAAAATGCGACTTCTCTCTTATGGACGTATGAAAAGGGCCAGTTCGTGGTGTACCAAAAAATATATAATTCCAGTGATATCGATGTTTTTTGTGTAGTGGAAGCGCACATTCCTTACAGCGCTGTCTTTGTGCCTGAAATTTTTGACCGATTAACCTATGAGATCAGTCTGTACGATACTCCGGTTCACAGATCCAATATTTCCGAAAAATCGCTGAAAATTTTGCCCGGGAAAGCTCCGCTGTTCCACGGGAATGGACAGATGACCATTTTTATGGATTCCCATTATGAAACGCAGATCCAAGGCTCCAGCCTGATCGTTGTCATTTTGGGGAGCGTTCTGACCTTTATCCTCCTCCTGTTTGCCATTACCGTTTTTTCCAAAAATTTTGTTTCCAGAATAGACAATATTAATCGGCAGCTTTCGGTGACGGTAAAGAATAACTTTGAAACGACGATTCAGGAGGATTGTTCCGACGAAATCGGAAACATGACCGTATATATCAATCAAATGATTCGGGACACTCAAAAGCTGATCCGGGATGTGTACCAAAGTAAAATCAAACAGCGGGAATACGAGATTCAGGCTTTGCAGGCGCAGCTGAATCCTCATTTCCTGTATAACACTTTGTCCGCGATCAACTGGCATGCACTCACCGTTAAAAACGAAAAAATCAGTCAAATCGTGATGGCTCTTTCCCGATTTTATCGAACGGCTTTAAACGATGGAAAAAGTATGACGACCATTCGGAACGAATGGGACAATATTCATGCCTATTTGGAGATCGAACTCAATATACACGGTCATTCCTTTGATGTGGAATATATCGCTGACGAATCAATTATGGAGTATTGCATGCCCAATTTAATTATCCAGCCTATTGTGGAAAACGCCATTGAGCATGGAATTGATTTGAAAAAAGATGGCCGTGGGAAGCTCATTATTGAGGCGGTTGATGCGGGTGATATCATTGTATTTCATGTGATTGACAATGGTGTGGGAATTTCCAGCGATAAAATGAAAAATCTGATGACCCGAAAGACCAAAGGCTATGGAATGTACAACGTTAACAAAAGGCTGGAGCTCTTTTTCGGCGCGGAATATGAGCTGACATTTACCAGCGGAGAGGGAACAACAGCCACCATACGAATTCCCAAACAGCGTGACACAGGGAACGGTTGAGGACTGATTTACATATGAAATGCATGCGATTATGTGCAAGTTTGTAATATCTTCATAAAAATATCAATTTTTTTATAAGAATATTAACATTCTCATAATAATCTTAATATTCTCATATTGTTCTCCCTACTAATTAAAATATATAATTAGCACATGGTTAATGCTTATAAGCAGATCTAAATTGTGCAATGTTACGACTAGAATGGAGGAAAATATGAAACAAAAGATTTTGTCCCTGTTATGTGCGGCAATGCTTGTGATTTCCGTTACCGGTTGTACCGCATCAAAAGAAAGCACAGAAAGTACCGATTCCAAAGGGGAAACAGCAGATACCCAGTCCACTTCCCAAGAGAACTCCGCGGTTTGGGATGCATATTGTTAATCAGCTGGTGTCTGCTTTGGGAGGAACTCCAATCATGTTTCTAGGTAGCAACGCATGGTTTCGACCAATTGTAGTTCTTACTGACACATGGAAAGGGTTTGGCTACGGGGCTATAATTTATCTGGCAGCGTTGCTGGCTATTGACCCCAATTTGTACGAAGCTGCATCAATCGATGGGGCGAGTCGATTTAAGCAGCTGCTCCATGTAACACTTCCTTCATTAATTCCCACAATTGTATTGATGACAACCCTTAGCCTCGGTAATGTTTTGAATGCGGGGTTTGACCAAATCTTTAATTTATATAATCCTCTGGTTTATGAAACTGGTGATATTATCGATACATATGTCTATCGTATGGGCCTTATTGATTTGCAATATTAACTCTTCTTCCAAAATCCCATTGCAAACATATATTCAGCAACTAGTTGTGGAAATAAGAGATACGAGTCAAATGACACCTGAAGAAATTGCAAGAATGAATGAACTTTCCAGCCGTACCTTCAATGCAGCCAAAGTCTTCGTCACTATGGTTCCTGTTTTGCTGGTATATCCGTTTCTGCAGAAATATTTTGTAACAGGACTGGTGATGGGGTCTGTCAAAGGATAGATCAAAACCTGCAGATTTCTGTTTTAAGATGAATGGAGTGATAATATGGCAGCTGATATCAAAAAGATCATTGTAATTTTTAAAACCCATCTGGATGTGGGATTTACTGATTTGTCCGAAAATATCATCAACCGCTATTTATCCCAGTACATTCCAAAGGCAATGGAGCTTGCTGAACAAAGCCGCCGGAACAATCCTGAAAACCGGTTTATCTGGACGACGGGATCCTGGCTGATTGACCGTTATCTTCAGTCATCCAATGAAAAGGATAGAAAAAAGATGGAGTCCGCCATTGCTCATGGCGATATTTCTTGGCATGGTCTGCCGTTTACAACTCACACGGAAATGATGAGTGAGGAACTTTTTGAGTATGGCCTTTCCATTTCGGAATCCCTTGACCGTGCCTATGGAATCCATACCATTGCCGCTAAAATGACGGATGTTCCGGGCCATACCAAAGCGATGGTTCCGCTGCTTGCCAATGCGGGGATTGAGTTCCTGCACATCGGCGTTAATCCCGCCTCAACAGCCCCTGATGTACCGGTGCTGTTCCGTTGGAAAACGGAGGATTCTGAAATTACAGTAATGTATAACAGAGGTTCCTATGGGTGCTTTACCCCCATTGAAGGATCTGAAACAGCGGTGTATTTTGCTCATACCAATGACAACATGGGCCCTCCCACCCAAAAGGATATTGATGAAATGTACTCCACCCTGAGGAAGGAATATCCCTATGCCGAAATCAAAGCGGGAACGCTGAATGACGCGGCCCTTGAGATCAGAAAAATTCGTCATTTGCTGCCTGTTGTTTCAGGAGAAATCGGAGACACATGGATTCATGGTACATCTTCAAGCCCCAAAAGGCTTAGTCAATATCGGGCCCTTCTGCGGTATGCTCCTTCCCTGCCCAAGGAAAGCAGAGACGGAATGTTCCGAGAACTGTTGATGATTCCGGAACACACGTGGGGATTGGACGAAAAAACATTTTTAAATGACCACCATCATATGAAGCGCAGCGAATTTGAGGAGGTCAGGTCAGCGCCGGAGTACCGGATGATGGAGCGCTCGTGGGCGGAACAGGACCATTTTGTGGATGCCGCAGTAGAAAGCCTGTCCGGAGCAGAGCGCTCCCAGGCGGAGGAAAGGACAGCGCAATATAAAATCCCACCAATCTCATGGGGCGACTGCATTCCAGTCCCAAATCCTTTGGGAAAAGTCCAGATCGAAAATTATACGGTGCAGTTTGAGCCGGATGGAAGTATCGGCTATTTGACGCAGGACGGCCGGGTATTGGCAGACAGCGGGCACGTCTGGGGAAGAATCATTTACGAGTTGTTTTCCGAGAATGAGCACCGGCGCTTTTGCAATCAATATGTGGTCAGCGATGCTGACTGGGCGGTGGAGGATTTCGGAAAAATAGGGATGGAAGAAGCCATTCATGAATATCGGAAATACACTCCGAAAATGTCAGGCTTGTTTGAGAAGGACAATCAGTTGATTGCCAAGCTGGAATTTCCTTCCGATGCGTGCGGCGAATTCGGGGCTCCCAAATCTGCCGCGCTTATTGTCACGTTTGAGGAACATCAGATTAAGTTTGATTTTGCATGGTGGGAAAAGCCTGCCAATCGCACACCGGAGGCGCTGTGGTTTCAAATAACGCCAATGGACAGCAGCCCGGAAGTAAGGAAACTGGGAAGGTGGATCAGCCCCAATGATGTTGTGAAAAACGGAAATAAGAAACTTTTCGGAACAGACTGGGGTGTCCGATATAAAACCATCTGCGTTGAAAGTCTGGATGCCGGGACCGTAGCAGTCGGTTCCCCCTCCCTATGGGATTTTAACAATGATGATCCCGATGATTCAAAGGGTTTGTTTTTTAATCTTTACAACAATCTTTGGGGTACCAATTTTACCATGTGGTATGACCAGGATGCCAGGTTTCGCTGGATTGTGCACGTTTAATGTGAATTGGCGCCCCAGATAGAGGCTTTGCCAATGGCAAAAGTGTGTATCCGATTTCAGCAGCTATGAACAGTTTTGGGAATACGAGACCTCCGTCGCAGTAGAAAAATACCTTTGTGCGTTTACAAACATCGTATTTCTTGGCGGTTTTCGTTTAATTACATAAATCAAAATGCTGTTTGCTGATGAAATAAGTTCAGGCTCGCCTCCACCATTTTTTTAGCCCGTGAACATCGATGTTTGCGGCTTCCAATGTTGTCTGATTACACACATGGTGTTCTCTCCCCCTTCATATAGTCGCACGGATCAGACGGGCGATTTGCTCCCCTGCCACCGGGCTCCGGGAATTTTGTAATGCGCCTCGCTGTAATAGACGGCGCGGAGCATGACCGGAGCGGGCAGAACAGACAAGAAAAGTAATTCAGCCATGAAGCGCGTTGGGCCCCTAAAAAGTTGGGCCCGACGCGCTTCATGGCTGAATGGTGTAAATGACACAATTTTCCGTTTCTTATGTTGCAATTATTTGTCAAAAAGTCTACAATGAAGTAAATTGTAAAATTTTTGGAAAACTCGGCGATCCGTTCGTGTCCATCCAGACTTTTAACTCGCGGACGGATTTCATCACCCGGCAGCGCCCGCCTACTGCCAGTTCAAAAACCACATAGCCGGTGGTAGGATAGAGAAACACTGCACACAGGGAATAGAGGCAAATATACATCTTGAAAGGGAAACGAAAATATGGGACTGTTTAGGAAAAAGATAGATTTTGATCAAATTAAATCCGTGGTTGTTCTGGAACAGACACAGTTATACAGGCAGGGAAGCAATCTTGGATTTAGCTTCGGGTCAACGCCCGGTGATGGCAGAGTTATGGCGGCGGGAAGCAGCAACGTCCCGTGTGGTGCGGAATACAAATTCAGTGTTACCTACAAAAACGAAGAGAAGGCGATTATAAAAGCCATGTCCAGAACCGATCTTTGCGATCGCCTCCTACAGCTCGCAATCAATATGGAACCATCGTCAGCGGAGGGCTCCCACAAATCCAATCCTTACGAATACGAAATGGTTTCACTGCAGAAAAACCAGCTGCCTTGCGGCAATTACCTGATTGGTCGAGATATTCCTTCCGGAACATACGATTTTACATGGGTTTTCGGAAATGGAAGCATTATGAAATTTTTGAATGATCATGATACCACGTTAGGAGCGACCACCTATTTCCAGCATGTAGGCAACAAATATGAATACGAATACAGACAGTGTCTGAATGTTTCTTGCAATGATGGAGAATTGCTGATAATTGACGGCAATGTGATTGTTGGCATTTCCAGATCAAGAAAAATCCAGCTTGATCTGGAAAAGTAACCACAGCCACCCAATGAATATCACCTATAAACTGCACTGGGGAAAATGAAGGAGCAGGCGCTCATACGCTGGATTACCGTGTATGACATTCCGCAATGTAAGTTCTGCCCGGCGAACAAAGAAATATGAAACAAACTGCCAGACGAAGCAAACGGAGGAATGACGGATGAATCTGTTCAAAGTATCCTATAAAGTAAAACGTGCAAACAGCGATGAGATTTACAGGGGTTTCGGCTTTCGCCATCTTTCGGACGCAACACAATACTATGTTCATCCGGACAACCAGTCTTTTCGGGGAACGACGACCCTTTGCCAGCCCATCGGCGAGGCTATTATTCTGTTTGCCTCCATGCTTTCTTCCGTAATGAACGGCACAGGATTCGGCGACTATTTTGTCAGCGACGACAGAAAATTTGTATACCTTGAATTGAACGTGCCTGACGAATATCGCGAAAACAGCGTTGTGGAACCCGAAATATTCGGCTACCGGGGTACGCTGCAGGGAACGGAGCTTGCAGTTGGGGCATATGACCGGCAGGGGCGCTGGATCGATGGGAATATGGAGCATCTGCATCCGCTGTATAAGCTCCTGCCGGCGTTCTGCGTCCTTCTTGCCCGGGAAATAGAAAGTGATTCCGACTATCGTTCTTTGCTGGATGCTTTTCTTGAAAATCCTGCGGCAGACACGTTTGTCAATCTGCACGAGGACTTTTATCAGGCGCATAAGATGGAGGAAGCTGATTTTTCCTATGAAGATATTCCATCCATAGACACAAACGAACTCCGGTCATTTTCCTCCAGCTATCAGGTGGTCAAAGACAATAAAGCGGAAATGCACAGTAAAAAGGCGGTGGCTGTCATTCCTTTCCCCGCGAATACATTCAGCGACGAACAAAAGCAGCTCATCCCAAACCTTTCCGCGGAATTTGTTCTTCCGCCCAATCTGGGGAGCATCTGCAATGCTGTTGCTTCCGGAGATATGCAGGCCGTGTTGTTTCACGGCCCCGCCGGGACCGGTAAAACGATGTCCTGCAAGCTGGTGGCACAGGCAATCGGCCTGCCGATTATGGACACGGTCAACTGCACGGAAAATCTGGATGAATTTGTGCTCGGGAAATTTATCCCTCAGGAAGATAGAATCATTTTCAGGGAAAGTTATGTGACGAAAGCCATCCGGGACGGCGGCGCGGTGGTATTTGAGGAGATTAACTTTGCCAAGCCGCAGTATCTTGCTTTTCTCAATTCCCTGCTGGACGACAATGGTTTTGTGCGGCTGGACTGCGGAGATGTGGTACGGCGCAATCCGAATTTCCGTTTTTTTGCCACAATGAATATCGGCTATTTCGGCACGAAGGAGCTCAATCAGGCGCTGTACAATCGTTTTAACGCGGTCGTTGAAATCGCCGCACTGTCCGATGAGGCGATCAGCCGTATGCTTGCCGCCCGTGTACCGGAATGTGTGCCGGTCATCAGCAAGCTGCTGGGCGTTTATCACAAGCTGAAAAAGAAAATTGAATCAGAAGAACTGGATGTCGTTATCTCCCCGAGAAATCTCGAAAACTGGGCGCGGCTTGCCAAATATGACGGCTATATCAATGCCGCCGAAAAGACGATCCTGCCCATCGCAAAATGTGACCGTGCGCTGGAGGATACAATACGCGGAATATTGATGCTTTATAAATGGAATTGACAGACATCTCATAAGATGAAGGAGGCAAAGGCATGACGAAAAAAGACGCGCAAAAACTACTCAGACAATTCCAATGCAACTATAACCGGGAGCTTGAGGAGTCTTTTGCCCAGACATTTTCGGAAAATGAAGCTGTCCGTCTGTTTTTTATCAACGAAAACGAAGCCTTTACCGATGGCAGAAACATCGTAGTCGATCCCGCCTCCGACAACCTCTATTATGATACAAAAGCGCTGGTCAACACAGAAATCTGGCTCGGCTGGTCAGAGACGGTTTCGGTCGATCCGTGGTGCGCACTAAGGATTATCACAAGAGCGCAGACAATTCACGAATGTCTTCATATCCTTTATACGGATTTTCCTTGTGGCGCCGCGACCGATCCCTGCTGTGACACGAAAAACAAAAAGAAAACCATGGCTATGATCTCAAACATTATCGAGGATGCCTATATCGAAGCGGTGGGCTGCACGGTTTATGACAATCTGGAGCTGTATCTGCTTTTCGGGCGGGTATCCCGTCTGTTCATCACCCACCCGTCTCTGGGAACGGTATACCGGGCTTTTGACATTTCTGCGAAAAAGGAAGAGGCGGAAGTTCCACCCCTGATTTCATACCTGAATTATGTGGTTGACTTTCTTTTGTACCCGATGGTTCGTCAGGGTGTACCGGAAGCGGCTGTTGCGTCCTACGTGGAGCAGACAAAGGAACTGCTTTTACAGGGGTGCAAAATGCCGTCGCCGGATGAACGGTACAAAACCTGTCAGGACATTTTCAAGATCATTCTGCCGCTCATCCCGCCGGATGAGGTGCTGCTGAACACCGACACGGTGTCTGTTCTTGTCGGCGGAAGCAAAACCCACAGCGCCGTTTCCGGTACAATGGGTGCAGAACGCCGAAAGGGCAAGGCTCAGTCGGTAAGCACCCGTTTGTTTACGGATTCAGAAGGCAGCCCCAGAAACATCCCCAGCCACAACGGGCAGCTTGCCGCCGCGGCGTCTGAGTTTGCGGCCCAGAAGCAGGCTGCACTTGAGCTGATCACCGCACAAGGCTTTACACTTTCTTTTCACGGAAAAGATTTTGACTGCGCCGTCATGCACAAGGACGTTCAGATCATTGAAAATCACCCCAGAATTAATCTGAATCTGCAAAAAGCCTATCAAAACATTTACAACCGATACCGCATCAACATTGATTCCTATAACGGACGGTTTTTGCATCTGCTGAAGGCGCAGGTTTCTGTCCGGGACGAAAAGCAGCTTTTCGGCGCGGGAATCAGTTCCAGACAGTTGGGAGATGTAAAAAGGCGTTATTGGTATAAAAACTCCTATGGCATTGATGTACCGGATTTGGCCGTGCTGCTCCTGATCGACGGCTCCGGCTCCATGCACGGTGAGCGGCGCAGCGCGGCAATTATTTCCTCTGTAATTCTGCATGAGGTTTTACAAAAGCAGGGAATTGCCCATGCGGTCGTTGAACACCGGGCGGAGTTTGAAGAGCCCAAAATAGACGTAAACATTCTGGTGGATTTCAGCGGACGCAAGGAAGAAAAGCTGAATCTCATGCAAATTGATGCTTACGGCGACAATAGGGACGCACTGGCGCTTTTCTGGGCAGAGCGGTATATCAATCAGAAAACTACGTCGCAGGACAAACTGGTGATCGTCTTGTCGGACGGCGTTCCGGCTCATGACTATGACGAATACTATCCACCGGTGTCCATCAAGGATACTGCCAACGCGGTGGCAAAGATACAGCAACGCGGCACGCAGATCGTAGCTGTAGCGTTGGATAACGGAGATCCGTCCGCTTCCTGCTATGAAATGCTCCGCGAAATATATCCCTCGCTGATCGATTGCACAGACTTAAAGCGTTTGACCGGTCAGTTACTTACGCTCGTTTCCAGAAGTCTGGAATCGTATTTTTGAAACAAACTTCGCGGCAATTACCTGCCCGCCTATAAAAAGTTGTGTGTGAAAAATTAAGGATTCCCGTTTTTCTCCGGCACGAAGCATAGAAACCAGCAGTTATGCTGAAATTAGAAATGCAGAAACGGCCGCCTGGTGTAGAATAAAACTACAGCAGGCGGCCGTTTTGATTCCGTATCGGATGAGCGGATGCGGGTCATTGAGCTTACCGGCAAAGCCGGCGCCGTTTCACGGCGGGGTTCTCAACCGGTTGAATCATCCGAACATTTTCTTTTTCAGATCGAGATAATAAAGATAGTTTTCCGGGGTGACATCCGGCGGACAGCGGTGATCGCAGAAGGGAATATATCCTCCGCGTTCCACATAGGGAGCTAAAGATTCCAGATATTCTTTGGTCTCCTTTTTGCCGGCGCGGAGCTGCAGTTTGTCTACGCCCCCCATGATATGGAGCCTTCCTTCATACTGATCCAGCAGTTTTCCCGGATGGGTGCAGCAGTTCACCTCAAAGGGGAACAGGCAATTGATGCCGCTGTCCAGCAAAACCGGAAGAATCGGCCGCACATCTCCGTCACAGTCGGTATACCACAGATCAATTCCATGGGCCTGGAGCTTTTTGTGGATGCGTTTGTAGCGGGGGGAAATGACTTCTTTGAAAAAGTCCACCGAAACGATGGGCCCGTTTTTAAAGCAGATATCCTCCCAGCCGGAGGCAAAATCAAAATGGAAATGAGGCAGCACCTGATCCAGCCAGTCCTCCACCAGCAGGCAGCTGGTTTCAATCATGTCCTCCAGCATATCCGGGTAATCGTACACGGTATAGCAGAGCCCCTCAAAGGTCAGCATGTCCCGGATTCTTCCGATCATCGATCCGCAGTCCACGCCCAGAGGAAATTTTCTGGTTTCATCGTCGCCAAACCGGCGTTTTAAAGAGGCGATATCCACCTTCCGGGCGGGATCATCCCGGCGGAAACGTTCTTCCTTGCAGCGTTTCCAGTCGTCGGGAGTAACGATGGAGGGCTTTATGTAGTGAGGGATGGTTCCGTGTCCGTCTTTCGGCACCTCGGCAAGCAGACCCTCGGAATTGATAATGATTTTTGAGGTTTCGGTTTCCTCAACCACTTTGTTCTCAAAAGGGGGATTCATGTATACGTTTCCGCCCATGCTGCAAATGGTGTCAAAGCCGAAGAATTCATTTGCCTGTTCCTCACAGGTGATATTGTTGTCCAGAAACAAATCCCATTGTTCGTAATTCTCATCCCAATAGCCAAATTCCATATTGAAGCAGCGGTCAACGCTTTTCCCATGCATTTGGTTGTTGAAACGCTCCCGGTCCGTCATACCGGATGGCCATTTTTCGAATTTTTCCATTTTTGCCATAGTGCTCCCTCTCTTTCATGGTCTGATATTGGAATATTATAGTTCAAACAGGCCCGGGATTCACTAGGAAACAATGACCATTTCCTTCGATATCCTGCTCGCTTTTGGCATTGAGGCCATCCTTGTCCCCTCTTGCGGAAAATACATACGGAAAGCCGGAAAACGCACATCATTGCCCATGCGTTTTCCGGCTTTCCGTATATTTTTAAGCGTTTTCTTCTTTTTGATGCTTGAATTTTTCCCTTGTGGCAATTCCGCCCCGGATATGGCGTTCGCTCTTATTCTGATCCAATACCTTTTTGACTTCTTCATACAGAGAATGGTTTACTTTTTCCAGCCGTTCCGTGACATCTTTATGTACGGTAGATTTACTGACACCGAAAAGCTTCGCGGTCTTTCTCACCGTATCCTTTGTGTTAATCATGTGCTTTGCAAGCAATACACTTCTATCCTCAACCGTTGCCATGAATGCTTACCCCCAAACAGGAAAAATTCCTGCATATAATCCCGCCGTCACGCTTCCGGCGTTTAGTAGATTATATGCAGGCCGAATTTTCCTTATTACTGCCCCGGAGAGCTTTTACTCCCGCTTTTTCCGGGAAGTTCTCAAGGGGCTGTCAAAATCCCGAACCCTACAGCAGCGGCTGACTGCCGGAGCCGCTTCCCCGCCACATGGCCAGCTGGGGAAGAAGCGCCTCCAGATTCTTTACTGTGTCCGGGGAGACAAAGTGCTCCAGCCGTTCCACCTGCCGCAATTCATTCTCCGAGCCGTTCAGCAGACAGAAAAACTGATGGAGAATTTTATGGCGGCGGAGAAGGTATTCCCCCATTTCCCTGCCCTTTTCCGTAAGGGTAATGATTCCGTAGTGCTCAAAGAGAATCAGTCCCTGCACCTTCAGCTTGGCTGCCATTTTGGAAGCGGAGGGAGGTGTGACATTCAGCTTGGCTGCCAATGAATTGACCCGGATATATCCGGTGGTCTCGGTACAGCGGAAAATCATCTCCAGATAATCCTCCATGGCCGTGGAAATGGTGCTTTCCTCCATTAAATCGTAGCCTTTCAGCGTATAGAAACCGGTTTCGGTGTCATCGCTCATAACGGTATCCCCCTTTTTAACAAATCTCTCTGAAATCAGGAACCCTCCCGGCGAATCGGAATACTATATAGTAAGAAAGTTTCCTGCAGCTAAAGAAGTAGCATCAATCTATCATATTAACCGAAGCGGCGGAATAGTCGCATGAAAATCCGTTTTAAAGGGAGAAATTGAAAATGAATCCGAAAATGCATACATTGGAAGACCTGAAAGTCGGGGAAAAAGCTCGGGTGAGCAGCATTCTGACAACCGGCAGCATGCGCCGCCGGCTGCAGGATCTGGGCGTCATCGAGGGAACACGGGTGGAATGTCTTCACCGGAGCCCTTCAGGCGATCCGGTGGCATACTTAATCCGGGGGGCGGCCATCGCACTCCGCAGCGAGGATTCCAGCGGAATTCTGGTAAGCTGATCCCTGTCGAAAGAAAAAGCCGTCCGAAACGGGGCGTAATTCCACCCGTGCTTCGGACGGCTTTTCCCGCGGGGGAATCCATTTTTAATTCAGAAAGGATGAAACACATGGGGCTTACAGCCGACTCAACCGGCAAGGGCGCGGTGGACACGGGGCTGGTCATCCGGCGGCAGTCCGAAAAGGACCGTGTCATTGCGCTGGCAGGAAATCCAAATGTGGGAAAGAGCACGGTATTTAACGAGCTGACCGGCATGAATCAGCATACGGGAAACTGGCCGGGAAAAACGGTCACCAATGCCCAGGGAAGGCACAGCTGTCCGGGCGGGGAATATATCGTTGTTGATCTGCCGGGTACATATTCCCTGATGGCCCACTCCGCAGAGGAGGAGGTGGCCCGGGATTTTATCTGTTTCGGAGGCGCAGACGGCGTGGTGGTGGTCTGCGATGCCACCTGTCTGGAGCGGAACATGAATCTGGTACTTCAGACCATTGAAATCACAGGCAATGTAGTGGTCTGCGTCAATCTGATGGATGAGGCAAAACGGAAGGGCATTCATATTGACCTGGAGGGGCTGGAGAAAAATCTGGGTGTGCCGGTAGTGGGTGCCTCCGCCCGGAGCGGCAAAGGACTTAAGACGCTGATGGAACGGGTATCGGAGCTTCTTTCTTCCCGGGAAAGAGCGCAGCCGATTTTCATCCGCTATCTCCGTCCCATTGAAAATGCCATGGCGGAGGTTCAGCAGGCAATTGCCGAACCGCTGCGCGGAAAGCTCAACAGCCGCTGGACAGCACTCAAGCTGCTGGATTTTGACGAGACGCTGGGAAAATCCATGACCGAATATCTGGGGTTTGACCTGACCGCCCAGCCCGGGGTGCCCGAGGCGCTTGCCCGGGCGGAAGCAATTCTGCAGGAGGCGGAGATTCCCCGGGAACTGCTGAAGGATAAGATTACCGCCTGTCTGGTGCTGACCGCCGAGGGTATCTGCGCCGACACCGTAACCTTTGAGGCAAGGGGCTGCAATGAGCGGGACCGGAAGCTGGACCGGATTCTTACCAGCCGCTGGACGGGAATTCCCATTATGCTTCTGCTGCTGTGCGTCATTTTCTGGATCACCATCACCGGCGCCAATTATCCTTCCCAGCTGCTGTCCACAGGGTTATTCTGGCTTCAGGAAAGGCTTTCCGATTTCGTGCACTGGACGGGTGCGCCCGAATGGGTAAACGGTCTGTTTGTGGAGGGCGTTTACCGGACGCTGGCATGGGTGATATCCGTAATGCTTCCTCCCATGGCCATCTTCTTTCCGCTCTTTACCCTGCTGGAGGATTTCGGATATCTACCCCGGGTAGCCTTTAATCTGGATCACAGCTTCAAAAAGGCGCGGGCCTGCGGAAAGCAGGCGCTGACCATGGCCATGGGGTTCGGCTGCAACGCCGCAGGCATTGTGGGCTGCCGCATCATTGATTCCCCACGTGAGCGGCTCATTGCCATTCTTACCAATAATTTTGTCCCCTGCAACGGCCGTTTTCCCACGCTGATCGCCATCATCACCATGTTTTTTGCGGGGACGGTGGCGGCGCCCTTCCAGTCGGGAGTATCCGCTCTGCTGCTGATGGGAGTGATTCTGCTGGGCATCTTCCTTACCTTCGGAGTATCCCGTCTGCTGTCCGGCACCATTCTCAAAGGGGTTCCGTCCTCCTTTACGCTGGAGCTCCCCCCTTACCGCAAGCCGCAGATCGGCAAGGTAATTGTCCGTTCCCTGCTGGACAGAACCCTTTTCGTACTGGGAAGAGCGGCAGCGGTTGCCGCTCCTGCGGGACTGGTCATCTGGCTGATGGCAAATATTACTGTGGGCGATATGAGTCTGTTGTCCCACTGCTCGGAATTTCTCGACCCCTTCGCCCGGCTTCTGGGGCTGGACGGCGTCATCCTGCTGGCGTTTTTGCTGGGATTCCCCGCCAATGAAATTGTGGTTCCCATTATTCTGATGGCATACACAGCCACCGGAAGTCTGATGGATTACGGCAGCCTTTTCGAGCTGAAAACACTGCTGGTGGATCACGGTTGGACCTGGGTGACGGCGGTGTCCACCATGCTGTTCTGCCTGATGCACTGGCCCTGCTCTACCACTTGTCTGACCATCCGGCGGGAGACGCAAAGCCTGAAATGGACGGCAGTGTCCTTCCTTCTCCCCACGGCAATCGGGATGCTGGTCTGCTTTCTGTTCACCACTGCAGTCCGGCTTCTGGGGCTTGCCTGATAAAAAGCGGCCTTGTTCCGTTTCACTTTCGGAGCAAGGCCGCTTTTCCGCGAAAAACATGCGCTGTTATTCCGGCACGGATGGCGCTGCACATTTTTAAGGGATTCCGCCTTCTCCGCCCAACCCGTCATTTCGCTTGACAACAATTTAAATCTGTCATATAATTAGAGAGGTTTTCTGGTGCTGCGGAACGGATACTGGCAGAAGGTACGGCACATCAGACAGCAAACGGGGTGTAGCGCAGTTGGTAGCGCGCCTGCTTTGGGAGCAGGATGCCGGGTGTTCGAGTCACCTCACTCCGACCAAAAGCCGGCGAATTTCAATATGAAATTCGCCGGCTTTCTTTTTTTGCTGGTATGATACAATTCCACTGAAGTAAATTCTGCAGAAATGCTTCGGGCAAACTAACCGGAAGTTATGGAGGCAAGATCATCGTGAGCGCTGGGAAGATCATATCCGCTAATTATCCCATTCGGGAAGTGAGGCCGGAAGCGGACTATCCGCTTGAAATTGACCTGAATAAAGAGACAACATACGACGGAGATGCAGACGATAATTTTTTCATATATCCTTTTCCCGAAGTAAAAGACTATGCGGATATGGAATATGGGGCTGTTTTAGACTGGGCGTACTATACCAGAGGACATCCGGGAGTGGGATAAGCAAAAAGTTTGGGAAAACACAATATCTTATGGACGCAGACCAACCTTTTACTGCCTTAAAATTTTCAGCAATTAGCTGTTTTTACAAATCGCGAATGGCGGGAGGGCGTTCGCCCCGTGGACTACGCCCGCAGGACTGCGCCGCCTTAAAGTTATAGATTGGATGGATGCGTTCCGCGATCTGCGCGGTGGGTTCAATCTGCGCGACAATCTCGTCCATACTTTTGTAGGCCATGGGAGACTCATCCAGGGTATCCGGAACGACACAGGTGGTGTAAACATTCCTCATCCGTTCCCGGTACTCCTCCATGGAGGGGACGTCAAAGGCCTTGGGAGTATGAAATCCGGACAGCCGTTTGTCAATCTCTTCGGCCAGTTCATTCAGTGACAGTGCCGTTTTCGGGTCGTGCAGAAGATCAAAAATCAGAAAATGGAGGGTAATGTCTCCGTCAGTGAAGCTTTTCGCCTTCCAGGCTTTATAAAGCGGGTTGTGATGGGAGATGCGGCTGTCGATGGAAAGAAAGACCTGTTGCTTCCGCCTTTATTTTTTAATGATGAACCAAACACGCCGTGTTTGGTTCTATTATAGCATGTCTCATTTTCAATATAAAGTGACATTTGGACAGCTATGCCCCGTTCGCTGTAAGAGCAGGCGGAATCTGATACTATCCAACTGTCCAAGTTGACACCAGTGTCATCGGGAGGTAAAATAAAAGCAGTACGGAAGCAGCAGAGCCGCCCATCGGGCCATCTCCTTTCAGATGAGCCCCTTTTCCTCCATCCCCGGGACGACTCGCCGGTTCCTTCCCGTGAATGAAAAATAAATGCAGGGGGATATTTGCTATGGTTCGGGAAATTATGCGGGACGCCATTTTTCTTGCGCTGCCTTCGGCCCCGGCATCACCGGAGGATCTGCCTGCGGCGGATGATCTGCTGGAGACGCTTGCGGCCCACAAGGAAGGGTGCGTGGGCATGGCGGCCAACATGATCGGTGTGAGGAAACGCATCATCGCCTTCGACAACGATGGGCAATATCTGGTGCTGTTCAACCCGGAGATCCTCAAAAAGTCCGGCCCGTATGAGACGGAGGAGGGCTGCCTGTCCCTCGCCGGCACCCGCAAAACGAAGCGATGGCAGTCCGTCAGGGTGCGGTATCAGAATCGGGAGTTTCAAACGAGAGTGAAGACCTTTACCGGCTTTCCGGCGCAGATTATCCAGCACGAGCTTGACCACTGTGACGGGATTTTAATTTAAAGAACGGCCGGGGCCGCAGAACATGACAAATCGGGACGTGCAAAATAGAACGGCGATATGCGTTTTCCTTAAACACATACGCTGAGAAGAGGCGGTCGCACATGACATATCCTTATTTACCATATGCCATTACAGAAATATACTGCATCATCTTTGCCGCAACCATCTGGTTTCGACTGAACGGCAATCTGGGATCTGAGCACGAAGTGCGCCAACTGCGGAATATGATTTATTCCTATCTGGGAATGCTGGTTACCGACGTTTTCTGGGCCTTTACGGAAGATGGAATTATCCGCCCGCCCCATCTGCTCAACGCCGCTTTGAATTGCATTACCATTATTTGCATTGTCTGTGGTTGCTACTTCTGGTTTCGGTTTATTGAAGACCGTCTCCATTTTTCATTCGCCTCCAAAAAGGCGCTGAATGTGCTGCTGAAGGTTCCGCTTCTGGTGGTTTGTACGCTGGACGTGCTCTCAATTTTTACCGAATGGGTCTTCTACATCGATGCGCAGGGGCATTATCAGAGCACTTCGCTTTTTATGGTTCACACCATTGTGAACTACTTTTATCTCCTGATCCCTACGCTATATTCTGTTTACCGGGCATACAAAGCCCGGTCAAAACAGGAGCGCGCAGAATATTGGACCTATGCCCTGTATATGGTTGCGCCGCTGCTCTCCGGTCTGCTGGAGGACAGCTTCCCCACTGTGCCGCTGCTGGCGCTGAACATTTTTATGATGATCCTGATCCTGTTTCTGATGCTTCAGAATATGCAGATCTATCACGACGCACTGACCGGGCTCAATAACCGCAGGCGCTTAAACCGCTATCTGGAAGAATGCCTTACCAAGGCCTCCTCGGAACATCCGGTTTTGCTGTTCCTCATGGACATCAACAGCTTTAAAACGATCAACGATGTTTACGGACATCTGGAAGGGGATCAGGCGTTAAAAATTTTTTCAGGCGTATTAAAAGATGTGGCGTCCAGATACTATGCGTTTGTCGCCCGTTATGGCGGAGATGAGTTCTGCATGGTGGCAGATGCGGCGGGACATACTCCCGAAGAAATTTCGGCGGATATCCAGCAAAGCTTGAAGAACGCACAGAAAAAAGACGCGGAAGAAAACGAATCCTATACCTTTACGGTCAGCATCGGCTACACGGTTTGTGACAGGGGGGAAGCCCGGCCCGACTCTATTTTATCAAGTGCGGACAGGCTGCTGTATGAGAATAAGAAAAAGTGGCATGAAGGCATTCAATGACTTTCCCGGGTCTGCTTTGGAGAGACATATTACAGGCGGAAAGATGACAAAAGAAGGCTGCTTTACGTGATGGACACTGACTCGATTTTCCGATACAAGACACCAAATGCGGCGAAGCTGGCCGCCTGCGGATTTGCGGGGGCGGGGGCGGAAATGTGCAAAACGTTTTCCCTCCTGGACGGGCAGTTCAGGATGATTGTGACCGTAGCCCCTGACGGGGCCGTCCGCTTCAAAGTGATGGAACCCGCTCTGAACGAGGAATACGTGCTTGTGCATGTGGACCGCGCCCAGGGCGGATTTGTGGGGGATGTGCGCAAAGCCTGTGAAGAGGTTCTGCTGGGTCTCTCCGCAAAATGCTTCGACAGCCAGACGCTGAAAGCCGAACAAACAAGGCGGACGCTGAAACAGATTCAGGCCGAATTTTCCGTCGAACCGGAATTTCTGTGGGACAAATCCCCGGACTCCGCCGCTTTCCGCAGACAGGACAACCGGAAATGGTTTGCCGTTATGATGACCGTGGAGAGAAGTAAAATCGGCCTTGATGGGCACGGAAGTGTGGAAATCATTGATCTGAAGGGGAAACCCCAGGATATTGCGGGACGTCTCGGCGACAGACGTTTTTTGAAAGCGTATCACATGAACAAGACCCATTGGTTTACGGTGTGCCTGAATGGCAGCCTTCCGGACGATGAGCTCTTTGCGCTGATTGCGGAGAGCTACCGTCTGGCAGAATAAGTGTGGCTTAATCCCCGGAAAAACCGCACGGAAGCAGCAAAACGGAACGCTGCTGTCATGGAGGCATTGCCTGATCGCCCTCTTGATTTGCCCTTGCGAAAGAGAAGAAGCTCTTGCCTGTACAGGCAAGAGCTTCTTTTGGAGAATTTTATACTACAGCCCCAAAGAGTCCGCCCAGCTGCGGATCTCGGCCTCGGAGGCCCCTGTAAGCATTTTTCCGGGAAGAATGCGTGCGGAACAGCTCTTCTCCAGTTCCTTTGCCGACTTGCCGAGCCCGCTGCCGCCTGACGTGGCAAAGAGGACAACCGTCTTACCGGAAAAATCGTAGCTCTCCAGGAAGGTATTGATGATGGTGGGCGCCACATACCACCAGATGGGGAAGCCCAGAAATACGGTGTCGTAGTCATCCATATTTCCAAGCTTTTCCGCAATGGCAGGACGGGAAGAGGGGTCGTTCATCTCCAGGGAGGAACGGCTCTTCTTGTTTGTCCAGTCCAGATCTGCGGCGGTATAGGGCTGGACAGGACGGATTTCAAACAGATCGGCATTTACCTCGGCGGCAAGCTTTTGGGCCGCGGATTTTGTGGTACCCGTAGCGGAAAAATAGGCAACCAGTTTTTTCTGACTCATAAATATCCCTCGTTTCATTTTTCAACAGCATTGTTTGCTTTTGTATGACCCATTTTTAAACAGAGATCAACCGATGTTCTCCGCCAGCAGCCTGCGCAGGAGGGCCGGATCAATCGGTTTGGCAATATGTCCGTTCATTCCTGCTTCAAAACACCTTTGGATATCATCCTCGAAGGCATCCGCCGTCATCGCAAGGATGGGCACAAAGGCCGCATCCTCCCTTGGCAGCGCCCGGATGGCTTTTGTCGCCTCATACCCGTTCATGACCGGCATCCGCACATCCATCAGCACCGCGTCATAAGAGCCGGCAGGCGATTCCGAGAAGCGTTTTACACCCTGACTGCCGTCCGTTACGCAATCTGCTGTCATTCCCAGATCCTTCAGCAGCAAAAGGGCAATCTCTGTGTTGACGGGATTGTCTTCGCACAGCAGGACATGCTTTCCGGCCAGAGAAGCGGCCGTACCGGGCTTGGCGGGTTTGGCTTCCGGGGTTCCCTCCGCGGGGAAAACCGGAAGATCAACCGTAAAGCAGGCACCTTCATTCGTCCTGCTTTTTACCCGGATCGTCCCGCCGAGAAAGTCCACCATCCTTTTCACAATGGAAAGCCCCAGCCCCGTTCCCCCGGAGGCTCCTGCTTCCGGCCGGCGTTCCTGCAAAAAGGGCTCGTAAAGCCTTGTCTGGAATTCTTCGCTCATGCCGATGCCGGTATCCTCTATGACAAAACGTCTTGTGCAGCCATGCTCCGGCGGATCAATTGCGGCGGCAGACAGTGTGACCGACCCGCCCGCAGGAGTATATTTCACGGCGTTGGAAAGAAGGTTTAAGATGATTTTCTGAATTTTCTTTTTATCCGCCAGAACCGCTCCATCCGGGAATGCTTCCAGGTGGGCTGCCAGATGAACGCCATTTTCCTCCGCAAACGGCTGTACTGCGCTGATGACCGCCTCAATCATCCCGCGGCCGTCCACATTTTCCGTTTCCAGCGTGAGCTTGCCGCTTTCGATCCGGGAAAGCTCCAGTGTGTCGTTGACAAGGTCAAGCAGAAGCTCGCCGGAAGACTGTATTTTCTCAAGGTATGTCTGCTTTTCTCCGGTCAGCGGTGCGCGGAGCGCAGCCCTTGTAAATCCGAGAATCCCGTTGAGCGGAGTGCGAAGATCGTGACTTACGCTGGACAAAAACGCGGACTTTGCCGCGTTTGCCTTTTCCGCCTCCTGCTTGGCGGCCAGAATTTCAGCGGTCAGCCGTTTCTGCTTCTCATTCCAGACGCGCTGGTAGGCAATTACGGCGGCTCCGAACAGGAAGAGGCAGAGCAGGAGAATCGTCAGAACGCCCCAGAACGGGTTGAGATACAGATAGTCCAGAAGGCTGATCTTCTGAACGGTATCCGCCGTATATCGAAATACCGTATCCGGGACAAAATTTTCCTTAACGCTCTCGGCGCTCTTACTGAGAACCGAAAGAAGCAGATAATCGTTTTTGGACGCCGACGCCACCGAAATGCTGACCTCCGTATTCGGAAGCAGCGAAATGCGCAGATTGCTGCGCATTTCCTTTGCGGCATAGTTCTGTGCATCCGCATGGTAAAGAAATGCCGCATCGCACTCCCCGGACAGCACTGCCTTCATGGTGCCGGCCACCGTCGGATATTTCTGAAGGGAATATTGCTGGGCCAAGGGCCGCTTGGACAGCTTATCCCAGATGGCCCCTTCCGGCACTGCCACCTTGCGGATAACGCCCCCGCTTCCGATTTTGGTCACCTGCGCAATCAAAAGGTTAATGTACGAAGTGGTCAGCTTGTATCCGGCTTTCTCGGCGGCGGAATAATCCCAGCCGGAATCCATCACCAGATCAATCTGCCCGGAATTCAGAAGGTCCATGTATTCCCGGTGGGAGGAAGCTATGACCACCTGGCAGCGGATTCCGGCACGTTTTGCCACCTCCGCGAAAATATCGGGAAGGATCCCTTTGGCTTCTCCGTTTTCCCTGTAGGAATAGGGGGCGTTGTCGGGGCAGACCGCCACCCGGAAAACGGTTTGTGACTGGGAGGCGATGTAATTCCGCTCCTCCGCGGTCAGCTGCAGAGCGTCGCCGCTGTCGGGTGTATAATAGCGGTTAAACAGCTCGGTCCGCCAGTTGGGGGAGCTGACATCCAGCTGTTGAATCGCCCGGTTGAGCATATCCTGCAGCTGGACATCCTCCTTGCACATCATGAGGTAATAGGGGGAGGGACTGAACTGCTCTACAATCCATTCATTGTGAAGCGGCCTCAGGCTGCTGGTGACCGCCGCATCAATTTTCCCGTCCTGAAGGGCGTCCTTCAGCGCATCCAGGCTGTCGTATTCCAGCTGTGTGCAGGAGAAGCCGTTTTCCCCGGCGAATTGGGAAAATTTCCGGGCATGGGCATTGTCCCGGATGACGCCCACCCGGAGTCCCTGATAGGTACTGTAATCTCCGGCAATGACGGCGCTGTTTCCCGACCGGACCGTCATCATCGTATAGCTGGTGCCGACCGGTTCCCTTGAAAATGCAAAGCGGGCTTCATTTTCCGGCGTCTTCTGGACACAGGTCAGCAGATCCAGCCGCCCGTCCAGCAGCATCTGCTCCATATCACTCCATTTGGGCACATCGTCAATATAGGAGTAATTCAGGTTGGCGTGCTGCCCCATCATCTGTAAAAACTCATAGCCGTAGCCGGACCGTGTGCCGGAGTCATCCACTTCATAATACCCCTCAAAGGGGAAGATCCCCACCCGTACCGGGCGGGACGGTTCCGCAGCCTGTGCCGCGGCCGGCGGCAGCAGAACAGCCAAAGTCAGAAGCAGTGCGGCAAGCCGCACGAGAGGAGCCGGCGGAACCGTTCTTTTGTTGTTCCGGGCAAAGATTTGGCGAAACATAGAGCCGCCCCTTTCAAAATCAACATTTCAGACTTCGCACAGATCCCGGAATTCCGCCTGTCATCCCGGAAAATCCCCGCAGGCGGGTCAGGCGCCCCGGCCTTCTGGCGTAAGCAGCGTCACAATGGAAGAAAACAGTGCGTCCGGTTCGATCGGCTTGGCAATGTGACCGTTCATTCCCGCATCAAGGCACTTTTCCCTGTCATTCTCGAAAGCGTCCGCCGTTATGGCGAGGATGGGAACCGTTTTGGCATCGGCCCGGTCCAGGGAACGGATTAGCTTTGTGGCTTCGTACCCGTCCAGCACCGGCATACGGATATCCATTAAAATAATATCGTAATATCCTACGGCGGAACGCTCGAATGCGGTTACACCCAGCTGGCCGTTGTCGGCGACCTCCGCAAGCATTCCCTTCCCCTTCAGAAGCGCCACGGCAATTTCCTGATTCAGGGGGTGATCCTCGCACAGAAGCACCCGCCTGCCGGAAAGTGCCGACACGTCCGCCGCTCCCGGCACAGGCTTCGTCCAGTGCGCCTGATCCTCCTCGAGATAGTCGAACTCCAGCGTCACCCGGAAGGAAGACCCTTTTCCCGGCACACTGACAAGCTCTATGGTGCCGTCCATCAGATCCACCATCTTTTTGACAATGGCAAGGCCCAGGCCGCTGCCGCGGTTTTCCGCGCTGTCGCACCGGTTTTCCTGTGTAAACGGCTCAAAGAGAATCTTCTGGAACTCCTCGCTCATCCCGATCCCGGTGTCCGACACCGTTGTAATGATCCGCAGCCGGTGTCCCTCGCAGAGCTCTTCCTCCTCCCGCAGCGTGATGGTGCCGCCTTCCGGAGTATATTTGACCGCATTGGAAAGCAGGTTGAAAAGAACCTGATTGTACCGGAGGATATCCATACAGGGAATCACAGTCAGAACAGGATGAAACTCTTCGACCAGGGTCTGATTTTTCCCCTTGCAGAGAGGACGGATTACAGACTCCACATAGCTTTTGAAGTCCGCATCCAGATAGGGCTCCTTATGCAGTTCGATTTTGCCGCTCTCCGCCTTGGACATATCCAGAATGTCGTTGATCAGCCCCAAAAGGAACTTGGAAGAAACATCTATTTTGGAGAGACAGTCTGCCGTGCTCCGGGGGTTGTTCTGCTCACCTGCAAGCCTTGTCATGCCGATGATGCCGTTGAGCGGCGTGCGGATGTCGTGGCTCATGCGGGAGAGAAAATCGGACTTGGCCTCGTTGGCGCGCTCGGCCTCCAGCTTGGCAGTCTCCAGTTCCCGGATCTGCCGGTGCTCATTTTCATATTGTGCGGTGACGTCGCTCATGCAATAAAAAATGGTGTCCTGCCGGTTGTCCAGCCAGGAGAACAGATACTGTTTATGGGCGGGACGCCCGTCGGGATTCTTCATCCCAAAGGAGTAGATGTAGGGATCCGCTTTCTTCAGCTGCTCCGTCACCGTTGCCAGACACAGCGCCTGCCAGATGGGCTCCTGCCGGTCTTTCTGCACACACTGCTCCAGAATGCAGCGAAGGGTGGTGTCATAGTCCGCCACACTCACATTCTTGCTTTCGTGACTTTTCGACAGAAGGTAGGCGGCAGAGGAACCTGTGGCGGAATGGATCACGCCGAGATTTTCATAGCCGATATCCGCAAGCTTGGCAATGATCTGATCCTCCAGCGCCTGCTCGGTAACATCGTATGTATAGGTAAAGCATTCGATATCCCCTGTGACGGGAGATTCGAACGTGGTCAGGCTGAACTGCACCCATCCGGGCATACTTTCATGCCGGGAGCGGCGGAAGCGCAGGGAGAAGCTGGTCTCTCCCTCGTAAAAGCGCTGCAGCAGGAATTTTCGATCCGTAATCTCCTCCAGCCGCCGCCGGTTTTCCTCGCAGTCGGGAATTTCGAGAAACTTCTTGCAGGCTTCCTCATATTTTATTCCGCTGATGTCCCGGCGGGTCGAATCCCGGTAGGCCGTATATTCCAGCACCCGGTTCCGGGTCAGGTTGTGATGGCCCTTGGAGGTCAGGGAGGAGTTTCCGGTCACGCCGGCCTTTTTCAGGTTTTCCACTTCCTTGCGGTAGCGCACCTCCGCTTTTTTCTGTGCGGTCACATCAATGGAATACCCCTGCGCCTTGACGGTATGCCCGGCCCTGTCCCGAACCGCCCGCATCTGAACCTTGAGCCAGCGGTAGACCTCTTTATACTGCATCTGAATGGTGCAGGATGCGTCGTCCGCACCCTCATCAATCTTCCTTACCATGGCACGGTAGACAGCGGCGTCTTCGGGGGAAGGCTTCACGTAGTCCAGAAAGGAACCGGGGAAGTTGTCCCATACGGTATCCATTGCGGCATACTCGCTGTTGAGCGCATAGATCTCGATCCTCCTGCGATCCGGGAAATAGGTAAAATACTGGATGCCGGAGATATTGATTGCCTCGCGCAGAGTATCCTGGCTGTTGCGCAGCTGCAGTTCCGTCTGTTTCTGTGCCGTAATGTCCACAAAGGTGCAGTAAAAATACTGCCGTGCCGTTTCGTCCGTCAGAAGTTTCCCGTGTACGGAAATCCATCTTACATCGCCGTTTTTGCAGACAAGCCTGTGCTCATGCTGTACGGTGGTCCCGCCTCCGGCCAGTTGGGCGGAGATTTTCGGAAACATGTCCGGGGCGTCCTCCGGGTAGATGACGCCGCTCATCCTGTTGTCAAAGAGGGTTTTGAATTCCTGCCGCGTGTATCCCAGAAAGCGGAACAGACCATCGTTGGCATCGAGCACCGTCCAGTCCGCATCATAGGTACATTTAAACACAGCCCCCGGTATTGTGTTGAAAAGAAGCTCTCTTTCCGTCTGTAAAGAACTGTTTTCCGTCAGGAGTCGGCTCATCTCCTGACGGTTCCGTGCATTTTCAATCCGAAGCCGGACAAGGGTTTCGTAAAACCCGAAATCCGTCTTTACAAAGGCATAGTCCTCAGCGCCCAGCTTCATTGCCTGGGGAATCAGCCCACCCTGTTCCTCCTGCGCACTGACAATGACGGAAATCCGCCGTGCCGAAGGGGCTGCTTTGATTTCGTGCAGGAAGCCGCCCCACTCTGCCCGGGGCAGGGAAAGCGAGAGGATGACCGCGGCGACGTCCGGCTGGCTGTTCAGGACGGAAAGCGCGGCGTCCGCGCCGCCGGCCTGCAAGACGAAATATTGATCCCCCAAAGCCCCGGCAAGCCGTTCGCGGTTTGCCGAATCTCCGTCTACAAGCAGAATTTTGTATTGCTGCATTCCAAGTCCTCCTTGAGCATATGCTCCATACACCCTGGCGCAGAGCCAGGCTTCCCGAATCCGCGTCCACGCCCCCGCAGAGGCCGGAGCAAACGCTGTTTTGTATCCTGCAATCTTGAGCGGAAGGGGGATAAAGTGCCGCCTGCACATCTTTGGCAGAGGCGCTGTACCGTCTGTTGCAGCGGCACATTTGCTTTTGAAACACCACACTTTTTCAGTTTCATGATACTACGCAATTTTATGGGATGCAATTATATTTCTGTGAAATCCTGTTTTTTGTTGAGAAATCCGGCCCCTCGCCGCAGCCCGCACAAAATTCCGAAAATTTCACGGGAGCGCTCCCGGAATACAGGGCGGAGATGGCTGAAGACAAAAGTAAAAGCCTTGATAAACATAACGTTTATCAAGGCTTTTACTGGTACGCCGGAAGGGATTCGAACCCCCGACCTTTTGGTTCGTAGCCAAACACTCTATCCAACTGAGCTACCGGCGCATATTTCCCAAGTGCTTTAATAGTATAGCATGAAAAGAAAAGCTTGTCAAGGACTTTACCTGGGACGGGCAATAAAAAATTACCCGGGCTGTGAAACTCCGCCTCAAGGGGCCTGGGACAGGAACGCCGCCTCCTTTTCCCGCCGGAAATCAAGAGGAAAATCCCGGGGGTAATCCGTTTCAAAACTTTTTGTGTCAATGATTTGAATTGTGGTTATCTGACCATATACAGCAGCTTTTCTCTCTGTAATATTCTTTCCGATAAATAAACATTTAAAAATGTCTTGACAATCCCAAATTTTTTTGGTATACTGCGTCCATCTCAATTGGAGGATTTTATCAGTCTTTCCAAAGCAGGATAGTACGACCGCCGGAGTGCATTGCACAAAGGCCAAGGCCAGACGGACAGCCGGGTCGGATGCCGAAAGACCGCTTGCTGCGGTCGGCAACTTCTGTTGCCTTATTGATTGAGTTGAAAGCTCAGTTTTATAAGTTGGTTACTTCATAACCGATGCCAAAGTGCATGCAAACTTGTGAAATGGTCAATAAGAGTAGTAAAAGTAATCTTTGCTATATAGACTCTAAAAAACCAAAAGAGATTCGAAGATAGAAGGACACCGGGGATACCCGGGCACTGGATTTATGGGAAGTGCCGGGTGGATTCGATGTATTCAGGGATACATATCACGTCTTTCTACCCTAATACGGATTTTTTAAAGCAAGTGATGCTGCCGGGGCAGTTTATCACTTGCTTTTTTCGTTTTTTGAGGTGTGAAAATGAAAGAGAAAATTCTGGATCAGAGCAAAGCCCCTATTTACGAAGCATTACAAGCCTTCCGTGAGATGCGTGTTGTTCCGTTCGATGTTCCCGGACATAAGCGAGGCCGCGGAAATCCCGAATTGGCTGCATTTTTGGGAGAAACCTGTGTCAGCATTGATGTCAACAGCATGAAGCCGCTTGACAATCTGTGCCATCCCATTTCGGTCATCCGGGACGCAGAAGATTTGGCGGCCCAGGCCTTTGGGGCAGCCCACGCTTTTTTGATGGTGGGAGGCACCACATCTTCTGTTCAAACCATGATTTTGTCCACCTGCAAACGGGGCGATAAAATCATCCTCCCCCGCAATGTGCACCGCAGCGTCATCAACGCGCTGGTTCTCTGCGGTGCCATTCCGGTATATGTCAATCCGGATGTGGATGTGCGTTTGGGCATTTCCCTGGGGATGAAGCGGGATCAGGTTGCGCAGGCCATTCAAGAGCATTCGGACGCCGTTGCCATTCTGGTGAACAATCCCACCTACTATGGCGTATGCAGTGATTTGCAGGCCATTGTGGATATGGCGCATCAGGCAGGGATGTATTGCCTGGTGGACGAGGCACATGGCACCCACTTTTACTTCGGCGAGAATATGCCCGTTTCGGCCATGGCAGCCGGGGCAGACATGGCTTCGGTTTCCATGCATAAAAGCGGCGGCAGTCTTACCCAGTCCAGCTTGCTTCTCATCGGCCCTGATATTCATCAAGGCCATGTGCGTCAGATTATCAATCTGACCCAGACAACTTCCGCCAGCTATCTGCTGATGTCCAGTCTGGATATCAGCCGCCGGAATCTTGCCGCCCGGGGCAAGGAGATTTTTGCGAGGGTGGTGCAAATGGCCGACTATGCCCGGGAGGAAATCAACGCTGTCGGAGGCTATTACGCATTTGGGCAGGAGCTGATCAACGGAGACTCCGTCTTTGATTTTGACCCGACCAAGCTCAGTGTCCACACTCGTGACATCGGACTTGCCGGTATCGAAGTGTATGATCTCCTCCGGGATGAGTACGACATCCAAATTGAATTTGGAGATATCGGAAACATTCTTGCTTATCTCTCCATCGGAGACAGAATGGGGGAGCTGGAACGTCTGGTCAGTGCCCTGGCAGAGATCCGCAGACGCCACCAGCGCAGTACCCTTGGCCTGCTGAGTCAGGAGTATCTGCCGCCTCAGGTGGTGATCAGTCCCCAGGAAGCTTTCTATGCCAGCAAAAAGAGCATTCCCCTGGAGGAGAGCGTGGGATGTGTCTGCAGCGACTTTATTATGTGCTATCCTCCCGGTATTCCGATTCTGGCTCCCGGAGAGCGGATTACCACAGACATCATCCGATACATCGAATATGCCAAAGAGAAGGGCTGCTCCATAACCGGTCCGGAGGATCCCGATATTCGCCTCATCAATGTTCTGGAAGGATGTGTGTGATATGGATTTGTGGTTCAGCGAATTTCATACCGAGGATGTGAAGCACAGCATCCGTGTTACACGGCACTTGTATTCAAAAAAAAGTAAGTATCAGCAAATTGACATTTTCGAAACGCCGGAATTCGGCAAGGTTCTGACCCTGGACGGTAATGTGCAGCTGACGGAACGGGACGAGTTCATCTACGATGAAATGATTACGCATGTACCCATGTCCGTCCATCCGAACATACGGGAGGTTCTGGTAATCGGTGCGGGTGACGGCGGCGTGGTCAAGGAGCTGACCCGCTACGACCGCATTGTAAAAATTGATTTGGTAGAGATGGACCCGCAGGTTCTGGATGCCTGCCGGATGTATCTTCCGGAAAACGCTTCCAAACTGGATGATCCCCGGGTACATATTTATTTTGACAACGCCTTGCGGTTTATACGGAAATGCCATGCTGCCTATGATCTGATTATCGTGGATTCCACCGATCCCTTTGGACCTCTGGAAGGCTACTTTACCCGGGAATTCTACGGGATCTGTTACAATGCTCTGCGTGAGGACGGCATTATGGTGAATCAGCAGGGCAGCCCCTTTTTCAAGCACGATGCCGACGCCATTCGCCGGAGCCATCAAAAAATCGTCAATACCTTTCCCATCAGCCGGGTCTACCAGGCCCATATTCCTACCTATGCTGCCGGCTACTGGCTCTTTGGCTTTGCCAGCAAAAAGTATCATCCCGTGGATGATTTTGATGCAGACAGATGGAAAAAGCTTGGTCTGGAAACGCAGTACTATACAACCAGACTGCACATCGGTTCCTTTTATCTGCCTGCATTCCTGGAAAAAATGTTACGGGAGGTCGAGTGATGAAGCAGAATATTGAAACATTTATCGGGTGCGATACCCCCTATAGCAAGGCATCCATCGTGCTGTTCGGCGCCCCCTTCGACAGCACCACCAGTTTTCGTCCCGGTGCCCGGTTTGGATCTGCCGCCATCCGCCACGAGAGCTTTGGCATTGAAACCTACAGCCCTTATCAAGACCGGGATTTGTTGGATACACGCATTTTTGACAGCGGTGATCTGGAGCTTTGTTTCGGCAGTGCCGAAGCTGCCCTTGCGGATATTGCGCATACGGCACAAATCATTCTCGCAGACGGTAAGCTTCCCTTCCTGCTTGGTGGGGAGCACCTGGTAACTCTGGGAGCTTTCCGCGCTGTTCATCAGAAATATCCCGATGTCCATATCATCCATTTCGACGCCCACGCCGATCTGCGGGACGACTATCTGGGAGCAAAGCTAAGCCATGCCTGCGTCATGCGCCGAATTCATGATCTGGTCGGAGACGGGAAAATCCATCAGTTTTGCATCCGGAGCGGTGAGCGGAAGGAGTTCCGCTTTGCCCAGGCACATACGGATATGCATCCATTTGATTTTTCCGGTCTTACGGAATTATTGCAGCAATTGGAAGCCGAATCCACTCCCATCTATTTTACCGTGGATCTGGACTGTCTTGACCCTGCCGTTTTCAGCGGGACCGGAACTCCCGAGGCCGGGGGCGTGGATTTTCCGCAGCTGCTGAAGGCCATCCTTACGGTGTGCCGGGGCAATATCGTGGGGGCGGACATGAATGAGCTGGCTCCCATGCTGGATGCCAGCGGTGCGTCCACCGCCATGGCCTGCAAGGTTTTACGGGAAATTCTTCTCGCTCTTCAAAAGGAAGGGCCCGCCCGCAAAAAATAAAGCGGATGGATTGCCGCAGCATGCTGCGTTTTATCAAAAGGGGGGCACCGGCGCTCCCCGGCCGTTGTGCCGCCGCGGCCAAAGAGTACGGTGCGGCGCCGGCTGTCCGGCTTTACCGGAAATTCCGGCACGATCATAAATGAACAACAAAGAAAAAGGAGTGCGTTCCCATGAGCAAGGTGTTGATTATCGGCTGCGGTGGTGTGGCCGCCGTTGCCATTCGTAAGTGCTGTCAGGTGTCCGAGGTGTTCTCTGAAATCTGCATTGCCAGCCGTACCGTAGAAAAATGTGACAAGCTGAAACAGAGCCTGGAGGGAAAGACCGCCACCCGGATCACAACTGCACGGGTGGATGCAGACAATGTGGAGGAGGTCATTGCTCTCATCCGGAAGTATCAGCCGGATTTGGTGATGAATATTGCGCTGCCCTATCAGGATTTGGCCATCATGGATGCCTGTCTGGCCTGTGGTGTCAACTATATGGACACCGCCAACTACGAGCCGGAAGATACCGAGGATCCCCAGTGGCGGGCCATTTATGAAAAGCGCTGCCGGGAAAAGGGCTTTTCTGCCTATTTTGACTATTCCTGGCAGTGGGCTTATAAGGAAAAGTTTGAAAAAGCCGGTCTGACTGCACTGCTGGGCTGCGGGTTTGATCCCGGTGTTACCCAGGCCTACTGTGCTTATGCCCGGAAGCATCATTTTGATACCATCGACACGATTGATATTCTCGATTGCAACGGCGGCGATCACGGTTATCCCTTTGCCACCAACTTCAATCCCGAGGTTAATCTTCGGGAAGTCTCCGCTCCCGGCAGTTACTGGGAAAATGGTCATTGGGTGGAAATCCCCGCCATGAGCATCAAGAGGGAGTATCTCTTTGACCAGGTAGGCCCCAAGGATATGTATTTGCTTCACCACGAGGAGATTGAGTCTCTGGCTGTCACCATCCCCGGGGTTCAGCGGATCCGTTTCTTCATGACCTTTGGGCAGAGCTATCTGACTCACATGAAATGCCTCGAAAATGTGGGAATGCTCTCCACGGTTCCCGTGCTGTTTGAAGGACAGGAAATTGTGCCCATCAAGTTTCTCAAAGCTCTGCTGCCGGACCCCGCCAGCCTTGGCCCCCGCACCCACGGCAAGACAAACATTGGCTGTATCTTCACAGGCAGGAAGGACGGACAGCAGAAGTCCTACTATATCTATAACATCTGCGACCATCAGGAATGCTACCGGGAGGTGGAAAGCCAGGCGATCAGCTACACCACCGGCGTTCCTGCCATGTGCGGCGCGATCATGCTGCTTACAGGGAAATGGGACAAAAAGGGCGTTTACACGGTGGATGAGTTGAATCCCGACCCCTTCCTGGATGCATTGGAGAAATACGGTCTGCCCAGAACCGAGTCCTTTGCGCCTGTTCTGGTGGATTAATGGGAAGCGCTGTATTTGCAGCTCTCCGGGGGGAATCCCCGGAGCAGCTGCTTTCTGAAGTTCGGACTCCCTGTTACATCATAGACGAAGGACAGCTGGAACGGAACGCTGCTGTTCTGGCGGGCATCACGGCCCGAACCGGCGCCAAGATTCTTCTCGCTCAAAAGGCTTTCTCCAATTTTGAGTTTTACCCGCTGCTGTCCAAGTATCTCTCCGGAACAGAGGCCAGCGGCCTGTTTGAAGCACGTCTGGGCTGGGAGGAGATGCCGGGCAAAGAGGTTCACGTGTTCTGTGCCGCCTATCGGGAGGATGAATTCGGGGAGCTGCTGAACTATGCTGACCATATCGTTTTTAACTCCATCGCCCAGCTGAAGAAATTCGGGCCTCAGGCCAAAGCTGCCCATAAGGAAATCGGCCTGCGCATCAATCCGGAGTGCTCCACCCAGCAGGGGCATGAGATTTACGACCCCTGCGCGCCCGGAAGCCGGTTGGGGGTTACCCGGGCTGTCTGGGATCGGGAGATGGCCCCTCAGCTGTACGCATTGCTGGACGGTCTGCATTTTCACACCCTCTGCGAGCAGGGCGCGGATGCCTTGGCGGCGACTGTGGCTGCCGTGACGGAAAAATTCGGAGATGTTCTTCCGGGACTTCGATGGCTGAACATGGGGGGTGGCCACCACATCACCAAGGCCGGCTACGATATTCCGTTGTTGGAACAGATCATCCGGACAGTCCGGGAAAATTGGAATCTTCAGGTCTATCTGGAGCCGGGAGAGGCAGCAGCACTCAATGCAGGATTTCTTGCAGCCAGGGTGCTGGATGTGGTGGAAAACGGCGGCACACGCATTGCCATTGTGGATGCCAGTGCGGCATGTCACATGCCCGATGTGATTGAGATGCCCTATACACCGCCGCTGTATCAGGCCGCCGGGCAGCAGGGAGTTTCATATCGGCTGGCAGGGCCTACCTGCCTGTCCGGGGACATCATCGGCGATTATGTTTTTGCGAAGGATCCACAGGTGGGGGATATTCTCGTTTTCGGTGATATGGCCATCTATACCACCTGCAAAAACAACACCTTCAACGGTATGCCATTGCCGAATATCTGGAAACGCTCAAAGGACGGCTCCCTCTCTCTGATAAAGAAATTTGACTACACCGATTTTAAAGACCGGCTGAGCTAATCCGAACGATTCGGAGAGTATTCCGCACACAGTTGTGCGGCTGTAAAAACTCTTCCGAAAAATGTCCCTGCCGGGGTTGAAGCAACCGCTGAAATCTGAACACAAACAGGAAAGCCGTGACTGATCAGCAGCCACGGCTTTCCTGTTTGTAAAATTACATTTTGAAGGTTACATCATTAAGGTTGGCGTTTACCTTAAGGACTGCGCCAAGGTCGCCTGCTTCAAACTCAGCGCCGGAAAGGTCGCAGACTTCTTCCACATTCCTCATGATAACAGTCAGATTCTTTCCGTTTCCGTCAAACGAAATTGCAACATTGCCGTTGTCATTGACAGCCTTAACAGTCATCGCCTTGTTGCCCTTCCTGTCGTAAACAACGGTTTCTGCCTTGCTGCCAAGTTCGAAGATGTTCAGTGCAAGACCGTCTGTATAGTCATATTCAGGGGTCTGGTCATTCGCACCGAAAGGAATTATGGAATTCTCACGAGCCATAAGGGGAAGTGAGAAGAAGTCGTAGTTTTCGCTCTGCCATGAGCCGCCCTCATATTTTTTCCCATTTAGTACATGGGTCCACTTACCCTTTGGCAGGTAATATTCGACATCGCCGTCTTCAGAGAACACAGGAGCAACCATAAGGTCTGAGCCAAGCATATACTGACGGTCAAGGTCGTCGCAGCAGTGGTCGGACTGGAACTCAAGAATCATCGCACGCATTGTGGGCACACCGGTAAGGTGAGTGTTAACAGCCGAGGAGAACATATAGGGCATAAGTCTGCACTTGAATTTACTGAAGAATCTCAATACGTCCACGGCTTCCTCACCGAACAGCCATGGAACTCTGTAAGAATTGGAGCCGTGAAGTCTTGAGTGGGTGGAGAGCAGGCCGAATGCCGCCCAACGCTTGTAAACGTCACTTGGCGCAGTGCCCTCAAAACCGGAAATATCGTGGCTCCAGAAGCCGAAGCCGCTCATGCACAGGGAAAGACCGCCTCTTAAGGATTCGCTCATTGAAAGGTAGTTGGAGGAACAGTCACCGCCCCAGTGAACGGGGAATTTCTGTCCGCCTGCCGTTGCGCTTCTTGCGAAAAGACAGGCTTCGTTTTTGCCTTTATATTCCTCCAGCAGTTCAAATACGCACTTGTTGTAGATGTATGTGTAGTAGTTGTGCATTTTTACCGGGTCGCTGCCGTCATAATATGCAACGTCCGTTGGGATTTTCTCACCAAAGTCTGTCTTGAAGCAGTCAACGCCCTGATCAAGGAGCTTTCTCAGCTTATCCTGATACCACTTGTAAGCACCGGGATTTGTAAAGTCCACAAGTCCCATTCCCGCCTGCCACAGATCCCATTGCCACACGTCGCCGTTTGGCTTTTTAAGCAGGTAACCAAGCTCCTTCGCTTCCTTGAAAAGAGGAGATTTCTGACCGATATAGGAGTTAATCCAAACGCAGATTTTAAGCTTCCTGTCGTTCTTCATTCTGCCCAGCATTCCTTCAACATCGCTGAACATAGCCTTATCCCAGTCAAAGTTGCACCACTCGTTTTCTTTCATCCAGTAGCAGTCAAAGTGGAATACATGGAGTGGGATTTTTCTTTCCGCCATACCGTTTACAAAGCTCATGACGGTCTTTTCGTCGTAGGAGGTTGTAAAGGAGGAGGTCAGCCAAAGGCCAAAGGTCCATGCAGGGGGAAGTGCCGGTTTTCCGGTAAGTGTTGTGTAGTTTTTAAGCACATCCTTCATATCCTCGCCGCCGATTACCATGAAGTCAATCTCTTCACCGGGCACTGAGAACTGAACTCTCGTAACTACCTCGGAGCATATCTCATAGGAAACGGCATCCGTTGAATTGACAAACACGCCGTAGCCTTTGTTTGTGATGTAGAAGGGGATGTTTTTGTAAGAAATTTCGGAGCAGGTTCCGCCGTCCTCGTTCCACAGGTCAACAATCTGACCATTCTTGACAAAAGGGGTAAATCTTTCGCCCAGACCGTAGACCTTCTCGCCGATGGAAAGGTCAAGCTGGCCGCGCATGAAGTTTCCCTCGGGAGTATCAACAGTGCTTATCATGGAATGTCCGTAGCGGTTGCCGATGCTGGTGAGCTTTCTGTCCTTGTACCAGTAGGTAAAGGCTGCAGGGGATTTTGTGATGATAAGCTTTGTATCGCCGCTTTTTATGGTTACGGCGTTTTCATCCTCGGTTACGTCAAGGCGGCAGTCAAGGTCGTTCAGTTCAAAGTGCGGCACCTTTTGGTTGCTTCCCATGAAGTGGAATGCTTGAAGCCTGATAATATCCGGCTGTGGTGACGAAATGTACATCTCAAGCACGGGGCCTCCAATCGCCCTGACATCCTGCGGATAACCCACAGAGTAAAGGTAAACCTTGTTGTCGTAAACCTTGCATTCACGGATCTGTACAGCGTCCACATTGGATACGCCGGGTTTGTTCATCCAGTAGCCTTTTGTGAATTTCATAGTATTTTTGTCCTTTCATATAAATTGTCAAAAATATAAAAAAATACCCCTGTTTCACTTGATAATATGTGCAGGAGGTATTACAATTCTATTGAAATGATATCAGATAAGCAGAAGAATTTCTTTCATTAAATTAACAGAAAATACAACGATTTTGATTTGTATGTCCCGCTGGGAAAGAACCTGCCGGATCAGGCATGGCGTTCATCTGGAAGTGAAAACGGAAAGAATGTGCATTTCCGGGAAAGGCAATTTCACGCCAAGTTTTGTGGTGTGAAATCATCATTAAAATGAAAAACAACAGCAGCGAACTTAAGGAGCAGCGAAAGCACGGGCCGGAGGCAATGCCGATCAAGGCTTACACCTACAATGCCCCCTATGGTGTTGTGCCTGTTCATTGCCACTGGCATGATGAAATGGAGCTTTTTTTGGTGACAAAAGGTGTGGCAAGGGTTCAGTGTGAGAACAGTTTTTTTACGGCAAAACCAGGCACACTGTTTTTTTTCAGCAGCGGCGAGCTGCACTCGGCTGTGTCCGGGGACGGCGGCGAGATTGGCTTTGAGTCCATCGTCTTTCACCCGGCGATACTGTGCGACAGCGGCATCATCAGGGCAAAATACATAAATCCCATTGTATCAGAGAAAATCAAGGTTCCCAATATCATTGATTTTGATACGGAAATCAACGAAAAATTCTGTCAGTTGTATCAGCTGCTGCGTGAGAGCAGCGGCTTCGCCTATGAGCTTAAGGTCAAAGCACTGCTGTTTGACATTTTTTATGCCTTATCACCGCATTTTACGGAAGTGGGAGAAAAAAGCGGCAAGACCGGTGAAGCGATGAAAAAAGCAATGCAGTATATCGGCGAAAATTATACCTCGGAGATTTCAACGGCGAAGCTGTGCGGAATCGCCACCATGAGTGAGGGGCATTTTTGCAGAACCTTTAAGGAGTATACTCTGAAAACCCCTGTGGAATATATCAACAGCCTTCGTGTAGCAAGGGCAATGGAGCTATTGAATTCAACAGACATGAAAATCGTTGATGTGGCAATGGAAACGGGTTTTAACAATCAAAGCTACTTTATCGGCGTCTTTTCAAAATTCGTAGGCACAACACCGGCAAAATTCCGTAAAACAGAGAAACGGTGATAGGTTTGATCACAAGGAACTTTCCCGGGAAAGGGGATACGAACCTTTATTCTGCCTGTAATGCATATTTTTCTGGTGCCACTTTTCTTTTTCTCAATTCCACTGGGTGCATATTTGAACCCAGTCAGAATGCAATCACGTTTTGCGTGTTTCTTGTGGCACTCCCATAGTGATCTACCACCTAGGCGCGTTCAAGGACAGAGATGCCGCTGAACTGATCCGTCCCTTGATTGCATGGAGTCAGGCGGCCACAATGCGGAACGCCGGCGAAATCTCCAAGGATAAATATGACGAGTGGCGCTACCGTTAACCTAAATTTGATACCACACAGAAATGGGCGAAGGTTCCCTCACAGGGCCTCCCCGATATGCTGACAGAGGACTTGATGAAGCAGGCTGACCAAGGCTGACCTGAACCAAAGGGCAACAAAAAGAGAGCTAACTGACTTAATCAAAATCAGTTAGCTCTCTTTTTATGAATAATGAAAAAATGTTGCCATTTCGTTGCCACGAAAGGCTTTAATCCTCAACAAGTCCAGTACTTACGGGCTTTTTCAGGTCTCTGAAATTATTCCCACTCGCCAAGTTAAATCCGTTTCTAAACTTTTCTGTATAGCGGATTTGATACGGCGTTATTCTATTTGATACAGATTATCCTTATCCTATGGTCTATCCGAGATTTTGCTATCAAAAATCTATCACCCCTGAACTATCACAGGTAATCCTTGATGAGGCAGCACAGGTGGCTTGGATGTATTATAGCATATTGTTTGCTGATTTTCCAGACAGTGTCTGGTTTTTTACTCCTTAAATTTGTCAGACCTCGTCTGGCATTTTCGATATCAAGATTCGATCTGACATCTTCTTCAAATGCTTATCCCCCAATATTATAGTCCCTGATTACAATACCAATTTGAAACAGAACGATAAAAATCCAGATATCTCGTTCCCATGATTAATCGAAAACAATATCAGGGCGTTCCTGTCTGCAATCGTGTTTTACTTTTTCAGGAATTACTCCCAAGAAATAGTTTTCAAGCAGACTCCATCGATCTTCGTTGGTGAAATCACCTTCATACAGATATGTTAGCATCTTTACCGAAATCAGATGTCTTTCAGCAACTGCCTCTAACAGCCTGTTACGATAATTATGAGGAGCATTGAGAATATTCTCCAATGCCTGGATCTGGTTAATATAGATATACAGCTGGCTGTTAGCGCCACCGATCATTTCGAAAGTGAGAATTCCCATAGATTCAAGGACGCCAAGAATCACACTATATTCTTTTGCCTGTTTGCCGCTGTCATTGATGATATACAGACGTTCTTCGTTAGTTTCAGTTTCAATTTTACGCAAACCAGACTCTACCCATTGGAAATACGAGTTTACCGCAACGTTGAACTGATATTTTGTTTTTCCGTCATTGGTTGTTCTTTCCAAAACAATAGGAGTTGCAGTACGCGCAAAATTCTTTCTGTACGAGTCCATAGATGCAATAACAACTTCACAAATTGTCTGCGCTTTGTATTTACTTAGGCCGCAGGAATACGAAAGCTCATCCACGATTTCGGAAACCGCGGTGTGCTCACCGGAGATAACTTTTTGACCGATAAAGCCTCTCAGCGAACTCCAGATATTTTTGAAATCACTGGAATAGTCATCGCTGTATGTGACTGTCACGCAAAGAGCTGGACTCATAGGATATTTAGTCACAAAGTCCAAATTCTCGTGATCCTTTGTATAAAGCAGATATTTGAACTTCGGGAACGATAAGGTCTTGTAATCCTTCTCCCAAATTGTACTTAACAAGACACGGCAAATGTGCTTGTTGCTGTCAATTTCCTCTACAGAATGACAATAGCGCCGCTGTAACCGCTGCTGAATATTTGGCTCAATAGCAAAGAATCCAACAGAGAACATCGGAATAGGCCTAACAGTAATCGGCGAGAATCCAATCTTCGATTCAAAATCTTTCTGAATCAAAAGCAGCGCAGTCTTCACTTTGTTAACATTGCTGTCTTCGTCGCTGATTGGAGAACCAAAAATATATCAGTGATTCGTTATCAATGGTCGCCTTGCTATTGCACGCGCCGGTTGCTTGCGGGTTAAGCGATTCCGCGATTATATGCTGATTTGCCGAATACCTCCAGGTTAACCAGCGACCAGATAGATCCGCTTATCATCAAAGCAAATCTGTTCCGTATGGTTATAAATCTGGATCATATCCTCCATGCGTGCCACAAATACGCCCGTTTTGGGGCTGCTGATCTCCGCAAATGCGTGGACAGGGGCATTCTCAATACCACGAGCGTTTTTACTCATGTGCGCACCACTATCTTGGAGAAATTCATCAATAGGCCCTTCTTTTACTACAGGAATGCTGCCGATAAATTTTCCAACTGCTTTGCTGGCGGATCCGAGACCTTTCAGAACGTTTGCCTCCACCGATATGCTGCTCATTTTTTCCAAGTACATGGAGCATTCCCCGAAGAGCACCCTGTAGGTATCAGACATTTTTTCAACTTCTTCTTTGATTCCAACAATGTACTCTTCTTTAAAATTTCCGCCAAGCATAATCTCCATCATCGAAGCCATAGAGAAGGTGTACAGCGACAACCGGTAGTACTTAAACTTTTTCAGCAAGTCATTCAAAAAGATGTTGACCTGTGCCTGCCCAACAATCAACTTCTTGGCCTTTACAATTTCACCGACCTTTGTCTGATAGCTGAGCATATTCTTTCTGGCTGTGCGCTGAATATCAAGAACCATCTTGTGATTGCTTGTGACAAACCGTTCATTATCCCAATTCAGCTTGTATTTGGACACGATATTGGAAAGCGTCTCAACGTCCGCTTCAATTCCGGACTCTTTTTCAATTTCAAGAAAAGACAGAATCTGCTTCTGCATTTCTTTGATTTCCCCGAGCTGCTGTTCGATAGAAAACAACGCAACAGCCATCATCACTGTTGCAGGGTTTATCGCAGCAATCGTTTGAGACGTTGCTGTCAGAGGTCCGGCAGATTGGAGCTGCGCTAACTTTGACGCACCATCAGCGGTTTTAAATGCGCCCCAGGAATTGCCGTTCCTAGCGACTTTTAAAGTATCTCCAACAGCCTCGTTTGCAAGGCGATATAGTCCAGAGGAGTTAATTGTCACGGTCTGAGTAACTGTTCTAAGCGCAGGGATCAGAGAGGACACGCTGGCCCCCAGGGTCGCAAGCTGTGCGATAGGCATGCTAAAAGTGGTTGCTGCTGGCGGATCAGTGCGCACATCCGAAAGAATCCCTTCGGTTGCCTCAGCAATGGCAGTGTCGGCTCTTGCTATTTCACTCTTGCTTTCGGACATGTTATCCAGCCTGATGATTTTATTCACAATACGTCCTCCAATTTTTTTGTTATGCTGTCACCCAATAGATGCAGCATAACAGAAACTGCTTTTTTCGCGCCGCATCTCAAAGACTTGCCCAGGAAAGGTCTTCCACAGCTCAATCAAATTCATCAGGAACCGTCAAGCCATCCTTAATTTACTTTCCGGTGCTCACTCGTGGCATCAGCCTCCCCGTCTCGTAATGTCTGATTACTTGTCATGCGGCCGCTGCGTTTGCGTTAATGCCCTCGATCACCTTGCGGATGCCAAGCCAGACGGACATATCGGTAAACACCTCAACCACGCTGCCTTTATCTGTAAACGGCGACTCTTGTAATACGGAAAGGTCTTTCATCAAGCCGTTATGGACGATGTATTCGACGATCTGGTTGACAAAATAGATCTGACGGCTGTCGAGGCTGGCACTGTTCAGATACTCCGCAAAGGCGGCCTTCGCCGCGTTCATGTCCAGACCGACGATCTCTCGCACAAACTCGCCCAGCGGCTTCTCACCGCACTCTGCTTTATAGTCCTGCTTCGTCCCGACCTCGCTCCAGAGAATATTCTCCAGTTCCTTTATGTCGGCAGGGCTCAGCGGCACATTGCTTTTCAACTTGGTAATGGCCGCGTTGTCCTCGTGCTGACGGACATAAAACTCCGCTTTCGCCTTGTAATTTTTCAGATCATCGTTTTCCAACTCGGAATCGTGCCAATCGGTAGAGAGAAGCTCATCGGCAAAATTGGTCGTATACTTTACTCCGTTATGCGGTATGTACTTCATCAGGCCGCGGAGGTTCTCACGGATATTCTCAAATTCGTTGATTCCGGCATTGCCCAGATAATCCGTGTGCAGGATTTTGTTGATCAGCTCGGACTGCGCCATGATCTCCGGGATGTTGGCGACGCCCGCGACGCCGCTGACCCGTCCGAACAGGTCGCTACGGGCGCGGGTATACTTCTTCCCGATCAGATAAGCAAGCTCAATCCCATAGAGCAGCGCGTCAAAACGAACGGCGCTGGCCTCGTCCTCATCCGGCAGGATGAGCGGCGCAAGCTCGTCTCCGATGATCAGCGTGTCCTCGTAGCTACGCGCATCGTAGCTTTTGGCGTGAGAGTACAGATCCACGTATTTCAGATGCTGCTTCACGGCAAAGTTGTCCCGGTTCAGCTCGCGGACCTTGTTTACCATTTCGTCAATCAGACTTTTGCGAAACGGAATCAAATCTTTCGTCTGATAAGCAATATCCTGCAGCTTAAAAGCAATCTGCGCTTTCAGCTTGAAGATAGCACCCTGCAGGGCAATCTGGTTTGCCGTCGGGCGGCCCTTGTTCATGCGAAAGAACTCGAAATTCCCGCAGAAATCGAAGATATAGAATTTTTTCTTGTCCCCGCCGTCCAGCAAACCGGGACAAAGCCGGGTGCCGCGCCCGATCATCTGCCAGAACTTTGCTTTGCTCAGGACTTTCTTGAAGAAAACGAGGTTCAGCACCTCCGGCACGTCGATGCCGGTATCCAGCATGTCCACCGAAATGGCGATCTGCGGTAGCTTGTCCGGCTCGGAAAATTCGTCGATGGCACTCTGTGCGTAGGTCATGTAGTTGTCGATCACTTTGGCATAACCGGGCAGATTCGGGTATTCCTTCCCGAACACGTCCAGGATCTTTTCCGCGTGGTCGTGATTCTTTGCGAAGATGATGGTCTTACCCAGCTTCTCGCCGTAGTGGATTTTGATGCCCTCCGTCATCAGCACATGGAGCACCTGACGGATCGTGTCCTCATTGAAAATCCACTCGTTGAGCGCCGAGGAGGCGATGGATTCCGGCAGTTCGCCGTTTTCGTCCTCAAACGTCGCCTCATAGGCGGCTTTGTCCTCGTCGGAAAGCTCGTCGTAAACGATGCCCTGCTCGATGAATTTCAGTTTTGTTTCCACGGACAGGAAATCCACCAGATAGCCGTCCTTCACCGCCTGGGCCAGCTCGTAGCCGTAAGTGGGCACGCCGCTTTCCAACTCAAAGACCTCATAGGTGTTCTTGTCAATCTCATCCTTCGGCGTTGCAGTCAGGCCGACCAGCGGAGCGTCGAAATAGTTGAAGATATCCCGGTATTTGTTGTAGATAGAGCGGTGCGCCTCGTCGCAGATCACGAGGTCAAAATGGCCGCAGGTAAACAGCCGGCCCTCTTCGTCGCCGACGGTGTCGATGCAGTTCATCATGGTCTGATAGGTGGAAAAAACACAGTGCGCCGAATAATTCTCCTTGTCCTCACAGAGATTTGTAATGGACAGGTCCGGCATCAGATTCACAAAATTGCGCTTTGCCTGCGTCACAAGCGAGTTGCGGTCGGCAAGAAACAGGATATTCTTCACCCAGCCATGCTGCAGCAGCACGTCGCACAGGGCAATGACCGTACGGGTCTTGCCGCTGCCCGTCGCCATTACCAGCAGCGCCTTGCGGCGGTTTCGCAGGTCGAAGCTATCGCAGACGGCCTTCACCGCGGCCTCCTGATAATACCGGCCGGCGATTTTTTTGTCGATCATACTATGGGAAAGGCTCGTCCGCAGCGTCTGCAGATTGAACAGCTTTTCCAGGTCGCGCTTGGAGTAGATGGCCGCGACCTTCCGCTCCGGGTATCGGTTGTCCACAATACGCGTTTCGAAACCGTTGGTCAGGAACACGACGGGACGACGGTGATGTTTCTGTTCCAGCAAATCCGCATACAGATTCGCCTGCTGGCGGCCTTTCGCCACATCCGCGCAAGTGCGCTTTGCCTCGACGACCGCCAGCGGTCTGCCGTCGTCGCCGTACAGCACATAGTCAGCATAGCCGACCTCGGACTTGTTCGGCATGCCCGGCAACTCCACTTCATTGAGCCAGTCGCGGCCCTCCGTCCAGCCTGCGTCCGTCAGCATCGTGTCGATGTAGATTTTGCGGGTTTTATACTCCGAAAGGTCCAGCGGCTTCGACACATAGGTCTGCTGCTGCTCCTCGCGGCGGGCGGTGAGTTCTTCCTTCAGCGCCTTGTTTTCGGCAACCAGCGCGGCGAGGTCAACATCCGGCACGGCAGCCGGAATCGGCGCGGGCTCCGCTTTCTGCGTCAGCAGCGCGGGGGCGAATTTTCCCTCAGTGTACTCTTTCCCATAGCAGTAGGCGACGAAATCGAGAAAAACATAAAGGTTTTCCAGACACAGTTCTGCCTGCTCCGGCGTGACTTTTTTGCCGGAGTGCGCGGCGTTATTGCCCATTTTGCGGATAAAGTCCATCCGCCGCCAGATATCCGTACCGATGATGTCCCGGAATTCTCCGGTGTTCATCAGACTGACCAGCGTGTCCTGATACGGCATGACCAGACTCTGATCCACGGAATACATCCATTTGACGGCAAACTCCATCGCCCGGCGGCAGTTGAGCACGCTGGCCTCCGGGTCGATCAAAAAGATTTTCTCCGCGGAAACCGCAACGTCCGCGAAGGATGCAAACTGCGGGTCGGCGGTAAAGATGTCAAAGTTGGTCATGGTGTCACCTCAAATTGCTACTAATTAAGTTCTTCTTGATAAAGTCCTTTTTGTTCTTCTGTAATGCATTGGCATACCGTATCGACACTGTCGGAAAATAGGTATTCGTTCGTAATACCAAAATATCGCAAATCCCGCAGTATCTGTTCTTTGAGCTGATTGGGGATAATTATTCGCTTGACTACCATCCTGTCGTTTTTCTCTAGTATCGTTAACTCTTCAAATGTATGTAAAATGCCCTCGTCATCTGTGGCCGTTTTATTTGGGAAGATAATAAATTTACCTTGTTGATTTTTTTGCCGCTCACAGACATCACCTGGATCAAAAAGTAAGGGCTTACTGATTATTTTTGAAAAACTTTCTGTGCGCTGTTTCAATTTTTTGCTTTCATTCGGATACGATTGATTCCTGTAGTATGGCTGCATGGAAACTCGATAATAGAATGTCTCCATGTTCATATATGCGTTTCCTGTTATGGCAGCAGTATCAGCGATGGCATTAATATACGGATTGAATGCTGTATAAACATAACTTGAGAATGCAACAACTTCGCCATCTGAAGCTTTTGATGCGCTACTCGGTTGACATGCAAAATATAACGCGACCAAAGCATTTGATGTAACATCCATCATTCTTGTCGGAATTCCATAGTGCTGGAGTTTGGCTAAAAGAATTGCGGGATAATCCTGACATGAAAAGAGCGAAGGATATTTTTGCTGAGCCTTTTCAATGAGTGAATGCTCTTTATTTTGTAAAGAGTTCATCCAATTAGTAGACGGAAAACGGCATAGTGACGGGCGCAGCAAGTATTCCTTGTTGTACAGCCCTCTGAAAAAGATTTCTTCCTTCATCAATGGGATATGTTCGGATAATGGTTTTAGCGCACTAATACACCTAACGAAATCAGGTAAAGATTTGATTCGTACGATTTTATTTGAGCTCATAATCTACCTCCTCACCCGAAATATTTCTGCATTAGCGCTTTTTTCAGCATTTCCAGCTTTTCAAGGCTCAGTTGAATATCAAATTTCGATTTGTCGACCTGATATGCAAACTCAGCGAACTGTTGCTGCATTTCTTTAGGTGGCATAATAATAGGGAATTCCTCAACTTGATCCAAATTGATCTGACGTTTATCAATACCACCCACGCACACTTTTCGTATATACTTCCGATATGCTTCCCCTGTCAATATCGTTACGATAAATTTAGGTACAGCTTCACCGCTCAGTCTAACAAGGTATACATGCCCATTGATGTTGGCACTATTATCGGCTCCTGTGTATAACGCTGCGCGTCCAAGGCTACTATTCTCAGTATTAATTCGCCCGGTTTTTGTAATGAGAATATCATTTTGATGGACACTACTTTTTTTCATGCTTTCATGTGTGGCTGAATCAATGTATGCCACATCTGACAGATCAATTAAATTGCGCCACACATTTTGGCTGCGCAAGAAAATGATTCCATCTTCAACATAATTTTCGCTACCACCTTTGGGCGTATTCCCGTTAGTAATCAATACTGAGAGCTTTTTTAACGATTTAACCGGCCACTTCATTGGATTTGCAATTGGCTCTCCGAACATCTCGATAAATCGGGATTTGACAAGCTGGCCGAGCTTTTCAAGTTGCTGTTGGCGGAGCACTATCAGATCATCCAGTTTTCTTAAAACTAATGCAATTTCGTTTTGGGCCGACATCTCAGGTATTGGAACCGGGTACTTTTCCACTTGCTTTGGTTGCGCTCTCGTCAGCGAACCACCCATACCGGCTATTTGAGATTCCATTAACCTTCGAAAAGTTGGGCAGGAAAAGTACCACTTTAGATAATCCGGATTCATGCTTTTGTTTCTGACAACAATCCATTCAGACGACGCAAGCAGAGGATATTTGGTATTGTGTTTCACAACCCAGACCCGGTTAATTCGAGGGTTGATTTTACAAACAAGCACATCATTTTCTTCGACTGTAATTTTTGATGACCCAATATCGTTGCCTTTAACAATTTCTGGATATTTAAAGTCAAAGCTTGGAACACTATAAAGTTCATATGTAATATCAGGCGTATTTAATGGGTTTACTGTTGTTCCAGAATACTCATTAATTTCTCCCACTTTTTTTATTGCCATCACAACATCCCCTCCAGCTCTTTCAGTCCTTTGGCGATCTGGGTCTCCATCTGGTTCAGCTCGGCCATTATCTCCTTGGTGGAGGGGTATTCCACCGACTTGTACTCGGTTTTCTTGTACTTGTTGAGAGAGAGGTCATAGCCGTTCTCCACGATCTCCGCCTTCGGCACAAAAAAGGATTTCTCCGTGCGGGCGCGGTCCTGCTCCGCCTCGCGGTTATGGAAGCGGGTTACGATGTCGGGGATGTCGTTTTCGGCGACGGGCGTGCGCTTGTCGTCAAGGCTCATGCCGTCGGCCTGCATATCGTAAAACCAGACCTTGTCCGTGCCGCCGTGGCCGGTCTTGGTGAACACCAGAATGCCGGTGGAAACGCCGGCGTAGGGCTTGAACACGCCGGAGGGCATGGAGATGACGGCCTCCAGACGGTTATTCTCGATCAGCTCCTTGCGGATCGCCCTGTGCGCCGTGCTGGAGCCGAACAGCACGCCGTCCGGCACGATGCAGGCACAGCGCCCGCCGGTTTTAAGCATTTTCAGGAACAGCGCCAGAAACAACAGCTCGGTCTTTTTTGTCTTGCAGACTTTGAGCAGATCGGTAGACACCGTATCGGCGTCCAGGCTGCCCTTGAACGGCGGATTTCCCGCTGTTATATTAAGACTAAAAAAATATGGGCGGTAAAAAGGCAGCTCGGAGACGGATTTGTTACTCTGAACTGCCTTTATACTACCATTTTTCAGCTTGTTTCTCAACAGAAATCATTCATCATGAGCCGCCTCCAAAACCTTTGCCAGCTCATCGCTGAAGCGGTGTTACTGTCAAGCAAAATTGGGCCAGTTTTGGCAAATAATTTTCCCCCACAATTGTTAAAAAATCTGTTTTCTGTGAGCGAGGCGCCAGCTCTCATCATCAAAGTTCAGTACCTGG
>DBGCDL010000092.1:0-4024 GCA_048358235.1 Oscillospiraceae bacterium
GGCAGCTATTCCGTGCCGTGCAAACGTGGCCGGTCAAATCAACACGGGTAAAGGATCCGGTGTGACACTCGGCGATTGGAAAGACAAATCATGGGACGAGCTGGATAAAGCCGGTAAGCTCGTTGAACTAAAAGATGCCGCCCCAGACTTGTATAAATCCAAGTTTAAAGAGCGTTTCGGCATCGAACCGAACCTGTAATTATTAACCATTAAAACAAGAATAGAAATGGCAATTCAGAAAGAAATTTGGATGGCGGCTATCGTGGAGGGTTTGTTTGCCTCCAATAGCTTCCTGAGCAAGGCGTTCAACGCCGATGAGTACGTGAACAACGGCAAGATTGTTCACATCCCGAATGCCGGTGCAGCATCCGGAACCAAGAAAAATCGAACCGAACTCCCCGCTAAGGTAACTAAAAGAACGGATATCGATGTGACGTTTCCGTTGGATGAATACACCACGGATCCGGTACTTATTCCTAACGCCGACACGGTGGAACTCAGCTATGATAAACGGGAATCCGTCCTGCGTAATGACAAGCTCAAACTGCAGGATGACGTGGCACTTGATTTCATTTTCAACTGGAGTCCTGCCGCCTCACAGTGCGTTGAAACCACCGGTGCGGAGATCGATGCCTACACGGATAAGGCTACCGGCAAACGTAAAAGTATCTGTAAGGCGGATATCTTGGGCTTGATGACCAAGTTCAATAATGATGATATCCCGCAGGAGGGGCGTTATTTGCTGCTGGATGCACAGATGTACTCCCAGCTGCTGAATAGTCTGACGGAGAACGAGAACACGGCGTTCCTCGCTTCCGCCGATGCGCAGAACGGTATCCTCGGAAAGCTGTTCAGTTTTAATATCATGATGCGCAGCCGGGTTGCCCTTTATACTGCGGCAAAAGCTCCCAAAGCATGGAGTACCGCCGGTGCAGCCACCGACCTCGCCGCCGGTCTTGCATGGCACGAGCAAAGCGTCTGCCGTGCGCTGGGTGAGGTGAAAGCGTTCGAGAACGAGGGTGACGCAACCTATTACGGTGATATTTATTCATTCCTTGTACGTGCCGGTGGCCGTATCATGCGGGAAGATAAAAAGGGTGTAATCGCTTTAGTGCAGGGAACCCCTGCAGCGGGATAAGGTTATGGCAGAATTGAAATATTTGGTAATCCACTGTACCGCCACGCCTCAAGGCCGTAAGGTAACGGGTAACGATATCCGGGCATGGCACACGAACCCGGTGAGTAAGGGTGGGCGTGGCTGGAAGCAGGTGGGATATACCGATATGTTTCACCTTGACGGAACGGTGGAGCGATTGGCCCGGAACAACGAGGACGCACGGGTGGATCCGTGGGAGATTACCAATGGGGCAAAAGGGTACAATTCCATTTCCCGGCACATTGTGTACGTTGGCGGTGTGGCCGCTGACGGCAAGACTCCCAAAGACACCCGTACTCCCGGCCAGCTGAAAGCGTTGGAGGATTACGTGAAAGACTTCCACCGCCGTTTCCCACGGGTGAGAATCATCGGTCATAACGAGATTGCGGCCAAGGCGTGCCCGTCATTTGACGTTCAGGCATGGCTCAGGAAAATAGGCATTAACCAATAACAAAGCAAAGAGATGGACGGTCTGATGGATTTTTTAATGTTCGCCCTGCCGGGTGGTTTTATCGGGAGCATCTTCACATGGTTTGTTGGCCGTAGAAAGCAGAACAATGATATGTTATCCCAGCTTCAGGCGTCCATCAATATGCTCAGTAGTGAGAACCGGAAGATATTGGATGAGAATATCCAACTCCGTAGAGAGAATGCCGACCTGAAAGCGAATCAGGAGGAGATGATCCAAAAGCTCTCCCGTCTTACCAAAGAGGTGGAGAGATTAAGAAAAGTAATCAATAAACAAACAGGAAATGATGAGAAATCCAATCCGAGGGGTAACCCTCGTGCTACTTATAGCCGTGTTCTGCCTGATGGGATGTGCCACGGCGAAATTAACCAAGAGCCAGCAGTCACACACGCTGACGGAACAGACGAAAAGCGGAACCACCACCGGAGTAACCGGAGAGCAGTCAGACGTGACGGCTCAGAGGACGGGGGAACTACTGCAGGGACAGACGATAACCGCCCTGACACGGGAGGGGATTCCGGAGTCGGAGGCGAAAGTGGATGTTCCGATACAGAACCTCCTTAACCTGCCGGATGGTGCTGGCTACACGACCAAAGACGGTCAGGCATCGGTAAGCGTGCAAAGGCATGGCGATAATATCACGGTTAAGGGTAAATGTGACTCTATCGCCCGGCAATGCCTTTTTTACGAGCGTGAGGTGTTCCGACAGCGCAACGAGGTGGATAGCTTAAAACGGGTTATTTCCCGGATGGAACAGACGAGCAGCCGGAGTGATGAAACCTACAAGGCGGAGAGCGATGCCGCTGAAAGTATCAAGGAAAAACCTCCCGCTACATGGTATAAATGGCTTTTAGCCGGATTCGTGGGTGGTTTGCTGCTTACCTCTCCACTAAAGAAACTAAAGAATAGAATATTAACCTTTTTAAAATAGAGAACGATGTCAAAAGTATATGTGAATGATGGATACATGATGCTCCTTGATGCCATTTATTTCAATGGTAAAAAGATCGGCAATGTTTCTGATGACGGTATCGATTGGGGCGGTGATGCCGCTGAATATATCAAGCTCTTTGCCGCACAGGTTCGTAATGCCCCGGTCAAGAAAATAAAGAAAAAGGATGCTACCAATCTGCTAAAGTTTACCCTGATTGAACTTGTTCCTCAGAACTGTAAGGACGTGATGGGCGGAACGGTGGACGGTACAAAATGGGAGGCTCCCTCGGAATCCGTTTCATTGGAGGGTACATTGAAAATCCTCTGCGGAACCGGTCAGACTATCGAGGTGAAACGCATGACGCTGGACGGTGTGGTACGTGGCAAGATTGGCGGTGATGATCCGCTGGGTATCGAATGTGAAATGGAAATGTTGAACCCGCTGGATGGAGGTTCTCCTTTCAGCTTTGATGACACGGTTCCATTTATTTCCATAACGCCCACCTCTTTGTCATTCGCCAAAGGTGGAGAAAGCAAGACGGTGGATATTGAAGCCTCCGGAGCGTTTTCCGTTGGAAAGGTTCCCGCCGGTTTCAGCCTTGAGATTGTAAACGGCAGGATTACCATCACGGCGGATGCCAATACCGGGGCTGCGAGAAACGGATCGGTAGAGTTTATCCTTGCGGCTGATAATACCAAAAAGGCCACCCTCACGTTGAGTCAGGCGGCTGGTAATGCGTAACCCATGAAAAAGAACGTGGAAATAGAGGCAGCGGAGGCTTTGCTTGATGTAGGGGTTTCCCTGCCTTTTTTGCAGTTTAAGATGCCATTCAGAAAGAAACCGGTATCGATCAGGGTAACCATGAAACGTCCCTGCTTGGGGAGTCAGATCCGGATCGCAAGGCTATACCTGCAGTTGGGTATCACATACGAGGAGATGGAGCAGTTCAACAAGCATGAGGAGATGGCGTTCCTTGCCATTCATGGCAAACGTGTTTCCAAGATGGTATCCCTGACCATCTGCCGTGGGGCGGTTTCCGGTCTATTGTTTTCCGGTATTGTCGCATGGCTCTTGAGATGGTTTGTTCCTGACAAGTACCTGCAGGGTGCTAACCAGCGTTTTGTCACTTTGCTTGGTACAAAGTCTTTTATGCGTATTATCGAATCGGTTCAGATATCCAATCCACTGAAACCGAGAGAGAGCCAAAAAAGAAAGGGGAGTTAAGAACGAAATATGTCGGATCCCATAGCCCCTTTGGTATAGTGTGGCAGATAGCTGCGGCCACCGGCTGGAGTGTAAAATACATTCTTTGGGGTGTCAATTACCAAACCCTCCGGATGATGCTTGCCGATGCGCCACATTACGAGAAAGAGAATGATAACAACCGAACCGGAAGCAAAGGCGGTAAAGGGAAACCTAAAAGCCTTTCCGGATTTTTCCAATCACGATTGAAAGAACAATGAAA
>DBGCDL010000093.1:0-17000 GCA_048358235.1 Oscillospiraceae bacterium
TGTATGTTTTTTGTTAGGTTGGCAGACCTTAACATTAATATATACAGGAGCTTTTATTTTGTCCATAGCTAAAGCTTTTTACCCACCAGCTTAGCTGGTGGATTTTATACCATGAAAAAGAGCCTTTGCCCACCGGGCAAAGGCTCTGCTTTTCACTTACTGAGCACGAGTTACTTTATCTGAACGTAAGCAACGGGTGCAGGCATACACGCGGCAGGGTTTCCCGTCGATGACTGCTTTCACACGTCTTACATTGGGCTTCCACGCACGATTGGAACGTCTGTGTGAGTGAGAAACCTTGATACCGAAAGTAACACCTTTTCCGCAGATATCACATTTTGCCATAATCTGCACCTCCTTCATGTTACCGTATTTGATTTCGACCGCAGAGCAGGAGTCTGCCCAAAAGCCTAACATATTTATATTACCAGATGTTCCGATGAAAAGCAAGCGTTTTTTCATTTTTTTTTGGAGATTCCTGTCTAAGCCAATCTGCTCGATGCAGTTAGAGAACCCTTCCATTGGTTCCTTGGAAAACGGCGGGCAGCGTCGGAGAGCGGTAAATGAGGTCTGCCCTTCCCTACGGCAAAGCCCCCTGCAGCTGCCTGACTGTACAGGGGGCTTTGCCATTTATCGTTTGGTTTGACCGGCAGGCTTTGTGCTGCCCCGTCCTTTTTCTGTATGGTTATTGTTCCGGGCTCACCGGCAAAAAGACGAAGTTTTCCTCCTGTACGTCGAGGCGTATCGTATCTCCCTTTTTGACTGTGCCTTCCAGAAGCTTCTGGGAAAGCAAATCCTCAATCTGGGAAGTAATCGCCCGGCGGAGAGGACGCGCACCGTAGAGCGGGTCATATCCTGCCCTGGCAATTTTGGTCACCGCTTCGTCTGAGAACTCCAAGGTAATTTCCAGCTCTTTCACCCGCTGCACGAACTGCTTCAGCATCCCGCGCGCAATGGCTTCGATGTTTTCCTGCGTCAACTTGGTGAATACAATGATCTCATCCAGCCGGTTGAGCAGTTCGGGACGGAAATGCTTTTTCAGTTCTGCCAGTACGTCCGACCGATCCGCTTTGTCGTCCAGCGTACCGGACCCGCCGAAGCCGAGACTCTTGCGCTCGGTAATCAGCCTTGCGCCGATATTGGAGGTCAAAATCACCACTGTATTCCGAAAATCCACTCTCCGTCCTTGGGAGTCGGTAAGCACACCGTCCTCAAGAATCTGGAGAAGAATGTTGAACACGTCGGGATGGGCCTTTTCAATCTCATCAAAGAGCACAATGGAGTAGGGCTTGCGGCGGATTTTCTCGGTGAGCTGTCCGCCTTCCTCATAGCCTACATATCCCGGCGCAGAACCGATCATCTTGGATACGGCATACTGCTCCATGTATTCGGACATATCCAGCCGCACAATGGCGTTCTCCGAGCCGAACAGAACCTCGGCCAGCGCCTTGCAGACCTCTGTCTTTCCCACACCGGTGGGGCCGAGGAACAGGAAGGAGCCCATGGGACGTTTGGGGTCCTTCAAGCCTACTCTTCCTCTGCGGATGGCGTTGGAAATCGCCTTCACAGCTTCGTCCTGGCCCACAATCCGCTGATGAAGGATGGATTCCAGCTGGAGCAGGCGTTCGCTTTCCTGCTCGGTCAGCTGCTTTACCGGCACTCCCGTCCAGCTGGAGACAATGTCGGCAATATCGCTTTCCGTCACCTCGCCGGTGGCTCTTCCCCGCTTCTCCTGCCACTCCTGCATGGATTTCTGCAAAGCCGCCTGAGCTTCTTTTTCCTGATCTCTGACCTTTGCCGCCCCTTCAAAATCCTGCGCGTTGACGGCGGCAGCCTTCTCGGCGGAAAGCTCTTTCAGCCGGGACTCTATCTCCTTGATTTCCGGTGGCGCAGTGAATGCTTTCAGCCGCACCCGGGAGGACGCCTCATCCACCAAATCAATGGCCTTATCCGGCAAATACCGATCCGAGATATAGCGGGCGGACATTTCCACTGCCGCTTTCAGCGCCCCGTCGGTAATTTTAATTTTATGGTGCGCCTCGTAGCGGTCACGAAGGCCGTACAGAATCGCCAGCGCATCCTGCTGGGACGGCTCATCTACCGTCACAGGCTGGAACCGGCGCTCCAGAGCCGCATCCTTTTCGATGTATTTTCTGTATTCGTCGATGGTGGTCGCACCGATCAGCTGAATTTCGCCCCGGGCAAGCTGCGGCTTGAGAATGTTGGCGGCATCAATGGCGCCTTCCGCAGCTCCCGCACCGATGATGTTATGAATTTCGTCAATAAACAGGATTACGTTTCCCTGACTGGTGACCTGCTCCAGAACTTTTTTGATTCTTTCCTCAAAATCGCCCCGGTATTTGGCTCCTGCCAGCATGGCGGTCAGGTCAAGGGATACGATCCGCTTATCCTTGATGGTTTCCGGCACTTCTCCGGAAACGATTTTTTCCGCGAGCCCTTCCACAATGGCGGTCTTGCCCACACCCGGCTCGCCGATCAGGCAGGGGTTATTCTTTGTGCGGCGGGAGAGAATTTGAATGACCCGCTCAATCTCCTTATCCCGCCCGATAACCGGATCGAGGGCATTGTTTCTGGCCTGTTCGGTGAGATCCTTGCCATATTCGGTGACGGACTTGGATTTGGCTTTCGGCTTCTGGGGAAAGACGGATTCCGAAGCCGGTGCATCCTCACCCACAGAATCTGTAATTTCCTTAATGCAGCTCTGATAAAGGTTTTTCGGATTTACTCCCAGATCCTGCAAAAACGTCACCGCAAAGCAATCCCCCTCCTGCAGAATGGAAAGCAGGATATGCTCCGTTCCCACATACTTGTGGCCCAGACGCCGTGCCTCATAAATGGCATTTTCCAGAATCCGCTTGCTGCGCGGCGTCAGATCGCCGGGAGAAAGACTGGTCTGGATTCCCGCTCCAAAGGTTTCCTTGAGCTTTTGTTCCACATCCTCGGCGGTCACGCTGTTTTTCTCCAGCAGGGTTGCCGCCACGCTTCCTTCCTCATACAGCAGCCCGCAGAGAAGGTGCTCGCTGCCAATACAGGTATGCCCCAGCGCGGACGCAATCCCGATCGCTTTATTGATGGCGTTGTTGGCCTTTTCGGTAAAGCCGTTAAATACAAACATAGTCTTCCTCCCATCCTCTCGGGGGCGCCCCGCAAGGCACCCCTTCGATATGTATGACCGGCTGCTCCCGGTCATTCCGCAAAAGACGGCAGATTTCCGTCAGAGTGCATCCCGTACAATCTTCGCACGGCTGAAATCCCGCTCCTTGGGATTGAGCGTCTGACCGGAAGCGGCGCAGAGAGTGGCCGTCCCCACCTGATTGAGCAGCGTATTCAGCGTTTCAATGGATGTCTTCTGCAGAATGTTTTCGGAAACGCCCAGCCGGACATTGGAAATATGGCTGTAAAATTCGTTTCCGGAAAGCAGTCTGGCATATTTTAAAACGCCGTAGCTGCGGCAGATTTCGTCGATAATATCAATGTTGTTCTTGAGAATTTCCTTGCGGGCAGCCCGCTCGTTTTCAATGATCTGGCGCACCACGTTCTGAAGGTTGCTGATGGCGGTCTCTTCCGACAGCCCCAGGGTTACCTGATTGGAAACCTGATAGGTGGCTCCCACCACGCCGGTGCCCTCACCGTAGGTGCCCCGGATGGTCAGCCCCAGACGGCTCACCGTCTTAATGAGCTGAGGAATAATCTGGGTACGCTCCAGCGCCGGCAGATGAAGCATCACGGAAGCCCTGAGTCCGGTGCCCAGATTCGTCGGGCAGACGGTCAGATACCCCAGCGTGTCGTCAAAGGCATAATCCAGCTGCTCATCCAGCAGATCATCGATCCGGCTGCAGGCTTCGTAGGTGCCTTCCAGATCCAGACCGCTGCACAGCGTTTGAATCCGCAGGTGATCCTCTTCATTGACCATGATGCTTGTTCCGTTATCCTCCGAAAGAATCAGCAGTTTGTTTTCGGGCTGCTCAATGAAGGTGTGGCTGACCAGATGCCGCTCCACCAGCGACATCTGCTGGGAATCGCTCAATTCCTGAAGCGAAATCATATGCCATTTATTATCGCCCGGATTCGAGTGTTCTAACGCATCTTTCACCCGTTCATTCAGTTCCAGCTGCTGATTTTTTGTCATTTTTTCAATGAATGGCAGCGACCGCAGATTTCGTGCCAGACGAATCCGTGTGCTGATGACGATGTCATCGTCTTTTCCCCGTTTTTGATACCACTTTTCCATACTCATCAAGTCCTTTCCGGCCCCACGTCCTGCTGCGTGCCGTCGGAATTCTCCGCGGCAAGATCCCGGATTTGATCCCGCAGCTTGGCGGCGTTTTCAAAATTCTCCTGTTGAATGGCGGTCTGCAAATCATCCCGCAGCTGTTCCATCCGGGTCTTTTCAGGAATTTCCTTTTTGAACGCCTGCGGACGTTTTCCCACGTGGGTGGCTTTTCCGTGGATATTCTGAATCGTGGGCATCAGCTCCGCCCGGAACACCCGGTAACACTCGCTGCAGCCAATGCGTCCCGTTTCAATGATTTCGTCCAGGCTGGCTCCGCATTTGGGACAGCGCTTTCCGCTGGTTCCGTTCACTTTTTCCAGATTGGACATCATCTGGCTGAAGGGAAAGCCGTTGAACAAACCGGTAAATCCGTTCATATAGGCGCATTCCGCGCAGAGATGCTCGGTGGTGGTACGCCCGTTGACGGTTTGGGTCAGCACAGCGGTAGCTTGATTTTTATGGCATCTTTCGCACAACATAATGAGTTCCTTCCTTTCCTATGGGGTCTCACAGGGTGTTAATCAGCATGGATTTCAGCAGATTCCCACGAATTTCCTGTCGCAGCGGATCGGGAATGCCCCGGAAATTTTCTTCCGGAATCGCTGCCAGCATCATGCGGGCCTGCTCCTCTGTAACCGCATCATTCTGGTAAAGACTTTTGACGATCATCCGGGCGCTTGCCTCGTCCAATCCCGGCCCAATGGAGTTGATTACATGCATAATCAGGCTGGGCTTGGTACAGTCAATGCGCACAATCCGGACAAATCCTCCCCCTCCCCGCCGACTTTCCACAATATATCCCTGTTCCTTGGTAAAGCGCGAGGTGATGACATAATTGATCTGACTGGGAACGCACCCCAGCCGGCTGGCCAGATCATTGCGCTGAATCTGGATTTCTCCTCCCTGCTCATCCAGGAGCCGGAGAATGGTATCCGTTATCTGATCGGTAATCCTCATATGCCGCACCTTTCTTTGACCTTAATTGACTTTCGTAAGGCTATTATACGCCAAAGGTCAAGGAAAGTCAATTAATATTTTTTAAACAAAATGAAAACGTGCTGTATCCGTTCCGGACGGTAAAAAGTTCAATGCCGCTGCAGAAAGAAATACGGCAGGAACTTATTCCTGCCGTATTTCTCTGTTTTTTCTATTCCAAATTCTCCGCAAGCCACGCTGCGCCCAACATTCCCGCACTGTTTCCCAACTGCGCCGCACGAAGCCGTACATGTCGGTAGCTGGGCATCAGCTGTTCGTTCAGCATCTGCCTTAACCGCTCCACAAGGGAGATCTCGTTCATAATGCCGCCGCCCAAGACAATCATGCCGGGATTAAAGCTGTGGGTCAGAGAGGTAAGCCCGTAGGCGATCTCCTGTGTCCAATCCTCTACCAAAGCGGCAATCTTCGGGTCATCCAGGTGCTCGAAGATCTTTCTCCCGCTGCTGACCAGAGGATCCAGAGCTGCCGCCCTCCGAACCAGCGCCGTCACCGAGGCGTAGCATTCGTAGCACCCATGCCCCCCGCAGTTGCAGGGCAGCCCTCCGGCATGGGTGATGATGTGGCCGAACTCACCGGCAGAAAAGCTGTCGCCGGAATAGAGGCGGCCATCCACAATGATGGCGCCGCCCACGCCGGTGCCATAAGTGAGGCAGAGAAAAATCCGTTCTCCCTGCCCCGCTCCGTAATGTGCCTCTCCCAGTGCGGCGGAATTCACGTCATTTTCCACCGCCACAGGCACTCCAAACCGGGCTTCCATCCGTTCCTTCACTTTCATGCCGGTGTACTGGGGAATATTCTCGTTGGCGAAACGAATGACGCCTTTCCGAGAGTCCACCTGTCCGGCAGTGCTGATTCCAATCCGGTCATAACCGTGAAAGCCCGCCAGAATTTCTTCGGCGCGGCGCATGACAGCCTCCCCACCGCTTTTGGCCTGTGTGGGGTATTCTTTGGAAGAGATTAAGGTTCCGTCTTCAATCTCTCCCGCTTTTATGGAGGTTCCTCCGATATCAAGGGCTGCAATTCTCATGCTGTCATATTCCTTTCCGCTTTGACCTTCCCTTACGGACAAAGCTAAAATGAGCCGGATTCAATCCTGCCGGATTTCTATTTTTCACAGGAGCCGTACCATTCTGCCGGTACAGGCTTATCATCTCCAAAAAGATCACGGTTCTTTTCGAGCAGTTCCAGCGTTACCCGGAAAAGATCTTTCTCGCGGAAGCAGAGAGTGGGCGCATTCCCGAAGGAAACCCGTTTCAGGAGTCCCCGATGGAACATCACCGGTTCAAGCTTTACGTAGTAGTCCGAATTTGCATTGTGGTGCCGGTAAGAAGGAACAGAAATCAATGTTCCCGCCTCATCCCGCACAAAGAGCGGGTGTTTCTCTTTGGTGAGGCGGTTCGGCACCTTTCCGACTTCTTCAATACAGTGTACCGATGTGTTGCAGGCAAAGGTGACGCCGATCAGCAGCACCTGCGCGTCTCTCTCACAGAGCATTCCATAACAGGAGGCCGGAGCACAGGGCGTGTCGAATTTTTCCTGACCGGCAGCAAACGCCTTCGCATCGGCGCCGAATACGCAGAGGGAATGGGTGGGATGGAGCGTACGGATCACACCGGGACGTTTGCGGAACAAATCCGGCAGTATTCCGATACAGGGTTTGGTTTCCCGCACGTCAAAAATGGGATTTTCGTCATCAATGTTGTCCCAGGTATGGCAGGGAATCACCAGCAGCCCATCCTTCATATACTCCATCAGGGCATCCAGCACCGTGTCGGCGCCCCCCTCAACAGGGCCGATTTTCTTCATGGAAAAATGGCACAGAAGAGTGCCGCGGGGATCAATCCCCGCTGTTTTCAGGTCATTCAGAAGAGATTCCTTTGTAATCATAGCGATTCCTTTCCCCGTAGGGCTATTTCATACTTTCTACAAACCGGCGGGTAATGTCCCTTGGCCGGGTGATGGCGGTACCGATCACACAGGCCCATACACCGGCGGCTCTTGCCTGGCTCAGCTGGTCAATCTCCCAGATTCCGCCCTCGGCAATGACAGGGATCCGCAGTTCCTTCACATAGCGGCTCATCAGCTCGTAATCCGGAAGGGAACGGCCTTTGGTATAATCCGTATAGCCGGACATTGTGGTCCCCACCAGATCAAAGCCAAGGCGCTGTGCTTCCAGTCCTTCTTCAAAGCAGGAGGTATCGGCCATAAACAGCTGATCCGGATATTTTTTCCGGACGGCGGCAAAAAACTGCTCCAGGGTCACTCCCTGAGGACGGGGTCTGGCGGTGGCATCGAGAGCGATAATATCGCATCCGGCTTCCATTAAGCCGTCGACTTCGTCCATCGTGGGAGTTATGTAGACCGGACTGTCAGGATAGACCACTTTGTGCAGTCCGATTACCGGCAGATCGACCACTCCTCGTATCTCCTTAATATCCTCCGGAGAATTTGCCCGAATTCCACAGGCGCCGCCTTCCATCGCTGCGACAGCCATCCGTCCCATGATATAGGAACTGTGAAGGGGCTCCTCCGGAAGAGCCTGGCAGGATACGATCAATCCTCCCCGTAACCGCTGCATAACCTCATTGTTATTCATAAAAATGGTCATTCCTTTCTGTTCTGTGGCATTTTGACAAGCCAGATTCCGACCCCATTTTGTGGTCAAAAAGGCACAAAACCAGGTTTGAAGAAAGCTCCTTCAAAACAAGTCAGTCTTTTCATCTTTTCATATATCCCCGCTCCCAATGGAGTGAATCCGAAACAGAACCGTTTCGGCCTCGCCCAAGCAGGATCAGTTCAAGGCAATGTTCAGGCTGATATAAAATACCCCGTCCCACTGGAAGGAAATCTCCCGTACTGTGGGTTTGCCGCCGCGGAGGCCCTGCGGAAATTTTTCATCCAGAATTTTCTGCAAGCCGTCTCTAAAATAAAGGACGGTTTTTCCATAGTCTGCCCTCAGGCTGTAAGGATCGATCTGTCCATGGGTTTCCAGAAGGAAACGGTGAAGGACATTGGACTGATACAGCCAATCGGATGCAAGACGGCTGGCCATGAATTCCTCCGACCTCTTCCGCTGAAGAGGCAGATCCCGGAACCCGCGGTAATAGCCCGCAATCACAATCTGGGCCAACACCACGCCAATGGTATTTTCAGAGGTATTCCATCCGCCCACTGCCGTCAGATATTCATACGCTCCTGTCAGCAGCCCCAGCTCCATACACTCGTTTTCACAGCCGTTGCAGACGGAAACCTCCGCCATCCCAATGGGCTTCTCATACTCCTCGTGATAATACCGGAGGTAGCGGTAGAACTCATTCAGATTCAAATGGGTGGAGAACGTCAGATCCTTGGTATACTGGTCCATGGACTCGATCATATGCTTTCCTGGCGAGTTCAGCGCCAGCATACAGTCGGAACGCTCGGGTGAATCCAGCACCACACCGCCGAGAGAAGTGATCTGGGCTTTCACGCCCTCATGAAGGGGGCGATCCTCATACCGGGGCACAATGGCCGGGCCCAGCACAGAAGAATACCGTACATACACCCGGGGGCGGTACTTCTTAATCCGGTTAAAGACCCGTGCAAACAGCACACTGCCCACCTCGTCCGCTCCGGGATACACCAGTACCCGATCCATCAGCCGCTTTTCCCGGACTTTTGCCGCCAGCGCCATCTGATCCAGCGCCGCATATCCGTATTCCGCCGTGTCATCCTTGGGAACGGTGAGCATCTCAAAGATGCCCTCTTCCACCAAATCCACACAGGCAAGGTTGGTTGCCCGGTCCACGACTCTGCGATCGAGAAAATCCTTCAGATATTCCGCAGGAATGTCCGCTTTCAGCGCGGCAAGCTCTTTCTTTTCCTCGTCTGACGCTTCCCCGCGGTCCTCCTTGTCGGTGAGGCAGGTATACCGCCAGATGCGCGCCCCGTGGGTTCCCCAGTAGTCTGGATCCTCAGTATCGCTGTCGTAACCGGCTACCCGTGCTACCAGATTGAAGGCGTGAATCTCCAGATGAGGATGTTTTTGCTTCAATTCGCGAAAACGTGCCAGCCTTCGGGCGCATTCCTCCTGGCTAAGGTGATGGGTACGGGAATTGATAATATTCCCGTACACCAGCGTATCCACGGAAAGAATGGCGTAGGAACAGTCGCCTGCGTTGGCAGACAGCCATTTCCAAAGGGCATCCACATCCGCAGGAGCCTTTTTGAAGCCCATGAGCTCTACCGGGGGCACAAGCATTGTAATGTCGTCCGTCATTTCCGCAAGCTGCACCGGAAAGGAATAGTTGCAGGCCCGCTCGTCCAGCGGAACGTATAAAACCTTATGCATAAGTAGTCCTTTCCGGCGGTTATGCCTTCATACCGGTGACGGTAATGCCTTCAATAAAGTATTTCTGTGCAAAGAAGAACAGAATAATGATCGGAATGGTAAAGATGGCCGATGCCGCCATAAGGATGCCCCACTGTACATAGTGCTGCTGGAGAAATGCCTGCAGACCGATGGACAGCGTGTAGTTGTCCTGCTTGTTCAGATAGAGCATAGGGCCCATGAAGTCGGACCATGTAGCAAGGAAGGTAAAGATTGCCACACTGGCCAGAGCCGGTTTACACAGAGGCACCATAATCTGGACAAAGATACGGACTTCGCCCGCGCCGTCGATGGTGGCCGCTTCCAGAAGGGAATCCGGAATGGTCTTAAAGAACTGGCGAAGGAGGAAAATGTAGTAGGGGCCGCCGAAAAATGCGGGAATGACCAGCGGAGCGAAGGAACCTACAAGGCCCAGCTTGTTCCAGATCATATACAGAGGAATCAGGGTAACCTGATACGGGATCATCATGGTAGCCACAATAATGGGAAACAGATATTTCTTGCCGCTCCAGCGGATTTTCGACATGGAATACGCCACCATTGCGGAGGAAACGACTGTACCAATTACGTTCAGGGCCGTAACCATAACGGTGTTTGCGGCATAACGGACAAAGGGGATCTGGGTCACTGCCAGCACATAGTTCTCAAGATGCAGGCTTTGAGGAAGAACGGTGCGCTGATATACTTCTTCCAAAGATTTCAGAGAAGTCAGCACCATCCAGCCGAACGGAACCACGAAAATGATGGAAAAAACCACCAGAAGAATATACACGATTACCTTGGTAATCTTTTTACGGGCGCTCATGGTTTTGGAAGCTCCCGCTGAAGATGCATTAGTCGTCACCATAACTCACCCACCTATCCTGCGTTTTGAAAATAACAAAGGTAACAACGGCAACGATAATAAACAGAATCCAAGCCATTGCGGACGCCTTGCCCATCTTAAAGAGGTTAAAGGCGTTTTGATACAGATACAGCGCGTAGAAGAGGAGCGAGTTTTCCGCGCCGCCGCTGACGCCGTTCAGTCCGCCGCCGGTGGAGCTTCCGATCATCAGATACGCCTGTGTAAAGTACTGGAAGTTGTTGATTACACTCATAATCAGCTGGAAAAAGATGACCGGAGAAATGCTGGGCAGAGTGATATGAAAAAACTTTTTCATGGTGGTTGCGCCGTCGATCTCCGCCGCTTCATATAAAGAGCGGGGAACGTCCTGCAAAGCCGCCAGGAAGATAATCATAATGCCGCCCACGCCCCATACGCCCATAATCAGCAAGGCGGGCTTGGTAAATCTCGGGTCGGTAAGCCAGTTGGGCTGGTACAGTCCCAGAGACTGCAGCACCTGATTCAAAAGGCCGTACTGCGGGTTGAGGATCCACAGCCACAGCATGGAGGACGCCACCAGCGGAACTACGCTGGGCAGATAGAACAGCGTCCGGAAGAAGGGCATACCGCGAACCTTCTGGTTCAGAAGAACCGCCATAAGCAAGCCCACCACCAGACAGAGCGGGGTTCCCAGTACCGTCATATACAGGGTGTTCCAAAGGCTTTTATAGAATTTCGCATCCTGAAACAGTGCGGTATAGTTGTCCAGCCCGACAAACTTGGGAGCCTGGAACAAATTGAAGTCTGTCATACTGTAATAAACAGACATAACGATGGGGTACAAGCTAAACACCAGAAATCCAATAATCCATGGCATAGCGAACAAAATGCCCGCTGCAGTGTGATTCTGACTTCTTTTGGATAACTTGGCGGGGGATTTCGTACGAGGCATAATAAATCTTCTCCCTTTCCAAATCAGTTGCGGTAGATTCAGGCAGAAACAAGGGAGCCTTTGGATCCAAAGGCTCCCTTGTCTGTGACGTATTTCACGACATACTGCCATAGGGGTAGCTGCATGCTGCGCACGGATTCATTGTCAATCCAAATGCGTGGAAAACCTGCATTCCCTTATTTGAACAGTTCAGAGCCTCTGTCATAGATGTTCTGCAGTGCCTGTTCAGGAGTCTGCTTTAAGTTGAGAGCCAGCTCAACTTCCTCGGAGCAAATGGTGGCATACTCTGTGCTCTGGGGAACGTTGGGGAGTGCGAACAGGTTGGGACTTGCTGCCAGTTCTGCGAACAGATCGCTGTCGTAGCCGCCCTTCAGGAACTCGTCGCTCTTAAGCAGAGATGTGCAAGAGGGGAAGCCGCCGTGAGAAACAGACTGAATCATAGTGCCTTCTGCGCCGGTGATGAACACCAGGAACTCAAATGCGCCTTCCGGAACTTTGGTGTTGGCGGGTATGTAGTACATGGAAGAGGAAGCGATTCCGCGGCCTTTCATGCTTTCCTGACCTGCGGCATAAGGAATGTAGGTGCAGCCGTAATCCACATCGACCTTAAAGGTTTCCTTGATGTTCATGCCGAGCCAGTTGCCGTCTACGCGGAAGGTTTCTTTGCCGGCCAGGAAAGGATCGGTAGGATCGAGGTATTTACCGGCGGAGCCGAATTTTGCGACATTATCAACGCCGAACTGCTTGCGGTAGTTTACGGCATACTGGAGAGCCATCAGGTTGCCCTTGTTGTCGGGAGAAGCGGGCTTTCCGTTTTCATCGTACCAGCCGCCGCCCAGAGCCGCAGCGAAGTTATCCATATAATAGACAGAGGGGAAATCCGGGAATCCCATTACATCAATGGTGCCGTCAGCGTTAACCTTTGTGGTCTTTACCGCCATCTCGTACAACTCTTCCATAGTCTTGGGGGGCTCGGTGTAGCCAGCCTCGGACAGCAGGGTCTTGTTGTAGAAGAGAGCCATCAGGTTCATGCCGCAGGGCAGAGCGTAGAGCTTGCCCTCGTATTTGCAGGATTCCAAAGTGGAGGGAATGATGTCGGAAAGATCGGTATTGGTTTTTGCCACCAGATCATCCAGGGGGAGCATGATGCCTTTGGAAGCGTAGCTGCCCACGTTGTTGGAGAAGTCATCGGTTACATCAGGACCGTTGCCGGCCTGAATCGCCACCATGATTTTCTGCATATCGGGGGTAGAAACCGATTCCACTTCGTATTTCTCGCTTTTTTCGTTGAACGCCTTGACGGCATCGTCAACATAGCCGGCCTCTACGCCGGTCCACAGATGCCACAGAACGACCTTTTCTTTTTCTGTGGGAGCTGCGGTGGACTCTGCCTTGCTTTCGCCTGCTGCGCTGTCAGTGCTGCTGGTGGTATTTCCGCCGTTTGAGCAGCCGGCAAACATGGAACAAGCCATTACGCCCGCCAGCAATGCTGTCAAAATTCTCCGACGAATTTGCTTTTTCATAAAAACAATCCTCCGTTTCTTTCTTGGAGCGGCCGATAAACTGCCTTTGAAATGAGGCCGGTCAGCGGCTGCCCGTGTCTGCTACCGAAATGTTTTTTCCTTTAGGTTCTTCCGATGATGTCAGTATATCACTTTGAAAATTATTTTCAATACATTTTGGTAAAAATTTTTATTACAATTGCTTATTTGTATAATAAGCAAAATTTAAATAAATATTTTTATGCATTATATACATATAAATTTCCTTTAAAGGAATAAAATAAAAAAATTTTTCTGTTTATGCCGACAAAAAGAGGGTTTCTGCAAGAAAAAGCACTCCTTGCAGAAACCCTTCTGAAAATTATTTCTTTCTGTCAGATCCGCGCACTATTTGTCAAGGACAGCAAATGTTTTATGCACAACATCCACATACCGGCGTGCCACATCCGACAGGCGGAACGGCTCCGCATCAATCAGGTAGCTGTCCATCCGATCATGGAATCGCTCATACAGGTATGCAGGAACGCCCTTCTTCCCATAGACAGCTCCAAGAATACTTCCGGCAGAAGCAGCGGTACAATCGTTGTCCAGGCCCATTGCCACTGTCTGTGACAGCCCCCGGACGAGATCGCCGTCCGCCAGCTTCAGTCCGAAGACAATGAGGCAGAGGTTGTTGTTGGTATGTACAATATGCATTCCCGGGAAACGCTCATCCACCAGACGGCGGGCGTCCAGATAGTCATGCACCTTGCCGCAGTTTTCCAAAGCCCACTCCAGATCCCGGTGCAACAGGCACTGGGCCGGAATTTCCGCCATGCCCGCCCGAACTGCGTCCAGCGGGTCGTCCACCGCGAAAGCAGCGCTCTGAGCGGCAGCTAGGAACATTTCGCCGTAAATTCCGTTGCGGCGGTGGCTTAAGCGGGCATCTCTCCATGCCATCTCAGCCCCCAGCTCCGGAACGCCTGCACATGCCCAGCCAAATCCGTCGGAACGAATTGCGGCGCCGATCCACTGGCGATAGGGATTGTTGGTTTCTGCGGCATCCTCTGCCGAAACGCCCGCATTCAGATTGTTCAGGGCAATTTCTTCCGCCGTACAGGCAAAGGGCAGGTATCTCTTCCATGCTTCACCCACATCCTCAGTGGTGAAATTCGGTCCGTATTTTTCCAAAATCAGCAGTGCCAGCTGAGTATAGGTCAGATCGTCATCCACAGGCGCATACTGCATCTCGTGCTTCTGGTACTCGTGCCGGTAGCGTCCGTAAAAATTCTTCACTTCGGGAGACTGAGTGCGTTCCCAGTAATCCACCGGAGGAAACGCCTTTCCAATGTAATCGCTCCATGCGGTCATGCTCTCCACGGTAGCGCCCTCTACCGGTACGCCCAGAAGGCATCCTGCCGTTCTTCCAAGCAGCGCACCCTCCATCTTTTCCAGCAAAGCCGACTCTTCAGGAAGCGACTTCCAATACCGGCGGGGGCCCTCAGTACGAAGTGCCTTGATGTCTTCCAGACCATTCGGCTCACATGCGGCCAGTTTGGAATCGTCAGGCAGCTCCTGCAATTCACGGATGGTTTGTCTGACCTTTTCCGTCAGTTCGGCAATCAGCGCCTTGGAGCCATCCTGTGCTCCCTGCTCGCATTTCAGCCGGGCATATTCGCAAAGCTCCAGCTGCATTGCATTCAACTGGGAAAAATCGGGATAATTGGTCACAGAGTTCATAGTGTACCTACCTTTCCATCGGTTCGCAAAATCAAATCGGGAAAACCTGAAACATTTCTTATTGCACTTTCGGTACCTTCAGTATACAATGTAATTGTCTTTAAATCTAATTAGAAACAGGTGAAAAGTGTGCAGTTTCGATCAATTTCCCCCGAAGAATCCTCCCAGGCACTGAACGTCTGCTTTGAGCCCACCCTGTTTTCCAATGGGTCGGCATTTGCGTTGTGGCCAGAGGATAAGCCTCACGAGCTTGCGGAACGCGCGCTCTATCTTCACTATCATAATGAGCTGGAAGTAGGCTGGTGTGTGGAAGGCTCCGGCGTCTTTTTTGTAGAAGATAAGATCATCCCCTATAAGGCCCCCTGTGTCTCCGTCATTTACCGGGGACAGGCCCACATTGCCCAAAGCAGCCCCGGCGAATCCGGAAAATGGTACTTTCTCAATGTAGACGACCGCGCGCTCTGCGCCGACTGGCCCCGGCAATGGAAAACCGGCCACTCCGACGCGCCCATTCTGTCGGCGGACTCCGGCCCCAACGGGCAGGAAATTCTGGCGCTGATTCCCCTGCTGATTCAGGAGCTTCAATCGCGGGAGGAGGGCTGGGGACAGTCCGCCGAAGGGCTGCTGCGTTCCGTGCTCTGCAAGCATGCCCGCATGGCAGCGGACTGCCCATCGCTGCAGCCTCCATGGCGTTGGAAAATTGCCGAGGTGGCTCCTGCGGTGTCCCATATTGCCAACCATTATGCAGAGGCCTGCTCCGTAGAAGAACTCGCCGGGCTCTGCGGGGTGAGCCCCCCTACCCTTCGGCGCAAATTCCATCAGGCGGTGGGCTGCAGTCCTTTGGACTATCTCCACCGGGTCCGGGTGGAAGCAGCCGTTTCCATGCTTCACCTGGAGCATAAAACCATCCTGGAAATCTGCAATCAGGTAGGATATTCCACTCCCTCCAGCTTTAACCGGCAGTTTCGGCGAATCACCGGTGAGAGTCCCCAGGAGGTGCGGCGCCGCCTGTTCCGGGAATAAAATGTGGGGCGATTTTCCATTTTCCCGACAAAATGACCGAAAACGGGCCTTCTTTTAATGGAATTCGGAGATTATGAAAAAAATTTTCTCTTTTTCCTTGATTTTTCTTTTCAGAACGTTACAATAAATGGTAAAGGACGTCTTCTTTTTCTACTCTGGTTTTTACTTTTAGAAAATGCCCGATCAAATTGCGTAAAATCTACATTGGAAGCAGGTGTGCTATGCCAAGTTACGATTTATTTGCCAAAATTCAGGCTGCCAGCGGCAGATTTACAAAAGCGGAACAAAAGGTAGCCGAATATCTGATGCAAAAGCCCCATGAAGTAATGTATATGTCTATCACAGATCTGGCGGAACAGTGCGGCGTGGGGGATACCACTGTTTTCCGCTTTTGCAAAACCCTGCGGCTTTCCGGGTATCAGGACTTTAAAATGCACCTGGCCCAGGCGATCAGCAATGGGGACTCCGGTCAGCTGACCCTCTCCGACGAAATCAGCATCACCGACAGCACGGATGAGGTGTGCCGAAAACTTCTGGCAACGGATGTGAGCGCTCTCAATCAGACGCTGGAGACTCTCCGCACCGAGGACATCCACAGAGCAATCTCCCTGATTGAAACCGCCCGCACCATTCATTTCTTCGGTATGGGCTCCTCCGCGGTAACCGCCCAGGAGGCAAAATATAAATTTGCCCGGATTCTCCCCAATGTGTCCTTTGAGCCGGATGCTCACATGCAGGCCATGGCCGCTTCTTTGATGAGCGAACGGGATCTGGCCATTGCCTTCTCCTACTCCGGCTCCACCAAGGCCACCATCGAAGTGGTAAAGCGGGCCCGCCAGAACCACGCCAAAGTGATCTGCATTACCCGCTTTGCGGAATCCCCCTTTGCCGATCAGGGCAACATCGTGCTGCTCTGCGGCGCCAATGAAGGCCCCTTTCAGGGCGGCGCCCTTTCGGCAAAAATCGCTCAGCTGTTTTTGCTGGATGTGCTCTATACCGAGTATTTTAAGAATAATTACGAGCAATGTGACCGGAACAAGAAAAACACGACCGAGTCTATTGCGGATAAGCTGCTGTAACGTCCGAAATTACCAATGCCGTCTCATCAAGCGCCGTAAGGCTTCTGGATGAGACGGCATTTTCTGCCGACCGGCGGACACAAAAATACGCCAACCGTTTTGCGGTTGGCGTATTTTTCATTTCTGGAGCGGATTACGAGGCTCGAACTCGCTACCTCCACCTTGGCAAGGTGGCGCTCTACCAGATGAGCTAAATCCGCAAAATAAACTGCCGCTTCGGGCAGTTTATTGGTGCCTCCGGTC
>DBGCDL010000094.1:0-3671 GCA_048358235.1 Oscillospiraceae bacterium
GGTCTGACCGCAGACGGTAAGAGGGTGTTCTTCGTCCGGCTCCGGTTCGGCAAATTGGATAAACTTCTCATTTGTTAGATAATCAAGGGAATTTTCCCGTTCCCATTTCTGCCGCAGCCGTATGATTTTCCCGATGGTGGCATAGCGAATGACAGCTTTACAAAAGGCGTTGTGCTTGCACCGGATATACTCTTGATAGGCGTCAATCTCGGTCATGGAAATTCCCCCCTCTCTGAATAATAGTGCGGGGCGGCAGCACTCCGTGCTGTCGCCCCTTGATTGCCTATCTGCAAAGGCAGACGGGGCTGTCAACGGCGGCGCAAAGCAACATTCATTTTACTGTTGACTGGCTCAGCTGGCTTTGTGCTATTGCCTTGTAGTAAACACAAATAGAAATGATTGCAGTAATCGCTTCCGTGATCCAAAACGCATTCCAGACGCCAACCGCTCCGAAAAACCTGCTGAGTAAAAACGCAGTTGGGATGATAACCACAACATACCGGCAAAGTGAAATCAGTAATGAAGGAGTGCCTTTCCCAAGTCCCTCCAATGCGCCGGAAGATGTAACAGAAACCGCCGAGACGATAAACCCGGCCCCGATGATGCGTAAGGCGGTTTCCCCGGCCTGAATCGTCGCTTCTGTGTGGGTAAACAGCCCCATCAACTGTCCGGGGATCAGCAAACATATTACTGTCCCAAACACCATAATGATACCACTCATGCACAAAACGATCTTAAAGATCTGGCTGACCCGTTGGTGTTCCCCCGCGCCGTAGTTATAGCCGATCAGGGGGCGCATCCCCTGCACAATGCCATTCGCTGGAAGATAGACAAATGTCTGCAATTTGTAATAGATTCCCAAAACCAGAATATACACTTCGGAATATGCCGCCAAAATCGCATTGAGCGCCGAAATCAAAAGAGACGGAAGCGCGAGATTCAGGGTTGCGGGAATGCCAATGGAGTACAGCTTTATTACCATCTTTTTGCTTGGGAGAATGTACTGCCTGCGGATATGCACGCGAATTGGCCGCGCAAGATAGACTACAAGGTAAATCGTCAGCGTCAGAGCCTGTCCGATGCCGGTCGCCAGCGCAGCGCCTTCGATTCCCATTTCCGGGAATGGGCCATAGCCAAAAATCAGAACGGGATCTAAGACAATGTTTGTGATGCACCCGCACATCAGGCTTATCATGGTCGTTTTCATGTTTCCTACTGCCTGGAACAATTTCTCAAACGCCATGCTGACGGTAACAATGAGTGTAAAGGCGAACGCAACGACAGAATAGCGGACGCCAAGTTCAATGACCGCTTCGGATGAAGTGAACATCCGCAGGAAAACCGGCATGATCGTAATACAGCAGACTGTCATAACAACGCCATGAATCACGGCAAGCACAAGTCCCTGCGTGGCGGCCTGATCCGCTTTTTCATAATCCCCAGCGCCCAAATGAAAGGCGATTACGGCGTTGATTCCAACGCCAAATCCAATTCCGGCAGCATTGATAAAATTTTGAACCGGGTAAACCAACGATAATGCCGTCATAGCCTCCTCGCTGATCTGCGCGACGAAAAAACTGTCCACAATGTTATAGAGAGAATTAACCAGCATGGATATCACCATAGGCAATGACATGGATAAAATCAGCGGTAATACCGGTTTCTCTTTCATGAAAGTGTCGTTCATCATTTTTCCTCCCTGGAACACGTTATGAGATATTTTTGCGGCGATGCCATGCCATCATCACAAGAGCAACGAGCAAAGTGGCAGTTTCGGCAACCGGAAATGCAAGCCAGATTCCGTTCAGACGGAACAATTTGTCCAGACACCATAAGGCGGGAACAAGGAAAAGCATCTGCCTGCATAATTGGATTGCCATGCTGGAACCTACTTTTTCCGTAGCCTGAAAATAGGTGGAAATCATCGTAGAGAGGCCGCAAAACAGATAGCTTGCCGCCATAATCCGCATAGCGGATATCCCAAAGGAGCGCATGGTTTCCGACGCCGTAAACAATCCCAAAATCTGTGCTGGAAAAAGGATGACGGCCAATGTCCCCAGTATCATCATACCAGTGACCAAAGCGGTTCCGTATCGGAAAGCGGAATGCAGCCGTTCGCTGTTGCCTGCGCCGTAGTTAAACCGCATGACAGGCAAACAGCCTTGAATCAAGCCGTTTACCGTCATAACGATCAGCTGCTGCACCTTAAAATATGCACCGAAGAAAGCGATCGCCGTATCGGAATACGCCACCAAAAACAGATTGACGAACGTCACCATAAACGAACTGAGGGCGTTCATAATAAAAGATGGCAGGCCAAAGGCAAAAATACGGCGGATCATCTGCTTTTGCAAATGAAAGCCTTTGATTTTTACCTGCACTTTCTGCTTTTTGCCCAGCAGTAAAGCAAATGCCAAAATCATGGACAGCAGATAGCCTGCAACGGTAGCTACCGCAGCGCCGCGGATTCCCATAGCTGGGAAAATACCAATCCCAAAAATCAGAATGGGGTCGAACATGAAGTTGACGACCACGCCCGCGATCTGGAACCACATGGGAGCGACCATGTTCCCGGTGGCCTGTATCATCTTCTGGATGGCGATATGCACCATATTGGGAATTTGCATGAAGGAGCACACACTCATATAGGCGATGCTCAGCTGATAAATTTCTTCATTATTGGTGAATGCCCGAAAATAGGGTTTCATAATCAGTAATGCCAGAAGATTGAGCAAAGCACCAATTCCAAAGGCCAGTAACAATCCATGTGTGACGGTTGTATTTGCATCATCCTGCTTTTTCTGTCCAAGATACCCTGCTATCAGCACATTCACGCCGACACCGATCCAGATAGACGCTGCATTCATCAATGTTGTAATCGGGAATGCCAGAGAAACAGCGATCAGTGCATTCTCACTCAACCGTGCCACAAACGCGCTGTCTATCAGGTTATAGGAATATTGCAGGAACATGGAAATCAGCGGCGGTATCGACATTTGCCAGATGAGCTTTCCAACAGGAGCGACCGCCATTTTATTATTGGTCTGCATACTTTCCCTCCTCTCCACAAAGTGTCCGGCGCAAAAAATTGCGCCGGACAGCAGGATCATTAAATCCGAACAATATAGTTTTGTTTGCGTGCTGCGGGCTGACCGGCTTCCTGGGCCGGATAGCCCAATGCAATCGCCCCGACGCCACGTAAGGTTTCCGGCAGCTTCCACTCCCGCAGGAGAGCCTTGCCACTTTCACTGTCAAAAATCTCACGTTCCCGATGTACCCATACAGTTCCCAGCCCAAGGGCATGGGCGGCGAGCATCATGTTTTCGAGGACGCAGCTTCCGTCCTCCACAAAGGTACTTGCGGAGCCATCTGCCAAAACTAGGATCACGACAGGTGCGCCATAATAAGGGTCTGTGTTGCTCCCCATCACTTCTGCGTTTAGTTTTGCAATCTCCCGCCTATATTTGGGGTCTGTAATTGCAATGATGGTTGGAGATTGATGTCCTCCGCCGGTAGGAGCGTAAGTCCCTGCTTCCAGTACAGCGTCCAAAGCCTTGGAAGGGACAGGTTCCGATTTATAAGCCCGTACACTACGGCGCGTCTTGATAAGAGACAAAAAATTTTTTTCCATACAGATATAGTCCTCCATTCTGCTAATACTTCCGAGATAC
>DBGCDL010000095.1:0-101400 GCA_048358235.1 Oscillospiraceae bacterium
TAGCCCGAAAAAGAAATGCAGTTGGCAGACCCTTTCGGCACCCCTTTAGGGGTTTTGTTCGTATTATGCCCTTATAGGGCTTACTCAAGCCTCCGGCTTAGCCGGAGGTTTTGACTTGATGGCAGCAAATTAAGCTTTGGCGTAACCTTCTTAAGTAAAAAGCCCTCCCATTGGGAGGGCTTTTGAAAAGGGAGGAAGACTGAAATTACTGGAGCAGCTGAAGGATGGACTGAGGATTCTGATTCGCCTGTGCCAGCATGGCCTGTGCGGACTGAACCAACACGTTCATTTTCGTGTAATTCATCATTTCCTTCGCCATGTCTGTGTCACGAATCCGAGAGTTCGCTGCATTCATGTTTTCAGCGGTAACATCCAGATTGTTGATGGTATGTTCCAGACGGTTCTGAAGAGCTCCCAGATCACCGCGGGTCATGGAAACCTTGTTGATGGCCTCGTTGATGACTGCGATCTGAGAACCGGCGGCATCCTGCGTGGAAACGTCCAGACCGGCAACTCCCAAGGCAGAGGAACGCATATCGCTGACCGCCACAGTCACCTTGTTAAAGGTATCCGAGGTGTCGCCGATCTGCAGTGTCAGTCCGCCTGTACCATTGGCGGCAGTTCCGGCGCTGGCCTTAAAATCGAAGCCATCATTTGTGGCGTTTACAGTGGGCTTGTATCCGGTTTTCTGTTCGATAATGGATGCCAGCGTGCCGAGACTTGTTGCATTTACTGCAGCGCCTACCACCACGTTGACGTCTTTTCCCGCAGCAGCGGCTTTTTCATCGCTGGAAGCGATCAGGAACTTTTTCCCGCCAATAGTGAATTCCTTGTCGAGAGAAATGATGCCGCTCTGATAAGCATCGCTTCCCCCGGTAACAGTCGCAGCTGTGTTGGCCTTTGTGGCGCCGTCCGCACCGGGACCGTTCATGACGAGCAGCTCTGTGGCGGCAGAACCCTTCTCTTTGGAAATCATCTGAACCCCGGTTGCTGTTGCAGTAATGGCAAATTTGTCTGCAAGCCCGGTTTTGCCCAGCTCGCCTGCCAGTGCATCCGCCAGCTCTTTCTGTGTAGGTTTGCAATCGGTAGCAGCAGTGCCCTGTGTAGCGGCATAAACAGTGCCATCGGCAGCTACCAGCTCATGCTTGTCATTGACAGTGAGGGTGATATCGGTGGATTTGCCGTCAGAGGTGGCAAACTTGTAGGTCAGTGTGTTTCCATTGGTCAGGTCGCTGGTGATTGCTGTGGTGTTTACCGTGCAGGTTTTTGCGATGGCCGCAGTATCAGTCAGGGCAAGCCCCTGGATGGAAGGAACACCTGCAGCGGAAGCGCTGCCGATGCCGGAAAGGCTGCCGTCCAGCAGTTTAATGCCATTAAAATTGGTGGAATTGCCGATTCGGTCAATTTCCTGATTCAGAGCATTCACTTCATTCTGAATGTTTTCACGGTCAACCTCGTCACGAATGGTTCCACTGGCGGATTTGGTTGCCAGCTCAACCATGCGGTTCAACATAGAGTGAACCTCGGTGAGCGCACCTTCAGCGGTCTGCACCAGAGAAATGCCATCCTGTGAGTTGGCGGAAGCCTGTTCCAGACCTTTGATCTGCGCTTTCATTTTTTCGCTGATTGCCAGACCGGACGCATCATCGCCCGCCCGGTTAATCCGGAAGCCGGATGCCAGTTTTTCAAGGGATTTGGAAACCTGATTGCTGTTCATGCCCAGCTGACGGTTTGCATTGATTGCCATTGTATTGGTTCTTACTACCATACCCATAACAAATACCTCCATGTATTCATACGTTTTTCAGCGGCTTCCCTGCCGCTTTTCGATTGTCCGGCGGTTTTCCCTTTCCCGCGGCCGCCGGGAAAAGGGTTCCTCCATAAAAGCACAAGGACACAGAAAATAGACACAGGGCCGTAATACTTCAATTTACATGCTGTCTCTGTTTTCCGATTTCCTGTCACGCTTTATTTATCGTCGGCAAAAAGCAAAAAATAAATAGGCATAACGCACAAACAAAGATTCTTTTTTTGTGCGTTATGCCTGTGTTCATTTTGGATTGCTGAAAAAACAGATTGGACAGCCGTGAGTATCCCGTATCCCTGACTATCTCTTCCCGTGGAGTTGCCTGCCCTGGGCGCGAAACAGCATTGCGCAAAGCTGATCCCGCATTTGGGGAGACACCCCTTCAAAGGTACAGCCATACTGTACCGCATCGCCCTTTTCCTCCCGCCGGCGCACCTGAAACCTCATGGAAAATTCCACACGTTCAAGGGAAAACCGAATGGAACCGGTCTGCCCGAGATTCAGCGCTTCCCCCGTTTCAAACAGAATGCCCGACATGCTCACATTTCGGACGGCCGCCTTCACCCTTCGGGGAGTATCTTGGGGAAACTCCACTGTAATTTCGGCGCTTCCCTTCACCGGAACACGAAAAACGCCCCGTTTTTCAAAGCTCAAAATATCCGTAAAATCCATAATTTCCAGAAGCTCGCTGCCGGAAAGATACACTCTTCCCACGCCAAAGCAAGGCGGTTTTTCTCCGCCCGGAATGGTCAGTCGGACAAGCGTACGGTAAGGAATCAAGGGAAGAATACCGCTGTCAGGCTCCAGCTGAAGCCGGTTTCCAGCCATGCTTTTCACTTTTCCTACCGCAAGAACCGTTCCCTCCATATCCTTTACCGCACAAACGGAACCAATGGGGCGGGCGTCTGTGAGAGAATGTTTTTCCCGCCTTTTCACGGTGACCCCTCCTTTTTTTCCTGTAAAGAAGAATTTTTCAGTTCTCGGGATACATCCAGCAACTGACTGTAAACAGCGGCAATCACCTGATAAAGTTCCTGCGGAATATTGCCGCCAATCTCCAGCATACACAAAAGTGAGGCGGCGCTGTCATCCCGAAAAACCGGTATCCCCTTCCGTTCGGCAATGTCAATGATCTGCTCGGCAATTTCGCCATATCCCGAAGCAATGACTACAGGGGCCGTGTCCTGATCCGCACTGTATTTTAAAGCGGCTGCCTTTTCCGTTTTAGATTTTGACATTCACACCCATCCTTTTATAGGGAAGAAATTTGAATACATCCATCAGCGAACGTGTTTTTTCCAGTTCCTCCATGCGAACGGTTCCCAGTTGAAGCCCTGCGGCCTCCATGCAGGCCGGAAGTCGTTCCCGCATCCGTCTGCCGATTTCGGAGGCACAAAAAGGCGGGCAAAAAAGAGAAAGATCCAGCCTTTTTTCTCTCAAAAAAAGTTCCGCCTCAAAGCGTCCTGTTCCCTCAATGTCGAAAACGATGAGCACATGGCAGCATTTTTCCCCTTCTTTGGCCTTTTTGTCATCGTCCTGCCCATTGGGGTTGATCCAGATTTCAGCAAACGCCCGCTGATCCTGATTTTGAACCGGAACCACATAATGGAGCAGCGGCGTAAAATTGCATGGGGAAGATAAAAGCCCATGCAGGATTTTTTCGATCTGCTCACCGCCTGCCAGATGAACCGATTCCTCCTCCGTCCCCCGGTCAATCATCCGTGTCAACGCATCCATGACCGCAGAATTCTCCGCCGTCCGTCCCGAATTACGGGAGTCCAGAAATTCCGTAAGCTGGGTATGAAGGGTATGCCGCTGCTGGCGGTTTAGCAAAGCGGCCAGATTCATAACGGCGTCCTGAAGGAATTCCGGATTCCCATTGTAGCGGGAAAGATTATATCTCACGATGGATGCTACCTTTTCCAGCCGTGAGGAGTAGAGAATGCTTTCCTCCACTTCTTTCAAAGCTGCCAGCGTTTGATGCTTAAGCTGCTCAAAACCGTTTTCTGCTTCATCACCGCGGAACTGCCGGCACAAATCCAAAAGCTTGGAAGAAAGCTTTCGGCTGGAAGAAAGGCTTTCACTCATAAACTGCAGTGAATTTGCCAGCGCGTCCAGCACATCACGGTTGCTCATACCGCTGCTGACTGCTTTCAGCAGCGTGGCTACAGCGCCTCTGCGGTCAGGGTCGTCCGGAGACTGCGCTAAAAATTCCCGCAGAAATCCAAACAGTCCGCCCCGGAACCGGGTGGATTTCTGCTCCTGCCTTGCCAGTTCCTCCACCACCTCTTCCGGACGTACCAGAAGGGCCTGAAACATCTGCTCCAATTCCCGGGTAACGGTACGGTTGTTTACCGGAAGAAGCTGGATAATCTCCTCCAGAAGAAAGATATTCTTTAAAAAGCTCACTGTCACGGACGGGTCCTTGAGCATATTCAGCAGTATAACCGGTGCGTCCTCCTGCTGAAGCATGCTGTTGTTCTGCTTCAGCAATTCCCCTTGGGGAGTGGCTTTTACGACCCTTTGCAGCTCCTGAAATCCGACCGCTGCGGCGGGGCCGTGAAGCTGCTTGCTTCCGGTGGGGTCCACCTTACTCAGCACGGGTGTGGTAATCTTTAATATGTCAGGCACAGCTCATTCACACCTTATCTTCTTTATAAAGTGCGGTTCTGTTCCGCACAGACTTCTCTCGATCAAGCAAATTTTCGGTTTTGAGGACAGAATCAAGTTCAAATGGGAAACAAATTAGAGGTTCCTTAAAAATTATCGTTCCGAACCAAGATTTTTAAATACCATGCCTTAAGTTTTTTTGAAATCTTCCGAAAAATATTCCAGACAACAGCGCCAAACCAAAGGAAGGAATAAAAATGGACACCATGGATTCAGAGATACTTTTGCTTTTTCGCGAGGAAGCCGCCGCGCTTCTGGAACATATGGAAGAAATTTTGGAGGAATGCCGGCAAAGCCATCGGATCGTCAGGGAAAACGTTGATGAAATGTTTCGCGCAATGCACACTCTAAAGGGAAACAGCGAGCTGGCAGAGCAAGCCGATATGGCGCGTATTTCCCACCGAAGCGAGGATATCCTTGCCGTCCTCAGGGACGGAGATCCGCCGTCTCCCGAAAAAGCAGATTCTCTGACGGATCTCCTGCTTCGGGCGGTGAATCTTCTGAATGTTCGGCTGAAAGGCCCCGTGGACGGAGCCTCCCCCGCTTTTTCACGGGAGTTTTCCGAGCTGGAGCAGGAGCTGTGCCGTGGGTTGTCTCTTTCATCCGGCTCGAAAAATTCCGTAAGCACCCCGCCGGTTCCACTGCTTCCCATACCAAGCTCTTCCGGTTCCGCCGGCTGCAGCAGTGCCTCCGTCCGGGTCATTTTAGAAGAGGACTGCGGCATGGAAAACATTCGTGCCTTTCTGATTCTCTCCCAGCTGGAGGGGATCTGCAGGGTCATCGATTCCATTCCTTCTCATCTGGAAACGGATGAGAAAACTTGCCGTACGATTTCGCAAAACGGTTTCCTTTTTTCTTTTGAGCCTTCCTCGGCACTCTCTTCTGTTATGGAAGCAATCAGCCAAAATGTATATGTAAAATCCTGCGAAATCTTCCCCGCAGAAAATCAGGAAAATCTACAGAAAGATATTTCCGTCCGTGTCAGCCAGGAAAAGCTAAACCGTGCCGAAAAGCTCTCCGAGCAGCTTCTGTCGCTGGAATCTCTTCTGACAGAAAACGATTGTGCCGAGGAGAGGACGGAGATTTTTTGCAGGCTTTGTTTCCTGACGGGCGAGCTTCGCCAAGACATTCATGCCTTATCGATGAGCTCCTTTTCCGGCATTTTTCGAAAGGCGGAACGAATTGTGCGAAGCATGGAGCAGTCTCTCCGGAAAGACACAGTATTTCTGGCTTCAGGGGACGCCCAAATTGATCGGAATATAATTGATTCCCTTTTCGGGCCGATTATGCACATACTCCGCAACGCCATGGATCACGGCATGGAACCGCCCGAAGAACGCGTTCAAAAAGGGAAACCCCGTCAAGGCCGGATAACGCTGTCTGTACGGCGGGATCCCCGGGAACTGGTCATTCAAATCGGTGACGACGGCCGCGGGCTTGACAGGGAGAAAATTCTGGAAAAGGCCAAAAATTCCGGCCTTATGACAAAGCCGGAATCAGCCTGTACCGAAAAGGAAATTTTCGGTTTGATTCTCCTTCCCGGCTTTTCCACCAAAGAAGAAATTACCGGCTATTCCGGCCGGGGTGTGGGAATGGACGCTGCAAACCAAGCAGTGAGAGCGCTAGGCGGAGCGATTTCCATTGAAAGTGCCGCGGGGCTGGGAAGCCGTTTTACCATAACCGTACCGCTTGCCCAATCCTGATCTCCGGTGCCTGAAACCGGAACCGGGTCCGAAGCTCTGGTCATCACAAAATAGAAAAACGCAGAAGCTATAAAACGGCGGCGGATTTTTATAAAAATCCGCCGCCGTTTTATGTATGAAAGCTTTGACTTTCCGGAAAATCCCACAATTGCTTTCTTATAAAGCGATTGTGATTTCTTTTCCCTCATAAGCAATCGTTTCACGGGATTGACCGTTTACCGAAATCCGGAACTGCTTGTGAAGATCGAACTCCCCACAGGCTCCGATTGCCGAACCGATGGTAAGCCGGCGCTTGTTTTCCGCCCATGACAGCGGAATTTTGACAAATTTTCCGTTTTCATAATCGTAGGAGTTGTCTGCGTCCTGATAATAGAACGTGTCTGCATCTCCACCGGTATAAAGATTGATGGAGAGCTGCGACTCATCCTGTTCCTCCGTGGATTGTGCCGGATTGCAGGTAACGATAATACTGCCCGCCTTTACAAAAACAGGAATATGCCCGATCGGTGCATCGGCAGTGACCGAAGTGCCCCCCTCGTAAAACCGGTTGGTAAAGTAGTCATACCATCCCGCCGCTTGGGGAAGGAGAATGTCAGCTGTTCTTTGTCCGTAGTTTGTGATGATCCGGACAAGCAGGCTCTCTCCGAATAAATAAGTATCCTCTTGTGCCGCCGCCTTTTCGTCCTCCGGAAAGTCCATAGCCAGCGGGCGCATCATGGTGCCGTTTTCCTCATACACCCGGAACGCGGCCGCGTAGATGTAGGGCATCAGACGATACCGAAGCAGCAGAGCATTCATCTGTGAATCATAGAAGGGGGTTCCCGGCTCTCCGAAATGCCAGATTTCACGGGGCGTGGATGTACCATGAGAACGGAAGACCGGCGAAAATGCGCCGAACCAGAACCACCGGGTATAAAGTTCGCGGTACTCCGGGCTTTCATTTTTTTCCGGGTATTCCACAAAAAATGCGCCAATATCCGTGGTGGAATAAGGGATGCCGGAAGCACTGAAGCTCAACAGGGAGGGAATCTGCTGTTTAAAGATCTCCCATGTTGCGAAGATGTCGCCCGTCCATGTCAGGGTTGCGTTCGCCTGCTGTCCCGCAAATCCGCTCCGGGTCAGGATGAGGACACGCTTCTCATCTGTGGTTTTCCTTTGACGGCGATATACGTTGGCAGAGGTGTTCAACGCATAACAGTTCAGATACTGTCTGTTCTCTCCCCTTGCGCAGTCGCGGCAGTCCAGCAGTGCAATGGAGGAATCCTTTTCAAAAGACGGCTCTGTGGAGTCCAGCCACCAGGCGTCAATCCCCTTGGAGAAAAGAGATTCGTTCATGCGGCGCCAAACAATATCGGCAGCCTTTTCATTCAGCGGATCATACACCCGTCCCCAGTTTTCATGATCCCTGTCTTTATTGTCCAGAATTCCGTCCACGGATTCCAGCTCTTTGGTTACGGCAGTATCGGGTCCAAAGCTCGGCCACACGGAAATCATAAGCTTCATATGCATGGCATGGATTTCATCGACCATCTTCTTGGGATCCGGATACTTTTCCAAATTCCATTCCAGAGAGTTCCAGCCGGTGCTGTCCCAATAGTTCCAGTCCTGTACGATACAGTCGATGGGGACTTTTCTCTCCCGGAACTCCTTCACCACAGAAAGCAGTTCTTCCTGTGTCTGATAGTGCTCCTTGCTCTGGAAATAGCCATAGGCCCATTTGGGAAAGAGAGGAGCTTTTCCGGTTAAGGTTCGATAGACGTCGATTTGCTCATCCATGGTTTCTGCAAGTATGATATAGTAAACAAAGGGGTCCGCGACATCTGCCTGAATATTAACGGTGTTGGGGATGGCCGGATACTCCGCCGTGATCTCATCCCCGCTCTCCGGGCAGGCGCAGTCCACGCCGATTCCCATATAAGAATAGTTGTCGATTAAAATTGCGTACCCGCCCGTAGATGTCAGGAAAGGAACGGCAGTGATTTTAGCGTTGACCTGCACCATCTGGAGTGCCTGACCCCTGCGGTTCAGGGGCTTGTTCTGATGAATGCCCAGCCCGTAAATTCCTTCTGCGGCTCCGATTTGAAACGTCTCGGTAAAAGAAGAGGATTGTTCGCAGATTCTTTCCCGGCCGTTTAAAAAGAAGTGCAGGCAGCCGTTTTCATCTTTATCGCAGCGGATGGTGCTTTCGCCCACATTTTTTTCCTTTTGGGGCTGGATAATCAGGCTCTGAGGCTCTGCGGGATTTTGATCGTAACGGATGACTTTAAAGGTTCTTTCATTCAATTGCTCAACTTTGACAGATTGATGCATGGTCTATGCCTCCATTTCAAAATTAAAAATGCATTTTTTACCGGCGTACCATCCGGGATATCATTCTGAATTTTTCTTCCTCCACAAAAGGCGGGCAGCTGTCGCTGTTGGCCAGAACATACCGCTTTCCCTTCATCTCCCGAAGGATGCCCTCCACATGGCTTTCCAGCTCTTTCATGGTGCTGTCCAGCAGAAAGACCGGTTCAATTCCCCCGATAATTGCAATCCGGTCATTCAGACGTTCGCGTGCCTCAAAAAGGCTGATATTTCCGGTGGGAGGGGGTGACAGGGACTCCAATGCATCCACTTTCTCCTCGGAAATCAGATCAATCAGGTCATGAACATGCCCGCAGGCATGATGCACCAGCAGCTTGCCGCTCCGGTGAACCAAATCTCCCCATGCGTCAATTTCAGGCTTTGTATATTTCCGGAACATGTCCGGACTGATATTGGTGGTGGAGCTGTCCTCCCAGAAAATGAAGCCCTCCGCAGATGTTTTTACTGCGATCTCCGCGGATTCCCCGTTCTTTTCCCGCATGACCGCAAGACATTCCTCTACCGTCTCCGGATAGTCGCAAAGAGCATAAATCAGATTTTCTGTTCCGCACCAGAATTCCACCAAAGACTGAAAGGCCGTTTTCCCAATCACGCTGATTACAGGAAGATGAAGACCGTCCTCCCCGGCAGCGGCATAGCTCTCTTCGAACTCATGAATGTGCTCCGTAAGGCTCATATGCTCAAACAGATACTGCAGAATTTTAAAGTCTTCCTCACATTTCACCGGATGCTCCGTCACAAAGCTGGTATTCCCCTGCTCCGAAGAGGTATAGGTCACATGCAGCTCTCCCACGGGAGTGGAATAGGTGACAAACTGTTTGCGGCCGTCTCTTTTTTCCGAAACAGTGCAGCCGTTGTATTCCGGGCTGGTAATGGAGTAAAAGCCCCGGAGCAGCGGGTCTGCACCGATTTCCTGTAAATAGGCAAACTGTCCTTTGTCGGTAATTTCTTTCGGCAAGTGTTCCCAATAATATGCCAAAAAGGGACACCACGGCATACGGTCAACTTCTTTTCCCGTAATTGCGTTGAGTATCCGTTCTTTTGCAGTCAGCTCCATCGTATCATTCCTTTAAACTGTCAATTTTTGACTTAATTTTGCCAGTATTTTCTTTTCAAAAACAATTTAAAACAAGTATATCACATGCTTACAAAAAAGTAATCCTCTTCTCTAAACATGTGATATCCTTTTAAAAATTCATCTTATTGATTGGAATTTTTCCAATATTTTGTGTATATTTCCATCATTCTGGGCAGGCCCACACCGTCAAGAGATTTTTTGTAGTCTTCCCATTCGGCATCCACATCCGCCTCGCCGGTAATCCATGCCGCGAATTTCTGATTGACAATGGTATCAATATCTGTCTTTAAAACGGACAGTTCATTGCTGTCGTCGTTGGAGAACAGCATGGGAGGAAATACTTTTTTCTGGTAATAAGGCGTATAGGCTTTTTCCTGATCCAGCCGGTCGGTTACCCAGCTGTTGGGAATTATGCGGCTTTCCACCTCTTTTGTCACATAATAGGGGCCCATGTCTCCGAAGCCGACTTCCCAAACCTTGTCGTTAAAGGTAACGCTGGGGTCTTCCGGATCAAGAATTTTGATTTTACCATCGTCAGTCTTTTCAAGGGTTTCTCCGTAAGAACCAAAGTAGAATTGAACTGATGTCTCCGGTTCATACATGGCATCGACAAAATCAAACGCAACATCCGGGTTTTTACAGCTCTTCGTCAGTGCCCATGAGCATTGGATTACGCTCAAGGCTACCGGCTGGGAGGACCATCCCTTCTGGCCATTAGGGCCTTCCAGCGCAGGAAGAACCACAAAATCTTTTTTATTTGCTTCGCCAACTCCCGAAGCGATTGTCCAGCTGCTGCCCATACCGGCCATCTGCGGATCGCTGGAATACATTTTGGCATTGTACTGGGAGCCATCCTGAATGAAGGCTTCCTGATCGATCAGTCCCTCTTTGTAAAGGCGATTCAGATACTTGACTGCGTCTTTGAATCCGTCCATAGCGGGTCCGTAGCTAAGGGTGTCATCCTCGTTGACGATCAGGTTGTAATTGGTGTCGCAGGGAACACCAAAGGCCCCCAGAATTGACCATAGCCCCGAAAAATATCCGCCGTTATTTGCGCACCACGGAATTTCGTCTGCCTGTCCGTTTCCGTTCGGGTCTTTTTCCTTAAAGGCTTTCAGCGCGGTGTAAAGCTCTTCTGTGGTTGAAGGCACCGGCAGATTTACTTTATCCAGCCACGTTTTATTGATAAACATAACTACCAGGGACTGGGGACGCAGGGGCATTTTGGCAGGAAGGCAATAGATCCCGTTTCCGGTGTCCACAAGTGCCTTGGTAGCAGGAGTTTCTTCAAACATTGTCTTAATGTTCTTGGATTTCTCAATGTAAGATGACAGATCCACAAAGAGTGCCTCATTGGCTACGATATCGCTCATGGAAAGGGTTCTGTTGCCGAAGAACATGTCTGGCATATCGCTGCTGGCCAACATGAGATTCTTTTTGTCGCCCCATCCGGTGCGGACCACTTCCCATTGAATGTCCACATTCTGCTGCTTTTCCAGATTCGTGAAAGAATTCATTGTATCGGGATCGCGTGTCATGGGGTTATCCGTGTTTACCAAAGCAGTCAGCACGACCTGCTCCCCGCCTGCAGAATTTGCGGAGCTTCCCACGGATGAAGATTCCGGACTGCCGGATGTGTTTGAGCACGCCGCCATAACGGACAGGCTCATTGCCGCTGTGAGTAAACATGCCAAAACTTTTTTTACCATTTTCTTCTCTCCTTTTCGTCTATTTAACCTTTCAATGAACCGATCATTACTCCCTTTTCAAAATACTTCTGAAGAAGAGGGTACAAAATCATCATTGGCAAGGTTGAAACCACAATAAGTGCATATTTCATTGCGTCTGCCAGCCGCTGTTTCACGGCATTATCCATGTTGATCTGTTCAAAAGCCTGATTGGCAATCAAAATTTCCTTCAGCACCAGCTGCAGCGGAACAAGCTTGGCGTTGCGTATGTAAATGAGTGCCCGCATATATTCGTTCCAGTATCCTACGGCACAATACAATGCAATGACGGCAATAATTGCCTTTGACAGCGGCAGCACCACGCGGATCAGAAATCTGGTATAGCTGCACCCGTCAAGCTGCGCTGCTTCAAAGAGCTCTTCCGGAATGGATGTATTAAAAAAGGTTCGTGCCACAATTAAGTTGTAGACGCTCACGGCAAAGGGAATGACCATGACCCAGAAGGTATCCGTCATCTTTAAATTTTGTATGACAAAATAAGTGGGAACCAAACCCCCGTTAAAAAACATTGTAATGGTAAAGAACACCATAATCGCCTTTTTGAACGGAAGCTCTTTTCTTGACATGGCATACGCGGCGGGAATCGTGGCACATATGCTGATCGTAGTTCCCACCAGTGTATATAGAATCGTATTGTAATAGCCCCTCCAGATACGGTTGTCTTCAAATATTTTCTCATACCCGATCAGCGTAATATTCTTGGGCAGCAGCAAAGTCGCCCCTTTGGAAACCTGGGCGGGATCGCTGATTGATGCAATCACTACAAAATAAAGGGGATATAAAGCGAGAAACACCGCAACCGCAATCAAGACATAGGTGAGAAGAGAAAGAAGCTTATCGCTTACCATAGCTTGTCGTTTCATTGAGATGTCCTCCTACCATAAGCTGGTTTCTGAAATTTTCGACGAAACGGTATTTACCAACAGCAGAAACAGAAAGTTTACAATGGTGTTGAATAGACCGACTGCGGTTGAAAAGCTGTACTGGGCAGACTGCAGACCTATTTTATATACATAAGTGGAAATTACTTCAGAGGCACCTACGTTCAGCGGATTTTGGAGCAGATAAGTCTTTTCAAAGCCCACTCCCAAAATATTTCCCGTACTTAGAATCAGCAGAATAACCATGGTGGGAATCAGTGCGGGAATGTCAATGTGGCGGATTTTGTGCCAGCGATTCGCCCCGTCCACGGTGGCTGCTTCATAGAGCGCCGGATCCACACTGGAAAGCGCTGCAATATAGATAATGGAATTCCAGCCCGTATGCTGCCATACGTCGGAAAACACATAAAGCCATTTGAATGCGCTTTCTTTTCCCAAAAAGTCAACGGGATTCGCAATTCCGAAAAGTGAGATGAGGCCTCCGTATAGTCCTCCGCTTTGAGACATCAGCACCTTGATCATTCCCACGACAACCACAACCGAAATAAAATGGGGCATGTACGTAATTGTCTGCACCGTCTTTTTCACCCGTGCATGAGTAATCTGATTCACCAGAAGTGCCAATACAATAGGAAAAGGAAAGTTAATGATCAAAGACAGCACACTGATGGTAACCGTATTTTTCAGTATTTCGCCAAATTTCGGCAAGGTAAAAAGCCTTTGGAAATGCTTCAGGCCAACCCATGGGCTTCCGTCAATTCCAAGAGACGGCGCAAAATCCTGAAACGCCATGAGAATTCCATACATAGGAATATAGTTAAAAATGAAAATAAGGAGAATCGTCGGAAGCAGAAAAAGGTAAAGTTCTTTGCATTTTATAATCTGCTTCATCAGCGTATGGCGAGGTGCCGTCCTGTCTGTGGAATAAGTTTTGGCCATTGTATCCCTCCGATCCGATTTTGATTCCTGATTGTTCCCCGCGGTTTCGATTTCAATCGGGAATTGGTTCATGCCCTAAATGGTATCACCAAAATGCAGATGGCGCAATAAACATAATTTATCTTTCATTTTGCTTCAAATCAAGCAAAACACATAGTTTTTTTAATGCAATGGGCAGAATAAGAAATAATGTATATTGACTTTGTACATTATTTATTAAATAATTACAAATGTATAATAAATGTTTGATGGAAACACCGGGAGGAAACAAATGAAACTTCGCCGAATAAAAATTCCCAAATACAGCAGCAATGTATTGAATAAGTTTTTAAGTCTTTTCGTTCTGATTGTAATTTTGCCGATCCTGATTATAAATTCCTTCTATTTTCCTGAAATGACAAACGTCATGAAAGGATATATTGACAACGAAATTAATCTGAACAGCAAAAAGTTAACGGGCTTTCTGAACACAGAGTTTGGAAATTTGCTGGCCATATCCGAAACCTTAAACACGCAAAGATATCTGTGGGAGACAAACGGCGTAAAAAACAGCTCCAATCTTATGAAGACCTCACAGCTCCTCGCTTCCCAGCTTTCAAGAAGTTCAATCACCGAATGGGCCTTTATTTACAACGGCTCCTATTTCATCACCGCATCGGGTGTTGTCTCTGACAAATACTTTTTAAACAAGGTTTTTACGCTGAATAACTGTACACAGGAAGAGTTCATTAAACAAATGAAGCAAACCGATCGTCCCAAGCTCCTCAAAAGAGGTGTTCTGTCCGCCAAATACCAAATGAATGATATTCAAAAAGTATCTGTGGTTCCGATCATCATCCCCCGAAACAATCAGCAGACCTATTACATCTTTTTCATAAGCACAGAAAAATTAGATAAGCAGATTAAAATGCTTATCTCTCGCAACTACAACTATTTCATTGAAAACGAAGACAGTACCATGCAGTTAACGGATATTTCCCAGGAAAAGATGTCTTTAAGCAACCAAAGCTATATCAAAAGACAAAAAGGCGCCGTTTATTTCAATTTGACTGCATATGTCCTCTATGACGAGAACATTGTAAACGGGAACCTGTACAAGGTACAACTTGGAAATATCCTGTGCATTGTTCTCTTACTGGGAATCGATGCGGCAGGACTGGCGTTTTTTATCAATCGCAATTATATCCCCGCCATTTCCCTTTTTCAGTCCATTAATCAAAAAGAAGGAAGCAAGAAGCGGGGAAACGATTTTATCGAAGCTCTCAAAGCGGTGTCGCAGCTTCAGGAGTCCAATTCGACGCTGGTAAAGAAGATCAATCAATATCAGGCAGATTCCAAAAACACGCTGGTTTATCAGATCCTGTCCGACAAAATCAACCTTATGAACAATATTTCCGATATTGAAGAATGGCTTAAAATTCCCCTTCACGATCATATCCTATACGCCGGTTTCATCCATGTGAGAAATCTGACGTCCTCCACGCAGGTTTCTGTATGTGCAGAATCAGGTCAATGACCTGCTGTTTGTATTTTTCCTGATAAGTGATTATCTGCATGTTATGTCCTCACCCCGTATAGGCATCATCTACGGTGTTCTTAAAGTTCTGCTTCTCCAGCCACTCGCGCTCTTCCTCGTTCTCCGGAATATCGATCCGTTCTATCTTGAAGATAACAGGCCGGGTGCCATCATTGCAGCAGGCTATCATCATACGGTCATCATTTGTCCAGCTTTTCATTATGGAGCCACCCTGTAGAGCCGTGTAGACATAGCGGCTGATGGCATCCCACGCCTCCCCGCAGAACTTACCGTCCATCAGGTGATAAAAGTCATCCTGCTGTGGTGTCCTTTTCAGCAGAAATGTGTCTCCGGCTTTGAAGCATGGACACGGGCCGGACTTGGGATCGGCCAGATATTTTTCCTGCAGCTCCGGAAAAACCTTCGTCTCCAGAACTGTTATTTTACATTCGTGCTGCATACTGCTGCCTCCTATAAATCCGTACTTCTCTCCACGCTATAAAGACTCACGCCTTCAGGTCGAAAGTCCATCTGGATTTCCCAGAATTCCACGCCCTGCTCGGCAGCCCTGTGGATCGTCTCCAAGACCTCTTCATAATTTGTGGAGCGCAAGCGTTCTTTGCGTTCGGTAATGCGATACTGATACACCTGCAGGAAAATTGCCCTCTCGTGCTCCGAAAGAGAACCGGCCAGCTCGTTCACGTGCTTCACCATTCGATCAGTCGATGAGAACGGCTTCGGCGGCAGTGTCTTGATGCTCTCACCGTATTTCACATTGATGGTAGTGAGCGGCGTCTTTACCTCAAGGTATGTATCGCCAACCTTAAAGTCCAGCTTGGAAATGCCGAGCTTGACCTCTCTCTGTATATCGTCATACTCCGCCACAATTTTATCCAGCTCATGCTCACGGAAAAAATGCTCCACCAGTCTGTTGGAGAGAATCTGGTTGATGCCCACCCAGTTTTCATCATCCGACAGAAGCACAGCCTCAATGTCATAGTGCAGCTTGCGCTTCGGATCAGGATGATAAGAAAGCAGGCATGGCAGATTCTTATTCTCCACGTCTCCGATCCTGTTTGTGGTCGGTATATGCGCAATCAACTCCTCGCCGTCAATCTGAACGACAGCAGTGAACTGACTTTTTCTTTTTAGCATTGTGCCTCTGATAAGAGGCTCATCAAATTGGTACATTTACGCATCCTCTTTCGGCACCGGAATATAAACCATCTTCAGCGGGATCATCTTTCTGTATTTCTCGCTCAAATCTTCGTAGTATTTGAGGATTAGGTCTACCAACTCTGTGCCATTTATACCACGGATGATCGGCGTGCTATCCAGATACTTCTGAGCATTCTTCGTATAATTAGAAAGCGTCACGAACAAGCCATAATCTCCCTCGCGCATTGCACCTTTGAGGGACTGGATGGTAGTTTCCTTTATGTCGCTATCCTGACTCTTGACCTGAACAAGAATACGCGGAGGAAGCTCATCTTTATATGCTGTGATATCAATGCCGCTATCTCCACCCTGCGGAGAAACCGTCGTCCGGTATCCCATTGCCCGGAGCAGATCGGCCACAAAGGCCTCAAGATCATATCCCTTCAGCTGGCGACTCAGCTCTTTCAAAATAAAGTCCTTCGTGCTCTCAACGATATCCTCTGCGGTCGCTCCAACACTTTCATCCTCTGAATCGTCGGATGTTATCGACTTCTTGAAGTCTTTATCAAGTGCTGATAAAAACTCATCAGCATAGTTCTTCACCGAAAAGAAAGACATCGCAGATCCGACTTCATATAGCGCACCCTGTGAGAAGCTGAGACGAGGTATATGCTTGAGCCATTTTACTTTTCTACGCTGTACATACTCTCCGTCGTTATCCTCAAAGAAGTAATCACCTTCAACTGTACTCACCGGCCACCCACTTTATCCGCTACAGCGATCACTATTGGCAGGAAACGGAGCCCGGCGCTCAGGCCGTCGCCCATGAGCTGACCCGTAGGCAGCTGAATGAATCCAGTCGCCTTATGTGCGAGGCGCTGCAAAAGCTCAAGAACTGTGGCGCTCAGGAAATCCTCGATAACACTTCAAAGGCAAAGGCCGAACAGCTGATGAACGACGAGCAGATGAAGGCCTATCAGGAATTCCTCGCTGCCAAGGCCTACCAGAGCTTTGCCATCCGCAGGCGCGATTCCAAGAACATCACATCGACCCTCAAGGAGTCGCACCCGATGCTGGAAATCTCTCCGAGGGATTTGGACGCAGACTGCTTCCTGCTCTGCACACCGGAGGCGACCTACGACCTGCGGAAAGGTATGGCCGGTGCCCGCGAGCACTCAGCAGATGATTTTATTACGAAGATTACATCGGTCTCACCCGGCAGCAAGGGAGCACAGCTTTGGCAGGACAATCTGGATCTGATTTTCCAGAAGGATCAGCAGCTTATCGACTATGTGCAGATGATTTGCGGTCTGGCCGTCATCGGCAAGGTCTATGTGGAGGCGCTCATTATCGCATACGGCGATGGCCGCAACGGCAAGTCCACCTTCTGGAATGCCGTCTCACGCGTGCTGGGACTTTACAGCGGAAATATCTCCGCAGACACCCTGACCGTCGGCTGCCGCAGGAACATCAAACCGGAAATGGCTGAGGTCAAGGGCAAGCGCCTGCTGATCGCTGCGGAAATGCAGGAAGGCGCAAGGCTCAACGATTCTACCGTTAAGCAGCTCTGCTCCACCGACGACGTGTTTGCGGAGAAAAAGTATAAAGACCCGTTTTCCTTCAAGCCCTGCCACACGCTGGTGCTCTATACCAATCACCTGCCTCGCGTCTCCGCCTCCGATGACGGTATCTGGCGCAGGCTCATCGTGATCCCGTTCAATGCCAAGATCGAGGGCAAGGCCGACATCAAGAATTACGGTGAGTACCTGTATGGGCGAGCGCCTCGGACGCTTTATCACGCAGTACCGGACAAATTACTTCATGCCGGACAAGAGAAACGGCGAGATCATCTACTCCTATAAGCCGTTGCCCTATGCGGAGGATGCCATCTATCGGAGGATCTCGGATATCACGATTTCCATGAAATCTACCGACCATCTGAAGATGCCGGAGCTGGTTTCAACAGAATATGAAGTGCAGCTTTCCGACTCTGAGCGCAGCCGTTATGAGGATTTGAAACAGGAGCTCATATTGCAGCTCCCTGATGGTGAGGTGACTGCTGCCAATGCCGCATCGCTTACGGGCAAGCTCTCACAGCTCGCAAACGGTGCCATTTATGCCGATACCGGTGAGGTCATCGAGTTCCACGATAGGAAGCTGGACGCTTTGGAGGATATTATCGAGGCCGCCAATGAAAAACCGCTTCTTGTGGCCTACTGGTTCCGACATGACCTAAGCCGCATCAAGAACCGCTTCAATGTTCGGGAGATCAAGACCAGCCGCGATATTGCTGACTGGAATGCGGGAAAGATTCCTGTAGCAGTCATCCATCCGGCCTCTGCCGGTCACGGCTTAAACCTTCAGGCCGGAGGCTTCACCCTCGTGTGGTTCGGTCTCACATGGTCGCTGGAGCTCTATCAGCAGACAAACGCACGTCTCTGGCGGCAAGGTCAAGAATCCCGGACTGTGGTGATCCAGCACATCATCACCAAGGGCACCATCGACGAGAGGATCGTAAAGGCGCTATCCAAAAAAGAAATGACGCAGTCCGCACTGATTGATGCGGTCAAGGCCGACCTTGAGGTGGTGTAATGACTGATCCTTATGAAATTCTCGCCAACGCCATCGTGCTGCAGGCCGTGAAGGATTACCGGGACTCCCTAAAGCGCCTGAAAAAGAAGCCCAGTAATCAGTCCGCCATGTCGGATGCAATGGAGTGTGAGCGCTTCTTCCGCTCCGCTTGGTACAAGACCTTAAAACAGTTGCAAGCCAATATCGCCAAGGCTGTAGTCAGCGCTGACACCCTCTCGCCGGACGGCATCCAAGCTCGGCTGGAAGAACTGCAAAAAGAGCTCATCAAGAAGGCAAACAACAAACAGGATTACGATGCCATCGCTGACGAAATCCTCAGACTCAGGGAACAGAAGGAACAGTCCGAGGTCGACAGCCACCACCGGGAAGAAGCCATGAACCGGATCAAGGAACTGCAGGACTTTATCTCCAAGCAGAAAACAGACATCACAGAGTTCGACGAAGCTCTGGTAAAAAAGCTCATCGAGAAGATCACCGTCTTTGCCGACCACTTCACTGTGAAATTCAAATCCGGGCTTGCAATCGATATCGAAGAATAATACCATAGACGCAAAAACACCTCCGAGCCATGATTGGTTCAGAGGTGCTTTTGTCATTATGCCGCTCCCCGCCGCCTTTGATGGCAGTGTGGGAGCCTTGCTTTATGCTTTTCATTTTCCTGTATGATTTCCCGGCGATGAATACGATTACGGCAGTCCACACAATCCCATTTATTTTTTAATATTCAACTCTATTACGTCCGTTACTTTTAGCCAAATACAGCTTTTCATCAGCATGTTTTATCAACTCGTCAATGCTCTCACTTTCTGGTGATTTTAAGTAATGAATACCGAAGCTTGCAGTTATGTTAAATTGCTTGCCATTATATTCGATTACAGATCTTTCAATTGACTTTCGCATACATTCGGCTATTGACTTTGCAGTCTCAAGATCGGCTCCAGGCATGCAAATCAGAAACTCTTCTCCACCATATCTTGCGACCCAGTCAATTTCTCTTTTAAGACATCCGGATATTGTTATGGCAACATTTTTTAGAGTCTGATCACCGGCAGGATGTCCGTAATTATCGTTAACAGCTTTAAAATAATCAATGTCAGCCATAATTATAGATATTTCTTTTGATAAAAGCTTAGCGTTCAAAAGATCAACAGGTAGCTTTTCCATAATATATCGTCGGTTATACAGCCCCGTAAGTTGATCTTTAAAAGCAAGTTTGTTCATACTATCAATAAGCGCATGAATTCCTGTCAATTCATTACCCTTATCGTCAAGCGATTCAAAAAATAAACTGTTTGTAATATCTTTGAGAATCTCGACTACAACCTTTCTGTTATCTAAAATATAGGGGACTGCAGTCACTATGTATGTTTTGTCTTTTCTATACTCAATTTTTACATATGTCGTGTTGTCGTTATAAGCCCTCATGGAGATGCAATTATCGCACACTTTGTTTTTACCCCAAAAATCAAAACAGTGGATGTTGTTAATTAGAACCTCCTTGTTTCCGTACTCAATAACTCTTTTTTGTAAAGGATCTACAATTCGCGTAAAATCACTGAGTTTACTAAATAACTCACCATTGGTTAAATAATCATTAATATTATTTTCCATACATACCTTCCTTTGTAAAAATTATAATTTCCTATCCATGAACATAAACAATAGAAACGTAACAAAAATCATGGATAAATAACAGATACATTCAACCCGACCACACAAGCCCGGGTTTTTCAAAAAACATCTAAATCGACCACACGCGAACCTCTGACATCTAAACTGACTACTCGCCAAGCACTGACATCTAAATCGCTCTGTCACAAGGTTTTAAGCTCGTTTTGACATGTTCCCTCGAAGTAAGAATCAGGCAATTTCCGAGCGGTGGTTTTTATGGCAAAAACCTTGAAATGCCCTTATTTCAAGCCCTTTTTTACGGCTGATTTTCAACCCTTGACATCAATACTACCGTCTCAACGTGATTGGTATGGGGGAAAAGGTCCACAGGCTGAATCTTCACCACACGGTACCCTTTCTGTGTCAGCCATCCCAGATCTCTTGCCTGGGTTTCCGGATTGCAGGAAATATACACGATCTTTTTGGGCATCATGTCTGTCAGAGCTGCCAGAAACTCCTTATCCGATCCGGAGCGAGGCGGATCCATAAACACCACATCCGCAGCTTTTCCTTCTGCCGCCATAGCCTTCAGATAGTGCCCTGCGTCACCCTGCTGGAAATAGGCGTTCTTGATCTCGTTCAGCCGTGCATTGGCGATGGCATCCTTTACAGCGTCGCGGTTCAGCTCCACCCCCACCACGGCAGCTGCACTTCGGGCTGCAATCAGTCCGATGGTGCCGATCCCGCAGTAGGCGTCAAGGACGGTTTCTTTTCCTGTCAGCCCGGCGTATTCCATGGCCTTCCCATAGAGAATTTCGGTCTGAACCGGATTGATCTGGTAAAAGGAGCGGGACGATATCCGGAAGCGGCAGCCGCAGAGAGTGTCCTCAATAAAGCCCGGGCCGTAAAGCACCTTTTCATTGCCTCCCAGCATCAGCCCCTCATATCCGGAATTCACGTTCAGCAGCACCGTGGTGATCTCCGGATGCCGGGTTGTCAATTCTTTCACAAAGTGCTTTGCCGCCGAAAAAATCGGGGTGGTAAGAACAAGCACCACCATCACCTGTCCGCTGGTAAATCCGCGCCGTACCAGGACATGGCGCAGCTGGCCCTTCCCTGTATGAAAATCATAGGGAAAAAGTTTGAAGCTCTTCATTATAGTGCGGATTGTCACGATAATTTCGTCTGCGGTCTGATCTTCCGTCATACAGCTGTCCGTCGGAATAATGGTGTGGGTGGCGGACTGATAAATCCCGGAAATAAATCTGCCGCCCCGGTTTACTCCGAATGCGGCCTGCACCTTATTCCGGTAATGGCAGGGAGAATCCATTCCGATGATTCGTTCCACGTGGCCGAACTTCTTCAGCAGCTGCTCCACTTTTCCCTGCTTCCACTCCAGCTGCCTGTCATAGCTCATATTCTGCAGCTGACAGCCGTTGCATTTTTTATAAATCGGACATTTCTCTCCGCCCTCATTATTCGCCGCCGGTGCGGCAGATTCTCTTTTCTTTTCCGACATGAATTTCATCCATTCCGCCGCGAAGTTCTGCGGCTGTTCTATTATTTGGTAGTTTCCGGGTGGGGCTGCTCCTCCGGGTCCATGCGATTGACCACAGGACGGCAAAACGGAAGCTGAACAGCAATTTTTTCACCATGATACCGTTTAAAATGTCTGGAGATTACTACCGCAGAAATCAGAAATGTTCCAAAGACCACTGCCCGGGCATCCACCAGCAGCAGGCAGCTGACACTTAACAGGAAAAAGGTGATGACTGACCGGTAAAAGTGCGGTTGGATCCTGATCACCAAAGTAAACAGCAGATAATAAAATACCAGCAGCAAAAGGGGGACGTACTGGGGCAGCAGTCCAAGCAGTACTCCAAAGGAAACCGCTATCGCCTTTCCCCCTCCGTTTTTACGCCAAAAGGGAAATGCGTGTCCCAGTGCGGGGGCGGCCATAATCAGGGCGAACCAAACCGTTTCCGTTCCCACTGCGCGGGCTCCCAGAAAAACGGGGAAAAAGCCCTTTGCCAACTCTAAAAGCACCACACTGATTCCCACAGGAACTCCCCCGTACAGGAACGCATTGGTGGTTCCGGGGTTGCCGTCTTCGCTTGCCGTTGTCACATCCACATGGCAAAAAATCTCAGGGAGCAGATAGCCGTACAGCACGCTTCCCGAAAAATAGCCAAGAAGAACGAAGAAAACGATATTCAGCCAGCGCATGATGTCTCCTCATCTTTCAATGTTTCCAAAAACAGAAAAATCTTTTTGGACGAATCGGAACAGATTTCCTTTTTCTGGGCTTCGGTCATGGCTAAAAATCCATCGGGGTCGTTAATCAGCCGGTTTCCGGCCTCCACCTGATCGCTGATTCGTCTGGCAGCTACGGAAAGGCCGCGGCTCGTAAAAAATTGCAAATTTTTTGTCTCGCATCCGGGAATTGGTGCGGTATGAACGATCGGAATCCGCTTTACCGCCGCTTCGGTGCTGCTCAATCCCCCGGGTTTGGTAAACACCACATCGCAGGCATCCATATAATCGGAAATCTGGTTGGTAAAGCCGATGATATGAACATTGCTGTTTCCCTGAAACTGCCGCTCGAGCACCTTCTTCATACTCTCATTGTGGCCGCAGATAATCACAATCTGCTCCCCCTGCCGGCAGTGATGGCAAAGCTCTGCCGCAAACAGATTCACTTTTCCAAAGCCCATGCTTCCGCTCATGACAAGATAGGCCGGCTCGGAAACAGGAAGCCCACAGTCGGTTTTTGCCTGCGGTTTCTCTTTCTTCTCGGAAAAAGCCAGCCCCACCGGGATTCCGAAGGGAATCAGCTTTTCTCTTGGAATCCCCTTTTCCGCATATTCCTCCACCAAGTCCGGATGGGGAAGAATATAGTAATCGCAGTTTGTTTCCTCCCAGAAGGGAATGCAGGTATAGTCTGTGGCGATGGCGACCACTTTCTGCTTAAGCATATTATGCTTCTTCATATATGTCATTGTCTCCGCAGGAAACAAGTGCGGCGTCACGATAATATCAAAATGGTTTTCTTCCAGATAGCGGCTTAAATGCTTGGCCATAAATGTGTTGGCCCAATAAACCGGTGATTTGCGGGCGGGTGAGCTGATCCGTGATCCGGCCTTATAAAGCAGCTGAAAAAAGTGGGGCATATGCTGTACGATGCCCACATAAGTGCCCCCAACAATTCGGGACGTGCGTTTGCCTGCCATCATCATAATGTCTTCCATCACAGCCTCATGGCCTTCCGCAATGACCCGCTCCAAAACAGCTTTTCCTGCGGCATTGTGTCCCTCGCCTGTGTTACAGGATAAAATCAGTACCCGCATTTTACTCACTGTCCTCTTTCCAAATTCCGCCGCAGCCGCCCAGCCCTTTGGGATGCTTTTCCTTCTTTGGAAGCACTGTTCCCCTTTTTCAGGATGCTGCCTTTTTTCGGGGCGCTGTCCCTTTTTTCGGGGCGCTGCCCCAACCCGCTCAAGGGGCCTGCCCCTTGAGAATCCCATTCATTTTTCAATGATGAACAAAATGCTTTGCATTTTGTTCTATTATAGCATAAGTATTCTCATTTTACGAGACTAAACATACACAAAAAGGGCAGGGAATGACGGTATTTGAAAGAAATCCGTCATTCCCTGCCTCACATTCTGTATCCTGCAAAGAAAAAAGGCTATCCGTTTCTTAAACGGTTCAGAGTTTCCTCAGTCTCATCCGCCACCTGCACCAGTCTGGCGCTCATTTGGTAGCCACGCTGCGCCGTAATCATATTTGCCATTTCATCGGAAAGAGATGTCGCCGATTGTTCCAGCGCATTGGGCATCAGCTGATACGCGGACTCCTCCGCGAGAAAGGCTGTCCCGGAAGCGGCTGTTGACAAATACCCGCTTCCGGATGCCGGAATGATGCCTTCCGGCTGGTCAAAATTCCAAACTCCCAGCTTTGACTCCACTTCGGAAAGGTCAAAGGTTCCGGTATCCGCGTTACGCCTGAAAGAAATTCGGTTACCCCCACGGTCAAGGAGATACCCGCCTTCCGAGTCCACTAAGTATCCGGTATTTCCTTCCGCGCTGACCGAGAAACTTCCATTTCGGGTATATTCTATCTGTCCGCTGCGGTCTGCCGCAAAGAAGCCATCCCCCATAATCGCGAAGTCCAGCTCCCGGTTGGTCTGATTCAAATTTCCCTGCTGTATCAAAAGCTGCCGCTCGTCTGCCCTCACCCCGTGGCCTGCCCGGTGATTTCCGCCTTTGACGTCCATCCGGGTAGCAAGCAGCTCCTGAAACTTTGACCGGGAAGGCTGATATCCGTTTGTCCCTACATTCGCCATGTTGTGGCCAATGGTATTCAGCTCCTCCTGAAAGGCAAACAGTCCCGAAGAGGCCGAATAGAAAAGAGTATTCATCTCACTGTCATCCCTTTCTTTTTCCTTTACAGCACGGCAATTTTCGTGGCGGATTTCTGATCCATCTGATACATGGTCCTCACTGCATTGCTGCAGGCCTGAAACGCCCGCTGTGCCTCCATCACCTGCGTCAATTCCCGCTGCATATCCACGTTTGACGCGCACAGGCTTCCCTGTACCAGCCGTGCATCTTCATAGGGAGGGTTTTCGCCTCCGCGCAGGGTATACATCCCATTGGCTGTTTTGCTCAGCTGATCGGCCGCAGGTGCACTGATTCGCAGTTTTCCCAGTGCCTCTCCATCCGCGCTGTAAAGCGTTCCGTCACCTGCCGCGATAAAATCGGAGGATCTCACCGGAATCAGGCCGTTTTCCCCCAGCACCCGTCCATATCCCTTTAATGACAGATAACCCTCGCCGTCAATTTCAAAATTCCCGTTTCGGGTGAGAAAAATTCTTCCGTCCTCACTCTGAACATTGAAAAATCCCGCTCCGTCAATCGCCAGATCCATATTCCGGCCGGTTTCCTCCAGATAGTCCGCGGCAAAATTCACCGGAACCTCGCTGACCGTCCGGATGGGGGAGGTACTGCCCAGCAGAACGTTCCCGTACGCCTCTCTCCGGATGGCATACTCATAATCAAAGGTGCTGCTGACCACCCGTTCTGCCTGATAACCCGGCGTATTCTGATTTGTCAGATTGTTTCCCAAAACATTGAGCACCCGCTGCTGCGTAAGCATACCGGATGCAGCGGTATAAAACCCTGAATACAACTTTTTCACCCTTTCCTGTATTTTTCCAGCGGGACACGAAGCTTTGCCACCGCCCTGCTGTTGATCTGAGAGACTCTCTGCTCGCTGACTCCGAGCACCGATGCAATATCGGCCAGCCGAAGCCGCTCATAGTAATACAGGCTGACTACCAGCCGTTCCCGTTCGTTCAGGCTGTCGATGGCTTCCATCAGCACCTGTTTCTGCTCTTTCCGATAGACGTTTTCCTCCGGCCCCGGGGCACTCCCCATAGAGTCCTCCAGCGCGTCGCCCATCTGGGCGGTATTCTGAATCAGCTCTTCAAATGAGAACATTACCGAATTGGAAATTTCGCTGGTATAGCGGGAAAGAGTATCCACGTTGATCCCCATTCGCTTCGCTACTTCCTGGGGCGTCGGCTCCCGCAGCAGCTCATGGCAAAGAGAATCATGCGCTGCTGAGATTTGCTTTGCATTTCCATGCACCCGTCTCGGAATCCAGTCCTGCTTTCGTACAAAGTCAATGACAGCGCCTCTGACCCGCAGAAAGGCATAGGTCTCAAACTTTGCGCCTTTTGAGGAATCGTACCTTTCCAGACAGTCAATCAGCGTTAAAATTCCCTCATTGACAATGTCCTCCTGCTGGGCGTAACTGCTGAAAATCCCCCGCATCTGGAGGGCAATCCGCCGGACGATGGGACTGTAATGCAGCACCAGCTCATTGCGGAGAGCAATGCTTCCCGTCCGGCGGTACTCCTCCAGCAAAAGCTCCGGATCGGATTCCAACGGCATGGACTCCGGGCATTGCACCTGATTCAACCGGCCACCTCCCTCATGCTTCCCGACGAATTCAGCGAAATATTTCCCAGCGCCTGAATCTGAATGTCCGGCTCAATCTCGTTAAACGAGAGCACTGCCGCATCCGGATAAAACTGATCCACCAGCTTCTTAAAATAGATTCTCACAATGGGTGAGGTCAAAATCACAGGCGTAGGGACAAGCTCCTTGATCTTATCAATCTCCTGTGCAGCGGAAGCGACAATATTCTGTATCATCTGGGGGTCCAGAGCCAGATAGGAACCGCCCTCATGTTTCTTCACCGAAGCCATGATGGCATTTTCAATCTTTCCGTCCAGACTGATTACTTTCAGCTGGCCCGCCTCTGAGAAGCGCCGGGTTATCGTCCGTTTCAAGGACTGCCGCACATATTCCGTCAGCATATCGCTGTCCTTTACGGAGGTTCCGTAGTCCGCGAGAGTTTCCAGAATCGTTTCCATATCACGGACAGGAACCCCCTCCCGCAGGAGACTGCAGAGCACCTTCTGCAGCTGGCTCACCGATACCATCCCGGGCACCATTTCGCTGACCAGCGCTTCGTTGGTTTTTTTCAGGTTTGCCAGCATATTGTTGACTTCTGTGCGTGTGAGGAGTTCAAAAGCGTGCTTTCGGATGACCTCCGAAAAATGCGTAATGATGACGGAGGTGGGGTCAATCAGGGTATACCCTGCAAGCTCCGCTTTGATCTTTTTGTCAGCGCCGATCCATTTGGCTGGCATCCCGAAGGCCGGCTCAACGGTATCAATTCCGTCCACAGGCTCGGCAAGAGAATCCGGCGCCAGTGCGAGGTAGTGATCTGTCAGTACATCTCCTCTGGCCACACACTCTCCCCGCAGCTTGAATGCATACTGGTTCGGGTTCAGATCTCCCCCATCCTTCAGGCGCACCGACGGAATGACAATTCCCATTTCAAGGGCAAACTGCTTGCGGAACATGACCACACGATCCACAAAGCTCCCGCCGCTTCCCTCATCCGCCAGCGAAATGAGGCTGTATCCCAGTTCGATCTCAATCTGATCCACTCCAAGCAGTCCATACACATTGTCAATGTCCTTGTAGTAGGAAGCTTCACTGGTAATCTCCTCCACCGGGGAAAGCCCGTCGTTTTCCTGCCGGGCAGCCTTGTTTTTCTGAAGTACCGTGATTCCTGCCGCAATCAGCATTGCGGAGATGAGGATTACCTGAATGGGAGGGAATCCGATCAGCATCAAAAATAGAATGGAAATGCCGGACAGAATCAGCACCACCGGCTGGGATAAAAACTGGCGGCTCACATCCTGATTCAAATCGGATTCCGAAGCGGAGCGGGTCACAATCATGCCGGTGGCTACAGAAATCAAAAGGGCCGGGATCTGGGACATCAGTCCGTCGCCTACGGTAGAAGTGGAGTAAATCTGCATGATTGTGCTGATGTCTCCCTCACCGTTGAGCATTCCCACAATCAATCCGCCGATCAGGTTAATCAGCGTAATCACAATGGAAATGATGGCATCGCCCTTCACGAATTTGGAAGCACCGTCCATGGATCCGAAGAAATCCGCTTCCCGCTCAATCTTCCGGCGGCGTTCTCTGGCCTGCTCCTCATTGATGAGGCCGGAGCTTAAATCGGCGTCAATCGCCATCTGTTTGCCGGGCATGGCATCCAGAGTGAATCTGGCGGATACCTCTGCCACACGTTCCGCGCCTTTGGTGATTACCATGAACTGCACCAAAACAATAATCAGGAAAATGACCAGCCCTACCACTACATTTCCCTGAATGACAAAATCTCCGAAGGTTTTTACCACCTCGCCGGCATATCCCCCGCGGGTAAGAATCGATCGGGTGGAGGATATGTTCAGACAGAGCCGGAACAGGGTGGTAATCAGCAGCAGTGAGGGAAAAATGGAAAATTCCAGCGATTCCTTGATGTACATGGTGGTGAGCAGAATCACCACCGACAGCGCCAGATTCAGAATAAACAGCAGATCCAGCATAGCGGTCGGCAGAGGAATGATAATCAGAAATACAATTGCTACGACCATTGCCGCCACCAAATTTTTTACAATCTTCACTTACTTCAAATCCTTTTTTCAAAAGGCGGTATCTCACACTCCCTAACGCCGGACTGCACGGGAGAATGGAATTAGGGATGCTCACCGCTGATGATGAGGCGCCGCCTTAAGGCTGTATACGAATGCCAGAACCTCGGCTACCGCCTGATAATAGGTTTCCGGAATCTCCATGTCAATTTCCGCAGACTCATAAAGACCTCTTGCCAATGGCCGGTTCTCCATAACCGCCACCCCGCTCTTTTCCGCCGCTGCCACAATCCGAAGCGCCAGACTGTCCATCCCTTTTGCTACCACCACAGGAGCATTCCTTTTTTCAGGCTGGTACTGAATGGCTACCGCAAAGTGGGTGGGGTTCCGGATGACTACGTCCGCCTTGGGTACATTCTGCATCATACGGCGGCGTGCCTGCTGTTGCTGGCGTTCCTTGATTTTACCCTTGATCTGGGGGTCGCCCTCGGTCATCTTATATTCTTCTTTGATCTCCTGCTTGCTCATGCGCAGGTTCTTTTCGTAATCCCACCACTGATAAAGGTAATCGAATCCTGCCACAAAGGCCGCGGCCACCGCCGTCGACTGCACAATAGAGAGAATCATTTCCCCGGTCCGGCCAATCGCCTGCTCCACCGATCCATCCATCAGGCGGTGAAGCGTGGGAATGTACTCCAGAAAAACGTTGGATACGATGGCTCCCAAAAGGACAATTTTGATTACCGCCTTCAGCAGCTCGGTGACTCCCCGCAGAGAAAAGATTTTTTTCATTCCCTGCAGTGGGCTTAGCCGGTTCATCTTGGGCGTAACCGCCTTAAAAGAGACCAGAAGCTTGGTCTGCGCCAACGTCAGGATTACCGCTGTCAGAGAAGAGATCAGCAGCAGCGGGAAAGCGGTGGTAAGAAAGATTTTAGAGCCTTCCTTAAAGCAGTACCGCAGGTCTGCAGCGGTAATATTCTGCGTAACCGAGAAAAGGCGGAAGAAATCCCGGATTCCCTTTTCTATGGCGGTAAGCAGGTAGGGGCCGAGAAATTTCAGAGCGTAGAATCCGGTGAGCAGCCCCGCCACAATGACAATCTCATGGCTTTGAAAGACATTTCCCTTTTTTCGTTCGTCCTGCTTCCGTTTCGGTGTCGCTTTTTCGGTTTTTTCTCCCGCCACCCAATTCCCCCGTTTCCACAGCGCATTCCCGCTTTAAAACGGACTGACGCCTATGCCATCGCGTGCATGATCTTTTCCATGCTTTGCAGAAGTATGACAATATAGTTATCCATAAAGGCAGTCACCGGCCCCGCGAATAAAAAAAGCAGGACAAGCCCCATGGTAATTTTCACTTGAATGCTGATGACGAACACATGAATCTGCGGAACCAGCTTCATCAGAATACCCATTGCGATCTCGGTGACAAAAAGTGCCGCCACGAAGGGCAGGGTAAGCCTTACCGCCAAGGAAAAAACATCCGAAAACAGTCCCAGATAAAATCCCGAAGTCTGGGCGGTAATCCGTGCCATCCCTGCGGGAACGATCCGATAAGAGGCAATCAGCAGACGCAGAATCAGCAGATGGCTGTCGGTGACAAAAAGATAGAGCGAAAAGACAACGCTTAACAATGAGGATGACAGGGACAGCTGAACGCTGCTGCCCGGATCAAAAATCTTTGCCATGGAAAGCCCGAATTCCACATCCATCAGGTCTCCGGCGAAAAACAGCATATAGTAAAAAAGCTGAAATACTGCCGCGCATACGGCCCCCACCAAAAATTCCGTCAGCAGGGCACCGATCATCCCGAATCCGTCCATTCCGTTTGGATTTTCTATAGCAACGGAAGGGGCAATTACCATGGTAAGCACCAATACCAGCGCAATTCGTATCTGTGCGGGAACATTGCGCCTTGAAAGAACAGGGTTTAAAAAGAGCATCCCCGACATTCTTACAAAGACCAGCAGGTAGGAAAGAACAGCGTCAAAGGTGATTGTAATCATAGCCGCTCACAATCCGCCCATCATGGAAAAAAGGTATTCCACGAAATCTTTCAGCAGCGTAATCATCCATGACCCCAGCACAAGGAGAAGCAGCATAATGGCTACCACCTTGGGAACAAACGTCAGCGTCTGTTCGTGAATCTGGGTTGCCGCCTGAAAGACCGCAATCACCAGTCCGATTACAATGCTGACCAGAAGCAAAGGGGCGGACAGCTTGAGCATCAGCATGATTGCTTCCTGCAATACGGTTAAAACATCTCCCTGGCTCATTCTCTGATTCTTCCCCTCCCTTCCCGAATTTTCCAAACGCTACTTTTGAAAGCTGGAAACCAGATTTCCAATGAGGAGTTCCCAGCCGTCCACCACCACAAATACCATGATTTTAAACGGAAGGGCAATCATGGACGGCGGCAGCATTACCATACCCATGGACATCAGGGTGCTGGAAACCACCATATCAATGACAAGAAACGGGAGAAACAGCAAAAATCCGATGATAAAAGCCCGTTTCAGCTCACTTGTGATAAAAGCGGGAACAATGACTTCCAGCCCGAGCTTCATCAGAGCTTCATTCGGCTGTGCGCCCTCCTCGACGGGAAGCTCTCCCTTTCCGGAAATGTCCAGAAAAAGGTTCAGATCCTTGGCATAAACCTGCTTCAGCATGAATTCCTTCATGGGAACCACTGCTTTTTCCACCGCTTGCTCTGCCGTCAGCTTTCCCTCACGGTAGGGCTCCACAGCTGCCTCGTTGATCTGGCCCAAAACAGGGGTCATGATGAACAGCGTCAGAAAGAGAGCCAGCCCGATCAAAACCTGATTGGGCGGGGTCTGCTGGGTTCCCAGCGCATTGCGCAGAAAGGACAGCACAATGATGATGCGGGTAAAGCTGGTCATCATAATTAAAATGGAAGGGGCCAGCGACAGCAGAGTAACCAGAAAAAGCAGTTCCAGCGGGCCGAAACCTCCGCCTGTTTCACTGCCGGAATTCAAGTCAATGGAGATGGAAGGCGCCGCGGACGCGGGAACACTGAAACAGACAAAAAGCAGGGCTGTCAGGACTGTCAGCGAAAGAAAAAAACGGATGAGGCTTTTTTTCAGCAGGCGTTTTTTTTCGCTGTCATCCATTGTGCTGATTTTTTTCTTTTTCTTCATTTCCAGAGCCCATCCCCCACTGCGTTTTCAACACATTTTTTAACACACCCGAAAACCCCGGATTTTCCGGTGTGTCCTCCATTACCAGCTGTGTTTCGTCCAGATCACAGATTTTTTCGATATGCTGTGCGGTCACTCCCAGCAGCATACATTTGCCGGCGGTTTTTACCAGCAGAATCTGGCGGTCCGCTCCCAAGGTTACGGTGTCCATCACTTTGATATTCTGGGAACGGGAAACGGGAGCCATACTTTTCTTCCCGAGCCATTTGGTGCAGTAATACGCCGCCGCCAAAACCAGAATCAGCGCCGCCAGCATTCCGGCTGTAGAAAGTATTTCAGGCAACTTCATTCCCCCTCCCCTAATTTCAGGATCATCCCAATATTTTACTTACCGTCTGCAAAATGCGGTTCGGCTTAAAGGGCTTTACGATAAAATCCAAAGCTCCCAGCCGGATTGCCTCCACCACCATCGCCTCCTGTCCCATGGCCGAACACATGACGACCTTCGCCTTGGGGTCCATGATTTTGATAGCACGGAGAGCCTGAATTCCATCCAGATCCGGCATGGTGATATCCATAATTACCAGATCCGGCATTTCGTTCTGATACATTTCACAGGCGGTCATTCCGTTTTCTGCTTCGACCAGATTGGTATATCCCGCCCTTTGCAGACAATTTTTGATGGTCATTCTCATAAACGCGGCGTCGTCCACCAGCATAATTTTCTGTTCCATATTTACTACCGTGCCTTTCCGACGTGATTCCGGCCCTGCAGACCGGTAAGGCAGAAACTCCGGCTTGGGAGACAGCATTTCCCCACTCTCCTGCTAGTCCGCCAAAAGCCTGTTCTGCTCTTCCTGTCCCAGACTGCCGGTCAGATGTTCGGTTCCCAGTATTTCCGTAATCCGGACTCCGAAGTTGTCCTCAATGACCACAACGTCACCCCGGGCAATCAACTGACCGTTCACCACAATATCCACCGGGGCCCCAGCCTGTTTTTCCAGTTCGATGACTGTTCCCGGTCCGAACTCCATAATTTCCCGAATCTTTTTTCTGCATTTTCCGATTTCCACCGTCACATTGAGCGGAACGTTCATCAAAAGATCCATACTGGCATTGGAAGCGGAAATGGGGGTTTTGACGGGAGAAAAATCCGGAAATTTGGCTTTTTTTACGGTGACGGGAGAATGCTTCGCATCAACGCCGTCGGATTCTTTCACAGTCTGGGGCAGAGGAGTGTCGCACGCCGAAGGCTGGATGGCTTCCAGCGCCTTCTTCTGGAGCGAAGTCACCCGGTCGATAATCATTCCCGCAAAGTCCAGCGGCAGGATGCTGATAAAGCTTGTGGTAATTACCTCCTTGATTTCCAGCCCGAAGGAGACCGAAATCACGGGAGTTCCGGAATCCGCACCCACAAGTCCGGGCAAAGAGTCCCCGGTGACCGGAAAAGTGTCGGGAGTGGAAATGTTGATGGGCATTTCCAGAATTTCCGACAGCACTGTCGCAGAGGAGCCCATCATCTGATTCATGAGCTCGCAGGCCGCACTCCGGCTCAATTCATCAAATTCCGTATTCTCCGTTCCGGAATCCGCACTTCCCATAAGGAGGCTCAGGATCAGCTGCATATCGTTTTGACGAAAGAGCATGATATTGTTTCCTGTCAGGCCCTCCACATACCGGATCTGAACCAGAACCGCAGGTTCCATATCCCCGTAATCGCTGCTTTCCATCTTTTTTTGCAGTATGACTGGCGGAGTAATCATCACCTGTCTGTTCAAAACGGAAGACATGGCCGTCGCTGCCGCTCCCATACTGATATTCAGTATTTCGCCGAGAGTATCGACACTTTCTTTCGACAGACCGCATTTTTCTTCGACGCTTCCCTGTCTGACAGAATCTTTTTCTTCCAAAACATCCATTTCTACAGCCCTCTTTTCTGTGGAGCAATCGAAGCGTTCAGCTTTACCATTTTTTTCAGCTTTGATTCCCCGAGTTTTGCCGTAAACCACGGCTCCTGATCCACGGTAACGACGATGTCGCTCCGGATGTCCCTGTTCAGCAGAATGACATCCGACACCTGCAGGCGCAGAATATCTTTCAGCTTCATCTGGAACTCATCCAAAACGGCGGTGACCGGAAGGTCGGAAGCCGTCAGCTCCTCCAGGATCATTTCTCTCTTTTGAGACTCCGCAAGAGGATCCTGCTTTTTCACCGCCCGCTTATACCTCTGGTTGAAGCTGTCCGCCACCTCTTCCAGGCATTCCGCCGGAATGCACATACTGAGGCTGCCGGAAAGTTCTCCGGCCTTGATGCCCAGCATGACGATTACCACCGTATCGTCGGGAGAAAGCGCCTGCATCATGCGGGGGTTGGTTTCAATCCCTCTCAGGTGCACCTCGGATTCGATGTAATTATTCCATGCTTCGGAAAGCAGCGAAGCGCTCTTGGTAAACACCCGATTTAAAATCGCCATCTCGATATCGGTGTAATTTCTGCCCGGAGTGACCGGAGCACGCCCCGGGCTGCTTCCCAGAAGCCTTTCAATCATCAGAAATCCAATGGCAGCGGACATTTCCATAATGAAAAAGCTCTCGCCGTCCTTGTTTTCTTTGGGAAGAAAATCAATGATTCCCAGCAGCGCCGTATCGGTGATTGCGTTGGTATATTCGTGATAGCTTTGTTCCTCGATCTGTATCACGTCCATTTCGCAGTATGTGCGAAGCAGCCCTGAAAAATAGGAGGAAAGCATCCGGGCAAAATTTCCATGAAGGCCATCCAGCGCTTTCAGCTGTTCCTTCGTAAACTTTTTGGGAGATTTGAAGTCGTATTCCCTGATTTTTTCCACATTTCCCCCAGCCGGAGAGACTCCGGTACTGAGCCTGTTGAGAAGATCATCGATCTGGTTCTGTGACAATTGTTCCGGCATTTCAGGACTCTCCTCATTTCTTATTGACGACGCAGTACTGCCATGCTGCTCCCGGGCCTTATTCGGACGAGCCGGGGAGATTCCCCGGCTCTCCGTCATCTTTCTTTGTATGAGCGGATGAATCAAAGACTTCCTTTACCCCTCCGACAGCCGGATACACAGCAGAGTCAAACGTGCCCTGCAGCAGCTTCAGCGCTTCTTCCGTACTGGATATGGCGGCCTTATTGCTGTAAATCGCCACCTCTACCCGGCGGTTCCTGGCCCGGCCCTCCGCCGTACCGTTGTCTGCGATGGGAAAGCTGTTTCCCTGCCCGATGGGATTGAGCAGCGTCCCTTCAATGCCTTTTTCGCTCTGGAAAAAGATTGCCACATTGGCGGCCCGCTCGGAAGAAAGCATCAGGCTTTGAACCGGATAATAGGGGTCGTCCACCGCTGCGGTATGGCCATATATGTTGATCATCATAATCTCGTCGATCACCTCATTAAAACAGTCTCCGAGAAAATTCAAAAACGGTTTGCTTTCGGGTTTTAAGTAATAGCTGTCCGGGTCAAAAAAGACATTGGTGGTAAAACGGATGTAAACAGCACTTTCGTCCTGCCCCGCCTGAACGTATTCCCCCATCTGATTCTTTTCGATATAAGCTTTTACATATTCGTACAGCTCGGAAAAATCCTGCGGTTTTGAATGAACAATATCCAGATCGGACGGCAGGATGTCGTGGGAACCGTCCTGCTCCGGATAGGCGGGTTGGCTGGCAACCGGGGCGGAAGACAAATTGATGCCCAGTCCTTCCGCAAAAGCCTGAAATTTTTCCTGCTCCAAAGTAGACATACTGAACAGCGCAATAAAAAAAGTCAGCACCAGCGTAATCATATCCGCATAGGTGTTCAGCCAGGTATCTCCGCTGCCTTCCTCCTCATTTCGTCTTCTCGCCATGAGTTGTCCGTCCTTTCCCCCGCAGGAAACTTTTATTCGTCATAATCATCCGCAAAACCACCGCGGATTCTCCGCCTTTTTCCTTCTTTTTTGGGAATCAGCTGAATCAGCTTTTCCTCAATGAACCGGGGATTATCGCCCGCCTGAATTGCCTGAACCCCCTCGGCAACCAACATCTTGCAAAGGTATTCCTCGTCATGGCGCACCTTCAGTTTGACCGCAATGGGCGTAAACACCAGATTGGCCAGAATGGAACCGTACAAGGTGGTGACTAGTGCAACGGACATGGCCGGTCCCAGTACGTTGGGATCGTCCAGCTGCCCCAGCAGCTTGATCAGGCCGATCAGAGTACCGATCATGCCGAAGGCGGGGGCCAGGGATGCGCCGCTTTGATAAAAGGCTCTTGCCCGTGTATGACGGTCATCCAGATACTCCAGCTCCGTCTCCAGAAGATTTTTCACTTTTTCCGGTTCGACCGAATCCACCACCAGCATAAGGCTGTTTCTTAAAAACTCGTCCTCAATGCCGTTCAGCTTGTCCTCCAGAGCAAGAAGTCCGTTGACTCTGGCCTCTTTGGCAAACTCCACGATTTGGTCTACCGTGGCCCGGGGATTGTATTTGGCAGGCATAAAAATGATTTTGAGATGCTTGGGAATCCTGATAAAATGCTTCAGAGGATAGGAAAGCATCAATCCGGCAATGGTGCCGCCAAGCACGATAAAAACAGACGGCGGGTCAACAAAGTTCATTGCCATCGCATAGGGGTTTTTCTCCAGACCCACGATCATTTCGCCGGTATCCTGATTATGAGTGGAAGTAAGTACGATGCCGATAATCATGCAGCTGGCCGCCACAATCCAGCCCAGCAACGTATTGACGTCCATGCCGCTCGCTCTTTTTGTGTATCTTGCCATCTTGATGTCCTTTCCTTTCCCGTTCCCACGGAAAACGCTATTCCTCTGATTTCAGTGTCCGGGGATCAATCAAATGCGAATAAATACGCTGCTGATATCCCACTGTCCGCCGTACAACTTCCTCAATGCTTTCTTTTACAATATAAAGCGTACCGTTGGTTAGCAGGATGGTTGTATCGGGATTCGAAGTGATGGATTCGATCATTTCGCAGTTCAGAACAAAGGGGACACCGTTTAACTTTGTCAGATTAATCATAGGAACCCTTCCTTTCCGTTACGCAGCTTTATGTAAAGCATTTACCTTTTCAGGTTAATCAGTTCTTCCAGCATGGTATCCGACACAGTAATCAGACGGGAATTTGCCTGATATCCCCTTTGGGTGGTAATCATATCCGCAAACTCCTGCGAAAGATCTACATTGGACATCTCCAGCAAGCTGGTTTTGAAAGTTCCGGCGCCGCCGTTTCCGGGCGCGTACAGTCCTGCCGCGCCGGAGTTTGCAGAAACAGCAAAGTAGCTGTTGCCGCATTGAACCAATGCGGCGGGATTATTGAAATTGGCGAGATCAATCCGCCCTACTTCCTTTTCTCCCAGCACTGCATGGTTTGCCGTAATAACGCCATCCGCGCCAATGGCAATTCCGGTCAGATCCTTCACCGTGACCGCACCGCCTGCCGTGCCTCCCGACAGCTTAAAGCTGCGGCTTTCCAATCCCAGATCTCTGGAGGGATAGCTGGGTACAGCGGTCCCCACATTGTTTGTAAAACCGGCAAAGGTCAGCTGTGCTCCATCTGCCGCGTTGGGATCATCCGATACGGCTTTCAGCTTTTTCAGCGTAGGAAAGGACATGGTAATGCTGTCCTGATTCCGCTCGGACACATCGGTGGGAGCAGCCGCATCGGTACGTTTGAGCAGTACTTTTCCCGCCTCGTTCATGTTGTCCTCGCTGATGACCGCGGAGTAAACCTTTCCGTCCACCGTGGCGCTGACGGTAAAGGTACGGTTCACCTCATCGTGCTTAAGCTGATAGCTTACCGCTCCGTTTCCGGAAAAGCGGTCGCCTGTTTCCAGCACCTCAAATCCGCCGAACAGCGAACCCGTTCCGCCGTTTTTTTCACTGGAGGCGTCCAGCTTTCCCTTGGTATAGCCGAAGTTTCTCCCGCAGATTTCCAACCCGGTCAGTCCTGCCGGATTGGTTCCCGAAGCCGCGAATTTCTCCTGATCCATGGAAACTGTAAATTTTCCGGCGGGATGAGTCTTACCTCCGTTAGCCGCAGTAATGGCGTCATTGACGGCGGCGTTCAGTTCATCCAGCGAGGCGAAACGATGATTGGCATTCAGCCGGACCGTGATGTTGGAGCTGCCTACCACCGCTTCTGCCGGCTGGCCAATGGGAAGATCCTGCGCCGCCGCAAAAGTAAAGCTCACATTTCCGTCGATGGAAGGATTACCCGCCTTGATGGCAAAGCTCACACCGTTGATGTTCTCCTGCACGGAGGCCAGCGTCTGGGGAACCGCCCCCATCTGCTGAATCACATTGATTCGCTTGCCGGAAGGCGCCTGCCCCACCGGACTTCCCGATACGCCCAGCACGTAATAGCCGTTCATGTCCACCAGGTTTCCCGAGGCGTCAATATCCAGCATACCCGCACGGGTATAGAAGGTATTGCCGTCCGCGTCCTCCACCTGGAAGAATCCGTCTCCGTTGATTGCCACATCCATCGGATTTCCGGTGTTCGTCACCGTAGAAGGTGTCATCAGCAGATCGACGCTCCCCACGGTCGCGCCGTATCCCACCGAGGAGGGATTGGTTCCTCCGGCTGTGGTGCTGGGAGCGGCCGCATTGCGGATGCTCTGGTAATAAACGTCACGGAATGTGGCACGGCTTGATTTGAAGCCATAGGTGTTGACGTTGGCAATGTTGTTGCCGATTACGTCCATCTTGGTCTGATGCGCTTTCATTCCGGTTACTCCGGAATACATTGACCTTACCATAATATTTCTCCTTCTGTTCCGGAGACAGCCCGGCTCCTCTGTCGTTCGGAGCCGGATTCAGCTTCCCTGCCGCAGATGCGGCATTGGGTCCGGCTAAAGAATTACTGTCCCGTCAATATTTGTGATTACGTTTCTCTTCAGCTCACTGCCCGAAATTGTTGTGATAACGGTGTTGTTGGTTACGCTTACAATAAATGCGTTGCCGCCCACCAGAATCAGCGGCTCCTTCAAACCCTTTTCCTCTGCCAGCTTCATTCCCTCGTTCAGCTTTTCCATGCTGTCCCGGGACAAGTCGATTCCACGTTCCGCTGCGCGGCTTGCGGCGTGCTTGGAAAAAGTGGGGCCGGTCTCCATCTTCCTGCGCAGAATTTCTCTGAAATCGGTTCCTTCGGTTTGCGCCGGAGAAGACTGTTCCGCAGGAGGTATTCCGGTATGGATGGGCAGGGAAACCTGTCTGATTTTCAATTCGTCCATTTTCAGCTCACTCCCCCTCCCGCTGCCGGGAATCCTCCGCTTTTGTCCGCAGGGTAAGCGGCTGGTAGCATGTTTTGTTTCCCGCCTTATCCTCGGCAATGATGTTCACACAATATGCTGTGTCGGGCTCCAGCCCTGTAATGATCGTGGAATTCATTCCGCCCGAATGAACCGCCAGTGTACCGTTTTTCAGGATATCCTCCACGGATGAAAGATTGTTTTCAGCGGAATAGTATATGCGGGAATGCCCGAAATACAGATTCAAGATCCCTCGCAATGGTATGTTACCGAAAACGATCACGAAGGGCTTGTATCCCGTGAGGACTTTGACGAGGTTCAGAAGATGATGAAGCAGGCGTCCGATGAAAGGAAGCGTAAAATGGACGGTTCCCGCACCATCAGGGAGAGCCTCGTCGATTTGTTCGACGGCAAGGTGTTCTGCGCCGACTGCGGACAACGGCTGTATTTCCACCGCCACCGCATCGACAAGGACAAGCGCGGTCGTTGGACTGCGTATTATGAGTGCAGCACCTATTCCGGCAGACGGGCTACACGCTGTACCGCACACCGTTTCCGTCAGAATGAGCTTGAAGAAAAAGTGCTCGGCGCGTTGAAGCTGCAAGTACAGACCGCGCTTGATTTTGAAACGGTCATCGCCGGTCTGCGCGACAATGAAGCGGATAAAAAGCTCCGTGACGGCATGAATTACGCAATCAACGGCGTCAACATGAAGCTGCGCAGCGTCTCAGCCAAACGCGCCCGTCTGTATGAGGACTTTGCCGATGGGATACTGAACGAAGAAGAATACCAGTTTACCAAAAGCGCTTATGATGAGCAGTGGGAGGCGCTGAACCGTCAGTTGGACGAGCTTGTTCAGAAGCGCAGCAGCTACACCGAGACGCTTTCCTCCGACAACAAATGGATTGGGCTTTTGAAAGGCTTACAGGAAACCGAGACGCTCACAAAAGAATTGGCGGATATGGCAATTGAGCGCATCGTCGTCTATGAGAACAATGCCATTGAGCTGTTTATGAAGTATCACGACGTGTTCGTACTGACAAACGAGTATCTTCGGAGTATCTGTGGAGAGGTGGCATAAGGATGAAGGAGTACAGAATTGCAGCCTATATACGCCTCTCTCTGGCTGACGAGGACACCGGCTCTGCGAAATCCGAGAGCGACAGCATCATAAACCAGCGAAGCCTTATTAACCGTTTTCTCGATTGCAACCCCGCGCTGTCCGGATGCAGCCGAACGGAGTTCTGCGACGACGGCTTCACCGGCACAAATACCAACCGTCCTGCGTTTACCGAAATGATGGCGCAGGTGAAGCAAGGCAAATACGACCTTATCTGCGTCAAGGACTTCTCAAGATTTTCCCGCGACTACATCGAAATCGGAGATTGCCTTGAGTGCCTGTTTCCTTTTCTCGGTGTGCGCTTTATTTCCATCAACGACGCATACGACAGCGACGACTACAAGGGTACGACCGGCGGGCTGGATGTTGTGATGCGTAACATTGTCTACGCCGCGTACAGCAAGGACTTGTCCGTTAAGACTACTACGGCGAAAATCCAGATGATGAAGCAAGGCAAGTTTGTCGGCAGCTACGCGCCATACGGCTATATCCTGCATCCGGCTATCCGAAATAAGCTGGCGATTGACCCGGAAGCGGCGCAGATTGTGAGACGGATATTCGATATGGCTATCGCCGGTTCGGGTGCAACCGCGATTGCCAAGCAACTCAACGCCGAGGGTATTCCTACACCGGGGCAATACTTCATCTCCAAGAACTCCGGCACCGGTAAGTACCGGCACACCTCCGACAAGCTCAACTGGAGTTATCCGGCGGTGCATGGGATTCTGACGAAGCTCACCTATACCGGCGCAACGGTAGGTCATGTCAGTAAGACCGTCGTGCCTCTCTGTAAAAAGGTCAAGAAGCAGAATCAAGAGGACTGGATCGTCGTTGAGGGTATGCACGAAGCCATTGTGACCCGCGCTGAATTTGACGCGGCGCAGGAGGTCATAAACAAACAGAAACGCAGAAGCGCAGATGTGCAGAACAAATCCATGTATCCGCTTCGTTCGCTTGTACGCTGCGGGAATTGCGGCAGGGCCATGACCTATGATAAACGGCGCAAGGGCTTTTATTGTCCGTATGGCAAGACCGCCACGGAAAGGCAATGCCCCGCAGGTATCGTATATGGCGAAGATGAGCTTGAAGAAATACTCTTCAACGCAATTACAGCTATCGTCCAGGCGGCTGTTAATGATAAGCCGTCGTCAAAAGAATTGCGCCACAGAAAGAGGAACACCATTCAAGAGAAGCTTGACCTCTTATCCGCGCTGCAAGCTCAAAGCGAAAAGCTGAAAAAGCTGAAGCTCAAGCTCTATGAGCAGTACACCGCCGACGAGATTTCAAGGCAGAGCTACCTCGAACAAAAAAAAACCATTGACGAGAAAGCAGCGTCAACGGCGGAAGAAATAGCTTTATTGGAAACAGAGGTTGCAGAGCTTGAAGCAACGGATACCCACCATGAGACAGCATTTGAGCAGTCCTGCAACACATTTTTCGGTGAAACGGCGCTGTCCTACGAATCAGCTCACGCCTTTGTAAAAGCGGTCTATGTGTTTCCAGACAAGCGCGTGGAGATACGCTGGAAGTTCAGAGATGTTTTCGATGAAATCCAGCCCATATGATTACGACAGAAGATTCGGAGAAGAATCCCAAAAACGACCCTCGGGATTCTTCTCTTGAATCTCATATTTTTTTAGTCTTTCGCTCACACAAGCAGACTTATCCCGGCTGGGCCGCAATTACATTGAGGTTGGCAGACTGACCGAGGAGTTTTTCCCACAGTATGATGTACGGTTGATTGCGGTTTCGGACGGTGTGGACAGCGACGAGGGCGAAAATGATTTTACTCCGTTCAAAAATATCATGAACGAGTATTACGCCAAGGACATTTCCAAAAAGCGCCGCATCGTCAACAAGATGAAAGGCAACTCCGGCGTTCCGCTCTCCCAGCCGCCCTATGGGTATCTCAAAAACCCGGACGATCCCCGGTTTTGGATCGTAGACCCGGAGGCCGCTGCTGTGGTGCGGCGTATCTATCGCATGGCGCTTGAGGGCTACGGGCTTGCGGAAACGGCAGCGGCGCTGGAACAGGACGGGATTTACAATCCCACCTACTACTGGCGCAGCAAGGGTACAAACCGCAGCGGCTCAAAAAGCACACTGGAGCCTACCAAGTGGGGGCATACCACGGTCAAGAAAATTCTCGGCTTGCAGGAATATTGCGGCGATGTCATCAACTTCAAAAGCTACTCTAAGTCCTACAAGATGAAACGCCGCATTGAAAACCCGGAGGAAAACCGGGCGATTTTCCTCAATGTCCACGAGGCCATCATTGACCGCCCCACATGGGAAAAGGTGCAGGCGCTGAAAAGTGGCACACGGCGAAAAAGGCCGTCCGTCTCGCAGGAACCTAGCGTGTTTTCCGGCCTGCTGAAATGCCCCGAGTGCGGTGGCAACCTCAACTTTCATTTCAACCAAGGCAATCACGACATCAAGTTTTTCAGTTGCCAAAATCACAATTCCGGGCTTCGCAAATGCTCCGCTACCCATTATATCCGGCTGGACTTTCTGGAGCAGGTGGTGCTGTACGAGGTTAACCGTCTGGCCTGTTTCGCCAACGAGTACGAAGGCGACTTCATCAAGGCCATGATGGGGCGTTCCGCAAAAGTCGCTGAAAACGACCGGGCGCGGAAACAGCGGGAACTGGATGGGCTGCTGGCGCGGGACAAGGAGCTGGATATGCTCTTTGAACGGCTGTATGAGGATAATGTGTCCGGCAAGATCGACGATGCCCGCTTTTCCAAAATGTCCAAACGGTACGAACAGGAGCAGGGCGAGAACGCCGCAAAGGTCAAGGCACTCAAGCTGGAACTGAAAAAGACCGAGGGCAAGCGGATGGATGTTGACCAGTTTCTTGAAAGCGTCCGGCGGTACACCAACGCCAAGAAGGTCACAAAACGCATGGTGACGGAGTTGATCGACCATATTGAAGTGTATCATGCCGAAAAGGACGAGGACGGCGTTGCCACCCAGCGAGTCACAATTTTCTATAACTGCATTGGCTCGTTTGATGTGCCGGATCGCCGGAAAATCCCCGAGGCCGACATCCTTATGGAAACAAGAAAGGGCGTAGCTGTCAACTACGCCCCGGCACAAACCGCTTAATTCAATTTTTGTGTATAAAAAAAGCGGAGTGTCCTTCATAAGATCCTCAGATCCTATAAGGACACTCCGCATGGTCGGAGTGACAAGACTTGAACTTGCGGCCTCTTGACCCCCAGTCAAGCGCGCTACCAGCTGCGCCACACCCCGGCGAGATCTTATTATAGTATATCAGGCGAATTTTGTCAACAAGTTTTAAGGAAAAAAGAAAAAAATTTCAAATAGTGTATCAATGCACAATATTATATCTGTTTCATGATAAATACTGTGCATTGATACCAAATTACATTTTCCCTTATTGATCCAGCTTTTCAAAGGAAGCAATTGATTTTCGGTAGGCAATTCCGGTAAGGAGCAGATAGATGGCGATTCCCCAAACTAAGACCAGAATCTTTTCCGAAAAATGTTCCGGGTCTGAAGTGTCCAGACAATCCCTCACAAAAGGTACCGTATGGGCGCAGGTCTCCGCTGCCAGCATATAAATTGTGATGGCAGTGCTGGACATCAAAAAGGATATTCCGACCTTAATCGGATTTTTATAATATGCAATGAAAAAAACAAAATTAAAGATTCCGAGCATGACAAATGAAAATCCAAAAAAGGCAATATTGGCATCCATTCCTACCATATTTCCGGGCAAATCATAGGACTGACGGAGGATGGCGAAAGGAACTGCCAGCAGCATCTGCATCATTTCCAGGATGACCGCAAAAAGAAATCTTGCTTTTACAACCTCACGCTTTTGGATGGGAAGCATGAGCGTGTAAAGGATATCGTGATTTTCCCGTCCGTTCAGACAAGTGAAAAAAATGGCAAGTCCCGTATAAAAGAACGTCAGGTAATAAGGATAATTCGGAATCAGGAGAAGAGCAGAAAGCAGCAGAAAGACGAACGCGGTAGGATGCATGGCCAGAGCGAACTCTTTCCGAAGTAAATTCCCCATAAAATCATCGCCTTTCCATTATTGACTGTCTGCGTCTTTTTCCATGTGTACCATAATGGTCTCCAGGTCTGCATCCTTAGGAGCGCTCCACTGTTCCGCCTCTCCGGTCGGTATCAAAGCTGTATAACCGTTCTTGCTTCTCTTGCAGCCGATCAGCTTTCTCTGATCCACGGATTCCATCTCATCACCCGAAATGCTCACTACCTGATAGCGCCTTAGAAAATGGGTGAGTTCATCGGAAGCCGCAATCCGGCCTTTATGAATGTAAATTATGTTATCCGCGCACTTCTCCAAATCACTGGTGATGTGGGTGGAAAACAGTATTGTTGTGCCGCCGCCGCAGAGGTCCATAAAAATGTCCAGCAGTTCCTCCCGGGAAACAGGGTCCAGTCCACTGGTAGGCTCATCCAGTATCAGCAGATCTGCATGATGTGACAGTGCCAAAGCAAGGGAATACTTCACCTTCATGCCTTCAGAAAGCTGGGCGGGTGTTTTGTTTTCATCAAGTCCAAAGAGCTTGATATACTTCTCATAAATGCCGGTATCCCATTGGGGATAGAATCTTCGTGTAACTGCGGTAATCGTTTTAATCTTCTTGATCGGATAGCAGCTGATTCCACCGGCAGCAAATCCGACCCGCCGCTTTATTTCCAGCTCGCTTTCCTCAAAGCTTTTTCCCCAAAAGCGAATCTCGCCTCCATCAGGGTGAACCAAATTCATCAGAGATTTGAGCGTGGTAGTTTTCCCCGCACCGTTTCGTCCGATAAAGCCTGTAATTTTTCCAGGCTCCAACGAGAAAGAAACGTCGCTGAGAGAAAACCCCGGATAACTCTTGCACAATTTCTCTACAGTCAGAATATCCATGGCATGCATTACCCCTTTCCCTGTGAAATTGGCCGGATTGGTCCGCTATTCTTCCGTGTCCGGTTCGCTGCTGTCAAAAATTCTGCTGGCCAACTGCTGAAAAACGGATTTCGGCGGAATGGCAATTCCCTGTTTTTCATCCGCCAGGATAATCAGTGTATCGCCGGGATGAATATCAAAAATCTCTCTGGCTTCCTTGGGAATGACAAGCTGCCCTTTTTCGCCCACTTTAACTGCCCAGGCATATTTTCCCTTGGGGTGTTTTGTACATCTCATATGTGCCTCCCGATCTGTCCGAAAACCAGCCTAAAAGTATGAAAAGTATGATTTGTATCTATAGTATAATTTCTTTTTCTCAAAAAGTCAATGAAAATGTTCTTCGCAACGGAAAAGGATGGTACCCCCCCGGCAAAAGCCGCGGGAGTACCATCCTTTCAGACTGTAAAAAATTTTCTTTATGACGTGGGAACCGGGGCAATACCGGCAGGCTCCTGACGAGACCCATCAAAGAAGATTCATCCGCACTATTTTACAGACCATCTGTCGTTATAGGTTCCCCGAAGATCCACAACTTCAGCGGTTGCGTGTTCTTTGATGCGGGACTTTTCCCTGCGCTGGTTCAGAAGTTCCAGGTAACGATCCTGATCGATGGGAAGCTCCACCCAGTCATTGGTCCAATCGGACAGATGGATGGCATTGGAAATCGTCAGCCCTTTGATCCCATCATACCCGGGAGCCAGAAGCTCCTCTCCATACAAAATGGCGTTGGTGAAATTCTGAAGGATTCCATTGTGCGCCGTCTCTTTTCCCTCCGGCAAAATTTCGCGGCAGGTATGCGCCGGACTGATGAAGCCCTCTTTGCTTTCAAAGCACAGCTTTCGTTCCGGCTCCTCCAACTCCCAGAAATGGAGCTTTCCATCCTCCCAGACCATTTTCCCCTTATCTCCGGAAATTTCCAGCCGGTTGGTGCCGGGGCACTCACCGGTTGTGGTGATGAAAGTGGCCGTGGCGCCGTTGGCATATTCCGCATATGCGGTAACATCGTCCTCTACTTCGATGTTGTGCCATTTGCCGTAATGGCATTTGGCACGGACACGTACCGGCATTCCAAAAATCCACTGCCACAGATCCAGATTGTGTGGGCACTGATTAATCAGGACACCGCCTCCCTCGCCGGCCCAGGTGGCCCGCCAGGTGCCGGAATCGTAGTAGGCCTGGGTGCGGTACCAGTTGGTGATAATCCATACGCAGCGCTTCAGCTCACCGAGGCTGCCGTTCTGCACCAGCTCCCGCATTTTGGCAAAAAGCGGATTGGTGCGCTGATTATACATGATGCCGAACACCTTTCCGGATTGACCGGCGGCTTCATTCATTTTCTCCACCTGCTTGGTATAGACGCCCGCCGGCTTTTCCGTCAGGACATTCAGTCCCTTCCGAAACCCATAAATGGCTATTTCCGGGTGAAAATAGTGGGGAGTTGCCACCAGAACCGCATCCAGCAGACCACTGTCGATCATTTCATGATAATCACCGAAGGTGGGAACTCCCGGCAGGTTCTTTTTCGCCCATTCCCGCTTTTCCGGAGCTATATCGCAAATCGCCGCCAACTCAAGATTGCGGATATTGCCTTCCAATATACTTTTGGCATGAGCGCTTCCCATGTTTCCGATGCCCACAATTCCGATTCTTACTTTTTCCATTTTGACTCATCCTTTCTGAAAGGTTTATGCAAATGCTTTAGGCACGCAGCAATTCTTTGAGAGAATCGCAGGCGGCATCAAACGCTTCTTCTGAGCTGGGATAGGAATAGCAGTGTTTCAGCTCTTCCGTCTGGAGCTTTTCCAAACCGCCGAACACATGAAGATGAGGCTCCACAGTCAAAAGCTTTTCCCCGTCTTCCCCCTGAAACAGCGAAAAAATTTTTTTCAGGTCCCCGTCTCCCTTTCCCGCAGGAACAACACTGCCGTCGGACAAAAGCGCGTCTTTTACATGGAGGTACTGAATATAGGGAGAAAGCTTTTGGAAAATCTCTCCCGGATGCTCTCCGCACTGCACATAGTTGGCCGGATCAAAAATTCCCTTCAGGCTCCCGCCCAGTTCCCGGTGAAGGTCCAGCGCTCTTTCTGCGGTATCGCCGTAAATTCCCTTTTCATTCTCGTGATAGCAGCACACCCCATTGGCGGCGGCAAAGTCACAGAGCCGGGAAAGCCGGAAGAGCACTTCATCCCGGTATGCCGCAGGGTTTTCTCCCTTCGGCATAAAAAAGCTGAACATCCGGATCCGCTTTGTTCCGAGGACTTTTGCCGCCGAGACTGCCCGGCCAAACCGCTCCATGTGAGGAGCAAATTCCTCATTGATGCCTATTTTTCCGATGGGGGAGCCAATGGAGGAAACGGCAATTCCGTTTTCGGAAAGCGTTTTCCCGATTTTCTCCAGCTCCCTGTCCGAATAGTCGATGATACACCTGCCATCCACATTGCGAATTTCCATCTGTGCAATACCGTTGCGCTTCAGTGCACGAATCTGGCCCTCCAAGTCCGGTGCCGCCTCGTCTGCAAAAGCCGATAATAAAAACTCCGCCATACCTACCGTTCCTTTCCGGAAATTTTCTTTTCCTGTTAAAACCGGATTCCCGCCGCCTGCAGGTTATCGTGGCTCAATTTCAGTTCGTCAAAAGGATTCTTTCCATAACACTCATCCTGTTCGATCATGGCATAGGGAATGCCTGTTTTTTCACAGGCGGCAATGATTTCGTCCCATGAAAGATTTCCGTCCATAACCGCCGCCGTGCGCCGCTCCTCCCCGCAAATTTTCATATCCTTGAAGTGACAGACGTCAATTCTTCCTTTCAGCATCTCAATCTGTCTTGCAGGGCACCGCCCGCCGAACTGGGTCCAGAACACGTCCAGAATGAAGCCCCAGAGTTCCGGGTCAGTTTCTTCCGCCATACGATCCAGAATCACTTTTCCGCCCAGCTTCTGGTATTCATAAAAATGATTGTGGTACTGCAGCTTCAGGCCATGCTCCCGAAGCTTGCGGGCCGGAAGATCATAGTCGCTCAAAAACGCCTCCAGCCCGTCTTCGCCGGTTCTGTAGCGGTCGGGCATCATCCCGATTCCCACATAGGGGCAATTCAGGATTTTGTGGGACCGGATGACCTCCTCGGTATGATCCCGGATCAAATCCGGATTGGTGTGGGTCACCACAATCTTGATTTCATACTCATCCGCAAGCTCCTTCAGCCGTTCCGGAGCAATCTGTCCGAAAGCGGATACCTGCAAAGCGGAAAAGCCGATTTCCTTCAGCCGTTTCATCGTTTGGGCGATTCCGGATTCCTCTTTTGCGAACTCCCGTACCGTATAGCCCTGTGCGCCTACGATCATTGTCAAGTCTCCCTTCTTCTTTGCCGTCTGTAAATTATACTCCGGAATAGGCGGAAAATCCACCGTCTACCGGCACTACGATTCCCGTTACAAATCCCGAGGCCTCCTCATCGATCAGCCACCGCAAGGTTCCCAGCAGCTCCTCCGGCTTTCCAAACCGGCCCATGGGAGTCTGGGAAAGAATTTTCTCCGTTCTGGGGGTAGGATTTCCCTCGCTGTCAAACAAAAGTGTCTGATTCTGTTTGGTCACAAAGAATCCCGGAGCAATGGCATTGACACGGATGCCGCAGCCCGCGAAATGGACCGCCAGCCATTGGGTAAAATTGGATACGGCCGCTTTGGCGGCGCTGTAGGCGGGAATTTTGGTCAGCGGGCGAAACGCATTCATGGATGAAATGTTGACAATCGTTCCTCCCCGTTCCGTCATGGATCTGGCAAAAACCTGTGTGGTCAGAAATGTCCCAAGAAAATTCAGATTAAAGACAAATTCCATTCCGGACGGATCCAGATCGAAAAAAGAAAGCTTTTCCGGGTCGGTAAGGTCTGCACGGCAGAAATATTCCGCCGAAGTGGTACCCTTGGGATGATTTCCTCCTGCGCCGTTTATGAGGATGCCGCATTCTCCCAGCTCCTGCTCCACCTTTTGAGCAGCCCGCTCCAGACTGGATTTCTCCAGAACATTGGCTTCTACCGCAACTGCCCGTCCTCCGGCTGCGATGATCTCATCTGCCGCCGCTTTTACCGCCGCATAGTTCAGATCGAGAAGTGCTACTCCATATCCGTCCGCTGCCAGCGCTTTGGCAAACGCCGAGCAGAGCACTCCCCCTGCTCCGGTAATTACCACGTTTTTCATTGTATTGCAAGCTCCTTTCAAGCATTCGCTTTCATGCCCATCGGTCAGCTTTTCCGGAACTCACGTTCCTTCTCCGCCGCCTCAAAAAGTCCGGCCAGATACGCCGCGCCCAGTGCCCGGTCGTAAAGCCCGTATCCCGGACGTCCGGTTTCTCCCCAGATCATTCGTCCGTGATCCGGGCGGACATAGCCGTCAAATCCGCTGTCCACCAGCGCTTTGACAATGGCATACATATCCAGCGAGCCGCAGCCGCTGGGATGAGCGGATTCCTGAAAGCGCCGCGGGCCTGTGATTTTGATGTTCCGCAGATGGACAAAATGAATCCGTTCCGCAAACTCTGCCGCCATTTCCGGGAGATTGTTCTGCGGGTCCGCTCCGAAAGATCCTGTGCAGAGGGTCAGCCCGTTGGCAGTGCCCGGAGCAATTTTCTTCATCCTGCGCACGCTTGCGGCCCCCGTAATGATACGGGGCAGTCCGAAAATGCCCCACGGCGGATCGTCGGGATGGATGGCGAGCTTCACACCCGCCTCTTCCGCAGCCGGAACGGCTTCCCGCAGAAATGCCGCAAAATTTTCCCAGAGGGCTTCCTCGTCAACCGCATGGTAACGCTCCAGCAATTCTCTCAGCCCGTCCGCTGTATAGCTCTCGTCCCAGCCGGGAAGGGAAAGCCCGCCTTTCGACGGATCCAGCGAAAGAACGGTTTCCTCGTCATAGGCCAGCGAGTTGGAGCCGTCCGGAAGCCTGCGTGCCAGCTCGCTCCGCAGCCAGTCAAACACCGGCATGAAATTGTAGCAGATCACCTTCACTCCGGCCCGGCCCAGACGCCGGATATTCTCGCAGTAATTGGCAATATATTTTCCTGCCTCACTGCCTCCCAGCTTGATTTCCTCGTGAACGGGGACGCTCTCCACCACTTCAAAGGAAAGTCCGTATCCGGATGCCTGTGATTTCAGCCTTTCAATGCTTTTTTCACTCCACACCTGTCCTACAGGGGTGTCATATACGGCGGAAACAATTCCGCTCATTCCGGGAATCTGACGGATTTTGTCCAACGTGACCGGGTCTTTTTCTCCGTACCACCGAAATGTCATTTTCATGGAAAACCCTCCTGTTTCAGAATTCATTCCGCCAATGCCCTGCTGTTTTCATAGCAGACACGTCTTACCAGTACCCGTGCAGCAGAAAGCTCCAGTTCGCCGGATTCCACCCACTCTCCCAAAAGATTGCAGAAAATCCGCCGGAAGTAATCATGGCGTGCATAGGAAAGAAAGCTCCGGCTGTCTGTGAGCATCCCGGTAAATCCGGCCAAATGGGCAACCTGCCCGCAAATGCGCAGCTGCTCCTCGATTCCGGCCTTGTGGTCGTTGAACCACCATGCCGCCCCCATGGTCACGCCGGGAAAGCTTCCCGCCGTAGTCGCCATGGTCAGATACATTGCAGGATTCAGGGTATAGAGAATGGTGCGGGGCAATCCGGTACTGCTGTTGATCTCATCCAGCAGCACATTCAGCTGCCGCTGGGGAATGGGATCCCCTGCGCAATCGCCTCCGCAGTCCGCTCCCAGCTTCCGGTACAGCTCCGTATTGGCATTTCGTCTGGCCGCCAGATGAAGCTGCATGGTAATTTTTCTTGCCCGGTATTCCCCCGCCAAAAAGCAGCAAAGATACCACAAAAAGCCGTAATACCGGCTGTCGTCCAGACTCTTCCCAGTCAGCGCCAGACGGAACGCCTCATCCGCTTCCTCCCGGCAGGCTTTCCGTGATGGAAAATCCTCGATTCCCAAATCGGAAAAACGGCAGCCCAAGGTCTGAAAGAAGTCCAGTCTGTTTTTCAGCGCCTGTTCCAAACCGGCCATGTCTTCGATGGGCACACCCGCCGCTTCGGAAAGGCGTCCGATGTAGTCACGCCAGCCCGGCTTGCGGATCGAAAGCAGCGTGTCCGGACGGAAACAGGGCACAACGGTTACCGGGAACGAGGCGTCATCTGCCAGAAGTCTATGGTATTCCAGCGAATCGGCCGGGTCATCGGTGGTAACGATTCTTTCCACGTTGGCCGCACGAATCAGTTTACGGGGGGACATCCCCTTGGCCCGGATCGCTTCATTGGCCTTTTCCCAGATCATCCGGGTATTTTCGGGAATCAGCGGAAGGTCGATCCCAAAATAGAGGGAAAGCTCCATTGCGGACCAGACCGCCAGCGGATTTCCTGCCGCGTTCGAAACGCATTCTATGTATTTCGCAAACTTTTCCCGATCCTCACCGTAACCGGTAATATATTCTTCATCAATACCGTAAGCCCTCATCAGCCTCCATTTGTAATGGTCGCCGCCCAGCCACATTTGGGCAATATTCTCAAACTCCCTGTCCTCCCAGATTTCCTTTGGGGACAAATGGCAGTGATAGTCCACAATGGGAAGCTTCCGGGCCTCCGCATAAAGCCTTTTTGAAGTCTCACTTTTCAGATACAAATCCGGATTCACGGCATTTCCTCCTTTTTCCTGACGCCAGCGCCAAAACGCACCCGCCCTTATCAACATCCTATCACAATCATCCGCAAAACAAATAATGAATTTTGCTTGAAACATTGTAAATATTGCTGTAAAATAAGATTAATTCCAAGTTTTGCTGCATGACGCAGCACAAAAGGAGCGCCAATGCCTACTTCTTCCCAGTCCAGCGGGATTTCCAGCTTTAAAACCACACAGGTCATGATTGCCGGCAATTTCGAGGTCTATCATTACCGGGAGCCATACTTTAAGTCTCTCGATTTTCATACCCACGATTTTTATGAAACCTATCTGTTTCTGGACGGAAGCGTTACCTACTATATCGAAGATCAGGCCTGCGAGCTCTGTGCGGGAGACCTGCTCATCATCCCTCCGGGGCGGATGCACCGGCCGGTCATCTCAAACAGTGCCGCGGTATACGAACGAATTGTGCTTTGGCTGAACACCGATTACCTTTTTCGTCTGGATGGGGGGCGTTGTCTGGAGGCATTGAGCCGGATCAGCCGTGAAAAAGGATATCTGGTAAGCCTGAACAGCGAAAATCTGGCATTTTCCCTTCAGCTGCTTAACCGGCTGATTCGGTCTGCAGACGATTTTGCCCAATCCGGAGCCTACTGCCAATCCCTTATCATTGCTTTCCTTTACACGGCTTTAGACGCCTTTTCCAGTCAGACGGCGCCTTCCCATCAGCCGGAAGGACAGGATCTGATTCCCGACGTGCTCCGCTACATCAATGAACATTTCACCGACCCGCTGACACTGGATGACCTCTGTACGGAATTCTTTCTCAGCAAATTCTATCTTATCCGCAAATTCAAGGAATACACCAACGCCACCATCTACGACTACATCATCTCCAAGCGGATCGGGCTGGCCCGAAAGCTGATCCGTCAGGGAATGAGCGCCGCCGAAGCCTGCGAGCGCTGCGGTTTTTCGGATTATTCCAACTTTTACAAAGCTTTCACCGCCAAAACCGGAATGACCCCGGCACAGTTCAAAAAGTGCCGGGGGGAGTTGCCGTAAAACGGAATGGAAACGGACGGATGCAGCCATGAAAAAGCCAACGCCCCTGCCGCCGGAAATCAAACTGCTGGAAGGGCGGGAGATTCATCCCGGGGATGCCTTTGTCATTCACGGGGAAACTCCCCGCTACTGTCTTCTCACCTCTTCTCTGAAAATTTTGGAGCTGAACGGCGAAGAAATCCATTTTTCGGAAAATGACATCTGGGAACGGTACGAAAAAATCGAAAAGATCGAGCTTTCCCGCTTTCAGCGAGCCCGTCAGGCTTTTTTGGAGCAGCTCTGGCAGGAACGGGGAAAGCCCGGTCCGGAGGATATCTCCGCCCTTTCGGATCGGTTTCTCTCCGCATGGAGCGGGGACACAGACGGGACCGACTGGGGCTTTCTCTGCCGCTATGATGAGGAGACGATCCGCCGGGTGCTGGATGAGGCGGCAGACCGGCTTACTCCCGGGAAGGAGAAACAAGCCACATTCCGGAAAATGTTCCGGACGGTTGTCACACGTAAGGCCATAGGCCGGCGATAACAGCAAAGCACGGCGGACGAAGAAAATTCTTCATCCGCCGTGCTTTTTTCGATTCTGCCGACGCCCTAAAAAAGGGCGGTCACATCTGGAACAGTTCTTTTACCCCGGCCCGGTTGATGTTCTGACCGATCAGATTCAGCCCCACAGGGACATCCGAAGCTTCCCGGATGGAAATGCTGTCGGCGGTACAATTGACCTCCAGCACTGCTCCGTTTTCTCCCCGAACATAGCCCTTCGCCCGCAGAACGCTTCCGTATTTCCGCCCGAAAACCGCTTTCAGCATTTCTTCCAGTTCGGCAATCCCATAGCCTCTTTTCGGAACAAAGGCGGCACTGCGGAACAGTGCGGTATGGTCGTAAACCTTACGCTCATGATTCAGGCAAACAGGCGGTCGGCGGAAGAGCTCCTCGTAATCCCTGTCCGTCAGCTTCTCCCACGGCATGGCAATCACCGGCTGTTCCTCCGAACGGGTCAGCCCGAAATCGTCAAAAATTCCATCCACGGCTTCTGCATAATCCGGTTTGTGCGTCTCTCCGCTGTCGGAAAGCTTACTGATTAATACGGTGCCGGTGCTGTGAAGATGGGAAAAGAGCATTTCCCGAATCAGCGGATCAGAGGATACCACACATTCCGGATCAAGGATGGTTGCAATTGTGCCGATTTCCAGAATCTTTCTTTCAGCAAGACTGCCGACCACATCAAAATAGTCGTCCAGATTAAAAATTCCGGAGGGCTCCACGAGAATCCGGTCGTACTTTCCGCTTTCCGCCAGTTCCTGAAGCAGCGTATAAAAGCCCACCTTCAGCCCGCAGCAGATGCATCCGCCGGTCAGCTCTGTGACATGAGTGCCTTCCTGCTTTAAAATGGCGCTGTCAATTCCGGATTTTCCGAACTCATTCTCGACAATGGCGTATGAGATGCCCCTTCGGTTCAGAAAGTCCGCACACCCCTTGAGAAAGGTGGTTTTTCCGGCTCCCAGAAAGCCGGTAATCAGATCGACCTTTGTCATGACTGTTTGCCGTATTTGCCGTAAGTTTTGGCGATGTCAATCATCCTCCGGGCACGGTCAAAGGATGCCCCTGAGGGATACTCGCAGCCGGTGGCCAGCATAAAGCCGCCGTTCTTCGCCATTGCGTCAATCTGGTCGGTGCACTGCTGATCCCATTCCTCATCGGTGCCCACCACTGCGCTGGCAGGGGTAACGCATCCGATCAGCATGACCTGATCGCCGTATTTGGCCTTTGTTTCGGCAAAGCTCGTACAATCGTCCGGCGGGTAAAGGAAAGAAATCGCTGCCGGCTTCATCCGCTTAATCTGCACATCAAAATAAATTTTCTGGCCGCAGTTATGGATCATCACCATGCAGTTTTTATCGTGAACCACCTGCGCCAGCTCTTCCACCAACACTCCCTCCATATCGTCCCACATGGTTTTGGACATAATGGAGCCGGACGCGAAAAGGGTATCAAACATTACCGCATTAACGCCGGTATCGATAAGGGCGGCAACATATTCCTTCAGTGTTTCATTGATTTCCCTGGCTGCCTGAAAAACTGCGTCGGGGTCATCATAAAGATCCATATACATTTCCTGCTGGGAACGGAGCATGGAAAGCACTCCTAAAGGACCAAATACAAATGCCACGATGGGCATTTCCTTGCCTTTCGCCTCCACCAGCTTTTTGCATACGTCAATGTGCATCATCATTCGCTTGGAATTCCGGTAATCCACCTTTTTGATTTTTGCGTAATCGCTGATATCCTGAACCACGCTCTGGCTGTAGTCCGGATGTGCTGCGTCGTTCTCCGGAAAAACCAGCTTCTGTCCCCAGGCGTCGCACTCCACAGACAGGTCGATTAACGTTACCAGACAGTCGACGTCAAAATCCTCTGCGGATTTGATAAAGGCCTTTGCGCAGACGTCCGCATCCTGGGACCACTCCGGATAGGATGCGCCTATCAGCTTGCGGGTGATCCCGCTCATAATCGGATAAACCGGAACATGATCTGCTTCTTTGTGCTGCAGCGCAGCAACTACTCTCTCGATGGAATTCATTTGTCATACCTCCAAAATTTGTGGAATACACTCTCTTATTCGTTTTCTCCAGATGCAGATGCTTTTGGAGCATGATTTCATTATATCCTACAATTCCAATCAAGATATAGAAATTCATTTTCCTTTTTGGCACTTTTTTGCTGTAATTGTGTGTCCGGTCCTATACAATCCTGGAAAGCGCCAGCAGAATCAGAAGAATGGCAGAAAGATAGGAAAGATCAAACGGGATCAGCTTCGGAAGCCGCCTTCCGATTCCCCATCCCGCCTCCACTGCCAAAAAGGTAAGCAACAATGAAATAACTGCCGGCAAAAGGAAACCGACGCCCGATACGGCGGCACCCATGCCAACAGCTAATCCGTCAAACGATAAGGCAACAGCCAAAGCGGACGCTTCTTTTATCGAAAGCACCTTTGAATTGTCTGCGTCCGCCCGTTCCGCGTCGGCGTACACAGTCAAAATAAATTGCAGGTCGTTTGCAGCGAAATTAAGGCGAATCCGGTTGTGTTTTCGAATATAGGACTTGATGCAGTTATCAAACAGCCGCGTCAGTCCCAAGGCAAGCAAAATGAAAAAGCAGAGCCAACGGGTAAAATCCTTCGGAATGAAACCGGTCAGAAAATTCCCCGCCAGCATGGAAACCGTCAGCATTCCGCTGCAGATCAAACTGATTGCCGCCGCCGAAGCCGCCGGTATCCTGATTTTGTTTGCTCCGTACGCGAGACTGGCGGCAAACGCGTCGGTGGAAAGCGAGATCACCAGTACAATGCTTTCCAGAATATGCAGAAAAACAGCCATTGCGCAGCACCTCCCAAGGAAAACAGCAGTTTTATGTCAGTATATTCCCCAATCAGGAAATGGGTGCATATTGCTTCGGTTTGGTCTCTTTACAATGTATCAGCAAAACAAAAGCGGCATATACTAATGGTACCGACAACAATGGCGTTTCTTCGGTTTGCTTCCGTGTTTGGATACGGGCAAAGCGGAGAGACGCCATTACTTTATGAAGTGGGGGACTACTATGTGCGGGATAGCGGGATTTTGCAATTTTGATGAAAGCTTCCGAAAGGATTCTTTCGCAGATGCCAAATGGCGGCAGGTACTGGTGGAGATGCGGGAAGCCATCGCCCACCGGGGAAAGGACCAGACCGGCGAATACCTTCGGAAAACGGTGGGTTTAAGCCACACCCGGCTTTCCATCCGGGATATCAGTCTGGGCGCCCAGCCCATTGTCCGAACAAGAGAGGGACGTGAATTTGCCATCGTCTACAATGGTGAAATCTACAATGCCGGTGAGTTGACCGAAGATCTGCGCAAAGCAGGATACGAATTTGAGACCACTACAGACACCGAAGTGATCCTCTATGCCTATATGCATTATGGGGCTGACTGCGTGAAACTGTTCAACGGTATTTTTGCCTTTGCTATATGGGACAGCGAAAAGCAGCAGCTCTTTTTGTGCCGCGACCGTGTGGGTGTCAAGCCCCTTTTTTACGCGATAAAGGACAACACCCTTGTCTTCGGTTCAGAAATCAAGGCATTGTTTTGTCATCCTTTGATTCATCCGGAAGCGGATCTGGAGAGCTTCCGTGAAATCTTCGGCATAGGCCCCGCCCGTACCGGAGGATGCGGCGTTTTTAAAGGAATTCATGAAATACAATCCGGCTGCTGCGCACTCTTTGATCGTAATGGTATGAGAGAATACCGGTATTGGGATTTGGTCAGCCGCCCTCACACCGACAGCTATGAAAAAACCGTAGAAACCACCTCGTTTCTTGTCCGTGATGCCATTACACGGCAGATGATCTCCGACGTTCCGGTATGCAGCTTTCTTTCCGGCGGTATTGACTCCAGCATTGTCACCGCTGTGGCGTCAGACTTCATGAGCCGTGCGGGGGCTGAGCTGAACACCTTTTCCTTCGATTTTACAGGCAATGACAAACACTTTCAGTCCAACTCCTTCCAACCCGAACGGGATCGCCCCTATGTGGACATTATGTTGAAGCACCTCCCGCTCAACCATACTTATTTAGAATGCGACGAAACATCTTTGATTCAGCTTCTCCCAGCTGCCATGAGGGCAAAAGACCTGCCGGGAATGGCGGATGTGGACGCTTCCCTGCTGTATTTCTGCAAGCTGGTCAAAGAGAAAAACACTGTCGTCCTCACCGCCGAATGCGCCGACGAAATATTCGGCGGCTATCCCTGGTTTTACCGGGAGGATCTGCTGATGGGATACGGATTTCCCTGGTCGAAGAACCTTGCCGTCCGGCAGTGCCTGCTCAAGGATGAGTTCATCCGCAGGCTGAATCTTGAGGAATATGCCGCCGCCCGATATGAAAGCTCTCTTCGGTCCGTTCCCCGGTTGGAAGGAGAATCCCCCTCCGACGCCAAACGCAGAGAAATTGGCTACTTGAATATTAAGTGGTTTATGCAGACACTTCTGGACCGGATGGACCGTACCAGCATGTATTCCGGACTGGAGGCGCGGGTTCCCTTTGCCGATCACCGAATCATAGAATACGTATTTAATGTGCCGTGGGAAATGAAATACCAAAACGGTACGGAAAAAGCACTTCTTCGAGATGCCTGCGGTGATCTTCTCCCCCGCGAGCTTCTTCACCGCAAAAAAAGCCCTTACCCCAAGACCTACAATCCCAACTACGAAAACCTGCTCAAGCAGGCACTTCGTGAACTTCTGAACGATTCCTCACAGCCTGCCCACCTTTTTCTCGACTCCCAAAAAACACGTCTTTTTCTGGAAGAGCCGGCGGAATACGGGAAGCCTTGGTTTGGCCAGCTCATGGCCGCCCCACAGCTAATGGCTTACATTCTGCAGATCAATGACTGGCTAAAGCTTTACCGGCCTTCCCTCTCTCTTTCCTGACCCTGAAGGAACTTTTAAAAAAGCCGCTTGACAGATACCCATATGGGGTATATAATTATCTTAAGAAAAATACCCCATATGGGTATCACAAAGGAGAAACAAATGAACTACCCGGAAGAGAAAGACAAAGCTTGTGCCGAATGCCCCCATTGCCGGCACAAGCATACCCCAAGGAATGAGGAATCCGTACGTCTGCTGCAAAACCGGCTGAACCGGATGACAGGCCAATTGAACGGCATCAAAAGCATGATTGACGACAACCGCTACTGCGGCGATATTCTGGTGCAAATTGCGGCGGTGGAAAGCGCATTGCGGAATTTCGGTTATCTCATTTTACAGGAACACATGGAAAGCTGCATGGTGGAGGAAATTCAGCAGGGCAACCTGCAGATTATAGAGGAAGCTGTGGAGCTGATAAAGAAGCTGAAATAAACGGATTGCGGTTTGAAAGGAATTTCCAATTTGTATGAATAAAAAAACATTTGACGTCACAGGTATGACCTGTGCCTCCTGCAGTGCCCATGTGGAAAAAGCGGTTTCCTCTCTGCCGGGCGTAAAAGAGGTTTCCGTCAGCTTGCTGACCAACACAATGGGGGTCGAATTTGACAGCCCCGCCACCGAACAGGGAATCTGCGGCGCAGTGGCGGCCGCGGGTTATGGTGCAGTTCCCCGGGACGGCAGCACGGGAGAAAAAAAGTCCGTCTCCCGGGAGGCGCTCACCGACTCGGAAACGCCCAAGCTTTTGCGAAGGCTGATTGCGTCTCTCTTCCTGCTTTTGCCTCTGATGTATGTGTCCATGGGCCACCTGATGTGGGGCTGGCCGGTTCCGCAGGCGCTGGCGGAGAATCCGGTTGCCATCGGCCTTTATCAGCTGCTGGTAAGCGGGCTTATTCTGGTGATCAACCAGCGTTTTTTCATCAGCGGGTTTCAAAGTCTCCGCCATGGCTCCCCAAATATGGATACACTGGTGGCAATGGGAAGCGGCGCCGCTTTCGCATACAGCACAGCGGTTGTGTTCCTTATGAGCGGAGAAAATCATTCGGCACACTATCTGCATGAGCTTTATTTTGAATCTGCCGGCATGATTCTGACTCTGATTACCCTGGGAAAAATGCTGGAGGCATACAGCAAGGGAAAAACCACCAACGCCATTAAAAGCTTGATGGATCTGGCACCCCAGACTGCCCACGTCATTCGTGACGGCGCCGAAAGCACCATTCCTGCGGAAGAAGTCCTTGTCGGCGACACCTTTGTGGTGCGTCCCGGAGAGAGCATCCCCGTGGACGGGCAGGTGGTCTCGGGAGAAAGTGCGGTCAATGAGGCGGCGCTGACCGGAGAAAGCATGCCTGCCGACAAAGGCCCCGGCAGCATGGTCAGCGCGGCAACACTGAATCAGCACGGCTTTCTCACCTGCACTGCCACACGGGTCGGGGCCGACACAACATTAAGCCGCATCATTGACATGGTGGAAAATGCGGCATCCACAAAAGCGCCCATTGCCAAAGTGGCGGACCGGGTTTCCGGCGTGTTTGTCCCCGCAGTGATCGTCATTGCCCTGATCTCCGGAATCGTATGGATGATTGCGGGAGAATCTTTCGGTTTTGCCCTTGCCCGGGCCATCAGCGTGTTGGTCATCAGCTGTCCCTGCGCTCTGGGTTTGGCGACGCCGGTAGCTATTATGGTAGGCAGCGGCGTGGGCGCCAAAAGCGGCGTCTTATTTAAAAATGCCGCCGCACTGGAGGCGACGGGAAAAACGCAGTTTGTGGTGCTGGACAAGACCGGGACCGTAACAGAAGGTAAGCCACAGGTCACCAATCTTCTCCCCGCTCCCGGCGTCAGCGAAACGGAACTGCTGGCAGTTGCGGCTGCACTGGAAGCCAAAAGCGAGCACCCTCTGGCCCACGCCATCCGGACAAAAGCGCTGGAATTGCAGTTGTCTTTTGAACCGTCCGGGGATTTTTCCGCCCTGCCCGGCCACGGCGTGAGGAGCAGCATCCGCGGAAAAACGGCAGTGGGCGGAAACGCTGCCCTGATGGCGGAAAAAGGTCTGCTCACCGGCTCCATGCAAAGGCAGGGCGATGCATTGGCCGAAGAAGGAAAAACTCCCCTTTACTTTGCTTTAGAGGAGCGTCTGCTGGGCATCATTGCGGTTGCGGATGTGGTAAAACCGGACAGCGCACAGGCCATCCGTGAACTGAAGAGCATGGGAATTCAGGTCGTTATGCTCACCGGCGACAACCACCGCACTGCCGCGGCTATCAGCCGTCAGGTAGGACTGGACAGCGTGGTATCAGACGTGCTTCCCAACGGGAAGGAAGCCGTTGTTCGGCAGCTTGCAGAGCATGGCAAGGTGGCAATGGTGGGCGATGGGATCAACGACGCCCCCGCACTGACCCGTGCGGACACGGGAATTGCCATCGGTGCGGGTGCCGACGTAGCGCTGGACGCGGCTGATGTGGTTTTAATGAAGTCCAATCTGCTGGATGTCCCGGCGGCCATCCGGCTTTCGCGGCAGGTTCTCCGCAACATACATGAAAACCTGTTCTGGGCTTTTTTCTATAACTGTATCGGCATCCCGCTGGCGGCCGGCGCGCTGATTCCCCTGTTCGGGCTGCAGCTCAACCCCATGTTCGGGGCCGCAGCCATGAGCCTTTCCAGCTTTTGCGTCGTAATCAACGCGCTGCGGCTGAACCTCTTTCATGTTCATTCCGCCAAAGCGGACATTCATCGAAAAGCAATTCCAATGCCGGACTTTTTACCCGGATTATCAGAACAGCCACCGGCGGCAATGCCGGAGAAAACGGAGGAATTTCCTATGAAGAAAACAATTTATGTGAACGGAATGATGTGCGGCCATTGTCAGGCCCACGTTCAGAAAGCTCTTGCCGCCTTGGACGGTGTGTCATCCGCCGAGGTCAGTCTGGAGGAAAAGAAGGCGATCGTGACGCTGACCGGCGAGGTAAGCGATCAGTTGCTGATGGACGCGGTGACTGAAGCAGGCTATACCCCGGTGCGGTGCACGGCGGAGTAGCATTTCAGGCATAACTGCAGAGGCTGCGGTGGAATTTCCACCACAGCCTCTCTGTTCGCCCGGAAAGTTCTCCTGCTGTGCATCCGCCCCTGGCCGATGCACGGCAGAGGCACGAAACGAAGCATGGATTTCCTATCCGGTTTACTCCCCGTCCCGAATCAATTTTCCCGTGATTCTGTTTAATTCTTCCAAATTGAGGGGCTTGGCAATATGTGCATTCATTCCTACCACACGTGCCCGTTCCACATCCTCTGCAAAAGCGTTGGCAGTCATTGCTACAATGGGAACTGTGGAGGCATCCTTTCTTCCGGATTGGCGGATTGCCAATGACGCCTCGTATCCATTCATTTCAGGCATCTGAATATCCATATAAACAATTGAATAATACCCTTCCGGATGGGACAGGAACAGATGAAGCGCCTCCCGTCCGTCTTTTGCCGATTCTACAGCGAACCCCCATTCTGAAAGAATTCTGACGGCAATGATTGTATTGATTTCGTTATCTTCTGCAAGCAGGGCCCGCATACCGTCAAACCGTCTGGCGATCGGCAGGCCGTTTCGGACTTCAGCATCCGCAGGGCGGGTATCCGATACTTTGTAAATGAGCTCCACTGTAAAAATGCTTCCCTGTCCTAGGGTGCTTTCGACTTTGATCGTCCCTCCCAGAGCATCCACAAACCGTTTGGTAATGGCAAGTCCCAGTCCGGTTCCCTCTGTTTCATGTACAATTTCGTTTTCCACACGGGAAAAAGGATCAAAGATGCTGTTCACTTTATCGGGAGGGATTCCCATTCCCGTATCTTTGATGGTGAAGCGGAACGGGATTTCTTCCGATTTGATTGCCGCAAGTTCAGTCACTTCCAGCCGCACGGTTCCGTCCGGGGGAGTAAACTTCACTGCATTGTTCAGAATGTTGATGAGAATCTGGTTCAGCCGCAGAGCGTCTCCGACAAGGCATGAATGCCGTATCAGAACCGGCTCGCTGAAAAAGTGCAGCGATTTTGCGCTGCACAGCGGCCGGATGATCCCGCATACTTCATTCAATACCGTCTCCATACGGAACTCGGCATTGGCAAAGGAAAGCTTGCCGCTCTCGATTCGGGACATATCCAGCACATCGTTAATCAGACAGAGAAGATGTTCGGAAGACTGCCGAATCACCGCAAGATCCCGCACAGTCTCCTCCCTGTCATCAGGACTCTCCTGTAAAAAGCGTGTCATATTGATAATTGCGTTTAAAGGGGTACGAATATCATGGGAAATGCTGGAGAGAAACTGCGTTTTTGCACGGTTTGCGCTGTCAGCCAGCTTCAAGGCTTCCCGCAGGCTTTCTTCCCGATGGTATTCAGGCGTCAGGTCCTGCACAATTCCAACGAATTCTCCCTTCTGGGAAAAGGCAGGATGAAGGCTTAAACGGAAGTATCGTTCTTCGTGGTCTATCTCATAGGGAAGATATCCGCTGTCAAACTCCTTTTCCCCGTTCCATGAGCTCAGTGCCGCATTGATCTGTGAAATGCTCTTGTCATTGCTGTCGATGATATTTCCCGAAAGGCAGTATTTGCCGCCACATTCCCGGATCAACAGATCTTCTTTCTGGAGCAGCCGTTTTAAATTGGATGAAATATAGGCCGGCTTTTTGTTTCCCTCATACAGCAGCATAAAAGCATTGTGCGTTTCGGAAACAAGGAGATCAAACAGTCTTTCCCGGGACTCCAGATCCGCGTCAAAGCGGCGCGATCTCCTGTAGTACAGAAGAAAAAACAATGCGAAAAGAAACACGGTCAGAAAAATTACCGCCCCGGAAAGCAAAGAAATATTCCGCGTATATTCGTCCATTGTCTGATTGACCGCCTGCTGCGGAACAAGGTTAAACAGGTACAGCGTCTCCCCCATAAAATGGACGGGTGTAAGCACTACATACCGTGGCTCCCCATTTTTCGTATCATACAGAAAAGCATCTTCCTGACCAGCAGCCATGCTTTCCTCTATCGTCATTCCGGATCCTTTGAGCTCCTGAAGGCTCCCCTGCGTCAGCACGGACAGCAAATTGTAGCGAAACTTCGCGCTCTCGCTCTGCGAATGGCATACGGTAACGCCATTCTGACGGGTCAGGTAGATCTCACCTCGCCCGTCAAATGACCGCAGACCGATATCCTCAATCAGGGTATCCAGATTGTGTACCACAGAAATTGCCGCAATTCCCGATCCCTGAAACTGCAGTTTCGTGTTGACTGCCACAGCATACTCAATCTGTGATTTAACGATGTTGAAGGATTCCCCCTTCTGCACGGTTTCCGAAGCGATTCTTGAGGCTTCCCCATTGTTTTGAACCACCCGTTCGCTGTTGAAGCACTGCCCCCTTTGGGTATAGACATAGATATCGTCCTCATTCCACGTCTCCATGAAAAACTTCATGGCGGAAACCAGTTCTTCTTCTGTGGAGACAGAACCGGTCTCCATTTCCCGCGCAAGGCTCAGCGCCGCGCTCTTATCCTTGAGGAGGAACGACTCAATGTTGGTTTTTCCCTGACGGTTGATCTCTATGAGATGAAATGCGCTGCTGAACGCGCTGCTATGCCGGTACTGCTGAGTCAGTCCGTAAAACAGAAGAAAAATCACGCCAAGGCAAAGGATGAGCCCGCCGGTAAGCCGCAGCACGATCTTTTTCATTCCGCTGTTCTGTTTTGCATTTTTCTCATTCATCAATTACCGTTTTCCTTTCAGAAGCCAACCGTCCGGCCACATCAACTGCCCGGCTTACTTGAGAGTTTTGTCTGCCGCAGCGGTGTTCTGCCCCACTGCATGAGCGATTTCCTTCATCAGCTTATTGGGATCAATCGGCTTTGAAATATGGCCGTTCATACCGCACGCAAGGGCTTTCTCCACATCGCTTGCGTAGGCGTCCGCCGACATGGCGATAACGGGGATGGTGGAAGCCCCGGGAAGCCCGGAATTTCTGATTTTTCGAGTCGCAGCATAGCCATCCATGTTGGGCATCCGGATATCCATCAGAACGATATCAAATTCGCCCGGCTTGGCCCCGGCGAATTTTTGGAAACCTTCCAATCCATCAGAGGCGGCAGTGACAAGTGCGCCGTTCATGGTAAGAATTTTTCCGGCAATTTCGGAGTTCATCTCATTATCTTCGCAAAGCAGAATTTTTACACCCGCAATATCCGGGTTTTCCCCCGCTTCTCTCGAAGCCTTCGGAAGAATGTCATCCATCCGCTCAAAATCCAGACAGATGGTGAATTCCGTTCCCTTTCCCAGCTCGCTTTTTACTTCTATCGTTCCGCCCATCAGATCCACCAGTCGCTTCACAATCGGAAGGCCAAGCCCAGATCCGCTGATCTGGGCGGTTTTCTTTGTTCTTTCCTGTGCAAAAGGCTCAAACATCTTTTCCTGGAAGCTTTGGCTCATCCCAATGCCGTTATCCCGTATGATAATCCGGTCATGGACACACCGGGGCTCAAACTTTACGCACTCAATGACCAGATCAATTCTGCCGCCCTCGGGTGTAAATTTGATGGCATTGGAAAGCAGATTGATAAAGATTTGTTTGATCCGGGTAATGTCCACATTGATTGTGGCCATCACTGCACGACTGTTGTCAAGAACAAACCGGATATTCTTTTTTTCCATAAGGGGACGGACAGAGGTGACCACATCCCGGATCACATCCCCGCAGTTGTAGGGTTCCGGTTTCAGCTCCACGGAACCGGTTTCAATTTTCTGCAGATCCAGAGTATCGTTGATGAGAGAAAGGAGTGTACTCCCCGCCGATTCGATTTTTTGAAGATAGCCCTTGATTTCGGACAAATCACCGCTCTGGGCGGCCAGATTGTTATAGCCCAGGATGGCATTCAGGGGCGTCCGCATATCGTGGCTTACATTTCCCAGAAAATCCGATTTCATTTCATTGGCCTTCTGGGCACACAAAAGCGCCTCCCGCAATTTTTCCAAAGTGGCTTCCTCTCGCCGGAAAACATCCGTAATGTCACTGCGCGAGAACATGATCTCCTTGTGCCCGGGTTCCAGATAACGAAAGCTCACCTGCTTTCTGCGGCTTTCTCCGCTCTTGTTCAGGCAGGTATAGGCATAGGTATAAACAGGACTGTCCGACAATTCCTTCAGCAGATTCTCCGTTTTCATATTGTCGAGGTACTCTTCCTTTTCCGGTGCGGAAAGGGTTCTTTCACTCAGAAGGCGGATCATTTCCGTATACGTCTTCGGAATGGAGCTTTGAGAGAGATCATTTTCCGAGGAAAAATAGTAAAAGCTGATCTGGTCGGTGCCGGTATCAATCAGACCGATATAATCATATTCTTCTCCGGTAATGACAGAAACAATCTCTTCTTCCTTGCGGGCATGATCGGAATCCACAGAATAGACGATTGCTTCCAGATCGTCGGTATAGGGATTCCTGAGAATGTGAAAATTGGTGGTTACCCAGTGAGACTCTCCGTTATCCGTCATCCGGTGATAGGTCACGGAAACACGTTCCTTGCCCTTTTGGAAGCTTTCCATCAGTCTGCTGCGGCTGTAGTTCCGACGGAATTTTTCCGCCTCACCTTTTTCGGTGATAATCATGGCGACCTTTTCCAAAAGCTCGTCCGCCGTCCGGGCGTTCAGCAGCTGGCGAATATATGCGGAGGCACCGTATCCGTTGCTGCACAGATTTTGGGTCAGGTTCAGGCGGAACGTACACAGCGCGGCCGGATTTGCATTCAGCAGTTCCTCAATCATACGATTAAAGCTTTCCTCTTTCACCTTCTGATAGGTGGCATCCGTATAGACCGCATAAACCAGACGGGAGCCGTCCGAATCTGGGATCTGAACCGCACTGCAATGATACCACTGATAGCGATCCGCAACGTTCACAGTGGTACGGTAGGTCAACTCAGATATTACATGGTCGGTTGTAAACAGAAGGCTGAAAAAGCGTATGACCATTTCCCTGTCTTCCGGATGAATCAGATTCAGAATCTCCTGCTCTGTCATGGACAAAAGAGAGTTGGCCGTTTCTTTGAAGACCTTGTTTAAATAGCCGTTTACTCCGGCGATGCGGATTCTGTTCTCGTGCTGCCTGTAAACCACAATACTTACGGGAATGCTGTCAATCAGCCGTTTGAACTCATTGTTCTGACTGCGCAGATCGTTGCTGGCCAGAACTGAGGAGGTAATATCCACGATGACTACATAAAATGACCGTCTGCCGTCGGAATCGGCCACAATATGCCCTTCGTCATGAACCCACACAAGGGAGCCGTCCTTTTTTTCGATCCGATAGCAACAGGTATCAAAGGGGCCTGACTTAATCTGGCTCCAGATTTCCTTTAGCACCCGCTCCCGGTCCTCCCGATAAATCATCTGAGAAAACCGGCCGTGAAATTTTTGGTCAAACTCCTCCCGGGTATAGCCAAGCATGGCCAGCATGTTGGGGCTCACAAAGGAAAATTGTTCATCCTCCTCCGCGGAGTAGACGAACACACCGCCCGGAACCTGCTGAACAATGGACTGCGGCGTCTGCTGGTTCTGATCGGCCGTTGCAGCGGGCTCCCCCACACTGCTGCAGGCAAAGCACACATCATAGTTTCCGTCTGCGCGGGGAATCAGCCTCACATCCAGATGACGCCAATAGTATCTCTGATCTTTCCGGTTGTAAATACGGTATGTCCCACCGGACTGCCCGATTTTGTCCAGAGGGGCTACCATTTCCTTGCGGAACCGTTCCAAGTCATCGGGATGTACACGGGAAAATGAACTCTCCATCTCTTCCCCAATCAGATCTTTTTCCTCTGCACCCACCATTCCGGCATAGCAGGCATTGACAGAAACGCACTGCATCCTGTCCTCCCGCCTCTGAAACACACAGATTCCCACCGGGATGCTGCTGACTACATCCTGCAAAAGCGTATTTTCACTGTCAGAAAAAATTTTTTTGGTATTCCGTTCGTTCATACGTTCACCCCAACGTCACAAACTTTTCCGGCCTTCAGTAAAATTTCCCGCAATATACGCAGTGCTGCCCGCAGAGTTACATTCCGGTTCAGTCAGAAACAGTGTTCAAAATCTGCTGCAACTCCTTCCGGGCCTTCAGCAGTCGGGAATATTCTTCCTCCAAATGATCTGTCTTTCCTGCACGCAGTGTCTCCACCATCCGGGAGACGCAGTTGTAAAGAGGCGTCAAGCCCACATTGGCGATCACGCCCTTCAGCGCATGCGCATACTCGAACGATGCCTTCACATTCCCGCATTCCAATGCATTTCCCAGTTCTTCAAATTCAGATTCCTCCAGCGCTCCTCGGATACAGCGAAGAAGAAAATCTTCGTCGTTCAGGGTACGTCCCAGCGCACCGTCCATATCGCACCCGTAATCTTTTAAAAACTGTAAGGTATTCTGCATCTTTATCTTCCGCCTTTCCGCCATGCCGGCGACTTCAATTTCGGGCTGTCCGGGGTTTGGGATTAAGAAAGGTTCCCTCTGGGCAGCTGCTCAGACGGAACAGAAAACAGGGCGAACAGAATTGCAGACTTTTCATTCTTTCCCCAATACTGCAGCTTCATTTGGATCTTCCGCCCGTTGTTCAGGGAAGGAACAGAAAAAGAGCAGTCGGATTCCTCTCCTGTTTCGGCCGCGCCCTGAAACGCCGCCGAAACCTGTTCAAAGTCCTCTTTCAGAAGAAGTTCACGCATCTTTTCGGTGTTGTCTGCAGAAATTGTTCCATATCCGAAAATTTTGCTGAATTCGGTGTTGACCCGAAGGGCATGAAAGCTTCCGCCCTCAAATTCATACGCCGCCGCAGGCCTTTTCAGGTTTCTGAAAAACAGATCCATCTGAGCGCTGTTTGTCCAGAGGGCCTGAAACAGAATGTCATGGTTTTCCGATTTGGACTTCACAGAGTGCTGCATTGTGCTGGCCAAAAGCGCTTCATAATCCGATACCGGCATGGGTTTTGCAAAATAGTATCCCTGAACATATCCGCATCCGATGCTCTTTAAAAAGCTGACCTGTTCCGGCGTTTCGACCCCCTCCATAATAACAGGAAGCCCAAGCCAGCCTGCCATACGGATTACGGACGCCAAAATGCATTCATCCCGGCCCTCAGAAGGTTCTGCAGAAAGAAAATTCATATCGATTTTGAGCATATTGAACGGAATGTTCTTCAGAGTGTTGAGGGAGGAATAGCCGCTGCCGAAATCATCCATCATTACAGTAAATCCCGCATTCTGGAGGGAAATCACGGTTTTTTTCATCAGTTCCGGATCATCCATATAGGCGCTTTCCGTCAATTCCAGGCTCAGCAGACGGGGGTCTATCCCATACTTTTGAACCAGCTTTGTCAGCACCCCCACAAGATTCGGGTTATACATATTCACTCTGGAGACATTGACCGAAATTGGGGCAGGATTTTTGCCCTCATCACTCCATTTGCGAAGAAGCTGGCATACCTTCTCCCACATATACCGGTCAATTTTTCCGATAAACCCGTTGCGCTCGAATACCGGTATGAACACGCCGGGAGATATGAGTCCCTTTTCGGGATGCCGCCAGCGGATCAGTGCCTCCGCCCCGTAGGGCTGCTCTGTCTCAAGGTTATATTTCGGCTGAAAATATACCAGAAACTGCTCTGTATCCAGAGCCTCCTGCATTTCATGGACGATGCTCTGCTCCTGAACCACATTCCAGCTCAGCTCCGGCTTATAAAAGCTGATGCAGGTCTCATACTTGTTTTTGCATTCCAGCGCGGCCAGCGTGGCCCATTCATACATGATCTCAATTTTTTGCGAAGGATCGTCAATGATGTAAATTCCTATAGAGGGCTTAATCAGATAATTTCGGTTGTACCCTGCCAGTTCTCCCCGTACCAGCTCCGCATATTTCCTGATAAACTCAAAATCATAGGGAATACACATGCAAAAAGTATCTGCGCTGATCCGTCCGTAGACAGACGGGGACGTCAGCTGTGCCACACGGCGGATGCCATCCGCAATAAAACGGAGGAAACGGTTTCCCTCTTCCTCGCCCCAGAATGAATTGAGCAAATGAAAATTATCAATGTCAAAACGGAGAAGCGAAAACTTTTGATCCGGATATTTATCCAGCAGTTTTCGGGTCTGTGTAAAAAAATGGGACCTTTCATATAAATCTGTCAGAGGATCATGCTCGTAAACATGCTTCATCTTATTCATGAGATAAAATTGGCTGCGAATAATCACGTTTTTCAGCCGGGTCATCAGCACCTTCGGCTCATAAGGCTTGGAAATAAAATCCCAAGCGCCCAAATCCAGCGCCTTTTGTTCCGCTGCGGCATCCTTTGTAGCTGTCACTGCAATCACCGGCAGGGACAAGAGCTGCGGCCCGTTCATGGCACGCAGAAAGGCATAGCCGTCCATTACCGGCATCACAATGTCGAGAAGCACTGCGGAAATGCCGCTGGTCTGTTTTAAAAGTGAAAGCGCCTTTTCCCCGTTCTCAGCCTCAATCACATCATATTCAGGCTGGAGAATATGGCGGAGTATCTCCCTGTTGACCTTCTGATCTTCTACTACCAGAACAAGCTGTCTTTCCCTCTCCATAACGTCACACCCCGCAAAATTCTAGAAATTCTTTTTTTGGCTTTTCGCCCGATACATCCGCTGATCCGCAAGATTGAACAGTTTCTCCCAGGATATGGGAGGCTCAAACTCCGAGCTTGAAGCAATTCCGAATGTGAGGCTGAACGGAATCTGCACCTTGGGTGTGCTGTAGCAGACTTTCCGCATTTGAAGATAATATTCTTCCAGCTGGCTTTGAAAATTTTCTTTCGTAATCCCGTTGGCGATAATCAGAATTTCGTCTCCCCCGTAGCGGAGGACAAGGCGTTCCTTTCCTTTCTTTCTGGAATCGAAGCAGCGTTTCCAGTAGCCCGAAACGTCCTTCAGGAGGACATCTCCCGCCTGATGCCCGTACGCATCGTTCACCTGCTTGAAGTTGTCCAGATCCAGCATGGCAAGATTGACGACCGTTTGCTCATCACGGCAGCAATTCAGTGAGGGCAGAAAATATTCGTCCAGAAAGCGGCGGTTATAAAGGCCGGTAAGAGGATCGGTAATCAGCAGATGATTGTAGTGATAAATCAGCTCGCTTACCTCATCCTGTTGGTTGCTGTCCATTACAAGGTTATTCGTCACATTGTTGATGAGCTCCATGATGCAGGGACTCCCGTCCACGGACAAATAGCGGGAAACCACCCAGTACACCTTTCCGTCGCAGAGCTCCATCTTGTAGGCCTTGCTGCGGCTCTGCAGCGCCCGCAGAGAAGTACAGTTTTCGCAGCGGTCGCATATCCCCCAAACTTTGCTGCACACAGCATCGCCGTCTTCTCCGGGCATCGGGTTCAGAACCTGCTGGTTTTGAGGGTCCACCAATCGGGCCATATCGTTTTCCGATCTCATGGTTTGCAGGAGGTCTTCCGCTTCCCTCTTTGTAAAATCAAGTTTCATTTTGCTCATTATGTACTCCTCAATCTCATGATTCATCCGGATTCTCGGCGATAATGGCGCAAAGCTCCGCAAAACAGCTTTGGAACACGGCAACGACCTCGGGATCAAAATGTTTTCCGCTGTCTTCCGTGATAATCTTAAACACCTGATCCTTAGAGAAGGGAGCCTTATACGGCCGCTTGCTGATCAGCGCGTCGAATACATCGGCTACAGCGGTGATGCGGGCTTCTTTCTTTATTTCGTACCCCTTTTTCCCAAGCACATACCCGGTTCCGTCCCACTTTTCATGATGCTCCAGCGCAATATTTCTGGCATACTCCATGATCGGGCCGGGAACATTGTGAAGCAGGGTTTCTCCGTCTGTGACATGGCGCTTGACCACTTCAAATTCCTCAGGTGTCAGCTTGCCCGGCTTTTCCAGAATTTCCGGCGGTACAAACAGCTTCCCAACATCATGAAGCATGGATGCAATGGCAATATACTCCAGCTGCACACCGGTATATCCCAAATGGTAAGCCAGAACTCTGACGCATTTGGAAACCCGCGCAACGTGAGCCGCTGTCTGACCCGACTTGTTTTCGACAATGCCGGCCAGGGTGCTCAAAACTTCATACTGGCTTTTTCGGACTTCCTCGGTCAGCTCAACTTTTTCAGCAATCAGGCTTTTGATATTCTCGCTCAAATGATTGACGCATCCAATCAGCGCGCCAAGCTCGTCCCGGGAGGTTCCGGGCAGCTTCAAAGTGAAGTTGCCGTTGGAGATCTGATTGATGCCCGCAGTGACCCGTTTCAGCTTTCGTGTCAGAAAAATGGTCGATACGATAAAAAACAGGGACAGAAGGAGCGAATATCCGATCAGCGTATAGGGAGACCAGAGAGACGTAAAATCATGCCGCACATTTGCTGTGGTGGTATACAGGCACAGATACCCTACAATCTCATTCCGCTCATCCCGAACCGCTGCATAGGCGATGATTTTTTCCTCATCCTTGGAATAGCTTGAGCCGCCTTCCCCACGGGTATCGGAAATGAGCTCCGTCAGCGGCGCCGAGTTTCCCATGATATCGCCATAGCCCCGGTTTGAGGCAATAATGCAGTAATTTTCGGCCGCCTGACTGGGAGCAACCAACACAGCGGCCGTATCCGCTTCCGTTTCGTATAAAGAATAATTGGCAATGAGAAGGTTACTGAGTCTGTTGTATGCATCGGAAGCAATGTCCTCACTGCCGGTAATTTCGGAAATATCCCCGCCGGAAAGAAGCTGTGCGGTAAGACCGGCCTTTTCTTCGAGAAAGTTGATGTTTTGCGTAATGTAATTTTGGTATTTATTATAAATTCCGAAATACACCAAAACCAGCAATCCCGCGGACAGAATAAATTCGCAGACAAGGAGTTTCCACGCAATTTTTCTTCCGCGAACCAAAATCAGCCACGCAACGCTGAACAGCACATAAACCGTCACAGCTGTCATGACCGGAAGCGAACAGGCCCTCGCAACGCGGAGTGCAGCCTCTCCGATTGCCATAGAAAAAGGAATTGCCGCCTGTACGGGAAGTTCTGTGACGGTATTGCCCTTTTCCATCCAGGGAATGCCGTCTGAAATTCCGAAAACGGTATCTCCGACCGTGCTCAATTCATAAACGTTTTCACTTGCCGCAACCTGCCCCTGCCAATCCGGCCGGATGAGAGCACCGTCAGCCACCTGATAAATACTGGCGCTCCAATAATCATACGTATAAACTTTTTCTCCGGCAGACCGGATATACAACGGGCGGAATCCGCTGTTATCCTTAATTCTGTAATTTCCTTTATAAAGAACCGACTGGCCCTCCCCAATCCGGCCCACGCCAAGTTCGCTTGTAATTTTGGCGTAATAATAGACGCCGTCCGGATGCCCCTCCACATCACTGTACAAAAAAGGGGTCTCGCTGTCCAGCGTCCCATTCAGCCGCAGCTCCCCGGTGTTCAGATCAATCTGATAAAGCTGCGTTTTATAGGTAAAATACCGGGTAAAAAAAAGTGTATTGTCTTCAATATGCAGAGGGGAGGTACGCACTGTTTGCTCGCCCAGTTGTTTCTCGCCGACATAGTCGATTGTATAAAGAGTTTTTAAAAACTTTCCGTCCGTATCATACATGCAGATGCGATCCCGGAGAATTCCGGAAGAGCTGTTTTCCGAAAGATATAAATAGAGATGATCTTCGCCGTCAATGGTCATCCCTGTCAGCTGGTTGTTTTTTCCGGCCTCAATCCGATACCGCAGTGTGCCGTCCGGGGAAATACAGAAAACCGAAGTGGCTGAATTATTGATCAGTGTGCTTCCGTCATTTCTCTGGGCAACCTCAAGAGGCGAGTCGGCAGTCAAAGTGCGGGCCATCATGTCCAAATCTGCTGTGCATCCGGACAAACTGTAAACGTACAGCATCAAAAAAAACACAAGAACCGCTGGAATAATATATTTTACGCTGAAGATCACATCAGCCGCTCGAATCCATTTTCTTTTCCTGTCAGTCGCTGTCATGGGCATGTAGTACAATCCCTCCACGCAAGATCTGTCCGGCTGCTTTGCGATACTCCCAGCAAATCAAAATAGTTTTACACAATTAAGTTTTATCCTATTTTTATTCAAATGTCAATACTGCCCAATTTCGCTTCTCGAAATTCGTTGACATGCACAAATAGATTTGATATAATTATACAATCTAATATAAGAAACGGTGAAAAAAAATGGCAAGCAAAAAAATGGATACCGCTTCCCCTCAAAAGAATCGTACGGCCCCCATGGACTCATTGAAACTGGACTGTCAGCTTTGCTTTGCGCTGTATATCAGTTCCAAGGAAATCATACGGCGCTACAAACCATTTCTGGAACCATACCATCTCACCTACACGGGTTATATTACGATGATTGCGCTTTGGGAAAAGGACGGCAGAACCGTTAAGGAAATCGGTGAGCGTCTGACACTGGATTCCGGAACGCTGACCCCGCTTCTGAAAAAGCTGGAATCCCTGTCCTATATTGAGCGGGCACGAAGTTCCGAAGATGAAAGAACAGTGATAATCCGTTTAACGGAGGACGGACAAAAATTAAAGGAACAGGTAAAAGACGTTCCTTCAAAAGTGTTCCGTGCCGCAAATATTGATCCCGAAAAAACGGTCCGCCTTACCGAAGCTTTAAACGAGCTTAGCAGCTATCTGTACTCTGTGGCAAACAGCTAAAGAAACACGCTGCCATTTTTTCTTACAGCAAAACAGGAAGAGAACCGGCAGAATTCTGCCGGTTCTCTTCCTGTTTTTTTTCGAAGCACCAAGGGCCGCTGCTTTCCTGCTTTTTCCATTTGATTCAGGAATACATTCCGTTTACAGACATATAGTCGTAAATCATTTTTCCGTGGTTTTGTTCTTCCTTTTGAATATGGTTTAAAGTGGTACGCAGATTTTCGTCTTTGAATTCAAAGATACAGGTGTCGTAAAGGTGGGAAGCATGCTTTTCGGTGGACAGCACATCGCTGCATAAATAGCTGTCCGTTTGCTTGTCAGGAGTGTCCGCCGCAGCGTAAACTGCGGTGAAGGTCGGCTGATTTCCGGAGCCGCCGCCCGGCTGCGGAACGGTTCCGCTTTCCATCTGGGTAATGGTGTCCAGATGCTGTTGCTCCACCTGTGCAATCTGGGAAAACAGGTTCTTCAGCTGCGGATCTACCGCACAGGAAGAATGCTTTGTGTATTTATCCACACAGAGCTTTTCCTGATCCTTCAGATCTTTGAGCAGGCTGGTTTCCTTTTGTGTAAGCTGCATGGTATGACCATCCCTTTCCGCCAAACCGGAACATCCCTGCCGGTTTGAACTTGCCAAAATATTGGTTTTCAGATCTCGACGAAGCGATTCCCATTGAAAAAATTTCTTTTTCCGAACAGGATGCCCAGGCTTAGTATGGGCAAAAAAGGAATGATTCATCCGTTTTGAGCTGTCTGCGTTTTCCGTAAAAAGTCTTCTTTTTTCCGGCTTTTTCTTGACAGTCGCTACCATAAATGATACCCTCAGCATGTATCTTAAAAAAACTGACTTTAGGAGATGACCTGATGCCCATTCGATTCGATGAAGAAAACCATTTATTCACTTTGGATACCGCCGGGTCCAGCTATGTAATCGAAGTATTTGAAGGAAACTACCTTCTGCATCTGTATTACGGAGGGCTTCTTCCGTCATCCGCCAACGACGCTGACGCTCTGAAGAGCCTTGCCGGCCGGGGCTCCTTCGCCTCTTTCTGCCCTTCCAGCCCCACAGTGCAGGATCCCGGTTTTACGCCGGACTTGGCACCCATGGAATATTCCTGCAACGGAACGGGTGATTACAGGCTGTCCGCTCTGCAGATCCGCAACAACAACGGCGATTCCTCCACGGACATCCGTTATACAGGCCACAGAATTTATCGGGGAAAGCCCGAACTGCCGGGGCTTCCCGCCACTTATGCGGACGAAGAGGAAGCCGAAACTCTGGAACTCTTTGCGGAGGATTCCGTGACCGGCGCCAAAGTGACGTTGATTTACACCGTATTTGATGGTTATGGCGCTATGGCAAGAAGCGTGCGGGTGGAAAATGCATCAGAGCAGCCTCTGGACATTGAGCGCGTCTACAGCTGCTGTGTGGATTTTCCGGACATGGATTACCGCATGAATCACTTGTACGGAGAATGGTACAAAGAACGCACCCTGACCCAGCACCCGCTGGCCCACGGAATCCAGTCCATTCAAAGCAAGCGGGGCTCCTCCAGCCATCAGCACAACCCCTTTCTGGCCCTGTCCAAACTGGACGCCGGGGAAGAAACCGGTGAAGTATACGGCTTTAACCTGGTTTACAGCGGCAATTTCTCCATGGAGGTAGAGGTGGACGCGAGGGGAACCTCCCGGCTGATCGGAGGAATCAATCCCAGTGATTTCGGCTGGCATTTGATGCCGGGCGAAATCTTTCAGTCCCCCGAGATGGTAATGGTTTACAGCGCGGATGGGCTGGGCGGGATGAGCAGAACTTTTCATCATCTCTATCTGCGTCACCTGATCCGGAGCGTATGGAGAGACATCGAACGTCCCGTTCTGATTAACAGCTGGGAGGCGGCCTATTTTGATTTCGACGATGACAAGCTCGTGGAATTTGCGCAGGAAGCAGCCAAGCTTGGAATTGATATGCTGGTCATGGATGACGGCTGGTTTGGCAAGCGAAACAGCGATAACTGCTCCCTGGGCGACTGGTATGTCAATGAAGACAAGCTGCACGGCGGGCTTTCCCCATTGATTGAACGGGTGAATGCCGCCGGAATGAAATTCGGCATCTGGTATGAGCCGGAAATGATCTCCCCTGACAGCGATCTGTACCGGGCACACCCGGACTGGTGCCTGCAGGTAAAGGGCCGGGAAAAGTCCATCGGCAGGAATCAGTACGTTCTGGATATGTCACGTCAGGACGTGCGGGACAACATTTTTGACCAGATGTACTCCCTTCTGTCCCGGAACAAGGTAGACTATCTGAAATGGGACTTCAACCGCAACATTACCGAAGCCGGAAGCCTGCAGCTTTCCCCGGAACGGCAAAAGGAAATTTTTCACCGGTTCGTTTTGGGAACCTACGAACTGATGGACCGTTTTACCAAAGCCTTTCCGAACATTCTTTTTGAAAACTGCAGCGGGGGCGGCGGACGCTTTGACCCCGGCATGCTCTATTACTCTCCCCAGATTTGGTGCAGCGACAACACTGACGCCGTCGAAAGGCTGTCCATACAGTTCGGCACCTCTCTGTGCTATCCGATTTCCACCTTCGGCGCCCATGTGTCCCACAACCCCCGCACATCCATTGAAACCCGCAGCGCTGTGGCAATGTGCGGTACCTTTGGATATGAGCTTGATCCCCGAATCCTTACTGATGAGGAAAAGGCGGCGGTAAGAAATCAGATTGCCGACTATCACCGCTTTTCTTCCGTCATCCGAAAGGGCGATTTTTACCGTCTGGTAAAACCGGAGGACAACCGGTTTTACTGTGCGTGGGAATTCGTAAGTGAAGACCGGAATGAATTTCTTCTGACGGTTGTCACCATGCGGAAGCGTCCCACCTCCTACCTGATTCTTCGGATGCGGGGATTGGACCCGGAACAGATGTATCGGGACGAAAGTACCGGCAGGATGTATTCCGGAGCCTTTCTGATGAATGCGGGGCTCAATCTCACTCCCCGTCCGGGAGAAGACGATTCTCTGAATCAGGACGGCGGAAGTCAGGTCCATCATTTTACCGCCTGCTGAATCCGGTACAGCTTTACAAAATATTCTGACCATAAGCAGACTGATTTCTGCTTCACCTGACGGGGCGAGACTGCCTGGCAGGCGAAAAATCCCGGCAAGCCCCTGTACTGCGGGCCTGCCGGGATTTTTATGTCAGATGATATTGTTCGTTCCGTGCTGAATTTATCGGGCATGCACCCACACGGTCATTTCACCGATATCGCGATTGGCCCATGCATAGTAGGGAATCCATTTTAAGGGCTTGCGGCTGTAAACGGGGACTGAGGCTTTTCTGTACAGTTGAGAATCATCGCCTACCGGTGTCAGGAAATGTCCCATGCAGCTCAGCGAAACAACTCCGCCCAACAGATCCGCTTCATATTTCGCTGAAAACCCGGTCTGCCGATCTAAGAAAATCCGGTGCAGATCCGGACCATTGTCGGCTTCTTCCAGACAATATACGATGGGGCCCCGGGTCACGCAGACTTTTCCGATGTCCTCGCGGACATGAAGATTGGACTCCATAATTGTGGCAGGCATGGAAATAGTAAGCTGCATGCTGTCGCCTTCACTCCACAGGCGGGTGATGTAAGCATATCCGTTCTGAATCCGGCAGGAAGCAGCCTCGCCGTTTACGGTCAGCGCATAATTTTCACAGAATCCGGGGATACGGATCGCGTAAGTAAATTGAGCGGCTTTTTCCGGATGAAAGGTGATCTTTACATTTTCCTCCCAAGGATAATTGGTTTCCACGTCAGCATCTACCCGGATATCTCCCAAATGGGCTGAAATTCTCCCGCCCACATACAGATGGGTGAAAAGAGTGTCCTTTCCCACGGTATACGCATAACTTCCGATGGAAGCGATCAGTCTTGCCAGATTGGGAGGACAGCAGGCACAGCCGAACCATTTTTGACGTTCTGCCAGCACGTGTCTTTTTTGCTGGTTGCTGCGGCTGGCCTGCGGTTCCACTTCAAGCGGATTGACATAGAAAAAGCTCTGGCCGTCCAGCGACATCCCGCTGATGATACCGTTGAAGAGCGCCTTTTCCATAACGTCGGCATAAATTCCGTCAGGACACACTTCCAACATTCTCCGGGCAAAAAAGACCAGCCCGATTGCCGCGCAGGTTTCTCCATAGACGGTATCATTGGGCAGATCGTAATCATAGCTGAAGGCTTCTCCGTATTCGGATTGGCCGATTGAACCGGTGATGTACATTTGCTTCGATACGATATCGTTCCACAGCGTCTGACAGACCTGATGCAGCTCCTCGTCGCCTGTCTGTCTGGCTACATCAGCCATTCCGGAATACAGATACACCGCCCGGACGGCATGGCCGGTTGCCGTATTTTGCTCTCTGACCGGTTTTCCGGCCTGATAGTACTGATATCCATATACTCCGTTCTGCCAATAGCAGGAATTTCCGCTTTTCTCCGATTCTTCTTTGAAGTAAAGTGGAGTTTGTCCCCGCTGATCGATCAAATATTTTGCCAGGTCAAGGTGTTTTTTATTTCGGGTAATGGAATACAATCTTACCAGCGCCATTTCCAGCACTTCATGGCCTGGGTATCCGTGCTTTTTTCCTTCTTCAAGGCCAATGCAGGAGTCGACACAGTCCACATACCGGATCACTGCCTGAAGCAGTTTGTCTTTTCCCGTCGCTTCATAATAAGCTGCCGCACCTTCTATCATGTGGCCAAGACAGTATAATTCGTGATGATCTTTTAAATTTGTAAAACGTTTCTCCAAACCGTTGATGATATAGTAGGTGTTAAGATATCCATCCGGCTGCTGTGCCGCACATACCAGGTCAATCGCTTCATCCGCCGTCTTTTCCAGAGCTTCGTCCGGACAGGCAGCCAGACAATAGCCTACCGCTTCAATCCATTTGGCAAAGTCGCTATCCTGAAAGACGCATCCCCCAAAGGGCTGTTTGCTTAGCTGCTCGTCTTCCGGGCAGCTTTTCCCTGCCGCAATGCGGGTAATCGCGCCTGCAATCTTAAAATTCTGCATACAATGGCTTTTGGCCGCACCTTCAATGCGATCATTCAATGCTTCCCATTGGTACGGGATCACATGGTTTCTCACCTTTTCCATCATCGTACTCCAAAATGGGTCGGTGATATGAATTTGTTTCACGGGCAGCGGTGCGCTGAATTGCCGAGGATCCATCTGCTCTCATCCTTTCGTATCGTGAGTGTTGACATCATTGGTTTCAATCAATATTATACTTTTGTGAATTGCCTTCTTGATACAGACATGATAATATATAATGTAGATTTGAACAACCATCATTTCAACAGAATAGGTGGCAAAATCCGATATGCTCTACTTTACATGTGAAAACCGCACACCCCTGCAGCATGTCTCCAGCGGCAAACTGGTCAATCAGGAAAATTTTGTCCACAGCCGAAGAAACCTGGATACCTTTGTCCTGCTGGTGGGAGTGGAGGGGACGCTCTACATTGCTCAGGATGAGCGGCGTTACGAACTTGGGAGCAACCAGTTTCTTATTCTTTTTCCCGGTCATGAACATTACGGCTATCGGCCGTCTTCTGAAAATCTGACCTATTACTGGTGCCATTTCCGTGCAGGAGACAACCGTTATCTGCTGAAAGAGTCCGATTCACTTGCCTTCCTTGAGGATGGGAACCTTTTGTCTCAATGCTACATATTGCCGGAGCATGGAACGCTTTCTTCCGGTGACCGCACCAGTCTTGTTTTTAAGCAGCTTCTGGACTTGTCCAGCAAGCACTGCTATTCGGATGCACTGACAAACTACACTCTCAGTCTGCTGGCTTTGGAAATCACTCAGGAACTTATGGATTTCGTTCCTTATGCGGACAGCGATAGAAATGCTTTGGCAGCCATTGCTCAGATCAATGAATGGATCCGGATCAACAGCGACAGAAAGCTGTCTGTCCGGGAAATCGCCCGGGAGTTTCACTACAATCCCGACTATCTGTCTGCACTGTTTAAAAAGCACACAGGCGTTTCTCTGCTAAAGCATATTCACAGGGCCAAAATTTCGTTGGCCAAGCAGCTGCTTCTCAATTCTTCCGCCAGCGTGAAACAAATTGCGCTCTCATGCGGATGGCAGGACGAAAAGGCGTTTATGAAGCTGTTCCGACAGTCAGAGGATGTGACGCCCACCCAGTACCGCCGTGCGTTTTATCATACATCCCTTAACAAAAAGTAGGACTCTGCATGCAGGAATACACCAGAAATACCAATTGAACTCCCTGCCTTTCCACAAACAATCCCCCTGACGCAGTCTTGCAAGACTGCGTCAGGGGGATTTCTGTTATCCGTTCTGCATACAATGCGGGCACTTCCCGGCAAAACATCATTCGGAAACCTCTGATGAAAAGCCTTTTCAGAAGCGATAGTTCCTTGCGGTATCGATCATGCAGTGTATGTTCTCGGGTGGAGTATGAAAGCTGATTGGGCAATCGTTGGCCATAATGAAAGGATGTCCCTTGGTTTTCTGAAGCTGCCGGATCGTCTCGTTTTTCACTTCACCGGCTGTTCCCGTTTCAAGAATATAGTGGCTCTCCAGATTTCCGAACAAGGCAATTTTATTTTCCAGTCTGTCGGCAATTTCTCCTGTATCAACCGAGAAGCCTTTCTTGGAAGCTTCTACCATCAGCCCATTGATGGGAAGCATCTTAATTGTGTCAATCAGCGGAAGAATGTCCCCCGTAAAGTAGCAGATGGGCAGAATGCCCAGTTCCCGCAATTTTGTGTAAAATTCCAGCTGCACAGGGAAAATGACCTCCCGGTACAGCTGCGGTGACATGATGTCCCGGCTGCAATAGGTTTCCGAGTTGATAAAGGCCTGCCCGCCAAGCTGCCGGTATGCTTTCATCCGCTGAAAAGTACGGTCATATAAACGCCTTAAATAGTACTGTACATTTTCCGGATTCTCCATCATTCCGATCAATCCGTTTTCAAAGCCCACATGGGTATCAAAAAAGCACGCCGTATCCGATCCTTCATTCAGCGCAATCAGTTTTTCCGCTCCATACTTCCGGCTGTGATAAGAAATATGTTCCAGCTCTCCGTTCTCAATTACCTGCTCGGTTGTCTGATAAATGGAGTCAATGTAACGGTCGATCTTAGCCTTGCTCTCCAGATCAGATGCTTCTTTTCGCAAAGACAGAATTTCCGCTGTTTCTTCGGAAGAGAGCTTTCTCTTTCCCGCCATGGTTGTCAGGTGAAGCATATCCGGGTCAAAGGTCTGGATAAAGCGTTCGTCATACCGGATCAGGTCTTCCAGACTGCAGCTCCACGCTTCTTTTTCCTTATCGTAATTGTTGAGCAGCCCGCCCAGCTGGAACTTATATAATCCCCACCAATGAGGTGTTACAGGAATCTCTTCCGGCACCCGGCCGCTTAGTGCGGCTGTCATTCTTTCTTTTCCTGTCATAAAATGCTCCTCTCTTTATGGAGGTCACAGATTTCCGTGGTATTCCCATAGAATCCCCCTGTTAAAATACGGTAACTACTTCTGATCCCTCTTCGGGAAGGCCCTCCAGCAAAATTCCGGACTCCATCAGTTTTTTGCCTGAAGCCTGATATTCCACACCTGCATCCTGAAAAGAAACCGTGTATTCCCGTTCCGGATCCAATCCCTGAAGGCGTACCGACTGCGTTTCCGCACTTCCGGTCAGCCTGAAGGCAAAAACCAGTGCACGACACTTTTCATCGGTGAATTCAAATACCGGGAACCGTTCTCCGCGCCCGCAGGAAAGAGGCTGTTCGGTCAGGCGGTAAGCGTCACCGCCGAAAATAAAGTCGGAAGAATACTCAGTATAGAATTCTCCCAGCTCACGGATGCGTTCCAACGCCCATTCCGGCAGTTCGGGAAGCCGGTAGGAAAATCCCGGAACTCCCATCATGGCCGCCCGGATCATATAATCCACCTTGGAACGGGGAGTGTCGTCCTGAATGGGAGAATAGACTCCGCAGTTATGGCCGTCCAGAACTTCCGACCAGGTAAAGTGCATGATGCACCTCTGATGCAGGAAGGAAAGGGCTCCCCAATACAGCTGCAGATGGAATTCCGTGTAGTCCGGGTCAGACAGAAATCCCACATGGCAGTGAGACATCATTTCAATGTCCCCCCGCAGCCCGCCCGAAGAACAATTTTCAATCACCACATCGGGATACTTGGCATGCAGCTCATCCAGGAACCGATAATAGCCCATGTAATGAGCATAAAGTCCGTCTCCCCTGTCGTGATCGTGGTCAGTACGGTTGCAGCCGAATCCGGGATCAAGATTAAAATCGAATTTGATCCATTTCGCGCCGTATTCCCCCAGAATCCGATCCGCTACCTGCATTGCCCACTCACGGCCCTCGTTGCTTCCAAAGCAGACATACCCAAGGGAGCGGCCATCCCGCTTCGCGATGATCTGGTCGTGAGTCCGGTTAAGCTCTGCGTTTTTGCCCACGGCTTCAATCTCGCACCAAATTCCGGGCTCGATTTCCACTGCTTTCGCTTTATCGCACATGGCTTTCATCCCGGAGGGGAACAACTCGGAGTTTACCTTATCCCAGTCGCCCCGCTTTTCGTACCATGTCCGCTCGCCCGTGTTCTCTCCAAACCAGCCGGCGTCCATCATGGCATAACGAAATCCCAGCGTTTTGGCAATTTCGGCGTTCTGCTGATACACATCCTCGTTAATGAACCGGTCCTCATACGGCCACCAGGTGTTGTACTCCAGCGGCATGGGGGAAAACATTTTTTCGTCCATGATGCTTAAGTGCTTTTTATAATAGCGGCGCAGTGCAAGACAGGCTTTTTCCCGATTCTCCGCTTCGGAGAGATAGACCGCCGGGGTGACAAATTTCTTGCCGGCCGGAATGTCGTGATAGAACTCGCCGTCGGTCAATCCCATAACGCAGCAGTATGTCCACTGGCGGAAATCGCAGTAGGCCTCCGCCCACGGAAATGCGGTGCAGGTCCAATTTCCGGACCAGGCCAGTGCCATGGCGTAGTACGAACCATTGCCGAAGCATTCGGCATAAGGAGTAAATCCCTTGCAGGACCGGCCCGAAACGCAGCCGAAAGAAAACTCGCCTTCAATTTTCTGGCTGCGGGGGCTGTACTCGGAGCCCCAGTCAGACTGAAAATAGTGAAGAGTCATTTCCTCGCTTTCAAAAGAAAGTCCCACATCGGCACGGCTGACCCGCACCGGCTTTGTTCCGGTATTTTCAATTTCAAGGGTGCAGCGATAAACGCCGTTTTCAGGGTCCTGTTCCGCAATCAGATTAAGCGTCAGCAGGTCTGTGTCATAATGGAACCGGGGAAACATCAGCCGCCTTGTTCCGTCCTTCAGCACCTCGCAGGTATGATAAGTACATTCCTGACGAAGTTCAAATCCATTCAGCACTGTTATATAAGAAAATTTCATCATTGCTATCATCACTCCTTCATTCAGAATACAAAAGGAGGGACGGGGAAATCCCCGCCCCTCCGGTCCAAACAACGCTTCTGACTATTTGGACATTTTGGCAACAATTGCGTCAATCGCAGCCTGACGTTCCGCAATAATGTCATTGATCCCCAGCTTGATGCAGGTCTGATTCCACTCGTGAACCAGCTGCTCCACTTCCGCTTCGGATTTCGCGCTGACAATCTTCGCCCAGTATTCCACTTTTGCGTCGGTAATAGCGGGTTTCAGCTCATTTTCCTTTTCGCCGATCAGGAAGTAGTAGTCATAAGTAGGATCCATGGTCTTGCTGTAACGAGCGCGCTCATCTGCACGGTTGTCCCAGCTCTTCTTATTGTCCTCACGGAGCAAGGCAGAAGGAGTTTCCTGATACTGAGAAATGGAAGGAGCGTTCTGAACCAGCTGCGCATAATAGAAGACACCGTAAGCGGCAGTTTTATTCCAGTCCAGATCACCGGTCTTGTCTTTGAAGTCCTGGGTATAGGCATAGATTTTGTCGCTTGTCCACTCGTAGGAAACGCCTTCAACGCCGGCATTTACAAGCAGCTGACCATCGGTCGTGGCCATCCAGTCCATCGTCGCCAGCAGGTGCTTTACCGTCTGCTCGCTGACACTCTTGTTAATAATCAGAGAAGACCAGCATCCAACCCAGTCGGTCCACGGAATTTCTCTGGCTTTTTTCACTTCATCAGAGCTGTAAATGATAGGAGGAGCGATATACTCGCCGTGGCCAATGGCATCGTTAAAGGTATCCACATCCCACCAGGAAGCGGTAATGGCGGAATAATCGCCCTGGGATGCTTTCTCCTGATACTGAGCGGTTTTCAAAGTCAGAACTTCCGGATCAAGCAGGCCTTCGGACGCAAATTTCCAAATGTACTTGGCAGCCGCCATCATCTCGTCACAATCGGAATACTCGTAATTGCACACTTTGTAGTTATTGTCCACATCGAAGGGGAGGCCATAGGAGTCGTGAGAGCCCAGGCGCGGGAAGAACATCTCGTACAGCGCGTTGATACCGCCCAGGTTTTCACCCAAAAGAAGGCCTTTTGCACCGAGCTCCTTCACGCTGCGGGAAACGTAGGTGTAGAATTCATCGGCGGTTTTGGGATAATCCATGTTGAGCTTTGCGAGGTCATCGGTGGAAACATGGATTCCATGAGGCGGCTCGTTCAGATTTTCATATCCGCGTCCGGTTTGGGTCGGCAAAAACCAGGACTGACCGTTGCTTGTCTGATAGAGTTCCATTTCAGGATGAATCAGCGCATACAGATTGGGATAAGCCTCTTCTGTGACCATGTTGGTCAAATCCCAGATCTTTCCGGATTCTCCGAGCTTTTTATAAATCTCGCGGGTGTAATTGTCAATTCCGCCGAAGAATGCTTCGGGAATTTCGCCGCCCGCAATCATCAGGTTCAGCTGCTGTGTGTAGTCATCCGCAGTGGGAACTGTCATCGCTTCGTAGCCCAGCTTCATATTGGTGATCTTTTCGATCTCGGGAGCAACAATGTCCTTGTCCTCCTCCGGGCCTGTCCATCCCTGCTCAAACCATGTAATATTCAGTTCATCATGATTGGCAAACTCCGGATAGGTTGCTACCAGTTTGTTATCCGAACCGGACGCTGTACTTTCGGGAGTAGAACTGCCGGAGGCCTTGCTGTCACCACAGCCCGCAAGTGAGCCTGTCAGCATGGCAAGAGAAAGTGCAAGTGCGGAAACACGGAAAAAATGCTTTTTCATTGATTCTCTTCCTTTCTTTTCTATATTCAGGTTATTCCTTGACGGAACCAACCATCATACCGCGGATAAAGTACTTTTGCGCAAAGGGATAGATCATAAAAATCGGAACAACAGTAAACACCAGCATGGCCATTTTTACGGATTCTGTGGTAATGGAAACCTTATGCATACTATGCCCGGTTTTGAGGAAGCTGCTCATATCCGCGCCCTGAATAATATTCAGCAGCAGCGTCTGCAGCGGCCACATGGCGGCCTTGTTGGTCATAACGGTACCGTCAAACCAGTCGTTCCAGTGGAAAAGTCCTGTAAGCAACGCGACTGTCGCAATGGAAGGTACAATCAGAGGGAAAATAATGCGTGCGAAAATGGTGGGATAACTTGCTCCGTCCAAGCCGGCGCTTTCCTCCAGAGAGGGCGGCAGATCCTTGATGGCGATCCGCAGCAGCATGATGTGGAAGGGGGAAGCTGCCCAGGGAATGATGTAGACCCAGATGCTGTTGATCATGTGAAGCTTCTGGCAGATAATGTAATACGGAATCAAACTGCTTCCGAAATACATCGGCACTACAATGAGCCAGTTGAACACTTTCCGGAACGGCAGATCGGATTTGCTGATGGCATAGGCATAGAGCGTATTTACCAAAACGCCCAGCACAATTCCCATACCCGTACGAAAAGCCGTGATGCCGAGACTGCGGACCAACCTCTTATCTTTAAAAATGGTAGCATAGTTGTCCAGCGTGAACGAGCGGGGCAGGAAGTAGATTCCGCCTTTCATCGCGTCTACGCCGTCGTTTAACGAAAGCGCCAGAATATAGACAAACGGATAAAGGCAAATAAAAGCAAACAGACTAAGAAAGATCACATTAAACACATCAAATGCTTTTTCGCCGACGGACTGTTTCATTTTCATCTCAGTGTCTTTCTCCTTTCTTAGATCAAAGAGCCTTGATCAAATTTGTTGGCCAGATAATTGGTGATTAAGAACAGACCCATGGAAATGATTGATTTAAACAGTCCCAGTGCTGCACCAAAGGAAAGATCATTGATGGAACCGCTTGTCAGCGTTCTCAAAACAGCAGTGTCCAGAATGTCGGAAAGCTCGCGGGTAGCCAGATTCGACATGGTCCACATCTGGTCAAAGCCGGCGCTCATCAGCCCGCCCACCTGCAAAATGAACATGAGCACGATGGTTTTGGACATGGACGGCAGCGTAATGTACATGGCCTGCTTAAACCGGCCTGCGCCGTCCATCATAGCCGCTTCGTAATGCTCCGTGGGAATACTGGACATGGCCGACATGTAAAAAATCGTATTGTAGCCAAGGCTTTTCCAAAGCTCCGTAAAAATAATGATGGGATAAAACCAGCCAAAGCTTTGCATAAACAGAATCGGCTCGTTGGTGATGCCAAGAGATTGCAGCGCGCTGTTTACGACTCCCGTGGAGCTAAGCAGCGAATACCAAAGGCCCGCCGCAATTACCCAGGAAACAAAATTGGGAATGTAAACAATCGTCTGAATCGTTTTCTTAAACCGGGCAACCCTCAGCTCATTAATCAACAGTGAAAAAAGGATGGGCATCGGGAAGCAGATCACCAGCTTCATCGAGCTGATAATCAGTGTGTTGCGCAGCGCGCGGCCGAAGGTAGGCGAGCTGAATACACGCTGAAAGTTATAGAACCCCACAAATTTGCTTCCGAAAAATCCGGAAACCGGATCGTACTGCTGGAATGACATGATCAGTCCCATCATGGGCAGATAGGCAAACAATATCAGAATTACAACACCCGGAATTGTAAACAGATAAAGCCACTTGTATTTTTTCATCAGACGGATGCGCTCACTTCGGGAACGCCCTTTGGCAGATATCGCTTTGTCCATAACAGAATCCCCTTTGTTTCTCTCGTTTAAAAATAGGCTTTTTAAACAATTTCTATCTTAAGTATAACATTGAATTTAGACCTTTCAATTAGACAAAAGAAACCAGAATGTGGACAAAAGCCATATTTGGTTCATACTTATTCTTTTTTTTAGTCAAAAAAGCAGGCGTCTTCTGCACCATCCGGTGCAGAGGACGCCTGCAGAACGCTGCTTTCCAAAGTCCGTCATTTCCGATACTGGGAAGGAGTTTTTCCGGTTTGCTTTTTAAAAATCCGGTGGAAATACCGCTGGTCGTCATAGCCGACAGAGGCGGCAATTTCTTTGATTTCCAGATTGGTATGACGAAGAAGATCCATGGCGCGGTCCAGCCTTAGCTTCGTCAGATAGGAGATAAAACTTTGATTGGTTTCATTTTTTATCATGGCAGAAAGATATTTCGTGCTGAAGTTAAATTCGGCAGCCAGTTTATCCAGAAACAAGTCCTCCTGATAATGAGCGTTGATATAGGCAATGACCTTTTTGGAAGCTTTTTCTTCCTGGATCAGGTCTCGCTGCTGAACAATACGTCCGATGCATTTCTCCAGCGTCTCTTTCAGACTCTGTTCCTCCACGGGTTTGAGAAGATAATCGGTTATCCCGAATTTCATTGCCTGACGGGCATATTCAAAATCCGCATAACCGCTTAACACGATAATCGGGGTGTCCGGGCTTTCCTCACGAATTGCGCCGATCATCTGCAGCCCATCCATTCTGGGCATGCGGATATCCGTAATAACAATATCCGGATGTTGGTCACGTACAAACGCAATCCCCTCTTCCCCGTTGGCCGCTTCTCCAACGACTTTAACGTTGGACAGAACACAGGAAATGGAGTAGCGGATACTGACCCGCACCAGCTCCTCATCATCCACCAATAAAACGCTAAACATCGGTATCACTCCTCTTCGGAATCAAAATACTGACGGTTGTACCGTGCCCTTCCCAGCTGTCAATGGTCAAGCCGTAAGGGTCGGAAAAGTAAAGCTTCAATCTCTGGGCAATGTTTTTCATTCCGATTCCGAAATCTCCCTGTTCCCCGCTTCCCTCCAAAAGAAGCTGAAGATTCCGCAGCTTCTCCGCTTCGATTCCGGGACCATTGTCGGTCACTTCGATTGAGATCCGGTCGAATCCGCACGTATGAATCGAAATTTTAAGCAAATAGGAATGATCCATGGACTCCATGGCATATCGAATGGAATTCTCCACAATGGGCTGAAGGATAAATTTCAGTGTTGTGCACTGGAGAAGAGTCTCGTCCGCATCAATTTCATAATTCAGACGTTCCCCGAAGCGGATCTTCTGAATCTGCAGATAATTCTGCACATGGCGCAGCTCATTCTGAATGGTGGTGGTGGACTTGTTATCCCGGTTGGTGTTATAGCGGAACATATCCCCAAGGTTCTGGAGAGTGGTGCAGACAGCCCGGGTATCCTGCCGGATCGCCAGCGCCTTGATTGTTTCCAGCGTATTATACAGGAAGTGCGGATCGATCTGCTTTTGCAGCGCATTGAGCTGTGCCTGACGCCGGAGAATCTGGTTCTCCGCCACCGAGTCGAGCATGGCATTGAAGGAGCGCGCCAATTCCCCGATTTCATCATTCGCCTGAAGTTCCAGACGGCCCTCAAAGTTATTTTGTTCCAGCTGATGAATAAAATCCGTCATTTCCCGGATCGGGCGGGTAATCCCTCTGGAAATGGCATACGACCCCGCCAAAACAATGAGAATGGCCAGAAACAGCACCAAAAGAATGACGACGAGAAGTCTCATAACCCCGGAATTCAGGGTTGTCTTGTCAGCAAAGGCAATAAATCGAAACCCGCCATATTCGGACAGGTCAGACACCATATAATAGTCGGAAAGGCTGTTGTTCCGTACAATTCCCGTCTTCCCTTCAAAATAGGCCGCATCCGGAATCTCCCCGGCGTTTCGCTCCAAAAGCTCCTGATTGGATGCGTAGGCAACGCTGCCGTCCGGATTTAGAATGAGAAGGAAGCCGCGGTCCTCCAGAAAGGTGCCGTGGAGCAGTCCATCCAAAAACTTTTTTTCCAGCGTTGCGGAAATGAATCCTTTCACCTGCCAGTTGGAGGACGAGTAGACCGTCATAATATAAGCAAAGCAGGAATCTCCCCCGGAAACAGGGGGAACAAAATCAGACCGGATATTGATCGTGGAATAGGTGTCCATAATTTCGGAATACCAATGAGCAGTTGTGGGGGCAGCAGCAATGTCAAACTGGCTGGAAACGTTGGAAAAAGAGGAGCCCATCACATAACTGCGGGAAGGCACAAAAATATACATATCCATAAAACGGTTCATCTTACTGACCGTGCAGATATAATTGTAAGCGTTCCGGGAACTGATATACGCTTCATATCCCGAATAATTTCCGCCCAGCAGCGCTGTAATGCTGCTCTGATTGTAGGCAGTGAGAACTGCCGAGCTTAGCGACCCCATCTGCTGATCGTAGGTATTGATGATCTGCTGCATCTGGCTTTCCAGCTGTTCGTGCAGGCTCCGGGAGAGATACCGGCTGCTGATGATGCTCAAAACCACCGTGGTGGCCGCAATGACCAGCGTGCCGAACCCGATGACCGACAGAAACATCTTTTTTGTAATTCCCGTAGGAAGGATCTTATGCGACAGCCTGAACAGCCGTGTGCCATGTCCGGACATTTCTATCAAACCTCCTCTCTCGCCTTTCCGGTATGACAAACCGACCTGCAGAACAATACCAAGTTCCGCAGATCGGTCCGTCTGGCCGAACCGCCATGATGGCGGTCGCTTCACTGAATATAACAATAGCGGCTCTTTTCTACAATAATTATAAAAGCCGGACAGGAAGAAGTCAACAAAATGCCGATTGCGCATCCGATAAGTGCAATATCCTATAGAAAATTTCCACATTTGATTTAATTTTTATCTTCGCTCCGGAATATGCCGATATAACGCCGAACGGTAATCCGGAGACATACTTTAAAGCCGCAGCTGTAAATAAGCCCTTTGAGAAAAGTAAATAGCTGTACAGCATTTTCCTTTTCTTGAAAAAAAAGACCTGTATTTTACCATCCCTTTTCTATACCTCTTGTCAAGGCCCGCTCCCGCAGATTGAAGCAAAAAGGTGCTTGCTGAATGGAAAAAATCGTGCTACTATCTAGTTTGACATCAATCTGTTGGGAGGACATGGATATGAGAAAAAAGGCAACAAGCCGGGCGAAAATAATTCGCGAACTCATTCAGGAAGCGGATGCGGAACTGGATGACAAAGAGCTGATGCGTCTGCTTATTTCGCAAAAGGTAACAACCAGCTCTGAAGAGAAAACGAAAGAAAGTTTCGGACAGCGTGCAGCAGATGCTGTGGCACGCTTTACCGGAAGCTGGATGTTCATTTTTTCTTTTCTGGGCTGCATGGCTTTATGGATGATCATTAATATTTTACTGGCGGCAAATGCGTTTGACGGGTATCCCTTCATTCTTCTGAATCTGGTGCTCTCCTGCCTTGCCGCTATACAGGCCCCTTTGATTATGATGAGTCAGAACCGTCAGGAGGCGAAAGATCGAATTCGGGCTGAAAATGACTATCGTATTAATTTGAAAAGCGAGCTGATTGTCGACGATCTGCATGTCATGCTTACACAGGTGCTGGAGAATCAGAAAAAGCTTTCCGCGGAGCTGGAAGCACTCCGGGCGGAGCAAAAGCCGAAATAGCGGACAACATTGGGGCATGTGCACGAACTTGCAGCCCCAAACGTGCTGTTTTGTTTTTTTCTGCGATCTTTATAAATATCTTGCGAGAATTTTGTAGAACGCTTGACTTTTTTGTAAAAGTCAAGTAATGTGATAGTCAAATTGAATAGAAGTATGCAGATTGCGCAGGAAGCTGCGCGGAAGCCGGGTGAAAATCCCGCACAGGAACGCTGCTGTAAAAACAGAGCGGGTTCTCATGAAATCTTTTGGATTTCAGTCACTGAATACAACATTTGGGAAGACGAGAGTACCGCGTTGAAGTTTAAGTCAGAATACAGCTGCATATGGATGATGCATCAAGGCAAAGCCTTCATGCCCTCCTCGAGTTCAGGAGGTATACTGTTAACCAGCGAAAAATGTTGTTCGCCGCTGGCTTCATTTTTATGCAGTAAACCGTATTGAGTTCGTGAAACTCAATACGGTTTATTTATTTTTTTGACAGAAAGGGAAGAAGAAAATGAAAAAATTGTTGTCAGTTCTTATGAGTACAGTATTGACCGTTGCAATGCTGACCGCCTGCAGCGGACAGACACAGCCTGCCTCGGACATCGGTTCATCCCAATCCCAATCGCAGGAAGCGTCGGGAAACAGTAAATCGGAATTCTCAGAAGCCGCAAAATACCCTCTTACTTTTGAGGATTCTCTTGGCACAAAATTTACAATTGATAAACCTCTCGAAAAGATTGTGGTGCTGAACCGTCAGACAGCGGAAGCAATTAAAATTCTCGGTGCAGAAGATAAAGTGATTGCCACCGGAGATACCACAATAAAGAATAATTCCTATCTTGGATATAACGATCTTCCTGATATGGGTGAAACTGATGAACTGAATATTGAGGCGATTATTGCACTAAAACCGGATGCTGTCTTTGTCTATACAAACAGAGCCAACGACGTTCTGGAAGAAAAGCTGAATCCGCTGGGGATCAAAGTGATCCGTATGGACAATTACCAACCGGAACGGTATGACGAAGAAATGGCCAAACTCGGAACGCTTCTGGATAAAGAAGACCGTGCGAAAGAATTTTTGGACTACCGCGCAAAAGTGGAAGCTCTTGTTACAGACAAAGTGAAGGATATTGCTGTGGAAAACCGCAAGAGTGTTATGGCGCTGTCCGTTGGCTTTATCAACAGCAACGGCGGATACCGTGTTTTCCCCGTCATGTCCGATAACGGTGAAGCTGGAGTGGGCGAAGGATATGCTTCCATTCTTGCGGGCGGAAAAGATGCTTGCCCGGACATTCAATGGGATCCTGCCAAGGGTGATACGACAATTCAAGTCGAAGAAGAATATGCTCTGAATGCCAACCCTGACGTGATCACACTGCATGGTACCTGGCTTGGCGGGTACGAATGTACAGATGTCAATGATTTCAAAACGGTTATGGACAACATTTACAGTATTTCCTCCATTGGGAAAACAAAGGCGGGGCAGAACAAAGACGTTTACATTTTCCATACGGATATGCTGGGCGCCAGCAAACGTCATCTTGGTCTTCTCCAACTGGGCAAATATCTCTACCCGGATCTTTTTAAAGACATTGATGTAGAAGCCTATGCAAAGGAATATTTTGAAAAATGGCTTGGTACCACCTATCAGGGCATTTGGTTCTATTCCGCCAAAGACGCAAAATAGCTGCTATGAAACATCTTTTGAAAAGCAAAGGAGCATTGCTTTTACTTCTGACAATCCTATGGCTGGGCTTGATTGGTGCAAGCCTGGCCATGGGATCTGTTCCCATCAGCATCAGTGAAGTCATCCGAAACTGCCTTTCTGACTCATCTGCCCATTCAGGTGAATATGCTACTCATGCTTACATTCTGATGCAGGTACGGCTTCCCCGGATACTTCTCTGTACGCTTACAGGAATTTCGCTTGGAGTAAGCGGGTGTGTCATGCAGAATCTGTTCCGAAATCCGCTGGCGAGTCCGTATACTTTGGGTGTATCGAGCGGGGCGTCTTTTGGAGCGGCACTGGCCATGATATTGGGTGTAGGTCTCTTCAGTCGGAATTTTCTTTTTACAGGTTATTCACTGGTCGCAGTCAATGCTTTCTTATTTGGTGTTCTTTCGTTGGTGAGTGTGTGCGCTGTGGCGCACTTCAGCCGCAATAATATGAGCACTCTTATTCTGCTTGGTACAGCCATCAGCAGCCTTTTTTCGGCTGGTGTGTCTGTTTTAAAGTACATATCCGGAGCAGAAGCCCTTAAGAATCTTGAAATGTGGCTGATGGGCGGCTTCTGGGGCGCAAACTGGAAAGCGATTGCCTTGCTTTCTCCAATGGTTTTCGTCGGTATTGTAATTTTACTGAAGCTTTCATGGGATTTTAACGCAATGAACGCCGGAGAAGAGACGGCATCAACCATGGGGGTGAACGTGCGTCTCATAAAAACTGTTTCTCTGATTCTGGTCACACTGATTTCTTCCGTTACCATTGCTTTTGCAGGGGTGATCGGATTTGTGGGACTTGTGGCCCCACATATTGCCCGAAGTCTGCTTGGAGTTGACAACAGAGCACTGATTCCTGGTTCGTGTTTGGTGGGGGCCATTATGCTTCTGCTCTCCGATACAATTGCCCGAACGGTCCTCTTACCAAAAGAAATTCCTGTTGGAATTATCACTTCTCTGATCGGCGTACCGTTTTTCATTTTTATTCTGCTGCGCAAAAAGAAACAGATGTGGGGGTGATCCATTGCTGTCGGCAGAGCAACTTTCCTTCGCATATGGGGAAACCCAGATTCTTCGTGATGTAGGCGTCCGTTTTTCCCCCTGCGAGGTTACCGGTGTCATCGGTCCGAATGGAGTAGGAAAAAGTACCCTGATCAAGTGCATTGTCCGCATTCTGAAACCTGACCGGGGGACGGTCTGGATGAACAGCCGGGACATTTTTGAAATGAAAAATCAGGAGCTTGCCAAGCAGGAAGCTTATGTCCCCCAATCTAGTGGCTTGGTATTTCCTTTAACAGTGCAGGAATACGTTTCTCTTGGCAGAAGGCCATATATATCCTGGTCGCTTACAGAGAAAGATAAAAGAGTCATATCGGAAATTATGGAATACCTCCATATTGGAACAATGGGTGAAAAGTATATGGATGAAATCAGCGGAGGCGAGCGCCAGAAAGCAATGCTGGCACGGGCACTTGTCCAGCAGCCCGAGGTTCTGGTTCTTGACGAGCCCACATCTGCCTTGGACATCCGGCATCAGCTTGAGGTGATGCTTCTCCTGCGAAAAATCGCATCCGAAAAAAAGTGTACCGTCATCGTGGTAATGCACGACTTAATGCTGGTAGCCCGTTACTGCAATCAGGTCATTTTAATGAAAGACGGGCAGATTTATGCTCACGGCGTACCCGAAGTCGCTCTTACTGAAGAAAACATCCGTGCGGTTTACGGCATCACTTCCCGGATTCTTCATACGGAGGCGGGGCTGGTGGTGCTTCCGCTGGAGAGTGTTCTCTGATGTGACGGGATGCCGGCCATTCCATGCAACGTGCATGCCCCCTGAAATCTATGAGAAAGAAGGAACTTTATGCATTACGGCGTCCACCTGGAAGATTACAGCACACTATGGGAACAAGCAATTCATCAGGAAGATGGAAGTTGCAGCCCCCGGACAGAAAGCGACGAAGTGGAACAAAATTTCTGGGCGTCATTTATGGGACAAAAGTCCGGATATACACCCGATGAATACTCCAAACCCATTGCCTCTTTTGTCACTGGGTTGTTACGGGAAAGCGGAATTAAAAGCGTGCTGGAAATTGGTCCTGGATGGGGAAATTACACACTTCCCATTGCGGGTGCCTGTCCGAATCTGACCTGTCTGGACCTGTCCCCCGATGTATTGGACTATATCAGAAGAATCGCCTCAGAGAACGGATATCATGCAGTAAAAACGATTTGTTCCAAGTGGGAAACCTGTATTTTGCAAGAACCATTTGATGCCGTATTCGGTTATAACTGTTTTTATCGGATGCGTGATTTGAAAGCCAGTCTGAAAAAAATCAATAATTCCGCTCAAAAGCTCTGCGTCGTTGGAATGACAAGCGGACCCGAGCAACCATTTCTGGTGGACTTTCAAAAGGAGCAGGGACTGGATATCCGTTTTGACCGTTTAGACTATATTTATTTTACAAACACCCTGTATAATATGGGCATTGATGTAAACTGCCAGATCATTCCACTGGAAAAAGAATATTCCTATAATTCCGCAGAGGAAATGCTGAAAAGCGAGACCGGACGCATTCAAAATCCGGAGTTTAATCAAGTTGCCATATTGGAAATATTAAGCAGATATTTTAAATTTTCCAACGGAAAATACCGGTTTCGGCATGCTTTTAACGGCGCTGTCCTATATTGGTATAAATAGCGGCCGCCAAAGGACAGTTTAGATTATTAAGCCCGATGTTTATCCGCATTATTTTCCCTTTCTATTGACATTTCCTTTGGTTCAACTCTATAATGGAAAAGAGCTTGGAGGATGATTGAAAGTCACAATTTTCCCAATGAATAAGGAGGGGAACCGGCGCTATGAAAAAGGCCGCCAAACTGATTCGTATTCTTACCATTGCTCCTTTGATGGCAGCAGGAATGCTTATCCTGCTTTTTTTTACAAAGCCCGAAATTTTAGGAGGGCTTCCGTCATTTTGGTGTGCCATCCTTTTCCTGACGGTGCTCCCCATTCTTGCCTACCCTATGCAGCCTCTGTTTCCGCACTACCGGGAGCTTGGCAGAGAGGGCCAGCGAAGCCTTGCCATTCTTTTTGCAGTTGCCGGATACATTCTCGGATGCGTCTCAAATTTGTTTTTTTCCGCCGGTCTCGGCATGTGGATTATCTATCTGGAATATCTGCTTTCCGGCATGGGAATCCTGATCTGCAACAAAGTGTTCCGGCTGAAAGCCAGCGGCCATGCCTGCGGTGTGGCGGGGCCTGTCGTTTTACTGATCTATTTTGGCGTGCCCGCCGCCATTTTCGGTACTGTTCTGCTTGGACTGGTGCTTGCCGCAAGTCTCATTACCAAGCGGCACACATGGCAGCAGTTTCTTGGCGGTGCTTTTATTTCCGTCGCTTCCATGTGCCTTCTTGTGTTGATATTTAACATGATTCTGTAGCATAACGATCTTCCCATAAAGGCGACGATGCCTTTGCGGGAAGATCGTTTTAACATTTTTTTACTTCTGTAAAAAAGAAGTTTTTTATCTGCTCTATTGCAAAGGCTGTTTCTCTGTCATGGCCACTGGGAAGCATGTACAAAAAAACTCGATGAACATAATGTTCATCGAGTTTTTCCCTATGGTGGAGCATAGGAGGATCGAACTCCTGACCTCCACACTGCCAGTGTGGCGCGCTCCCAGCTGCGCTAATGCCCCGAATGTCCGGATTTCTGCACCGAACATTAACTATTATACACATAGAGGTATGGCTTGTCAAGAAAAATATAAAAATTTTTTCATTATCCGAAATCAGAAGAGTTTTCCCTCATTTTCTCTGTTAGGAGGGCGGCCGGCCCGCTGGGAATATCAAAGCGACAGACCAAATTGAGAATTCCACCTGCCGGACAGGCTGCAAGTCTGTCCTACATTTCTTTTACCAATCCTTCCTGATATGCCTTCAGGAGAGCAGACAACTCCTCAATTTTATCCTGCAGTTCTTTTCCTGTATCGGTATCCGCTACCCGCATTCGTTTTTTCATGGTCTCCACCACATGAACTGCCGGACTGTTTTCCACCGGGCAGTCCCCTTCCTCGCACGGCTGGAATGGTTTGTGCTCGGCAAGCGCCATAAAATGAGAATTGAAGATGAAGGTATAACCCGCTATTCCGGTCTGGCTCTGATACGCCTTGGACATGCCTCCGTCAATGAAAAACAGCTTCCCTTCGCCTTTTACCGGGCTTTCTCCCTGCTTGATTCTTACCGGCACATGCCCATTAATGATATGAGAACAATCCGGATCCATACCGAACTCCGTCAAAAGCTTCTCGCAAATCTCCCTATGCTCCACCAGACTGTAATAAGGATTCATCTTCTCTTTTCCGACAGCCCGCTCCCGAATAAAATAGTGCTCAAAGGCAGCCATTTTACTTTTGCCGAACAGGGGCGACTTCGGCCCGCACCACAAATACCACATGAAATCTCTGGCATTATGCTTTTCTTCCGAACCGCTGGGAGCAAAGCAGGCACGCCTCACCTGATTGTCAATATACTCCAGATAAGAACGTCCGCTGTAAGTTTTTCCGTCAAAGGTGACCGTCTCAAACTCGCCGTTTTCCTTCATGGGAATGCAGCCATGGTAAAGAAGATTGGAGTTCGTAATTTTATACATGCTTCCGTTGGAATAGAGAAAGCGAATATGTCGGTGAAGGAGATCGCTGTGCCGGAAGGAGGCGGCAATTGTCTGCATCAAATTCTCCTCCTCACCGGTTAAAGCCAGCGGGTCCTTGGGGTCAACCGTAGGGAACACACGGTCCTCCAGCGGATATTCCGTATTTCCCAGCTGAATTGTCCCCTTTTGAAAGTCGATTCGATTTAAAAGGATCCGGTCATCCATCTGATATTCCGGATGGCGCTGAATCAGCTGTCCCTCTACCTTGAACTGAATCATGGCAATTGCCTTATGCATCTTTGCTGCCAGCCGGATATCGACCGGGTCGTACTTGTTCTCATCCAGAATATGAGGCGTGAACAGCTCGCAGGGGTCATCCGCATACATCTGGGAGGCAAATACCGACAGAGAACGCAGATTGATTCCGTATCCGTCCTCCAGCAGATCAAAATTGTTATAGCTGATTCCCAGCCGGATGACATTAGCGATGCAGGCCCAGTTTCCCGCTACGGCTCCCATCCAAGAAATGTCGTGGTTTCCCCATTGAATGTCCACATCATGGGATTTCATCAGTTCGTCCATAATTGCGTCGGCATGGGGGCCCCGGTCAAAGATATCGCCGATGATATGCAGCCGGTCCACGGAAAGCTGCCGGATTGCGGCGCAGAGACTGGTAATAAACTGCTCGGCAATGCCGCTCCCGATAATCGCACCCACAATTTCCCCATAATACCGGGAACGGTTGTCATCACTGTCGAAGTACATCAGCTCGTCAATGATATAGCGAAAATCTTCCGGCACTTTTTTTCTTACCTTGGAGCGGGTGTACTTTGCGGAAACCGCCTTCATCACCTCAACCAAACGATAAATTGTAATCCGGCACCACTCTCCATAGTCCGGCTCCGACCCGCAGATTCGCGGAAGCTCTCTCTCCGGATCGTAAATGAGGGCGGCAAGCGCCGTCCGTTCCTGGCTGGAAACGGATTTTTCGAAAAGATCGTCAATTTTATTGCGGATCATTCCGGATGCGCTTTTCAGCGCGTGGATAAAGGCCTGATGCTCTCCGTGCAGGTCGCTGAAAAAATACTCCGTTCCTTTCGGCAGGCTTAAAATCGCCTGCAAATTAATCATTTCCGCCGTAGCGGCTTTCACAGTCGGATATTCTTTGGAAAGCAGTTTGAGATAATGAGGGTCAGTCATACGGATTTCTCCTTTTATGTCAGTATTATGTCAGTAATTTTTGCTGCAATTTTACTTTCACTCCGGTTTTACTTTCATCCTGAGGAAACTATGCGCCATCCCACCAAAGAGGACACTTTGGAATTTTTTCCCGTTTCAACACGAAAAAACATTTTACGCCGTCATTATTATACCATATTTTGCGTGAAATGGGGGTACTATTTCAGTAAAATCAAGGATTGTGGCGAAACTGCGGTTTTTGGTATAATAAACGTATCGGGCGATTGTGCCATTTGCTTTTGCGCTCTCACTGTTTTTCTGAACGGCATTTCTGAAAGGAACGATCTCACTTATGGAACGTCTGAAAAAATCAATTCTTTACACCGATATGGATGGTACACTGATTGATGACAAAAAGTCAGTTTCCCGTGCCAATATTGACGCCATCCGCCATTTTGTGGCTCTCGGGGGAAAATTCTCCGTTGCTACGGGACGTTCTGAGGTAATTGCCGCACCCTTTCTGAAAGAGCTGCCGATTAACATGCCGGCGATTTTATACAACGGAGCAGTGGTGTACGATTTTGCATCCAAATCCTTTCTGCAGATGGAATGTGTTGACCGCCAGACTGTCCTGACGATGGTACGGGCGGCGATGGAATGTTATCCCGAGGTCTGTGTGGAGGTTTATACCGACGGAATCATCCAGCTGCTCAATCCCGAAGGACTCATGGACCACTATATTCCGGCGGAAAATCAACCCTATGTTTATGCGGAGCCGGACAGCTGCGGTGACTGCATTAAACTGATTTTCTACGGGGAAAACGCGCGCCTTAAGGAAGTGGAAAAAAAGATATACGAGACTGCCGGAAAGAGCTGCTTTATCTCCACCTTTTCCGCGCCTTTTTATCTGGAAATCCTGCCGCAGAACGTTTCCAAGGGTTCCGCCCTTCAGTTCATCATCGATCACTGCGGTGAAAATCCAAAGGACTTTGCCGCCATCGGCGATTTTTACAACGATGTCGCCATGATTGAAGCGGCTTCTCTCGGAGCAGCGCCCTCCAATGCGCCGGAGGACGTGAAGGTTCATGCCCAACTGGTCGTGGCGGACAACAATCACAACGCTCTGGCCGACCTGATCGAAAATTACCTGATTGAAAAAGACTGATAGAAAAATGCATCCCAAAAACGGACCAAAAGCCCCCGAGCGCCAACGCTCGGGGGCTTTTTCCATGGATTACGCTCTGATTCGTGTTATTCTTCCGCCTGTTTCCGGACTCTGGCTATCTCGGAACCCTCCTCCGGCAATCCGCGGAAAGAAATTCCCGTGGCCATCAAATCCCGTCCATATGCGGAAACAGTTTCACCGCTGTCCATATAAGACACCTCATAAAGCGCATCCGCATCAAGGCCTTTCAGGGAAACTGTTTTCACCTTTTCCCCCTTTACAAGACGGAAAGCAAAGACAACCGCCTCCTGCCTGCTGCTGACCAGTTCAAACACCGGGAACCGCTCTCCGTTCCCGCCGTATACCGGCTGGGGGGTAAGGCGGTAAGCATCGCCGTTTTGAATATAGTCCTCGTAAATTTCTCCGTAGAACACACCGTGATCCTTGATCCGCTGCAGACACCAGTCGGAAAGATCCGGCAGACGGTAGGAAAATCCAGGAATTCCCATCAGCACCGCACGAATCATAAAGTCAAAGCGTTCGTCTTCGGTAACGGGTTCCCGAATTCCCATGTTATGATTTTCGTCATACTTCAGAATCTGCGACCAGCTGAAATGAAGAAGCGCGCTCTGATGCAGGTAAGAAAGCGCCCCCCAGTAGCACTGGAGATGGAATTCCGTATAATCCGGGTCGCTTAAAAAGTTATAGTGGCAATGGCTCGCTATTTCAATATCCATCCGCAGTCCGCCGGAAGCACAGTTTTCGATCACCACATCGGGATATTTCCGATGAATTTCATCCAGCAGCCTGTAGTAGCCCAGATAATGGGCGTACAGTCCGTCTCCCTTTCCGTGATCGTGGCCGTCGGCATTGCACCCCGGCGCCGGATCAAGATTGTAGTCAAACTTTATCCACTTCGCTCCGTATTCCCCTGCAATCCGGTCAATGACGGACATGGCCCATTCCCTGCCCGCTTTGCTGGCAAGGCAGACGTAGCCCAGTGATTTTCCATCCCGTTTCGCGATGATTTCAGGACGGATTTCGTTCAGCTTTGCGTCCTTCCCCACCGCCTCAATCTCACACCAGATGCCGGGCAGAATCCCCACTGCCTTCGCCTTATCGCAGAGGGCCTTCATTCCGGAAGGAAACTTCTCCTGATTGACGATCTCCCAGTCGCCCCGCTTTTCATACCAGCTCTGCCCTTCCTCGGTTCCGCCGAACCAGCCTGCGTCCATCATAGCATACCGGCATCCCAGCTTCCGGGCAATTTCTGCGTTCTGCTGGAAAATGTCCTCGTTAATGGCAGAATCCTCATAGGGCCACCAGGTATTGTATTCATAAGGCAGATCTGCAAGTCCCCCGTCATTGAGGAGGCTTAGGTTCTTCCGAAAGTAACGGCGCTGTTCCAGGCAGGCGTCTTCCAGCGTTTCTCCTTCCGCCAGATAAAAGGATGGAGCGGTAAAGGTCTCCCCGGGCTTCACATCGGTAAAGAATTCTTCTGTGGAAAGCCCCATGCTGAAGTGGCAGTATCCATCCGCCGGAACAGCGCAGCAGTTCCAGCAGCCGGACCATGCCATGGCCGCCGAATAGCAGCCCTTGGGAGTTTCGAGCCCGCACCATGGGGAAAAGCCCTTACCGGAACGTCCGGATATGCTGCCGAAAGAAAACTCACCCGCAAGTTTCTGGGTATGCGGTGTAAACTCGGAACCCCAGTCCGAGGAAAAATAGCTTAACTTCACGTCATCGGACGGAAGGGCGACCCCCGCGTCAAGGCGGTACACCCGCACCGGTTTTTCCATACGATTGCGAAGGGAAACCGTATATTTTGTGACTGCAAAGGCCGGATCTTTCCGTGCCTCCATCACAACGCAGAGATTCGGATTGAAATAACGGAGGTAGGTTTTCTTTCTCATCCCTCCATCCACAACTTCGGTGGTATGGGCGTTTACTTCAATAGGAGGGCAGTCCAGAGTATCGGTCCGGATGCGAAACATCAAATTCATAGGGCCACGCCTTTCTTTCAAAAATTACAAAAACGTTTTTGCGTAGACGAATAAAACAATCCCCCACCGCCGCAGGGGATATCCGAACAAAATTGCCAAGCGTACCGCCTCAAATTGAGCGGTACGGCTTTGAGTTTATTGTACCCGTTTCGACTGTAAAAGTCAATCCTGACATAAAAAGCGGTAAGGGCCTAATGAACCGCCCCAGAAGGAATAGACACGAAAAAGAAAAGCAAGTCGTAGAATATCAATGATTTACGCCGTCTGGCTCCGTTTTTCAAATGGGGTCAGGCGGTATTTTAATTGGTAACG
>DBGCDL010000096.1:0-11987 GCA_048358235.1 Oscillospiraceae bacterium
TCTTTCTGCAGTACCTGGGTGATCTGGGCCAGGCTCATGCCCAGCTCTTTCATGTAGGCGATCATCTCCAGCCGGGCGTTTTGATTGATGTCATAATAACGGTAGCCGGTCTCCGGATCGATATACCGGGGCTTGAGCAGCTCTTTTTCGTCATAAAGCCGAAGAGTGGGCACGGAGACCCGGTTCATGGCAGCCATCTTCCCGATGGGAATGAGGCCTTCCTTCATAAGCGTCCCTCCTAAAACTCTCATCTTAATACAGAGTTTAACACCTTATATTATAAAAAGCAAGCAGATGTATAACACAGCCGCTCGGCAGGCGTTGACGCGGTTTATATTTTTTATTACAATATTCATACAAGAAAATAAAATATTCTCTCTATAAGCAGGATATTGTCAGAAAAGGCAGTGGATGAAATTGAAAAGGATTATGGATTGGATTCGCAGCCATAAAAGGCAGGCCATTTTTATCGTAATTGTGCTGGCTGTGATTTTTTGCATCGGGATAGCCGTGGCTGTGATGCTGGGAATCAAAGGCGGATCGGAAGAACTTTCCGGAAAAGCGCCAGAGAAAACGGCGGTTTCAGCAGAAAATGAGCCGGCGGATATCGGTACTGCCATTTACAGCAGTGCAGGAACAACACAACAAACAGATGCTTCGGGCGCTGAAAGTACCTCTTCAGATTCTGAAGCAAAAGAGGGTCAAACCAGGGAGCCTGGCGCCAGTTCGGAAACAGCGACGGCTTCCAAAGAGACCGCACATCCCTCCTATACGGATACAGTTACAGACTCGGACAGTACATCTCATTCTTCCAGCCACGTAACCTCCCGGCCGAATGATGTGACGGATCATCCGTCCAGTGGAACAGAAGGGGGAGAAACGCCGCATGTTCATACGTGGGTATCTGTAGGCCCTGAGAACAGCGGGCATATGGAATATGGGGCGGAATGCCGCATACATGGGGCGAACGGGGAAGAACCGATGTTCTTTCGAACACTGAATGACTTATATCTCCATCAAGCGGCGGATGGCTGTATGTCCAGCTGGGGGACCGGCTTCAAGGGCCTGGCGTATAAATACTGTTCAGGATGCGGCGAAGAAGTCATAACGGGACATGTGCATGACTTTGGTACAGTGGAAAAGCAGGTCTACTTTGATAAGGTGACATGTGAATGCGGAATGGCTTTTACAGGAGGAAAGGATTACACGGCGCTGGAATCCTGGAAGACCCATGTAGACATCTATACAAGCCATGGATATCCAAGAGAGGAGCATGACACCTATCAATCCGGAACAGGAGGCATTACGCGGTACGAGGCTACAAAAACCTGTACCTGCGGCTGGCATCCGGTCGATGACACCCCGGTTTATTAACCGCAGAAAAAGAGAAGCAGACATAAACAGCTTTTGGATTTTTCATTGTCATCTGCCCAAAAGGATATTTGATGATGACGGGGATATTATATTTATTGCGCGCCGAAAGCTTGTATCATGCGAATTCCTCATAACTGCAACCGCCGACTGGATTGCTCCCATCGGCTGTACGGCATGTAGTTTCACTATTTTACTATGGTATACCTGGTACTTCTTGCTCTTCCATTCTGCTTTAACAGATTACTTTTTACCAATTTTTTCAGGATTCTGACAGCAGCAGATGAACTCACTCCAAGCAATCTGATTCTATCATTTCTTGTAACAGCTCCATGTAACCGAGCGTATTCCAATACTTTTTCTCCTCTGGCACTGGTTTGTACATCATCGGAATTGTTTACCAACAGTTCTGAGGGAAGTGCCGAATTACTGCCCTTTTTATATTTTGCGTTAATATTCGGCAGTATGATCTTGAAAGCATTTTTCGAGGTTTCACCGCTTTCGGATTCTGGGAAGTCATCCTCCAAAAAGGATTTTTGATGATAACCGGGGTGTTGGTACCTACGCCCAGCTCCAAAAATAAAATATGAAGATTTTGATGCCGCCGGTTGAAATCATCATAACGATTGGAAGCCGCATACCAGCCATCGTCCTGCACAAAGGTTATATCGCAGCGCAGATTCATGGCCATAGGAGTGCCGCATACCGGGCATTTGGGGATCAGCTCCGATGGAATCTTCATATCCGTTTGCTCAGCTACCATCTGCCGGACTGTTGCCTCATGATCAAAGGATAGAATCCGCCGGAATACATATCCTGCCTCGTTAGGGTGCATAGTGCAAAAAAGTAATGAAATCCATGAAATAGTATCATGGAATCCTTTGTGGGAGAATTATTTTCCGGAAAGGCACGGAATGAGCTTGCCGGAGCAATACGCGGCCGGGGAGCGTTTCGGGGGATTCAAAAGTGGGATCTGATATTTCGGTATCGAACAGCACAACGGATTGGAATATGAAGACGAGGAGGATAGAAGTCCTGGAACAAATTTGTTATGACCTTCATTTCGAAATGAGATGCCATCTATTATACATAATAAAGCGCATGTCATGAAGAATGGGAAGCGGGCGGTTCGAAAAAGTTCAGTCATTTTGAAAGGGCAACCGCCCGTGGATCCCGATAAGAACAGGCAGGCTTTGGACAGCCGGGGAGGGTTTGATTTTTATATCTACAAGAGAAATGCCGTGCTGCTGTATTTTATTCTGCAGGAGAAAGCAAATATAAAGGAACTATGCGGCGCCATGCTGAAACTGCTCACCAAGCCCTATGAATGCCACATGATCGACTTTCTCTGCGATGCGGGGAATTATTTCGAGATGACGCGATGATTTTGCCCCATGGAAAGGACGGGTACTGTTGATCCTGTCGGAGGACGATTCCATCTTTTTACAGGCGTGCAAGGATGTCCTAAGCGTCATCATGCAGCACCCTGACGTTGTCACAAACCTGACTGGTGGGCATCTGGCGATGTTTGAGTAAAAACGCAGGAGAGAGGCTGTTCCTCTGACCTGCGTTTTTTATTCAAACATCCTTTTGGATATACAATGCCGGTGCTGTATACGGGAGTTATCTCAGCTTCCAGCTGGCGCTTTGCCGCTGCAGCTCCACCATCCGGCGGAACAGTCCGCCCTTTTCCATCAGCTCTGTTGGGGACCCCTGTTCCGCCGCTTTGCCGTCGGCTAGGACAACGATTTTGTCCGCTGCCTCCACGGTGCGCATCCGATGGGCGATCACCAGCACCGTCTTGCCGGCCAGCAGGCGGGAGAGCGCCTCCTGCACCCTGGTTTCGTTTTCCACATCCAAACTGGCGGTGGCTTCATCCAGCAGCACAATAGGCGCGTCCTTTAAGAGCGCCCGGGCGATGGAAATGCGCTGGCGTTCCCCGCCGGAGAGCTTGGCTCCGTTTTCCCCGATGGGGGTGCCGTAGCCCTTGGGCAGCCTGCGGACAAACTCGTCGCAGTTGGCGGCTTTAGCGGCGGCAAGCACTTCCTCGTCGGTGGCCCCGTGTTTGCCGAGACGGATGTTTTCCATCACCGTGTCGTCAAACAGCACCACGTCTTGAAACACCATCGAGTAATCACTGAGCAGCACTTCCGGATCCACGGTGGAAATATCCACGCCGCCCACCTGAATAGAACCTCTGGTGACGTCCCACAATCTGGCGGCAAGCCTTGCGCAGGTACTCTTGCCGGAGCCGGAGGGGCCGACCAGCGCCGTGATTTCCCCCTCTTTGGCGGTAAAGCTGACGTCTTGCAGGACGTCTTTTTTGTCATAGGCAAAACCCACATGGTCGAATACGATATCGTGGCCGTTCGGCTTGAAGGCTTCCGACCCCTCCGCCGCAGGCGTGTCGTAGATCTCATTCATGCGGTCGGCCGACACCTGGGAGACGAACATCTCCGCAATCAGGGCAAGGCTCTGGTCGAAGGGAGCGTAGATGCGGGTGATGACCAAAAGGAACAGGAATAAAAGCATAAAATCGATCTGCCCGGAGAGGATCAGGCTTGCGCCCACAAGAATGGTCGTCGCCACGCCCAGGCGCATGATGACACTGGCGGCGTTGACAAACAAGCCGGTGGAAAGCTCGCCTTTGATCATGACCTTTTCATGGTCGTCAATTTTTCTGTTGAGTCCTTCCAGATACCGTTCCTCCTGATTGGTGGCGCGGATCTCCCGCACATTCTCCAGTGCCTCCTGGATGCCGTCGGAAACCCGGACAGCCGCTTTTTTCGTCCGTTCGGAAGCTCGGGCGGCCATTCTCCGGCTGCCGAACAGCAGTCCAAAGGCCACCGGCACGCCCCACAGGCAGGCAATAGCCAGCCGCCAGTCGTAAACGAGCAGGCAGACGGCGATGATCGCCGTGGAAATGTACGCGCCGTACAGATACCCCAGCACATGGCTCCAGACGTGCTCCATGCGGTTGACGTCCCCCATGAGTGTCTCGGTAAGGTCGGCCAGATCCCGCTTGCCAAAATAGCCCAGCGGCAGTTTGCGGAGCCGCTCTGCCAGACGCAGGCGGGTCGTTTTGACCTCGCCGTACACCAGCCCGTAGGTGGCCTTATACTGCTGCAAATGGGTAATAAAGGACAGAAGGACAAATAAAACGGCCAGGCCGATGGGAAGCCAGACGCCGGGCAGCGGATTTTCGTCTGTCAGAGTCCCTATAAAGCCGGACATCATCAGGTACAAAACACCGATGCCGACCATGACGACCAGATTGACGATCACCGTCCAGAAGACGCCTTTTTTGGTGTTTTTCAGGCCCTGATCGGTCAGGGCGTATTTCCGCTGGAATTTTTTGCTGAACATTTACTCCGCCTCCTTTTCGCTGGTGGAACCACCTGTCAGCTTCCACTGCACCGCCCGGTTGTAATCCGCCCACATCCGGGCATACAGGCCGCCCGCAGCCGTGAGCTCCTTGTGCGTCCCCTGCTCGGCGACGCGGCCTTCCTCCAGAACGATGATCTTATCCGCCCCGACCACGGTGGACAGGCGGTGGGCGATCATGATGACGGTGCGGCCTTTGGTCAGCACGGCGAAGGCTTTCTGAATTAAGACCTCGTTTTCCGGGTCGGCAAAGGCTGTGGCCTCGTCCAGTACCACGATAGGCGCGTCCTTCAGAATCGCCCGGGCTAAAGCAATACGCTGCTGCTCGCCGCCGGAAAGGTAGGTGCCCTCTGTGCCGATCTGCGTGTCCACGCCGTCTGGCAGCTTTTCGAGGATATCCCCGCACTGGGCGGCTTGCAGCGCCTCCAGCACCTGCTCCCTTGTGGCATCCGGACGGGAAGCCCGGACATTTTCCAGAATGGAAGCCTTAAACAGCCGGCTGTTCTGAAATACAAAGGCTACCTGATCCATCAGCACATGGGGATCGATCCGCTTCACGTCCACGCCGCCGACTTCCACCGTGCCGGAGGTGGCGTCCCAGAACCGGGGGATCAGACTGGCGGCGGTGGTTTTGCCGCCGCCGGAGGGCCCCACCAGCGCCACGGTCTGCCCCGGCTCCGCCGTGAAGGAAACGTGGGAGAGGGCGGGGACGTCCGAACCGTCATAGGTAAAGCTTACATCCCTGAACTCCACCCGGTTGTCACGGGGCTTCTGCGGGTGGGCAGGCGCTTTTAAAACCGGGGCGTCCATCACCTGATTGATGCGCCCCAGAGCGGTATGCGCCAGCATCGTCCCGGCGGAGGCAAACATGATGCGGGCCAGCGCCGTGGAGATGATAGCGGAGAATACCGCGTAGAAAACAAAATTCGTTATGAACCCGGCGAAATCTCCGCCGGCCAGCGCGCCGGGGGCAAGGAATAAAACGACTGGAACCAGGAACACAAAAGCTCCTTCGGTGAACGTTAGATTGATGGACTGGGGAACGCGGCACACCTTGTCCTGATAGTATCCGGCCTTGCTGCTGTAATCCTCAATGGCCTCTTTGAACGCTTTGAAGGAATAGACCGTCTGCTGGAAGATCTTTACCACCGGGATGCCGCGGACATACTCGGTGCCCGCCTTGGTCATCCGGTCCTGGGCCGCCTGATATTCTGCCATCAGCTTGGCGTTTTTTCCGCCCATCATGGAGAACATGGCGATGACGGAAATCACCGCCGCCAGCAGGCAGGCAGCGCCCATCCGCCAGTCAAAGACGAACATCAGCACCAGCATCGCAAGGAACATGATGACTGTGCCGACGATGTCCGCCAAGTTGTGGGCCAGCAGCGTTTCCGTATCGGCCGCTGCCGCGTCCAGCCGTCCCCGGATGAGGCCGGAGGCGTTGGCATCAAAATAGCCTAACGGAGCTTTCATCACACGAGCGACGCCTTGCTTGCGGATGTTGGACGCCGTGCGGAAGGCCGCCAGATGGGTGCACATCAACCCCAGAAAGTAGATCACAATGCCGCCCACCGCAAAGGCAAAGGCCAGCCAGCCGTACTGCGCGACAGACTCTGCCTGCGTCCAGTCCGGAGCCGCGGCGATCAGATCCCGCGCCGCCAGCCAGATGCAGATGTAGGGGACCATGCTCAGCAGCATGGCAAGCCCAGACAGGGCCAGGCCCAGAAAGGTCAGCCCCTTGTGGCCGCCTGCATAACGGAGCAGAGCCGCCACATCATTCCTTTTTTGTTTTTCCACAAAAACAACCTCCTTATTAAAAAAGTTAGTTATGGCTAACTAATGCGCAAAAAAGACGGGACTATTGTCCCATCAATTCAAGCCATCCGGTTGTATAGAAAGTGCGGAACTGTGTCACGTCCCGGTGCGCCTGCTCCCGGGGCATATCGTGGATCACAATTTCAAACAGTCCGTTGAACATGCCGCTGGCGATGATATGGCAGAGGGATTGATCCAACTGTGGGATATCCTTGCCCAGCCGGCGCAGCACCTCCATGTATTTAAGGGTATATTCCACCTCTACTTCCACCATATTGTGGACAAAATGCTCGTAGGAGGTTCCCTCCGCCCGGCAGAGCAGCAGGTTGACCGGCTCCCGGTGCTCGCAGATGTAGTCCACCATCCAGTCCACATAATCACTGGAGGCTTCGCCCATGTGCGCCGGCTGCTCCTGTTCCGGCAGCTCGGCAAAGCCTGTCTGGGCTTCCATGAACCGGCCCATCAGGGCGGCGGCGTGGGGCTCTACTAGAGAGGCGAACAACGCCTCCTTGCTGGAAAAATAGCCGTAGAACGCCCCGGTGGTCACGCCAGCATTTTTGACAATCTGCCGCAGAGAAGCGCCAAGGAAGCCCTTTTCGGAAAATTCCTCCAAAGCGGCCTGCTGTATTTTTTCTAAGGTATCGGATGACTTTTCTTCCATATCGGCCTCCATATAACAGTGTTATGTAACGATGTTATAATATATCTTGACAAAGGTTTTGTCAAGAGGAAATTATGATGATGAGGTAAATAGGCAAGTCCTTTTGCCTGCCGGCACATAAAGCAAAGACGGAGAGCCGCAGAATATGCGGGGCTCCCCGTCTTTGCATATCATGATCATTTTTCCGGTTTTGTTTCTATTCCGTTGCAGGGAAGAGAGGTCATGCTGTGCAGGCTGATCCCCAGCGTGGAAAGGTTGTGCAAGGTCGCCGATACGGAGGGCGGCAGCAGCCCGGCAACCCCCAGGGCGATCAGCCCTCCATTGAACCCGAGGACAAAGCGGTAAATATTGCGGATGCGGCTGTTTAACGTCATGGCAAGCTGCCGCAGCCGCGCTAGCTCCCACAGGCTTTCCGCCGCAATGGTGATGTCGGCGATCTCCTGCGCGATGGCGGCACCGTCGCTGACGGCGATCCCAGCGTCCGCCTCAGACAGGGCCGGGGAATCGTTGATGCCGTCTCCCACCATGATGACGGTATGCCCCTGCGCCCGCAGCGCCGCTACATAATTTGCCTTATCCTCCGGCAGCACCTCAGCACAAAATTCATCGATCCCGATACGAGAAGCAACCGCTTCGGCTGTGCGCCGGCTGTCGCCGGTCAGCATAACGACCTTTTGTATCCCGAGCCTGCGCAGGGCGGCAAGAACGTCCTGCGCTTCCTCGCGCTGAGGATCAGCGATGCAGATGACAGCTGCCAGCTGCCCGTCGATTGCCAGGTACAGATGGGAGCATTCTAAAGGCAGGGCGTCGAATTGTTCCTGTTCCCCGGCGGGAACCGTACAGCCTTCGTCCTCAAAAATGAAGTGGGCGCTGCCGATGAGCACACGCTCCTGCCCGACAGAGCTGGAAATCCCATGCGCTACCAGATAATTGACCTTGGAGTGGAGTTCCTCGTGCTTGAGATCCCGGCGCTTTGCCTCTTCCACAACGGCGTTAGCCATGGAGTGGGGAAAATGCTCCTCCAGGCAGGCCGCCAGCCGCAGCATCTCCGTTTTCCTGTGCCCGCTGAAAGGGATTATCCGCACAACCTTAGGACAGGCACGGGTGAGGGTGCCTGTCTTATCAAACACAATGGTATCCGCCCGGGCGATGGTTTCCAGAAACTTCCCGCCCTTCACGGTGATATGCTCCCGGCCGGCTTCGCGCATGGCAGACAGTACGGCAAGCGGCATGGCAAGCTTTAAGGCACAGGAGAAATCCACCATCAGCACCGATAAGGCGCGGGTAACGTTCCGGGTCAGGATAAGGCTGAGCAGACTGCCCGCAAAGGTGTATGGCACCAGTTTGTCCGCCAGATTGGCAGCCTTGCTTTCCGTCGCCGACTTCATCTGCTCCGAATTCTCGATCATGGCCACGATCTGGTCGTAGCGGCTCTGGCCGGAAGTTTGCCGGACTTCTATCGTGCAGGCTCCTTCCGCGATGGTGGTTCCCGCGTAGACAAGGCTGCCCGGCCGTTTGGCTGCCGGCAGGGATTCTCCTGTCAACGAAGCCTGATTGACCATCGCTTCGCCGTCTGTCACCATACCGTCCACCGGGATAACGCCGCCGACGCGGACTGCGATCCGGTCACCCGGCCGGATTTGGGATACCGGCGTCAGGACTTCGCCTTCCGGTGTGTTCAGCCATACCCTGTCCACATTTAAGGACATACACTGCGCCAGATCCTGCACCGATTTTTTCCTGGCCCATTCCTCCAGAAGCTCTCCCAGCTCCAGCAGGAACATGACCGAACCGGCCGTGGCAAAATCCCGGCGGATAATGGACAGGCCGATGGAAACGGCGTCCAGCAGTTCCACCTTGATTTTATTCTGCCTCAAGCAGCGCAGGCCTTTGCGCAGAAAAGGGACGGCGTGCCACAGCACCCGGGCGATTCTCAAAGGTGTGGGCAGAAACAGGGTGCTTACGAGTTTCAGCGCCGCTTTGCCCACCAGCTTTTCCTCGAACTGGCGGTTGAGCATACGGCTGCTGTGCGCCGGCAGGGATACGCTCTGCTCCGCCTGTTTCCAGGAAAACTGCCGCACAGCCTGCAAAACTGTCTCCCTTGCTCCGGTATAGTACAGGATGACGCAGCCGGTGCGTTCATGCACCGTTACCCGGCTGGTCCAGCTCTGCTTTTGGAACCACGCTTCCAGCAGATCCGCCTGGCGCAGGCTCATTTCCTTCTGCTTCAGCCTGCATTGCAGCCGCATCCGTCCTCGGCTCTCGTGTATGATTACTGCATTCATTGAAAAACCTCCATGAAAAAGGGAGCCGCAGTCACGGCTCCCTTTGCTGCGGATGATTCATTCTTCCGGCTCTTTGTTTTCCTCATCGTTTTCGTCAGCGATCTCAGCCGCGGCTTTTTCCTCCGCTTCTTTTGCAGCCCGCTTTTCATTAATATCCTTGGCGGAGGCCAGGATATCCCCGGCGTTTTCCTGCACTGTGGCGACGGTCTTCATCGCCGAATCTTTCATGCGCAGCCCTGCGGCAGTTATATGGGTATACGCCTTTTTGGCATCCTTGCTGGAAAGCAGCTTGATCCCCACGGAACCGAACAACACGCCGCCGATAAAGCAGGCCAGTTTTGAATAAATACGCATATGAATCCATCCTTTCTTTTCTTTACTTGTGCCTGTAGCCTGTTATGAGTACCATAACCATGCAGATCACAGCGCCCCATGCCCAAAACCGATGCTGTTTCACAGTAAAGCCTCCTTGCAATATCCTTCTGTTTTTCATAGCCCGCAGCCGGCTGCAGCCACCCAGCAGATGCAGACTCTCTCCAGCCAGACCCCATCGGAACAGGCGCCCTCTTCCAGCCAGGTACCAAACTCTGCGATCCCTTCCTCTTCGGAAGCGTCCGCCAGCGAGAAACCATCCAGCAGTGATGCGCCTTCCGAAGATTCTTCCAGCAAAGACAGTTCCTCCGAAGCCCTTGGCCTGGAAGAATTTGACGCCTCTGGCAACAAGGTGAGCAGCACGTCTTCCGAAGCAGAGCAGGACAGCAGCACCGGCAATCCGGTTGTTTGGTGGGTCATCGGCGGCATTATCGTCGTAGCTATTGCGGGCGGCTGCGTGTGGTATTTCTGCTTTTTCAGAAAGGGTAAAAACCCCTTTCTGAAAAAGTAAGGGAAGGTGCGGGCAATGAAACTCAAAAAAATCCTATCCCTTGTTTTAGCCGGTGTGATGGCGCTGTGCGTTACCGGCTGCGTCAACCAGCACCCGGAGGAAACAACCAGCACAAATGAAAGCAGGGAGGTTCGCCTGGTGGCGACCTCCCCGGCAGTGGTGCAGATCTGCAACCGGTTAGATTTAGATTTGGTCGGGATCTGTCAATCCACCAGCGACCTGCCGGAACGGTACGATGGGGTTACCACCGTGGGTATGGCCATGAACCCGGATCTGGAGATCATCAAATCCCTCGACCCGGACTATATCCTGTCGCCGGCAACCCTGCAAAATGATTTGCAGCCCAAATACGCATCGATAGGCGTCAGTTCTCTGTTTCTGAACCTGAAAAGCGTGGAGGGAATGTACGCCTCCATTGAAGGACTGGGAGAAAAATTCGGCCGGGAGGAAGAAGCGGCTGTCATGCTGGAGGAATTCGATTCCTTTATGACGGAATTTGCAGAGAAAAACGCCGGTAAGGAATCCCCAAAGGTGCTGGTGCTTATGGGCCTGCCCGGTTCCTACATTATTGCAACCGACAACAGTTATGTGGGCAGCCTTGTGAAGCTGGCGGGCGGCACCAACGTCTACGGCGACGGGGACGGGCAGGAATTCCTGTTCGCCAACACCGAGGATATGAAAACCAAGGAGCCGGACGTGATCCTCCGGGCGGCCCACGGCCTTCCGGAAGAAGCCAGAAAGATGTTTGCGGAGGAATTTTCCACCAACGACATCTGGCAGCACTTCAAGGCGGTGCAGGAGGGCCGGGTGTACGACCTGGATTCCAACCTTTTTAATATGAGCGCCAATTTCAGCTATGAGGAGGCGCTGAAAGCGCTTCAGCCGATGCTCTGCGGCGAGGAATAACCCTGAAACAAAACACAAAACGGCCGGGCTTTTCCTGTCGGGAGAATCCCTGCCGTTTTTCCAAAAGGAGATTTTGCTTATGGTAAGCAGCCGAAAGAAAATCCTCTCCTTTGCCATCACCGCCCTGGGGCTGCTGGCGCTGTTCCTGGTCGCCGTTAATACCGGCAGCCTGAAGGTGATGCCCCTGGAACTGTTCAAAGGACTCTTTATCGAATACAACGAAAACGTGGCGACCATTTACGACCTGCGGTTTCCCCGCATCCTTATCGCCATCTTCGGCGGCGCGGCAACCGCCGTATCCGGTGTGCTTTTGCAGGCCGTGATGAAAAATCCGCTGGCCGACCCCGGCATCATCGGCGTCAGCTCGGGAGCCAGCCTGACGGCGGTGCTCATTACCGCCTTTGTGCCGACTCTCTACTTTTTCACGCCTCTGTTCGCGTTTCTCGGCGGTATGGTGGCGTTCCTGCTGGTATACTCCCTTTCCTGGAAGGGCGGGCTTTCACCCCTGCGGATTATCCTCGTGGGCGTGGCGGTCAACGCCATGTTTACCGGGCTCATGAGCGCTTTCAACTCCGGCACGGGGAGCAACTATTCCGGCGTTGCCAGCATTGTCAACGCCAACATCACCATGAAGACCTGGGATGATTTTCAGACGCTTCTGCTCTATGTGGTCATCGGTCTG
>DBGCDL010000097.1:0-8166 GCA_048358235.1 Oscillospiraceae bacterium
TAGCCCGAAAAAGAAATGCAGTTGGCAGACCCTTTCGGCACCCCTTTAGGGGTTTTGTTCGTATTATGCCCTTATAGGGCTTACTCAAGCCTCCGGCTTAGCCGGAGGTTTTGACTTGAGGTTCGATCATTGAAACGGCGGATGAGAGAATTCTAAGAAACCTCTGATCCATTCCTTATTCGGGCTTGGTTCCGGCTTGAAAACCGCGAATTTACCTGGTTAAACGGGTTTTGGAAGAGATTCAATCAGAGACTCCCTTAGAGAAGGGAGTGACGTAGATTCTCCAAAAGGGATTCAATTCCCTTTGCACACACTGTGTAGTTAATTTTTGTGCCCGCTTTTTCAATGGTGATAAACCCTTCCTGAATCAGCGCAGACATGTGGTGAGACACAGTGGCAGGCGTGAGCCCCGTCAGATCGGCCAGTTCCTGCCCGCAGAGCGACTGTTTCTTCAGGGCGCGCAGAATTTCAAGACGGCGTTTGTCTCCCAGCGCTTTCAGCCGGGCACTGAGTTTTTCCTCTGAACTTCCGTTTTGGAGCAGCAGCTGCCGAATCGTCTCATAGAGAATTCCCACCTGAAGATAATCCGGTGCGGGAGCATTGTTGAGGGTAAGGGGAAGACTGTCGAGAGTGATACCGTTGAGGCGCATCACGCTGGGGTGAAGCGAAAGAATGCTGGAATCTGTTTTAATGGGGAAGAACTCGTCAAAGTATGCGAGCCCCCGTGCGGAGATGTTTTCCCGAATGTAGGCAATACATTTTTGAGCAGCCTCGGAAACAAGAAATTCTTTTTTTCGGAACAATATTTCAGCCTGACGAAGAATTTCCCGCACCTCCGCCTGATACTCCTGACCGTGATAGTAAAACTGCAGAAGCTCCAGCTTTTTCTCCGGAGAGAGGGCGCTCTTGTCGATCCTGTCAAAGAGCTCTTTTTCGTTTTGGGGCGCTGGAAAATCCGTCGAAAATAAGTCAACGCTGTCCTGCCAAAGTATGCCCACAAACCAAAGCTTTTTCTCCGGGGTTAATGTTCCATAATCCAAATGATGGAACTCCATGGAAGCAATTGTGCCCCCGATGGAGTCAAAATCACCGTTGGGCTGGGCAAAATAGAACTCCAGTTTTTCCCGGGGGATGCTTAGGTTTTCCCAGACAAAATCGCTGATTTCGATCAGAGGCTGAAAGTGGGGAGCCAGCAGATCCGGAGAAATTTGGTGGACATCGGATAAATGCGCCATGATTTTTTCCAGCGGTTCAAAGACGTCTTCCCGTGTGCAATCCTGCGGGCATACCTTGCGCATGAGCAGGGTGGCGCACTCGTAAGGATATAATAACTGGGTGCTGTATTCTATTTTCATCAGGAAGCTCCTTTCGAAAAGGAATGTCACATCTGCCGGAAAATTTTCATTCCGGCAACCACACTGTAGATGACCGCTACAGTGACGGCACAGATGAGAAAAGCGACCGGTATGGGAAGAAAGGCTGCCAGCAGGGAACACAAAAGACTGCCCAGCGGTACCATGCAGCAAAGCACCGCATTGACGATCCCGCTGATTCTTCCCATCAATTCATCGGTTACATTGGACATGAATGCGGCGCTGAAGATGACATTCTGTGCCCCCACCGTAAAGCCAAACAGCACAAATCCGGCAATCAGCGTTCCGGTGAGCAGCCATAGGGCAGTCACTTCCGGCAGCATCCACAGTGCGAGAAAAAAGAGCACCTGTACAAACCCGCACAGAACGAAAGCGGGTTTGCCGCTTTTTTCCCGGGTCAGCTTGGGCGTGAGAAAGGCGCCAATTCCCATTCCGGCCGTCATGGCGATTCCCAGTGCCGAAAGCATTTCGGGGCCGAAATGAAGATTTTCCGCAAGGTAGGGAGTCTGAAAGGCGCTAATGGGGGTAGCGGAAAAATTCATAAATGCTCCCAGAATGATAATGCACAAAAGGAGCCGGTTGCTTTTCAGATACCGGAAGCCATCTGCCAGCTCTTTTCCAAATTGGGAGAGGGTCTGATGAATGGAACCGCCGCTTTTTTGAAATGGCGCTTCCTCCAAACGGATCCATCCGATGATGATGCCGGAAAAAAGGAAGGTTCCGGCATCGATGAGCAGTGCCGCTGAGTTGCCCAGAAAAGCGATGATTCCGCCCGCCGCCGCCATCCCGATGAGTTCCGTCACCCGGCAAAGGGTCTGGTTAAGAGCGGTGCCTGCGGTAAACTTTTCCCTGTCCAGAATTTTGGGGATAATGGCGACTCCCGCAGGGCAGCGAAGGGATTCCAGCGTGGAGTTCAGAAGGGTAATGCCGATCAGCGTTACGGCGTTCAGCCAGTTCAGCAAATAGAGCGCCACAGTAAGGCAGACCATGAATGCACGTCCGAAATCGCAGAGTACCATGACTTTCCTTTTGGGAATGCGGTCGGCAAGAACGCCGGCGAAGGGCTGCAGAAGGATAGTGGGTAAAAAGTTGAATGCCAGAATGAGTGCGATGAGTGAGGCACTTCCCGTTACCTGATACATCACCCAGCTGAAGGCGATGGCGTCCAGAGAATCGCCGAAGCGGCTCACGGTATTGGCCGCGATGAGCTTCAGATATTGTTTCTGATCGGCAAGGGAGCGGTAGCCTGCAATCTTTGATGACATTGTATCACATACTTTCATAAATGTCTAACTGGTATGTGACCATGGTAGCATATAATTAGATAACTGTCAAACTATAAATTTCATAAAATTGAAAGAATCCCGCAAATTTTTGCGGGATTCTTTCAATACAATCAGATTTGATGCTCTTTCAGCCAATTCTCCACCGTGCCGGTAATGGATTTCAAGCTGCCGTTTTCCAGGGGAGAAAGGAAACCAACGGATTTTACCAGATCCACAAATGTTTTGGTGCCGCCCAGCTTTACAAAGGTAAGATATTTTTCCCAAGCATCTTTGGGATCCTTCATAAACCGGACCCAAAACTGGAGGGCAACCGTCTGGGCCATGCAGTACTCCAGATAATAGAAGGGATAAAGATAAATGTGAAGCTGCCGCTGCCAGCCCGCACCCCGTCCGTAGAAAGGAAGGTCGGCGTAATCCAGATAAGGACGGTACTGCCGGTCAATCTCCATCCATTTCTGATTGCGTTCTTCGGGAGTCCATTCCGGATGGGAATAGACCAGCTCCTGAAAATGATCCACCTCCGTGCCGTAAGGAATGAAAATCAGGGCGTCCTCCGCGTGAGCAAGCTCGTATTTGGCGGTTTGATCTTTAAAGAAGAGATGATGCCACGGCTCGGTCAAAAACTCCATGGACATGGAGTGAGTTTCACAGCCTTCCATAGTAGGCTGGCGCAGGTCAGAGAATTCAATTTCTTTAACGGCGGTATAGAAAGCGAAAGCGTGCCCTGCTTCGTGGGTCAGTACATCCACGTCGCCGGAAGTGCCGTTGAAATTGGAGAAAATGAAGGGGCACTTGTAATCCGGAATTTCCGTGCAGTAACCGCCGGGAGCTTTTCCGTCCTTGGCCAGTACGTCAAACAGATCCATATCAAACATCATCTGAATGAAGTCGGCGGTTTCAGGAGACATTTCCGTGTACATTTTCTTTCCAGCCGCCATCAGCTCGTCCGGCGTCCCCTGCGGGATCGCGTTGCCGTCGGGAAAGGAAAATACATCGTCGTAAAATTTCAGGGAATCCACACCGATCCGTTCTTTCTGGCAGGCTTTGATTTCGTCCACCAGAGGGACCAGATCGGAAATTACCTGCCGCCGGAAGTTGGCCACATCTGCCGGGCCGTAGCAGTTCCGGCGCTGACGGATATAACCGAGCTGCACATAATTGTCAAAGCCCAGCTGTTTTGCCTGAGCGGTACGGTTTTTGACGAGCTTGTCATAAATATCGTCAAATTCCGCCCGATGCTCATCGAAGAATCCGCCCTCTGCTTCATATGCCGCCTTCCGGACAGAGCGGTCCGGATCTTGCTTATAGGCGGAAAGCATGGCGATCGTGCAGATCTTTCCCTGAAATTCGACCTTTGCGCTGGCATAGAGCTTCTGATATTGTGAAGCAAGCTTGTTTTCTTCCTGCATTAATGGGATGATTTCGGGGGAAAACGCCTTGATTTCCAATTCGGCATTTTTGAATAACAGGGAGCCCAGTCTTTCTTCCAGCTGTCCGCGGAAGGAGGACGCAAGGAGGGCTTTGGTATAGCGGAGAAGCTTGTCCTTGATTTTAGGGGAGGATTCGTCGAAGAATTCCCGCTCTGCCTCATAAAACGTATCGGTTGTGTCGATCGTATTGCGGATATTGCAGATGCTTTCCATGGTAGAATAGGCTGAAAGCTGTACTTCAAGCTTCTTCATGCATTCGATCTGTGCGTCAGCAGAAGACGCGCCCTCAAACTCGTCAATCAAAGTGTCCAGCCGAGCCAAAAAGCCGTCCAGATCGGGACGCTGGTAGGGCATTTCTGAAAATTTCATATCTGGAATCATTCCTTTATAAAAAACTTTTTAAGACGTATTTTATTCGATCGGCCATACGCCTTATTGTTCATTCTATCACGAAAAAAAGCTTCGAGCAATGCGTCAATGCAAAGCGATAATGTGGTAATTTAGTAAAGTAGTTTTCCTGCAAATTGTAACATATTTGAATTTGAATTGGGCATTTCCTGCAAATTTACCAACGAAATTAACAAAAATTCGCATGGTCGGAAGACGAGAAAATGCGATAAATGGATTGATTTTTTGCGTTTTGTATTGTATAATGAATCAAACACTTGTTAAGGAGGGTTTTTTGTCAATGAAAAAAATGTTAGCCATGCTGCTTGCTGTGACTATGGTTGCAGCTCTGGGACTGACCGGATGCAAGAATTCCGATGCAGGCACCAGCAGCGACGCCGGAACATCCAGCGCGACAACCGAGAGCAAATCTGACACACCAAAGGGTGACAGCCAGGTCATTATCGGTTCCGACACCGAGCTGGATTCCAACATGCTGTTCGGATGGACCAACGGTGCCAGCAATGCAAAGCTTCGTCAGCTCATTTTTGGTTACGCCACTGTTACCTGGACCCGTGATCAGGGCTTTATCTTTGATCCCCAGGTAGTAAAAGAGCAGACTTCCAAGATGAACGACGACGGTTCCAAAACATATACCATCACCATCAATGATGATCTGGTATATAACGATGGCACTCCCATCACCGCCAAGGACTACGTTTTCACTCTGATGTTCTTCAGTTCTCCCGAACTGGTTGCACTGGAAGGCTCCGACACCCTGACCAGCGCAATGTTCTACAAAGGTTATCAGAACTATTATGACGGCAAAACCAAAACCTTTGAAGGTATCAATCTGATTGATGATCACACCTTTGCAGTTACCATTATTCCCGAGGAGCTGCCTTATTATTTTGATACCACCTATGCCTCTGTAATTCCCATGCCCATGAGCGTAATGGCTCCCGGCGCAGACATTACCGATGACGGTAAAGGCGCTACCATTTCCGGCATGACCAAGGACGTTCTGGCACAGGCTGTAAGCACTGTCGGCACCGGCTACCGCTACATGCCCAAAGTGACCTGCGGCCCTTACCAGCTGGACAGCTACAACGATTCTGACAAACAGGCTGTTCTGACTGTCAACCCCAAGTTCAAAGGTACTTATGATGGCGTAAAGCCCTCCATTCAGAAACTGGTTATTAAGAAATCCGTTACCGCTACCGCTCTGGATGAGCTGACTGCGGGCCAGATCGATATGATGGATGCAACCGGCGACGGCGTTTCCATTGAAGCCGGCCTGGATCTGGTTGATCAGGGTAAGATCAGCTATGCTTCCTATGACCGTGCCGGTTACGGCCAGATTCAGTTCTCCTGCGACTTTGGCCCCACACAGTTTGTTGAGGTTCGTCAGGCTGTTGCTTACTGCCTGGACCGCGATGAGTTTGTAAAACAGTTCACTCTGGGTCACGGCGCCGTTGTAAACGGTCCTTTCGGCCTGAATATGTGGGAATACAAAGAGAATAAGAAAATTCTGGACGAAAAACTGAACGACTATGCCTATAACCCCGAAAAGGCAAAGGAAGTTCTGGTTTCCGGCGGATGGACCCTCAACAAAGACGGTAAAGACTTTGTGGAAGGAACAGACGATGTCCGTTACAAGAAGCTGGACGACGGCACTTTGATGCCTTTGATCATCAAATGGCTGGCGACCCCCACCGATGAGAACCCTGTTGCTGCTCTGCTGGCTCAGATGCTGCCCGGCGAAGCTGCAAAGATCGGTATGAAGATTGAAATGACCACCGTTGAGTTCTCCGTTCTGCTGGAACATCTGTACCGTCAGCCCGGCGGTGCTTATTCCGGAACTCCCGAGTATCATATGTTCAACCTGGCTACCGGTTTCGTTCCGATTCCTGCTGACTACTGGTTCTCCTACAGCATGGATCCCAAATACGACGGCGACTGGAATACCAACTTCATCCATGATCAGAAGCTCGCCGACCTCGGCCTTTCTATGAAACAGACCGATCCTACCGACAAAGAGGGCTGGTCCAAGAAGTGGGTTGAGTTCTCCGTCCGTTGGAACGAGCTGCTTCCCAACATTCCGCTGTACGCAAACATCTACCACGTATTCCACAGCAACCGCATTCAGAATTACAACCCCAATCCGCTGTGGGAATGGGACTACGAGATCGTTTACGCGACCTTGGCGGACTAATCCTATCGTTTGTGTTTAAAACAAATACACATTGTGCGACACAGGAAATAGGGCATCTAGTATGCCCTATTTCCTTGTATCGTAGATACAAGGGTATCGCAGATACAAGGGTATCGTAGATACAAAGAAAGTTCTGCCCTTTGGGGTTTCTTTGGGGCGCTGATGTGTATTGGCAAAATGAATTGAGCAAACTAATGTGAATCGCGTTCCTGCTCTGATACAGGGAACGCATTTATGCGCTCTGACATCTTTGGGTCTGTTGATAAGCGGAGAGCCGCGGTCGGCTCGCGGTCTGCCTGCCGCAGAACGCATAAATCTATTCCCTGACAGCGAGACGTGAAAGCTCCACGGACTTGAAAAAACAGGAATATAGTAGAATGAAATCTTTTATTTGAGGTGAAACATCAAAATGCTTAAGTATATTCTGAAGCGGTTTGTCTATGTGACATTTGTTTTTTTGATTGTTTCCGTCATCATGTTCGCCATTTATAAGGCGGTGCCCGGTGATCCGGTGGCAATGATGCTGGATGCCAACAAAAAGCAGATGGATCCCGCCAAATATGAACAGCTGTACAAACAAACGAGAGAACGGATGGGTCTGGACAAGCCCCTTCCTGTTCAGTACGCCGCATGGCTCGGCAATATGCTGACCGGTGACCTGGGCTTTTCCACAAAATATAAGCAGCCGGTGAATCAGCTGGTAGTGGAGCCCCTGAAAAACACTCTGATTCTGAACATTTTTGCCCTGGTGCTGGCGTTTGCCATTACCATACCTCTGGGAATTCTGACTGCCGTGAAAAAGAATTCCGTATTGGATCAGACGGTGCAGGTGGGCACCATAATCGGGTACAGTCTACCGGGATTTATTATCGCTTTGGTCTGTATTTTTGTGTTTGCCATTAAGATACCAATCTTTCCCATCAGCGGTTCCATGACGGCGGGATCTACTGCCACCGGTATGGCCGCTTTCTGGGATAAAATGTATCATCTGGCCCTTCCCCTCATTGTTATGACGCTGACCTCTCTCGGCAGCGTGACTCGTTATGTCCGTGCTGCAATGATCGATGTGCTTCATCAGGACTTTATCCGTACCGCCCGGGCCAAAGGTCTGCGGGAAAAGGTCGTCATCTATTCTCATGCGTTCCGCAACGCGCTGATTCCGATTGTAACCATTCTGACTACCTGGTTCGTAGGTGTGTTTGCCGGTTCTATTGTTATTGAGCAGATGTTTGCGTGGAACGGTATCGGCAAAATGCTGTTTGATTCGCTGATTCAGCGGGACTTCATGGTCGTTCTGGCCATGCAGATGTTCTATGTTGTACTGACCTTGGCAGGCAACCTGATTATGGATCTGGGCTATTGCCTTGTTGATCCCCGGGTGAAACTGGAAGGATAAGGAAGGAAGAATACAATGAGTAAAAAAAGAAAAAGCTCTTTATTCCTGACTTTGAAATCCATGTTTGTCAGGACTAACG
>DBGCDL010000098.1:0-3807 GCA_048358235.1 Oscillospiraceae bacterium
GAGGAGGTGTTCAAACGTCACACCACAAAGAAATACGAGGAGGCTCGTGTCCCGCTCGTGGAGTGTATCCCGGACGTGCTTAAAAACCCGGACGAGGTATGGATAAACGACTATCAGAAGAAGTTCGACAACCTGAACTTTATCAAGTTTTACGAGGATAAGGTGATTAACGTGGTTTGCGAGGTTAAGAACGGAACGCTCTATCAGGTCACGACATGGTTCGAGATAGAACAGAACGCCAACATCAAGGTGAAAGGCCGCAGGAGCAGAAAGATAGACCCACGATGGAGATATCGCCGTGGGCTGCTTATCAAAAAGTAAAAGGAGGCTCTGAGAACCTCCTTTTATATACGGATTAACATCCCGCTCCGCCGTATAAAACCCGGGCTTTTTGATGCCCCCGTCATCCGTCAGGTGTTGGCACATTCGATTCATCCCCGGAGCGATATGCTTACGGAAGCAAATATACAAAATTATTTCAATATGAATATCAAAGAATTAAATAATTATCTGCAATCGCTCCCGGAGGAGATAATCTCCGATGCGGCAGAAATCGTGGCGGAAACGGCCACGGAATACTATAAATCAGCTTTCAGAAAGAAAGCATTTGACGGGAACCCGTGGACTCCGGCAAAAGCACCGAAAACAACCGGTTCCCTGCTGATCGACTCCGGTGCGCTGGTGAACAGTATCAGACCGGCGGTGATAACTCCCCAGCGGGTGGTTATCTCTGCAGGGAATGAAAAGGTAGATTACGCTCAGGTACACAACGAGGGATTCAAAGGTATAGTACCCGTACCGGCACACACCCGGAAAACAAAACGGAAAGATGTACCGGTCAAGGCGCACACCCGGAAAACTAACATCCCGAAACGTGAATTCATGGGAGATTCGGAAGAATTGAACGAGCAGATACACGCACGGATAGAGGGATATATTGACTCACTTTACAATGAATAGCTATGAACAAAGAAATTTTTATTGCCGTTTGTGACCGGCTGAAAACAGAAGTACCCGGGCTCCGATGGATAGATGCCGAGGAGGGACAACTAAACACGGGAGAGCGGCCTGCTGTGGCTTTCCCGTGCTGCCTGATAGATATATCTTATCCGTCCTGCGAAACCCACATGGGTGGCCGACAAAAGATAAAGGCGCAAATACAGCTCAGGGTGGCCTTTCAAGCCGGAGGGAGCACAAATGCGGCAGCCCCTAAACTTGTCAGGGAACACGCTCTCTCCTGCATGGACACGTTGGATAAGATACACGAGGCTTTGCAATGGTGGAACGGAGGGAACCTTTTCAATCCGATGCGCCGCCTCCGGGGTGCGCCGGAAAAAAGAGCGGACGGCCTGAAAGTGTATAACGTAATCTATGAAACCGAGTTTATGGATTAGTTCCAGTCAAAACCGGGAAACATCGCTTTGAGCTTGCGGGTGGATATTTTGGAACGCAGAAGTTCATTGTAAAAATCATCCTGCTCTACCAGCGTGTTGCTGATGGTTCGCTCCTCGACAAAGAACTCGTTATCGGAAAGGATTCTCAGCACGTCATCGAAGCGGCGGCGTTTGATCTCAGTCCAATAGTAATAACGGGCGGTCATGATACGGTTTCGCTTTTCGAGGCGGTCACGGCGGGAAGTGATGGCAGCATCGGAAGAGGCAACCGTGCGTGTTCTGCGGCGGTTACCAGATTTCTCTATTTCCGGGCAAAAAAAAGGTATCACGAGCTACTCCTGCATATTCATTTGATTAGTTAATGCAAAGTTACATTATTTGCACCATAGTACAAAAAAGTCCGCTGAAAATTAGGAATTCAGCGGACTTTTATTATTGATTAAAGGGCTTCTACATGGCAAGCTCGCCCTCTTTGTCATCCTTACCCGGAATGAACGGCTTTATGGTGGTTACCACCGAGCTGGTCACTTTCACTCTGCCGGATCCGAGGCAGGTCGGACACCTGCAGGATTCGGACACCTTTGTCCTGTTCTCATCGCTGTACTCGAATACAACGCCTTTTCCCTCGCAACGCTTGCATACAGCCACACGGGTGGGAATATACCGGGCTTTCGCATTATTCGTCTGTTCCATCTGATTCCTCTTTTATTATTGTTAATTCTTCACTTGATTTCGGGTGATACATGAAATCGGTTTTGAGCTTTTTGAAAACCGTAAGTTCCACCTGAAAATTCTCAAATTCCTTGTTCCGGCTGGAAAGCTGGCGTTTGATGAACTCGGTAACGTCACGTTTCATTTCAGGAACCGACATCTCGACACCCGTTTCCGGGACGTACAAGCCCTCAAGACGGAGCTTGCGGTAACCCATGCGGTGGATTTGAAATTGAACTTTGTACATCATGGCCGTCCCTCCTTATGCTTCTGTCATACCAAGAGGAATGGTCACCCACATACCGTCCCCGTTCTTCATTTCCGCTCTCACGAACTGTTTGCTGATCGCTGGCTGGTATGCCTCCTCAATGATGCGGACACCCTCCATGAAACGGTCATTGTCGCTTTCCTCGGCAATCTTGCGGAGCTGGACGATACGGCTGGCTTTTAACGTGCCTTTGGAATCACGAGCCAGCAGTTTCAATACCATGTTCACGAGTGATTTCGTTTTAGCATTGTCGGCGAGGCTCTCGATGTACTCTTTCACGATAGCGATGCCGTCCTCCACCGTGTCACGGTAACCGTCCTTAACGTACACGCCGAGGGTAATGCGCTTGTTCCCCTCCGAATTGGTAAAGGTATGGCTGCGCTGGTCATCCTTTACGACTTTCAGAACCTCGCATTTCATATCGAGGATACTCTTAAAGTTCTCCAGCACAGTCTTTTTGGTTTCCTTGATATCCTCACTCAAGGAGAGGAGTACCGGGATTGCGCTGTTCACTTCGTCATCTACCATTTGACGGTACGTTTCACGTTCGGCTTTCGCCTTTTCCTGAGCCTCTTTTTTGGCCTTTTCTTTACGGAAAGCCTCGAATTGAGCCTTTTCCTCCGCCGTCATTTCAACGGTCTGCTTTTCTTCAATCTGTGCCATAATATCACATTTTAAATGGTTTATAAATAAGTTAATTGAGTTCTTTCTTTGCTTTCTGCATATCCTTTTGCCGGATGGAGCGGATACGGAGCAACACCGCATCCAAATCATCGGCGGATAATTCCCTGAATTTCTTTCCTGCGATACGGACGCCCAAACAAAAGTTATCCACCGCCGCCCAATCCGCCGTATCGATGCCCATCAGCTGCATTTGGTGGAGAACGGCGGAGCGTTTCTTTTTCAGAACCTCGTAACTGACCGGACGGCTGGATCCCGTCTGTTTCTCCATCTCCTGTATCATCGAGTTATATTCACTCAAAGTCATTTCTTTCAGTGAGTCCGTCCGCCCATTCGTAAAGCTGGATACAAGCTGCAGCTTTAAACCATCCCTGTCAGAACAGGGCATTTTCGCCAGCAACGTCCAAAAACGTGAATAACTGTTTGTCTTTGCCATAATCAATCAAGTTCAGGGGTTTCACTCTCTTTTAAGGATTGCAGGACGTACAATTCGGTAATGGCCGGGTTCGTCCCCAAATTACTTTCGTCGGAGTCATAGGCCAATTCAAATTCACGCTGACAAATGGCTCGCTGCTCCTGCAGCTTGGATGCCGCATACTCTTTCATGGCATCGACAATACGTTTCAATTCTTCAGGAGAGAACTTTCTGCCGAGTTCCTCGTTCTTTTTCAGGCTGAATACCTGTCTTAATGCTGATAACGCTTTCATATTTGCACGACTTTTACAGGTTGTTGTACTACTTTTACCATTGCC
>DBGCDL010000099.1:0-11623 GCA_048358235.1 Oscillospiraceae bacterium
GTGGGGGACAGCAGGTTTCAGATCGTAAAAAGCCAGATGGCGCACCATTTGGGGATGAGCATTGTGGCGCTGGGAAATGCGCTGGGAGAAAACCGGATGCAAAAGCGGTTTCTCAGAGACAAGGAAATGAATTCGGCCAAGGAACTGTTAAGCGAAAAATTATCGGTAGGTGAGATTGTGCTGTCGGACTATTTCAAACGAAAACGCCGGGAAAGGGAGCTTCCCCTGCCGGATGAAGCGGAATATGTGGGCCACCTTTTCCCGCAGCAGCCTAAGGTAAAGCTGCTCTCCAATCCGGACATGACCTGTGTGCTGACGGACATCGGAGCGTCCTATCTCCGCTGCGGAAAAACGGATATTACACGGCGGCCGTCGGATTTGCTGCGAAACGCCATCGGAAGCTTCTGCTTTATCCATGCGGGGAAGGAAACCTATCCCCTTACGTTTGCGCCTGCTTATCGCCAGGACGTGACCTATGAGACGGCTTTTTCTCCCGCTTCTGTCATCTACACTGCCCGCGGGAAGGAATTTTCGGCCACGACACAGGTGCGGCTCCACCGGAGCAGCAGTTGCGAACAGCGGACGGTCACGTTGCAGAACCCCGGGAATACCATCCGCTACACCCTTCTGTTCTATCTGGAACCCTCTCTTTTTCCCCGGGAGGATGATGAGTCGCATAAGTCCTTTTCCAAGCTGTTTCTCAGCGTGGAAAGGGATGAGGGGCGAAACTGCGTGACCTGTGCTCGCCGAAGGCGGGGAAAGGAAGAGCTTTTTGCCCTTGCGGCGGGGTTCCGGGAGGATGTGGAGTGGGAACTGATCTCTTCCCGGGAGGAGCTGTTTTCCCGCCCGAATGTCGCCATGCCCCGCCCGGAAAGCTTTACCGGGCCGCTGCCAGAAAACGGCTCCGGCCTGCCCGACCCCTGCATTGCGCTGCGGGTTTCGGTGACGCTGCGGAAAAACCAGTCCGCCACGTTTACGCTGCTGACTTCTGTGGGGCGGAGCCGCTCTGAGGCAGCAGGACAGCTGGTGTCCGCCCGGCGGGATCTTCCGCTGGATTCGGAAAGCTCGGCACGCTCCTATTTTCCGGAGGGATCTCTGGAACAGAGAATCGCCCAGTCGGCGGTTCCCCAGATTCTCTTCCGCAAGCGGGACTCCAGCGGCAACCTGGAGGCGATTTCCAAAAACCGAATGGGGGCGGATTCGCTGTGGCCGCTGGGAATCTCCGGGGATTTCCCCATTCTTCTCTGTGAGCTGCGGGCGCCCGCCGACATGGAGCGGGCAAACGCCTACGCCGCCTGTCATGCTTTGCTGAAGCTTTCCTTTGTGGACTGCGATCTGGTATTCCTGTATGAGGGCGGGGAGGAGACCCGTCAGGCGGCGGAAGCGGTGCTGGCCCATTCCGGCCAGCCCGGAGGAATGGGGGCCCGGGCCGGAATTCATCTGGTCAGCAGGGAAAGCCTTTCCCCGGAGCAGAAGAACCTTCTCTTTGCCGCCGCCTGTCATATTGCCACCCGGGCGCTGATCCGCATTGAAGCGCCTGCCCGGCCCTATCAGCCGGTTTCCCTGCTTCCGGCAAACCCTGCTCCCATTGGGGAGAAGGCGGACTTTTCGGTGGAAGGGGGCTGGTTCACGGGAGAAAGCTTTTTCACAGAGGGAAAGAACCGGCTGCCCTGGTGCCATATTCTGGCCAACCCCACCTTTGGAACGCTGCTTTCCGACCGGGGGCTGGGATTTACCTGGGCGGTCAACTCCCGCCAGAACAAACTCACTCCCTGGTATAACGACCCCATGCGGGACAACCGGGGCGAAATGCTTTTGATGCGTCAGGCCGGAGTATGCCATGATCTGGTGAACGGCGCCCGGGCGGAATTCAACCCCCGCTATGCCCGCTACCACGGAATCGCCGGAGGGCTGGAATACCGGCTGACGGTGCGGGTGCCCGCACGGGGGATGATCAAGTATCTGGAGCTGGAGCTTTACAACCCCTCAAAAGAGGAGAAAAAGGCCGAAATCTGCTATTATACCGAGCCATGCCTGCATGTGACCCGTGACGAGGCACGGCTCATCGTGGGGGAAAGACGAAAGCGAATTTTGCTGCTCCACAATCCCTTCAACCGTTCCATTTCCGCATATATGGGGCTGTGGGCAGATTCCGACTTTGAATATGCCTGCGACCGGCCTTCGTTTTTATGCGGGCGATGGAAGCAGAACCTGCCGCCGCCGGCGCAGGATCTGTGCGCCGCACTGACGGTTTCCCGGCAGATCCCCCCCGGCGGACGGACAAAGGTGTCCTTCCGGATGGCCTTTGCCGTGACGGCGGACGCTGTAGAGAAACTGATCGGACTGCATCCCGACGAAGAATTCCATACGGATTACCGCCTTACTGCCCGCAGCAATAATCCTGCTGTGGATGTGATGGTGAACACATGGCTTCCCTGGCAGACGCTGGCCTCCCGGATTTGGGGCCGGACAGGATTCTATCAGAACGGCGGCGCCTACGGCTTCCGGGATCAGCTGCAGGATGTCATTTCGATACTGCCCCTCATGCCGAAGCTGGCGAGAACGCATATCATCCGCTGCTGCGGCATACAGTTTGAAGCAGGCGATGTGATGCACTGGTGGCATCCTCTGCCTCGCGGCTTTGGAGGAATACGGGGTGTCCGCACCCGCTATTCTGATGATCTGATCTGGCTTGCCTGGGCGGTGGGGAGCTATGTGGAGCAAACCGGTGATACCACGGTACTGGACGTTTCGGTGGACTATCTGAAGGCGGAAGAGCTGGAGGAAGGACAGAAGGACGCCTATATTGAGGCGATTCCCGCCGGATGCCGGGAGACTGTGTGGGAGCACTGCAAGAGAGCGCTCCGCCGGGGAATCCAACTGGGACGGCACGGGCTTCCCAAAATGGGAGGCGGAGACTGGAATGACGGCTACAATCAGGTGGGCTTCGGCGGCGAGGGAGAAAGCGTCTGGCTGGCCCAGTTCCTTTCCCTCACGCTCCGAAAAGCTGCCGGACTGGCAGAGAAAAAATGTGAACCGGAAACCGCGGCGGAATACCGGAAAACGGCCGAGGGCCTTCTCGCTGCCGCAGACCGTTTTGCATGGGACGGAAAGCATTACCTGCGTGCCTTTTATGATGATGGAACACCCATGGGCTCCGACAAAAATGACGAATGCCGGATTGACTCACTGCCCCAGAGCTTTGCCGTACTTTCCGGAATGCCCGATCAGGAACGGCTCCGCTCTGCCATGGGGGAGGCCTACCGGCGGCTGGTGGACGAAAAGCACGGCATTATCCGGCTCTTTGATCCGCCGTTTTCTCAAAGCCCGCAAAATCCGGGATATGTAAAATCCTATCCTGTGGGAGTACGGGAAAACGGCGGGCAGTATACCCACGCCGCAGTATGGTTTGCTATGGCGGCTGCCCGACTGGGAATGGAAACGGAATTTCTTGCCATGACTCGTATGCTGAATCCGGCGGAACGGGCTCTCTCTCCCGGCGGAGCGGAGAAATACGGGTTGGAGCCCTGCTATATTGCGGCAGACATCTATACCAATCCCGACGGCTATGGCCGGGGAGGGTGGAGCATGTATACCGGGTCGGCAGGATGGTTTTACCGGCTGCTGATCGAAGATCGGATGGGATTCTCCCTGAAAGACGGAACCGCTGTCATAAAAACAGCCGGAAAAGTGGAATCCTTCATGAAAGCAGCCCCTCAAGGAGCACTCACTTATTCCGCCGCGGAGCAAAAAAAGAATTCTCCCCCGCTTTCCGGAAGACCTGTTGATTGACAAAAAGATGGATAGCTGTTATGATAATACCGTGTATTAGTTTGTGAATTTCCCATAGGGGAACGGCTTGTGCCGCGGATGCTTTCAGCTGGCAGTACGGTGTTATGCCGGATTTTTGGGAGGACTTGCGATGGAAAAAAGATGCTTTGCCTGCATGAATCTGATCGAAGAGACGGTATGCCGCCACTGCGGTCATAATAACGCCGACCCGCAGGATCAGAGAGAGGATCTCATCAAGCCCGGAACACTGGTGGGGGATCGGTATTATATCGGCCTGCCGGTGGACCGAAACGGTGAAGGAGTCACCTACATTGCCTTTGACGAGTCTGTGCAGACCCGGGTCCGGCTGCGGGAATTCTTCCCCCGTACCCTCTGTCACCGGGAGCCCGATCATAAGACCGTTACCGTCAACAGTGGATATGAGATTCAATATAAGGCGCTGATGACCGACTTTGTGGAGCTTTCCAAGCAGCTGATCGGAATTTCCGCAAGCAACAATCTTCTCAAGGCAATTCACATTTTGTCTGACAATGGTACCATTTATGTGGTTTATGAGGATGTAAACGGCGTTCCCCTCACCAAATATCTGGCACAAAACGCCGGGGAAATCAGCTGGGAGGAAACGGAAAACCTGTTTCTGCCTCTTCTGTATACGGTGAAGCTGCTGAACAGCAACGGCATTATTCATCGTGGAATCAGCCCGGATACCATCATCGTCACCGGGGATCCCGATTCCCGAAATCACGAACTGAAGCTGAAAGGGGTCTGCACCTCTGCGGTGCGGGCCATTAATACGGAAATCAAAGCCGAGCTTTTCCCCGGGTATGCCGCCCCGGAACAGTACGAAAAATGCGCCAGCCACGGTGAGTGGACGGACGTCTACGCCATCTGTGCAGTGCTCTACAAGGTGCTCACCGGCTCCGCGCCGACCCGGGCGGACATCCGGCTGACCGACGGCGAACGGATGCCTTCTCCCAGTCAGCTCAATTCCTCTGTTCCGAGAAATGTGTCCGCGGCCATTATGAAAGGGCTGGAATGCGACCGTTCCCGGCGAACCCTTTATATCAAGGATCTGATCGGCGGGCTTTACGCCGCGGTTCCGGATACCCAGGAGCCCCAGCGCATCATGGATGAGGAGGATATCGAAGAGGAACCGGAGTTTCGGCGGAAAAGAAAATTCCGTTTGCCGGTATGGCTGATCGTGGTTCTGATTACCCTCCCGCTGATGCTGGGAATCTTTTTCTTCACCTACTACTATGTTCTGGGGGATCATGGAACGCGGCAGGAATCCAGCGCTCCCGTTTCCTCCGAACTGTCCAGCCTGCCCTCCAGTGAGGCGCAGCCTTCCTCTGAAGCCCCCAGCAAGGAGGAAGTGGCGCAAATTGTCATGGATAATTTTGTGGGGGAGGTTTATGAGGATCTGGTCCAGAACGAAACCTTTTCCAAGCTGTATGTTTTTAAGCCGAAAAAAGAGGTTTATGACGAAAGTGTTCCCATCGGTCAGGTAATAGAGCAGGATATTGAGGCGGGGACTGTGGTAAATCAGGGTGTGGAAGTTCTTCTCACCGTCAGCAAAGGCCCCCAGTATGTAACCCTGCCGCCCTTTACGGATCCCAACGGGCAGGCCATCACCGCCGAGGACTATTCCGCGTATCTGACAGAGCGCGGACTGAAGGTAAAAGTAGAAAAGATGGATGACCCTGCAACTCCCAAGGATCAGATCGCAAAGCTGAACCATGATATCAGCGAACTGATTGACCGGGATAAAGTCAGCGAAATTATTATTTATGTCTCGACCGGAGAAAGCTATTCTGCTGCCCAACCGTCAGAGTAGCACCCCAAAGAGGAAACATCCGCCCTTCCGGCGAATGTTTCCTCTTTTTTTGATGGATACGTTCCGTTCGGACCCAGGTCTGGACCGATAAAATCGGCAAACCCTTCGGTTTGCCGATTTTGTTATCCCCAAAATGTGGGCGTATTTATTTTGGAATAAATGATATATCATTTATTCCAAAATAAGCAGGAGAATAAGGCTTTTGGCTGAAATATACATAGAATAATGCATATTTATAGAAATATAAGGTAAAGCAAAAAAGATAATGTGGGTAAACATGTACAGATAACAAATAAATTATATATTTTTTTTTACAAAACAGCTTGACAATGGTATAAATGATATGTATTATATAATCATAAACGAAATTAAAACAGATTAAACAAAAATAGAAATTTTTAAATCTTAAAAATAGCACTTTTGCACTTTAACAAGCAAAAATGTAATTTTATATCCCAAGGAGGTTGTCGCATGAAAAACACTTCCGCAGTTGCAGCGGGCCGCGCACCCAAGTCTACCCTGCCATTCTGGAAAAAGGACGGATTCATTGGCTATATGCTGCTGCTGCCTTCTCTGATTGGCTTTGCAGTTTTTGTGGCATATCCGATGATTATGGCCATCGGCTATTCCTTCACGGAGTGGGACGGCCTGTCCCCCGCAAAGTTTGTGGGCTTTGAAAACTACAGCTATATGTTTACCACAGATCCTTCCTTCCCGAAGGCACTCAAAGCAACTTTTCTGTATGTGCTGATGACGGTTCCGCTCACTCTGGTTTTTGGCCTGCTTCTTGCGGTTATTCGGGAAGTAAGCGCCCGCCTTATTTTCTGGAAGAAGCCGACTGCGAACTGATTCGCAGTGTGAAGATACTGCATCTCTGCTCCTACGGCGAAAATCAGATGAAGGCGGCACGCATCGCCAAGGAGGCCGGAGTTCTGGTTTCCTACGACGGGGACGGCTACAACGATCAGGTGGTGGAAGCGCTGCCGTATCTGGACGCGTTTGTGGGTTCGGAATTCTTTTACCGGGAATATTTCGGCTGTGCGGGGACGAATCCCAAAGAGGTGGAGGAGAACTGCCGCCGCCTTCGGGAGAAAGGCCCGTCTATCGTGGGCTTTACCTTTGGCGGCAGGGGATCTGCGGCATTGGACGGGACAGGTTTTTATACCGCGATTCCGCCCAAGGTAAAGGTAGTGGATACAGTGGGAGCGGGGGATACCTATCATGGGGCTTTTGTATACGGCCTGCTCCAGAATTGGCCGCTTCCGCGGATTCTCGAATTTGCCACTACGGTGGCTTCGCTGAAGTGCCAGTATATCGGCGGACGTGCGGGGCTGCCCACATTGCCGATGGTGGAGAAATTTATGGCCACCGGGGAATTGACGGAAGGGGACATTCCCTCCCGGCTGGAACGCTATCGTGAGGGTGGATTCTAAGCCGGATTTCACTTTGTCCGGTACCGGAAAAATAGGAGACTGCTTCCCGTACGTATGGGTCACCGCGGTACCCCGTGCCCATATCGGGAAGCAGCCATGCAAAAATTCCACCTCAATAGGCAAATCCGCAGATGCGGCCTTGCCTCTAACGTCCGAAACGGTTGAGCCCGAATTATTTGCTGCCATCATTCCATCATTTCCGGCAGAAAATAGCAAGCGGGACACTTCGGAGGCCGTTTAACCGCGGTTATGTTGATGTACTGGTTCACATCCGCCGTTGCTCCCGGGCCCTTTGCGCAAACGGCAATTTCTTTAGAAAAAGAGAAAAATGAAAAAGCGGCAATTTTCGTAAGAAAATTGCCGCTTTTTTTGGCGGAGAAGGAGAGACTCGAACTCTCGCGCCGGTTTCCCGACCTACGCCCTTAGCAGGGGCGCCTCGTCACCAACTTGAGTACTTCTCCGTTTTTGACGTTCTAATCCAATATTCAATTAATCAAACAGCACCGCTAAACTTCTGCCGTGTTACCCTATATCCGGCACTCATTGTCAGCAAAGGGAAAATGGCGGAGAAGGTGGGATTCGAACCCACGGTGCGTTGCCGCATCACTGGTTTTCAAGACCAGCTCCATAAACCACTCGGACACCTCTCCATACCTGTGGTGCGATGACCGTTTTACGATGCCTATTAAGAATAGCATAAAAGGCGTTTCTTGTCAATCAATTTTCGGAAATTTGTTTTGAGCTTCTGATGAATGCGGGATGCCCGATTTTATAAAAAGGAGCATCCCGGATCTCGCTATTCCGGAAAAGAATCACCGCAGTCCGCCTTTCGGGCCTGTTTGAAAAGCGGGCTTTTTTTGGTGTAAAGCCTTGTGGTAATGCCGTCTTTTCCGCATAGAGTCAGCGTGATCTTTCCGCTTTCGATTTTGGGGTGCCGGAGTATCCGGCAGGGGGCAGGAGCGCAGTCCTTTTTGGACAGGGCGAGATAGGCAAACTTCTCATCCTCATAGGGGACGTCGCCGCCCTTCAGCTGCTTGTGAAGTCTGCTGCGCTGAATACGGCAGGTAAAGTGGCACCAGTCATCTGCGCCAATGGGGCAGTTCTCCTCATGAGGGCAGGGCGCGGCAATTCGGGCCCCTGCGTGAAGCAGGCGCTCCCGGGCGATTCGGAGCTGGCGGTACCCCTCCGGCGTGCCCGGCTCTACCAGCAGCAGCAAACCCTCCGCCGCCGCCCAGAGAAACTCCAGCGCTTTGATCCGGTCTTCTCCGGAAAGCTCATTCAGTACATAGGATGCGATGACCAGCTCCGCTTTGTACGGAATTCCTTCTGTAATATCGCAGGAAAACCATCGGGCCTTCCGAAGAGGCTCGTCTCCTTCGGACATCAGCTTTTGTCCAAGCTGCCGCATCGCTTTCTCCCGTTCAAGGCAGGTGACCTGCTCCAGATCCAGCAGAGCCGCGGCGGCCCAGGAAGCCGCTCCCGTTCCGGCTCCTACATCCAGAAGGGTTTTCGGACGGATGGGATGGGACGCCAATGCTTCCGCAAGTGCGGCTCCCACCGCTCCGAAAGTCGCAGGCATCCGCACAGCCGCATAAGCGGCTGCTTCGCTTTCCAGCGTCAGCAGCCGCTTTCCGGTACCGCTTTCGGAGCGGTACCGTTCCGAAAGCGCCCGGGCATTTGCCTCAAGAAGGGCACGATTTACCCCGGCAGCCTCATTCTCCAGCGCCGTTCGCAGTTCCATGGGAAAATCCATTTTGACGGTCCTTTCTGTCACACGGCGGTGCGGAACGCTGGGGAGCAGCCGCGGATGCCATGACTTCCATTTTAGAAACTCCGGATTCATTTTATATTCGGACTTAATTCCGGCTTCAAAACCGCGAATTTGCCCGCTTGAGCGGCTTTAAAAAACATGAAATCAGAGTTCCTTTAATCATCCGATGTGTAATTTTGAATATGTCCGTACAGGTTAAAGGCATCCAGCAGATGAAAAGGTTCCGTGGAATTGTTGCCGTGGGCTCCCATCGTGACAAGAATGTAATCAGCGCCGTTTACCTCAGCCAGACTGGCAAGACAAAGCCCCGCTTCACCGGTATAGCCGGTTTTTCCTCCCAGAAGAGTGCCGCCCCCATCAATTTGAGGATCCTTTACCTTTCGGAACATGGTGCTTTCCAGCGGAATTCCATCCGCATAAACGGAGGTTGGCTCCGTTCGGTAAGATGCCGTATCGAAGAGGGTGCGGAATGTCTCATTCCTGAGGCAGTACTTCAGAAGAAGAGCCATATCCTTCGCGGTGGAATAGTGATTGGGGTCGTGCAGACCGGTGCAGTTGGTAAAATGGGTGTTATTCATTCCAAGCTCCGCGGCCTTCTGATTCATCAGGTCGGCAAAGGCTTCTTCGCTGCCGGAAATCTCTTCCGCCAGCCCAATGGCACATTCCGCCCCTGACGGAAGCATGGTGCCATAGAGCAGATCCTTCACAGTGGCGCTTTCCTCCGGCTGAAATCCGGCCATAGAAGCGTTCATCTGATACAGGGGGGCAAAAATTGCAGTGGGGAGCTTGATCTTCAGGGAAAGATCCGGCAGATTCTCGATTGCCAGTATCAGGGTCATCATTTTGGTGAGGGAAGCGGGATAGGCAATGTCGTTTTCCGCTTTCCGGTAAAGCACTCTTCCGGTGTCCTCTTCCATGAGCAGAGCGTAGGGGCTGTAAATGCTGCCCACAGCTTCCGCCATTCGTCTGGAACGGAAGCTGTCGCTGTAATAGGGGCTGCCCTCTACCGTCGCCGTAACTTGGGTGAAGGAAAGATTGGGCTCATCAAATTGAGGAGCCTGGGGAGAACGAAATAAAAAGGCCGCCAAAAAGATCATGCCGGTAACAAGAAGAAGCATCAGCAAAAACGCGGACAGAATGCGGCCGTAGTGGATTTTGTATTTTCTTCGTTTTTTCACGGATGATACCAAACTCAAAGGACGTCCTCCTTTTGAAATGGTTCCGGTGTTCCAACGGATTCCGGAATGGGTCTGCTTTGATATAAATAAGCGTTTCCCTGTTTGCCCACACGTTCCACCACAGAAAAGCCGAACAGGAGGTTCAGGGCCGTTTGGGCACAACCCCGGGAAACATGAGCGGCCTTGGCAAAATCCCGGCTGGAAAAGATCTGGGGAAGACAAGGCGGCAGAAAAAGCGAATACTCTTCGGGAGAAGAAACCACAAGCTCCTCCTGTATCCCGGTGGGAATGCGTTCCTGACAGCAGGAACCTTTTTTCCCATCCGCCGACCAGCCGTTCCTCAGCCGGTATTCTTCAATGTCTACCAATACAACGCAAATCCGGAGATTCGGATGGGAAAGGAACTCCCGGATTCGGTACAGCTCCGGAAAGATGCCGCAGAAGGAGCCTTGCTTGGGGGAACGCCGGGGAACGGTCATTTCCCCTGTTTCGGGATCCACCCAGATCAGGTATTTCGTACTCGCAATGGGATAAACTACCGTTACGGTATAATGGGGAAGGAAAGCGGACAGCTTTCCGCGAAGCTTGTAGAACTGTTTGGTCTGAATTTCAATAATGCGGTTATCCCGGCAGATATCGGCGTAATAGGATCCCACTTTCTGCTCGTGAAAATTCGTATCGGGCTCAAAATAGCGCTTCAGCACAGCGTGCAGTGTTTTTTCTCCAAGTGTGCCAATGCCCCCGCCGCCCGATACTTGGGAATCCCGTTCCGTTTGAACAGTATGACAGGCCTCTGAAAAATATTCCCGATTCATCTAGTATATCCGATCCTTTCTGCCCACAGCAAAAAAGCTCCCGCCAATTTCTGCCACAGGCCGCAGGAGCCGATCAAAAGAATCAGCGTTTCAGTCATGTATGTTGTCAGCCGGTGCCACGAAGCGCAGCACTTGCTCTATTCTTTCGGTTTGGAATTTGCCTGTGAAAAAAGCTGATGCTGTTCCGGATGAAACTTTTCCATATGGCGCACAGACTGCTCTTCCATTTTTTTCAGGGTAACATTGCTGACCACATGCTCCATCCGGCAGGCGTCGTCCTCCGCAGTGGCTTCGTCCACCTCAATAATGTGCAGAAGGTAGTATTTCAGCAGGTCGTGGCGCCGGCGGACAGAAAGGGCTTTTTCCATTCCCAGCGGAGTCAGAGTGACCTGGCCGTACGGCTCCTGCTCAATGAAGCCGTCCCGCTTCAACAGCCCCACAGCACGGCTGACGCTGGCTCTTGAATAGCCTAGGGCGGAGGCGATGTCGATGGATCGCGCGCTTTCGCCCTGTCTGGTCAGTTCCAGAATGACTTCAAGGTAATCTTCACGGGAGGGAGTTGTGTTGGCCATAAGGATCTCCTTTCGGGGGATGAAGGCACCGGCGGCTGAATTTTTTCGCGACAGCGTTTTTGCAATGATGAACAAAATGCAAAGCATTTTGTTCTATGATAATTCCTTATCGAAAAACGCGGTGCCGCCCAAGGGGCGGAGGAAGCGCAGCGCGCGACAGCGTTTTTGCAATGATGAACAAAATGCAAAGCATTTTGCTATATGATAATTCCTTATCGAAAAACGCGG
>DBGCDL010000100.1:0-4781 GCA_048358235.1 Oscillospiraceae bacterium
GCGTTACCAATTAAAATACCGCCTGACCCCATTTGAAAAACGGAGCCAGACGGCGTAAATCATTGATATTCTACGACTTGCTTTTCTTTTTCGTGTCTATTCCTTCTGGGGCGGTTCACGGAACGGCGCTTTTTCTTTTTTGATCCGGATTGGGACAACGGTAATTCCTCCCGACAGGTAAAATGTTTTTCTCATGTTCTCTGTGCCGGACTCTCAAAATCGGGGATTCTCTCCGACGATGCGTCCGGCCGCAAACAATGTTTATTGTACTCCGAAAAAGCGCTTTGTTCAACTGTTTCCGGGCAAAAGCGTTCCGCACCTGATAAAAATTGATCAATGCCCTGATTGACAAGAATTTTCCTTGCGGCTATAATGAAAAAGTAGGGTTGGGCCTTTGAAGGAACAGGCAAAATTGAAAGAAAACAGGTTGTAAATGCAATGTATGATGTCTTTATCGTGGGTCTCGGGCCGGCGGGGTCTGCTTTGGGACGGTTGTTAAGTTCTTCGCTTTCGGTAGGTGCGGTTGACCGGAAAAAGGCAGAAGGCGGATTTCAAAAACCCTGCGGAGGGTTGCTTGCCCCCGATGCCCAAAAGGCTCTGGCACGGTTTCATTTGACTCTGCCGAAAGAGGTCCTTGCTGATCCGCAGATTTTTTCCGTCCGCACCATTGACCTTGACAGCGGTTTGACCCGTTATTATCAGCGTTTTTACGTCAATGTTCACCGCCACAAATTTGACTGCTGGATGAAATCCATTATTCCTTCCGATGTGACCATATATGACAATGCCGAATGTCTGGAAGTACATCGGGAACCGGATGGCTTTTCCGTCCGGATCCGCGACAGTCACGGAGAAATTCAGACCATCCGCACCCGTTGTCTGGTGGGAGCGGACGGCGCCAATTCACTGGTACGCAAGAGCTTTTTTCCGAAGAAAAAAATCCGGAGCTATGTGGCGGTTCAGCAATGGTTTCCGGAAAGTCACGCGGTTCCCTTCTATTCCTGCGTTTTCGATTCCAAATGTTCCGACTGCTATTCCTGGTCCATTTCCAAGGACGGTTACTTTATCTTCGGCGGGGCTTATCCTGCCCGGGACTGCCGGAAACGGTTCGAAGAACAGAAAGCCGCTCTTTCCCAATATGGCTTTCAATTTGGTACCCCCCTGAAAACAGAGGCCTGTCAGGTACTCCGTCCCCGCTTTCCCACAGATTTCTGCTGCGGGGGAAATGGCGTATTTCTGATTGGTGAAGCGGCGGGCTTTGTAAGCCCCAGTTCTCTGGAAGGAATCAGCAGCGGAATCAACAGCGCCATTGCCCTAAGTCAGGTGCTCAACAGCGGATGCTCCAATCCCCATCTCGCCTACTGGAAAAAGACCCGGAAAATCCGGATGAAGCTTTCCGCCAAGCTGTTAAAATGCCCCGCACTTTTTCATCCTCTTCTGCGGAAGCTTGTCATGAAAAGCAACATTCAGAGTATTCAGCCATTGAAATAAGCCAAATTGATTCTTATGAAGGAGATGCACATATGTATTACAAAGAATATGGAAACACAGGACTCAAAGTGTCCGCCATCGGCATGGGAACCATGCGCTACGACGATGAGGACGTAAAAGCGGGACGTTTGGAGAAATGTGCTGAGGTGCCGTTGTACGCATTTGAAAAGGGCATTAACTATTTTGACAGTGCTCCCTTCTACTGCGACGACAAAAGCGAGGAAATTACCGGTATTGCACTTTCGCAGCTTCCCCGGGACAAGTTCTTCGTTACAAGCAAGGTAAACTTCGGCACTCTTGAAAACAAGCCCACCCGGGATCAATTCCGCCGCAGACTGGAACTTTCCCTGAAGCGGCTTCAGGTGGACTACATCGACTTTTACCATCTCTGGTGCATGCTGACGCTGGAATCCTTTGAAAAGCAGCGCGATGCCCTCTACGGCTTTTTCGAGGAGGCGCGCTCCGAAGGGCTCATCCGCAACATCGTCACCTCTGTCCATCTGCAGGGAAAAGACATTGAGGAAGTGGTGGCCACTCACCAGTTCCGCGGCCTTCTGCTTGGCTACAATGCTCTGAATTACCGGTTCCGTCAAAGCGGAATCGAAGCGGCGCATGCCAACGGCATGGGCGTCGTCGTCATGAATCCTCTGGGCGGCGGCCTGATTCCCCGCAATCCCGACACCTTCCGCTATCTCACCGAGGGCACCGATCTGACTGTGCCGCAGGCCGCTCTCCGGTTTGTCGCCTCGCATCAGGAAATTACCGTCACGCTGGCCGGATGCACCACAAAGGCTCATGTAGATGACGCTGTCAAGGCCGTGGAAGGCCTGCAGGAGCGCCCCGCAAAAGAAATCGTTGCCCAATACGCAGGCAAGGGCGCAGGCTTCAACAATCTCTGCACCAGCTGCGGCTACTGCAACTACTGCCCGAAGGGGATCGAAATTCCCAAATATATGGATTCCTACAACGAGAAGCTGCTGAGCGGCAACGACCAGGCGATTGTTGACCGGCTGGACGGCCACTGGTGCATTCCTGTGGAAAAAGCGGGCGAGTGCATTGCCTGCCACAAATGCGAAAAGCTCTGCACCCAGCATCTTCCCATTGTGGAGCGGCTCAAAGAGATCGCTGCCATGAAAGCCTGATTCCAACCATCAGAAAATCCCATCGGAGAAATTCTTCGATGGGATTTTTTCCCTTTCATTTCTGATCCGGCGCATCCGGGCGGGTGGGTTACATCAGCGGGGCAAACAAATTCAGAATAATCTGCAGCAGACGGTACAGCCCGTTTTTGTTGCGGCATTCTTCCGGTGTAATCCGGTGGCAGCGGGTCATGGTAGCCAGATGATCCCGTCTGATATCCGCCAATGTCGAAGTCTCATAGAGAAAAGCCCCGCACTCAAAATGCAGATAAAAACTGCGGAAATCAAAATTCTGGGTGCCCACCACTCCCACATGGTCGTCTACCACAATGGTTTTGGCATGAATGAATCCGGGGGTATATTCATAAATTTCGACACCCGCATCCACCAGCGTTTTGTAATTGTAACGGGTCACCATATGAACGTACCACTTGTCCGCCACGCCGGGTGTAATGATCTGCACCTTTACGCCGCTCAAAGCCGCTTTGGAAAGCGCCGTCGTCATTTCATTGTCAAGGATCAGATAGGGCGTATTGATGCTGATGTACCGTTCCGCATTCTCGATCATATTCATGTAGCACATCTCACCCACCAGCTTGTCGTCCAGAGGGCTGTCCCCATAAGGGAGAACATAGCCGTCCGTGGGGTAGGTCTCAGTGGGACGATACTGCTCAAACCTGTCCAGAACCAGCTTTTTCCCGACCCCGAAGTTCCACATCTCCAGAAACATAACGGACAGATTCCATACCGCATCCCCCTTGAGCATCAGGTGGGCGTCTTTCCAGTGACCGTGCTTGGGATAACCGTTGATGTATTCATCGGCCAGATTATTTCCGCCGGTGAAGCCCACGTTTCCGTCAATAACGGTGATTTTCCGATGATCCCGGTAATTCATGAAGGCATCCACGGAGGGGCGGAATTTATTGAATACGTGGGTATCAATCCCTAAAGAAACCAGCTTTTTCCGGTAACGCCACGGCACGGTAAGAAGGCTTCCCACGTCGTCGTACATAAACTTGACTTTTACGCCTGCTTTTGCCTTGCGGACAAGAATTTCGAGAATCGTGTCCCACATGGTTCCTTCCTGAACAATAAAGTACTCCATAAAGATAAATTTTTGAGCCTTCTCCAGTTCCTGACAAAGGCACGCAAAAAACTCCTCACCCGGAGACAAAAATTCCGTTTGAGTATTTTTGTAGATGGGAAGCTCGGATACATTGTGCAGGTAGCGTACCTGCCGGTAGATGGACAGATCCTTCCTGCCGATTTCCTGAAGAATCGCTTCGTCCTGGGGCGCAAGCGTCTCAATCTCGCAGCAGACATCGGCATAGTGCCCGCGCGTTTTCCGTGCAAGGCTTTCCCGCCCCGCCAGCATGTACAAAAGCCAGCCTAAAAGCGGGAAAAGAGCGATGGGAATTACCCACGCAAGCTTATACATAGGATTGTCCCTTTTGGAGACAATGTAAAGGATTGTAGCAATGCTCATTACAATGAATAAAACATAGATGTACAGTCCATATTTCCCCAGATACAGAATTCCCAATACAAGCGCGGCGATCTGAGTCAGAATGGAGATTCCGAAAAAGAATAACCGGCTTTTGAGGAAGCTCAGGATTTTTTTCAACACTGCAACCGTTCCTTTCTGATCTATTTCCGGCTGTTTCATAAGTGGCCCGTTCCGCAAATGGTGAAATGCTTTTTCCGGATACCGGCGCAGGCCATTGGTACAATTTTAACATATCCCGAAAAGAGTTGCAACGATTTATAGCTTTCCCTGATTTTTCTCTTACACAAGGTCAAAATCCCCGACGGGAGCCGTAATTGACTTGTATGCGGAAAAAGGCTATAATAAGGTCAACTGAATCCGCCGCCGGACGGTTGATTCACCTCCGCAGCGGCGGAATGGGAAACGAAGGAGGCGATTTCATGATCAGCAAGCTCATTGAATTCGGAAACAAAGTACGGTTTGGCGCCAATGCTTCCGTGGATGACTACGTTGTGATGGGCAAAAACGTTGCAGTAGGAAGCAACACGACGATTCATACCGGCGCCATGATCGGCAGCAATGTCCGGATTGATGACGGAGCTTCCATCTGTAAGCCCCCTATGAACGCCGTCCGCGTTCCTGCCGGAAAAAAGGCAGCCTCAAGA
>DBGCDL010000101.1:0-21498 GCA_048358235.1 Oscillospiraceae bacterium
ATACTCTCAACTCCTTAAAAATTCTTAAATTATAAGCGTCAAAAGCAGATCAAAATGACAATTGGACTAATAATAGTAAATTATTATCAATGCTAGGCTGGATTATGCCCATGCCATGGATCTTTTAATATTTTGCAATTTCACCTCCATCGTTCAAAATGATTTATGATAATCGATTGTCATATTTTAATATTATCATTCAACAATATAAAATGTCAATATAAAATAATTAAAAAGTAAAAATTTATTTATATATTATATCCGATAAATTCTTTGTTGATAATATAAAAATTATTATTGCTATTGACAACATACTATAATGCTGTTAAACTCTAAAATATGAAAATCGATTGTCATTATTTTTAACACGTTTAAAGCGTTCATTTAGTTGCCCCTGTTCTATGGTTTTGAACAATTTTATTGAATAGCTTAAAATCTTTATGATATAATGGTAAAAAATAAAGCTGTTTGGTATATAAATTTTAAAACTTATTTTAGATAAGGAGCATCAAAATGGTTAGCTTAGATGATGTAGCGACAAGAGCAGGAGTATCTAAATCGACTGCTTCGAGGGTTTTAAATAATCGAGGATATTTGTCTCAAAAAACGATAATGAAGGTTCAAAAAGCAGTTCAAGAATTAAATTATCAACCTAACGAGTTGGCTAGAAATCTCAAAAAAAAACGTTCTGGAACGATTGGATTATTAGTCCCTGATATTGAATATCCGTTTTATTCTAAACTAATATCCCATATTGAGTCTGAACTTTATAACAGGGATATTAAACTTATGTTATGTAATTCTTCTAGAAATAACTCTAAAGAATTACAGCGCCTTCAGGCTTTTCAAAGGAATAAGGTGGATGGTTTAATTTTATGTGATTATGGCCTTGAGCCCAGTAGCTATCAGGGATTAAATTTTCCTGTTGTTTGTATTGATCGGTATGTGCAAAAAGGGATGTCTTATGTTGCTTCTGACCATAGAATGGGTGGAACTCTAGCCGCAAATTGTTTGATCGAAAACGGATGCCGAGAAGTTATTCATATTGCATATGAAACAAAGGTCGAGGCACCATGGGCCGAGAGACATATTGCATTCTCAAAAATTTTAAAAGAACGCGGTGTTATATGCCATACTGTAGAAATGGATACATATCGTTCCTATGAAAATTTTGAGAAGAATTGTAACAGCCTTGCTGATTTATTAAAAAAATATCCCTATACAGATGGTTTTTTTGGGAGCGATTTATGGGCGGTAGTTGCCGTTAAAACTGCTTTAAAATTGGGATATAAAATTCCCAAAGACTTTAAAATTATTGGGTACGATGGGACAATACTTTCGGAGATAACAACGCCCTCTATAACTACTATTTGTCAACCTATCGATAAGATCGCTTTTTGGGCTGTAGATACAATTTGTAAACTTTTAGAAGATGATCCTGTACAAAGTTGTGAAGTCCGAATGCGTGTAGAATTAATGAAACGTGAAACAACTTATTAATTTAACTTGAAAGGATTTTTTGCATATGTTAAATTTGAAATCTACAATTACTATGAACAACGGCATTAAAATCCCCAGGTTGGGATTTGGTGTTTACAGAGCAGCACAAGGTGATGAAACTAAAAATGCTGTACTTAATGCGCTTGAAGTAGGCTATCGTCACATTGATACGGCTTCTGCCTATGGTAATGAAGAAAGTGTCGGTGAAGCGATTAAAGAGAGTGGATTAAAAAGAGAGGAGATTTTTCTTACTACAAAATTATTTAATAGCGATATGAGGGCACATCGTCAAATGGATGCTTTTAAAGAAAGTCTGGATAGACTTAAGGTGGATTATGTTGACTTGTATTTAATTCATTGGCCGGTTCCTGGAGTGTATTTAGAGAGTTGGAAAGTTCTGGAAGAAATATACAATAAAGGTTTGGCAAAAGCTATCGGAGTTTCAAACTTTTTGCAGCACCATTTAGATGATGTAATCGCACACGGTTCTATTGTGCCTGCTGCGAATCAGGTTGAATTTTCTCCCTTGTGGCAAGATAATCTTTTGATTCAATATTGTAGAGAGAAAAATATTGCATTTGAGGCCTGGGGACCTCTAGCAGCTGGTGAACTCATTGGTGATAGAACAACCGGTGACATTGGCGCTAAGTATGGAAAAACAGGTTCTCAAGTAATCCTTCGCTGGATGTTGCAAAAAAATATTATTGTCTTTCCTAAAACTGTTCATAAGAGTCGTATGATCGAAAATGCTGATATTTTTGATTTTGAGCTTTCCGATGAAGATATGGCAATTATTGATAATATGAATCGGCATAGACGTACAGGTCCAGACCCGGACAATTTTGATTTTTAATGCTGATCAGGGGAGAGAAACATAATGAAAAGTTATGCTAGTTTGCAACGCATCTTTACGATATCTGGAGCCGATGTGTGTGTGAAACAAAATATGGGAGAGATAGCAAACCATTTTTTGAGACAAAAATATCATTTTGAAGTGCCTTGTGGTTGGTGTAACGATCCGAATGGATTTATATATTGGAATGGGTCTTATCATTTATTTTATCAACATAACCCATTTGCCGCAGATCCCGAAGACTTTAAGATGTTTTGGGGACATGCGGTCAGCAATGATTTGGTTCACTGGGAATATGTAAAACCCGCTCTTGCACCAGGTTTAACATATGATAATGCGGGGTGTTGGTCTGGGAATGCTATCGATTTAGGTGACCGTTTAGGGGTGTTTTATACAGGTATTAATAGTAAATGCTATAGTAATCTAAATCACACATCGGCGGCACATACGACGCCACCGGTAACAGGGGTTCTTCCTCTATGTACCCGGCTGCGCCGAGTACGTCGGAATAATCCTCCGTGGCGCAGCCTTTGATATACACCTGGCATTTCTGTTTGGTGCCATCAGTAGTAATATAAATTCGGTCAACAATCGAATGAACCAAAGTAAACAGAGCTTCAGGCTGTGCGCCCTTTGCAAACTCCTCAAAGGACAGCAGCCTTTTTTTCATGCCATTCAGTTCATGGATGAGATACTGATTTTCAGATTGTGTATCTTCCATTCGGCGCAGGGCAGCTTCGCGCTTTGCCAGCTCGTCCGTCAATTCCTTTATATCATCCTGGATAAAGCGTTTAAGGGCGTCGTCTGCTTCACGCAGATTTCGTACCTGTGCGGCAATATCCGCATTTAAGCGTTCAATAGCCTTTTTGGTTTCCTGGTACTCTTTCTCGCTTTGATCGGTGCGGATCATACTGGCAACCCTGTTTTCCAAAAGCTGCCGGTAATAGTCGGAATGTTCTTCTTGCAGGCTGGAGAGTGAGTGGATAACAAATTCATCCAGCGTTACACCCTCAACCCCTTTGAAGGTACATTCCTTTGCCCGCACACCAGGGCAGGCGTACTTGAATCGAGGCTTGCCATTCGTCCAGCGATTAGATTCCGGCAGCACCCGCAGCCGTTTTCCGCAAATCGGACAATACATTAAGCCGGACAACAAAGCATTGGTTTTTCTATGAGGCCGGTTATACTTTTCGGCAATCTCATCCAGCATATTTTGTGTTTCCACCCATTTCCGGGAACTGATAAATCCCTCATGGCGGCCCACGGAAACAATCCATTCACTAATGGGTTTCCTGGTAAGAAGTTGTGAGAACTTGGGATTGAAAAAGGTGGAATCCTCATCCTCAACTTTCATCTGGTCGGTCTTGTTATAAGCTGTAAGCCCATGCTGACCATCAAAGTCGGACGGTTCGCCAAACAGGTTTCCGTCATGCTCCAGAAAATAGTTGTAGGAATATTCATCTGCCACGCAGTAGATTGGATTCCGCAGTATCAGCCGGATGGTGGATGTGGTAAACTTCGCGCCATGCTTCGTTTCATATTTCTCATTGATGATATTTGCCGTCTGCAAGAGAGAACGTGTCTCCCAGAAGGTGCCGTAGATTTCCAGTACAATCTCTTTTTCTTCCTGCACAGGGACAAGAAAACTAATGGCACTTTTGTTTTTTCCACTTCCCGTTGTCACACGTTGGGAAGAAAAGCCGGTCGGTGTTTTGCCACCCAGCCAGCGCCCATCTTTCGCCAGCTCCATCAAGTTATCCTGGATACGTTCCGTGAGAATATCGCGTTCAAATTCTGCGATAATGGCCAGCACCTGAATGATGATTTTGGATGTGCTGATCCGCGTATTGATATTGTTGGAGCAGACCAAAAGTGTCACATCATGGCGCTCGAAATATTCCAGCAGCCGCATGAGATCGGAAGTTTTCCGGCTGATTCGGTCTAATTTGTAGCAGGCCACAGCCTTGATTTTCCCCATTTCAATGTCCCGGAGCAGCCTTTGAAAATCCGGGCGGTCGGAATAGTAGCCGCTCAAACCTTTGTCCTCATACCGGGCAAATTCGTAATCTTCCGGTAGGGAAAGCTGATTGATCGCATAGTCGGCGCTTTGCTTAAACTGAACTCCAATGCTGTCCCCCTTATTCGTAATACGGGACTTTCTCGCATATATGGCCACCAATCTATCATCGATTCCCGTCTGGATTCTTGCCTTGCGTTTCATATTCAAATATCCTCCTTTCCAGGGCGATGAGTAAACCACCCTTTCTCCATTATTATAGGAACATCCTCATTTTTGCTCAAAGGTGCGATGATCCTCTTTCAATGTGGAAAGCAACGCTTTTAATTCTTCCGCGTTCAAATCCCGCAATTCACGGGTTAAAAACTCGGCGCGTTTTTCAGCAAACTGGCGCAGGGATTGCTCGCTGTCTTTCCCAGTGTGAAATACGATCTCCATGTGCTGTACCCCGGTCATTGACGGCGCTTTACAACCTCATAGTCAAAACCGGGCCGCTGGCCGCAGTAGGTGCAAATGTCCTTTTCCACCCGGCTAGGGTGAACCCTGCGCAAATAATAAGAGCCTGTGCCGTAGAAGTTATTGGCACAGGCCGGGCAAAGGCACATGATTAAGTTTTCGGGAACTTCCTCAATCAGCCCCACGCTGACCGCCAGGGCGTGGTTGATTTTGCGGATATGCTTTTCCTCCAGATGTCCGATGTACGCGCCCAGCCGTTTCTTGTCAATGGTGCGGAGCTGTTCCAAAAGAACGAGAGAAGGCAGTTCCAGCCCGTTTTCCGCCTGGAGAAGATAGTGGGTGGGCAGCTTGGCCTTGGCGTCCACTTTGCTGGAAATGGCCGCCACAATGACGGTGGGGCTGTATTTGTTCCCCGTGTTGTTCTGAAGAATAAGGACGGGGCGATAGCCTTCCTGCTCGGAGCCGATTCCCCGGCCCAGATCGGCATAGTACATATCGCCGCGCAGATATGTCCTGTTCATGTCTTATGACCTCCCTTTGAAAAATTAGGCGACGTAGACCGCCTATGTAGAGGCCGCACAGCAGAACAGAATGAAGGCCGGGGAGAGATAAAACCATTCTCCTGTTTTCATTGGCCCGTCCTGCTGTACGGCCCGTATTTCAAAGGTGCTCCTATTTGTCCTCGACGCCCCGAAGCACCGGGTGGGAAGTCATCAAACGGCTGGCGGCTTGCCAGCTCCACGGGGAATCTCACCCCTCGCGTGGTTCTCGCGCAACCGCCCCCATTGCCTGCGACGGATCACGGCGGCGGGCCGCTTCAACGCTCGGACGTTAGGCTGGACGGGAGTATCATTGTCCCCGCTGCCGGTCATGGCCGTACCGGGAGCCATCCGGTACTGGCAGCCTGCTGTTTCTCGCTCCTTGCCGGGAAGAACAAACCAAAGACCTGCATTTTCTTTTTCGGTGGTGTCTCGTTGTTTTCTTCCGGCAGATCGCCGCGCAGCAGCCGCCTGGGCTTTGGCTTTCGCCAAAGCAGCGGGAATGTGCCTGATGAATGGGTATGCAGTTTTCAAAGTTCCGGGAGAGATAAAAAAGACCTCTCACTCTATTTGCCGTTGAGTGAGAGGTCTAACAACCCTATTTACTCAAAAAAGTTTTTCAGCTTTTTGAGTATCCGGTTTTTCCGCTTGTGGACGGCCTGCTGGGAAACGCCCAGGCCTTTTGCCACTTCGCTTTCTGTTTTCTCGTCAAAGAACAGGGCACAAATGAAATCCCGTTCTTCTTTGGTAAGCTGTATAAGCGCGGTATGTAGCTTGTCCACCACAAGTTTTCGGATCACTACATCCTCCACGCTCTCCGCAGCAGCGGCAAACTGGCGGGCATTTTCTTCCATGAGCCTGTCCAGGGAATCTTCCCGGCTGGGGAGAACCTGTTTGATTTCACCGTTGCTGCCGTAAACCGGGCGCTCGCTTTTCAGATCCGCCTCAAAGTAGCGCATTTTCCGGTCGCCCCGCATATAAGCGGTATATACCTCGTCCGTGACCTCGACAAATTGGCCGCGAACCCATATTTTCTTTTTACCAGCGTCCACGCTGTGTACCTCCGTTTCGTCTGAATTTCGGGAAGAAATCCAGACGGACGGCGGCCCCCTGCAACGCGGCTGGCTTGTCCTAACGGGAAATAACAGAAATCTGCATTTCCCGACATAGAAAAAGCGCGCACACCTTCTGGTGTACGCGCTCGGCTGTTGGCTTTTGGCGGATGATGGGTAAGGCCCAGGGAAAAGGAAAAAGCCTGTCGAACAAAAAAATACCGCAATCCCCTTGAGGACTGCGGTATGTAGGAAATGCGGATTTAATCCGGCGCGGGGCGGGCAGGCCCCCGGCTTTTTCTTTTCAGGCTCCATGTGCTATCCCCTTATGGGGATAAGCTGACAGACATCACCACCTTTCCCCAGACTAAAAATGTAGATGGGGGTAGTATAATGGATGAAATACAAATGAAATGGAAACGAAACGCAAATAGAACACAATTCGGTCGCAAATTCAGAGCAAAGCCGACAAGGAAAGGGCGGAAAAAAGCGCCATTTGTAGGGCTTTGGGAGAATGGCGCGAAAAAACGGCAGCCCATAGAGGGCTGCCGTTCTCAATCATCAATGTACTTCCATGCAGTACCCGATGTCCCGGATACAGGAAATTGCAAAAGGTGGCCGGGGAAAGGCTGCGTACAGTTTCTGCCGCATACTCCGCACATGGCTGCCCACCGCGATATTTTCATTGCCAAAGGGTTCTTCTTTCCAGACTTTTTCATACATCTGTCCGTAGGTAAGCACCCGCCCTTTATTGGTCACTAATAGGCAGAGCAGGGCGAACTCCTTGGTATTCAGCTCAATTTCCTGCTGACCGTGATAGATTTTTCGGCGGTCTGGGTAGATTTGCAGGCCAGGGAGTGACAGGATCGGCTCTGGGTCAATCTCCCACATTTTCAAATCCGGGTGGAACTGTAAAAAGGTAAGAAAATCCTCAAATGTCCGTTTGTCTTTATCCTCCAGCTCCATAATCACTACTCGTCCGATGGTATCACCTCCCGGCTGCTTGGCCAGGCGGCTTCTCTCAATTTCTTATAGCTCGTTTCACTGATGACGTGTTCCAGTTTGCAAGCATCCTGTGCCGCAATATCCTGGGGTACACCAGCCTCGATGAGCTGCCTGGTGAAAAACTGGTGTTTCTCATAAATCTGTGTAGCTATTTGCAAGCCAGAATCTGTGAGGGAGAGTGTGCCATCAGTATTTTTGACAATATACTCGGATTTGGACAATTCCATGACAGCCCGGCTCACAGAAGGCTTTGTAACCCCCAAATGTACGGCTATATCAACACCGCGAACGCTACCGTGCTTTTGATGAAGGATAAGTACAGCTTCAAGATAATCCTCCATAGATGATGTCAAAGCCAATGGCGCACCTCCTTTTTGAATCATTGTGCCAATTTCAAAGATTCCTGCCTATTCATCACAATATTGTATCCTCATTTACATCATCCGATATGCCACAAAAACAGTCATTCGTTATATGCAGGAACAATGGTATGAGACAGGTGGAACTTAAAAAAACATGATATTTATTTAAGGTGAATTGCCGCAACATCTACATGGTTGGGAATGCTATTAAAGGTATAGGACTCAATCACATCGCTATTGAATACAGCGTATTCATTTCGATAGTTGAGCGGAATAATCACGCTGCTTTCATTGGCGGAGTTCAAAGCCTCTGTAAAGATTTCTTGGACAACTGCTGGATCGTCTGTATTATACAGTCCAGCAATCAACGCTTTAGCTTCTTCATCGCTCATGGTGGCTAACGCTTTGGCAACCTGTGGGTCAGTAGAATAAATACCGCTGGGATCTGAATAATCGGTAGACGGATACATATTGGCTACAAAAGTATAGGGGTCATAAGGGAACCAATAACTCATGTAAGCTGTTATCTCATAATTATCCTCCATAAAGACCTGCTGCATGAACGCCATTAGATCAATGGGGTTAGTTTTAATCTCAATACCCAGTTCTTCCATAGCACTTTGGAAAAAGAGAACCACATTGTCGTATACACCCGTGGATGGATATGTAATGGTAAAGGACAAAACCTTACCGTCCTTTTCGCGGATTCCGTCGCCATCGGAGTCTACCCAGCCAGAATCCTCCAGAAGGGCGATTGCACCTGTCATATCGTAATCCGGGGTTGTCACAGTTGCATCACAATAAGGCATATCTGCTGGCATTACCGAATTAGCCGCAGTTCGCAGACCGGCATAAATATTCTGTGCGATGGATTCTTTATCGATCGCCATTTGGATGGCCGTGCGAACATTTTGGTCATCTAAAGGAGCAATCTCATCATTGAGGGCGATAAACTCAGTCACAAAGTTGAAATCAGATATAATTCCCGTGATCCCCTCTGTTTGCGAAAGTTCCTGATAGGAGTTCGCATCCAGTGTGTCGGAGCCAATAATAAAATCTACTTCTCCAGATCTCATAGCGGCGACCTTGGACTCAGGGATGACTTTTACAGTAAAACGATCTACATCCGGTTCTTCGCCCCAATAATTCGGATTTTTCACAAATGTGTATTCCGTGGCAGTTTCATTCACACTTTCGAACATATAGGGGCCGGTGCCGGGAGTATGGGTCATCAGATACTCCGTATTGAGAGAGCCATCATCATTAAAAGCAGCGGCAGAGAGAATACCGCGAGGCATCACCATAGCAAGGTCATTCAAAACGTTGTAGTATGGGCGGCTCAAATGGAAAGAAACGGTATACTCATCATCTACAGTAATTTCTGTAGTTAGCATATCCAGTTGTCCATAGTTTGCACTGGTTCCAATGACTGACTTCATATTGTCAAAGTAGAGCTTGACAGCCTCGGCGTTAAAAGCAGTTCCATCATTAAACTGCACATCTTCTCGTAAATAGAAAGTATAAGTGAGGCCATCCTCTGAAACAGTCCAGTCGGTGGCAAGGCAGGGCTGATATTCCCCGTCACGGTATTCCACCAAGCTCTCGTAAAAGTTGTTCATGTAATATGTAGTCTCATAGGACTGAACGCCGGGGGCAAAGCCCATAGAAAAATTGGCGCTCTGCGCAATAGAGATGGACTTCTCTGTTTCATCGGAACCGGAATCAGGATTATCCTGTCCGCCACCGGTAGTACCACAACCGGCAAGAAGCATGACGCTCATAACACCGACCAACAGCAACGATAAGAGTTTTTTCATTTTACAACACTCCTTTTTGATTTTTTATTGTAAGGCCAGTCGCTTGGAACGGACGGCCTTGACAAGCATTTGTGAATAGGGTTCTTGAAAATCAGAAAAATGATGTGGCTGTTCCACTGTTTCAATAATTTTTCCTCTGCGCATCACATGAATGCCACCCTCCATATACATTGCGGTGTCAAGGTCATGGGTGATGATGAGAAATCCAATCTGAAGTTCCTTATGGAGTTCTTTCAAAAAACCCAGGATTTCTTTCTTCAAAGTGACATCCAATCCACTGAAAGATTCATCAAAAATAATATATTGAGGACGGGTTGCCAGAGCCCGTGCAATACACAATCTTTTCTGTTGACCGCCGGAAAGCTCGTTAGGCCGATGAGAAAGGGTGGAGCGTTCCAACCTGACCATATCCATGAGTTCCAGGCAGCGACGCCTCCTATCTTGGGCTTTCATATGAAACAGGAGTTGTAGAGGTTCCTCCAGAATGGCGGCAACGCTTTGATGGGGATCTAACGAACCCAGGGCGTTCTGCATTACCAGTTGTACCTTACCTCGAACAGAGCGAATCTCTTTCCGCTTACAGGAAGTGACCTCCAAATCACCAAGAAACACTTTTCCAATGTCAGGCAGCTCAATGTAGGACAAGACTCTTGCCAAAGTGCTTTTTCCACTTCCGCTTTCCCCCACAAGTGAGGATACGCATCCATCTTTTAGTTCCAAAGAAACATCTGACACGGCGTCAAAAACTGTGTGTCCGCTATCAGGTAATGAATATTGTTTTGTAATATGTTCGGCTCTCAGCATAGTTCCTCCTGAAACAGCACGCTGGCCTGAACAAGTTGCCTGGTATATTCGTGCTGCGGTTTTGTAAAGACATCTTTGGTTTTTCCGGTTTCAATGATTTCCCCATCCTTCATAACGGCCACCCGGTCACATATCTTAGCGGCCACGCCAAAGTCATGGGTCACAACGATCATGGAAACGCCAGATTTTTTTAATTTCTCTAATTCATTCAGGATCAGATACTCACTGGCAGCATCCACAGCGGTGGTAATTTCATCCGCAATAATCAACTTCGGGCGTTGAAGAAGGGTGAGGGCAATCATAACGCGTTGCAGCGTGCCTCCAGATAATTCATGAGGATAACTTCCAAGGATTTTTCGCGCATCAGGCAAATTGACATCTGCAAGCGCAGTAGCGAATCGTTTTCGGAATGTCATCCTCTCTGTTTGGCCTTTCAGTGAAAATCCCATCTCCACCTGCTTTCCCAGCTTGAGCATTGGGGCAAACGCGGTCATGGGGTTCTGAGGGATCATACTGATTTGCCTCCCCCGATAGTCTCTCAATTCGCTCATTTTCACCGTGAGCATTTCTCGCCCATTCCATTGGATGCTTCCAGTTTGGTCAAATAATCGGGGATTGAGAAGTTTCATAATACACTTGCTGGTCATACTTTTTCCGCTTCCGCTCTCCCCAATCAACCCCAATGTTTCCCCGTTGCCCACAGAAAAGCTGACGGAGTGTACAAGGACTTCTTTTGTCCGCTTTGTGCAAATGGAAAGATTACTAACCGTGAGCATCATGATCCCTCCTTTGGAGCACAGAGGTCTCGCAGGGCCTCCCCGAATAAATTGAATCCAGCCGCGGCAAATAAAATGCACAGACCTGGATAGACCAGCAGTTCCGGATGGCTAAACAATAGTTTATTGGCGTTCACAAACATTGCGCCCCACTCTGCCGTGCCGGTCTCCAATCCCAAGCCCAAGAAAGCATAGCTGGAGATCATAATGATAATGGAGGACAATCCTGTGCTATATATCACTAACAAATGTGGCAGAATATTCGGAATGATATGCCGGAACACAATGCGCAGTTCTGAGCACCCGGACATTCTACAGGTGATGACATACGGTTGACTCCGTTCTCGGAGTACATGGGTGCGAACCACTCTCGCATTCCACACCCACATAGCAATCACAATGGAAAGGATGATGCTGGTTACTTTGGACTCAAAAAGCCCTACCAAAGTAATTGCCACGAGGAATGGCGGAAATGCCATAAAAATATTGGATACCACCTCGAATACCCGATCCACAATACCGCCAAGATAAGCACATAAGGTTGCAATGACGGTACTGATAATAGCCAATAGCAGCAAAGTAGGAAGCGCAATACTCAAAGATTCCCTGGCTCCGTAAATTAAGCGAGACAAAACGCATCGTCCAAGTTCATCTGTCCCAAGTGGATATTGTGTATCTGGCGGAGCAAAACTATGGGCCACATTCAGTTGCATAGGATCATTAGGTGCCAAAAAAGGGGCAAACACCATCACCAGAAAAACAATCAGCATCATGGCAAGTCCAATTAAAGCCTGAGGGCTATGGATAATTTTACGAATCATGATCTTCCTCCCATCTGGCTTTGAGGATTCAACAATGTGTTCAGGCAGTCTGCAAGGAAATTGACCAAGACAAAGATAACGGCAGTGAGCAATACACACGCGTTGATTGTTATGGTATCCCTGGCGTTTAATGCTGTCACCAACATGGAACCGAGACCCGGAATGGAGAACACACTCTCCACCATAGAACTGCCTGCAATCATAAACCCAAAGCTCTGCGCCAGCATGGTAATTAACGGAGGTAACGCAAAACGGCTTACCATATTTGCAATTTTCCATTCTGATACTCCCCGTGCCCTTGCATATAACACAAAATCACTGTTATATCCATCTAAAAGGGAAGAACGAAATACCCGAATGGTTCCTGCCGACGTAGGGATAGCCAATGCCAGAGCCGGAAGAACAAAATCTTTCAGACTGTCTGCCCCCATAATGCTGAAAATAGGGAGATACACGGCAAAAGCAAGTAAAAGCATGAAACCGATCCAGTAATTTGGAAGTGACATACAAATAATTCCGAACAGGTAGATGCTTTTATCCGCTAAACCTCCTTTTCTGCTGGCAGATAAAACTCCAAGGGGAATACAGATTACCGTACTAAACAAAAGTGCTAACACAGCCATAATCAAAGTTGGCTGTATGGATGCCGTCAGTTCCTCCACAATGGAACGTCCTGTGTTGTATGAATTTCCAAAATCACCGTGCAGGGCATTCCACAACCAAGAGCCATATTGCTGGAGGATAGGTTTGTCAAGGCCAAGTTCTTCCCGCACTAATTCAATCTGCTCCGCGGTTGGCCGACTGTAACGACGCACAGCCAATGCCTCAGCCGCATCTACAGGGGAGAGGTTTGTGTAGACAAAGGTCAGGATGGTTACCCCAAACAAGACAATCAAAAGTAATACAATTTTAGTGAGTACTTTTTTCCCTATCATTTTCCATTGGCCTCGCCTTTTCTCGGATCAGTAATGCGCCACGATTCTGCCGATTTCCGGGAATGGACAAAATCTCCATAGATCCCGCCCTGCTTTATCAATTCTTCGTGAGTGCCATGCTGAACAATCTTTCCGTGATCCACCACTAAAATCTGGTTTGCATGGCGCACCGTTTTTAGGCGATGGGCGATCATAATAATGGTCTTGCCTCCGGTTAATGCTTCAATGGCCGCTTGAAGCTCCGCCTCATTCTCCGGGTCAACATTTGCGGTAGCTTCATCCAAGATGACAACGGGAGCATCCTTCAGCATGGCTCTGGCTATGGAAAGCCGCTGACGTTCACCGCCAGATATTGTGGCTCCTCCTTCACCAATCACTGTGTCATAGCCATCAGGCAACGCCATAATAAAATCATGGCAGCGGGCAGCTTTTGCCGCAGCCACCACTTCTTCATGGCTCGCCTCCGGCTTACCAAACTTGATGTTATTTTCAATACTGTCGTTGAACAAATACACATTCTGAAAAACCATACTGAAATTGCTCATCAAACTGTCCAGCGAATAGTCTTTTACATCAATGCCGCCCAATTTCACGGAGCCTTTTTTCACATCCCAGAACCGGGCCATAAGGCTGGTAAGCGTTGTTTTGCCGGAACCAGAGGGCCCCACAATAGCGGTAGTCGTGCCTTCTGGAATGGTGAAGCTCACATCATCAATGATTTTCCGATCTCCATAGGAGAAATCCACATGGTCAAATGAAATATCATGGCTTTTCGGCACCTGAACAGAGCCGCCCTCATCCATCCTGGGTGCCCGGTCAATTTCCTCTACCCGGTCAATGGAAGCATCAATCATCGGCAGCATAAAGAACATCTCACCAGCCGATTTCAATTCGCTATATACCAGGAACGCAGATACCACCATCATCAAACAGGAGAAGAGCGACATATCTCCTTGCAGGAAAAGCCAGATGGAAATCAGGATTGCCAACACAGAAGTAACGCGCAAAACAACCTGCTCCAGCACGTTGTAGGGGATGCGTTTGCGCTCCAATTTGAAGTTTTGATTTTCTGTTTCTTTGATGGTATTGTTTAGAGTTTGTTTTGCCGCTTTATCCCCGTGGAAAGCGCGCACCACACTCATGCCCTGTATGTATTCCAGCACAGCATCCACCAATTTAGTCTGTGCAGCCAATCGTCCTGGGGAAAGCTCACGGGATTTCTTGAGCAGTCGGGAATTGACCCAAAGGAACAGCAGCATCCCAACAAAGAATACAAGACCGATTCTCCAGTCGAAGCACATGATCGCCAGAGAAAAAACCGCAGTACGAATCATACCCACAACTGTCCGGGCAATCACTGCGAAAGACATACTCTCCAAATCGGACATTGTGGAGGTTGCTGCCGCAGTAAGACTGCCCAGGCTCTGCGCGTTGAAATAACCCATCGGCATATATTTCATGCGTTCACCGATGTGAATACGCTTTTCTCCGCACATTCGGTAGTTAGCGTGTCCTTCGCTATTGTGGGCCAGATACCAGCAGAGCGCGGCACCAGCCACACTAACCACCATAATTCCCAAAGCTGTCCATGCGGTGGCCCCGGTTATATTCTGTTCCACCAACGCCCGTAGCACGATCAATAGAGCGACAAATTGTAACGCTTCAAAGATGCTCCGCAGCAGTTCAAAGGCCATACCTTTATACCAGGTACTTTTCTCTGTCCCGGAAAATCGAAAGAACCGTTTATATGCGTCAAACATACGCCGCACCTCCTTCCATCTGATCGTTGTCTCGCGCCTGCGTGTGAGCTGCCCACATTTGCTGATATAGCGGACACCGATCCAACAGTTCTCCATGCGTTCCGGAGTCCAAAATCTTTCCGTGATCTACCACAGCAATTTGTTCCGCCCCAGTAATGGTGGACAGGCGATGGGCGATCACAATGAGCGTCTTTCCATGAGTTAGCCGTCCTATGGCATCCTGAATGACCGCCTCATTTTCTGGGTCTGTGTAAGAAGTTGCCTCGTCTAAGATAACAATGGGTGCATTTTTCATCATGGCCCGTGCAATAGCGACCCGCTGGCGCTCTCCACCGGAGAGGTGTCCACCTGCGCCGCCTACTACAGTTTCATACCCGTGATCCAGACCCATGATAAACTCATGACAGCCCGCAGCTTTTGCCACCGCCTCGACTTCAGCATCCGTTGCCTCTGGCCTGCCCATGCGGATATTCTCACGGACGGACAAATTGAACAGAAAATTATCCTGGGATACATAACCAATCAAATCCATTACCTGCTCTGGAGGAAGTTCTTTTGCGTCAACACCTCCAATGGTGATATGCCCGTCTCCAACATCCCAATAAGAGGCGATAAGTTTCGCAATCGTAGATTTACCAGAGCCAGAAGGCCCTACCAATGCCGTTGTGGTTCCTTGCTTGATGTCCAGGGTGATGCCGTTCAGAACTTGCGTATCCTTATAAGCAAAAGTCACATCCCGCAGAGAAATATCCAATCCTTTGAGATTTTTCCGCTGGGACGGACGATCCAGGTCAGACTCGGACAATACGGCAGTAATTTCTCCGGTGATAGTAGCAATTTTAGAAAAATCATCCGTCAAAAAAATAGCTGCAACCAGCGGCCCCATAATGCCAAGAGACAGAATGGCAATGGTAATAAAGTCCGGAGCAGACAAAGAGCCGTTCATATAGAACAAGCATCCAACGGGTAATACACCAATCAATACAGCCGGCCAAATCGTCATCATCAGAGCAGAATAGCCCTGGGTGGATTTCATCCAGTCCAGCATGAGATCCACGCTCTGGCGGACAGCCTGTGTAAACTTTCCATAGGAAGCAGCACTTTGATTGAACGCCTTGATGACCTCAATCCCATTGATGTACTCCACAGTGGTGGCGCTCATATACTTACTTGCCTGAACAACAGCACCATATTTTTTAGGGTATTCCTTCATCTGGGCCATGTAACAGAGCATTCCGATGGGTATCGTAATCAGGGATACCAGTGCCATTCTCCAATCCAATACAAACAGGTAAATAATGATGGCGATGGGGACAAGCAGGTTAGAAGTCATTTCCGGGATGATATGTGCCAGAGGGACTTCCATTTGCTCTACACGCTCTACCATTGTTGTTTTCAGCCGTCCCGAAGGTGTATCCGTCAAATATCCCATAGAAACACGCGTTAATTTATCCGCAATCGCCTGTCGTATTTCTGAAAGCACATGGAATGTCGCTTCGTGGGAACATCTGGTAGAGAGCCCATGAAAAACAGACTTCATCAGATAAGCTATAAGGGCAACAATTCCCCATGTTAAATAAGCAGAAAAATTCGTTTCACCTCCAATCAGCAGATTTACGATCCTTGCCACAGCGAAATATGGCACGATACCACTTGTGACGCTGATAACAGCAAGAATAATAGAGAGCAAAAAGCCTGATTGATGCGGTTTAATGAATGTCATCAAATTTACAGAATCTTTTTGTCGCTGCATATAATTCCCTCCTTTAAGTTAGCGAAACCTAACCGCTGGCCAAAAGTAAAAGCCGACAATCCACAGGATTTATCCTGTAAATCATCGGCTCTGCGTCTTGGCGTCTGGCTCTGATAATATAATGTTTTGTCCCTGCACATCCACGATGTGTTCTTTTCCGCATTTAGGACAAAATAGCGGAAAGCGTTTGAGAACAGTATCCGGATTTACTTTCGTGCGGGTTTTGTTGCCGCAGGTAGGACAGTGAATCCAGCCATACCTATCAATCCACCCGTTCAATGGTTTTCACCTCCATCTCCGAAGAAGATAGATCTCCACCCGGCGGTGTAGAAACGCCGCATCCTTTGGATATGCTCAACCGCCTGATCCTTTGGCATATCATGGATGACCACCTCGAACATTCCGGTATAAAAGGCGCTGGACAGCAGATGGCCCAGTTCCGGCGTAAGACGACCACTGGAGATTGCGTCGTTCCTGGATGCCTGAATATAGCGCATGGTGCATTGGTTGTCCAGCTCCACAATCCGGTGGAGAAATTCCTGATATGTATTGTTCTCTCCACTGGTCAAAAGTAGCTTGAACTCGTCAAAATGATCGTAGATATAGTCCACAGAAGCCCAAAACCATTGATCAGAGAAAGAATACATTTGACTGGTTTGTTCGGTTCCAGGCAACTGGTTAAACTGCTGCAACGCCGATTGTATCATACCACAAAAATCATCCATGGCAGGCTGTACAAGGGAACGATACAAGCTCTCTTTGTCCGGGTAGCGAATGTAAATTGCTCCTTTGCTGGAGCCGGCCTTTTCCGCAATAGTCTGTAGGGAGGCTCGCTCATATCCATTTTTTAGAAATTCTTGCTTGGCTGCTTCCATCAGCTTTTCCGTTACTCCTGCTACACGCTTTGCCATAGGGTGCCTCCATCATTTAAAACCATTGGTTTCAATCCAACGGTTTTAATATAGCACAGCAGTCTGCAAAAGTCAATAGTCTTTCTTTGTTTCGCCATAAATTAAACGAAATAATATGACATTGAGTTGCTGGTATCTACCCGATTTCAGTCTAAAAAGCTATTTGAGTTATAGATATGTACCCAGCCGTCTATGCGGCTGGGCGTTCTCTTTTTAAGGTTATTAAAAATCTGGGCAGCCATAGCCCAGCACCTCATAATGTCCCACGGGGTAGCTGTTCTGGCGGACGGAATCGCCGGAGTTCCCTTCAATGGTGTAAACACGCCCGTTCTCCACCTTCTCGACAATGCCGGTATGGTCGGAAAGCCCGTCCTGCCCGTTTTCATCGTTCCAGTCAAAGAAGATAATCATGCCGGGGGCCGGTTCGGCGCTGCCGTCCATCCATTGGCCCCTGTCCTTGAACCACTGTACGCCATTGACGCACCCTGCATATTTGGGAATTACGCCGGTATCAATATAGCCACACTCGTTGGCGCACCAGCTCACAAAACACGCGCACCATTCCACACGGCTGGAAAAACCATACCAGCTCCAGTACGGCTCGCCGCCCACGTTCCCTACCTGGGAGAGCGCCACGGAGACGATGGCCCCGTCCTCGGTGTAAATGCCGTAGAGGACGGCGCTCCACAGGCTGCGGTTTTCCTCGGCCAAAAGCTCGGCAAGCTGCTCTTTTTGTTCCTCGTCAAACCCGTACTGCTCTGCCATTTCCTCGGCGGTCTTGTGGCTGACGGTGATATACAAATAGGTTTGGGTGACGGTGGTTTCCGTCTCCACGATATTGCCATTGCCGTCATCGGTTTCGGTGATGACCGTTTCCGTCCTGGTTTCCGTGCGGGAAGATATTTGGTTCATCTCCCAGAAAATATCCGTGAGGATGGCTTTCTTGCTGTCGTCCATGGTGGCCACCTCCTGGGGGTTATCCGGGTCGGTGGTGGTCTTGACGGCATAGACGGCAAGCACATCCGGCCAGACGGCGCGGGAGCCGGACATCTCCAGCACGTCATGGGACAGGTTGGCCTTTGTGGTGTCGATCTGCTGCTGGTAATCATCGTTGATCTCCTGCACCACGTTCTGCATGGTATAGCCCGAACCGCTGTCCTCACCGGAAAAGAAAATGCCGAAGCAGGAGCCGATCAAAAGCCCGATGAGGCAGATAATGACAATGACCAGCACGGCGATCCAGCCCCCGGCAGCGATGGCGGCGATCAGCGCCTTGGTGGCTGCAATAATGGCTTTCACCGCCGCGATGGTGGCCTTGGCCGCAACCTTTGCAGCCGCAACCGCCGCCCTTGCCGCAGCGCGGGCCGCGTGGGCGGCGGCCCTGGCGGCTCTGGCCGTGGCCTGGGCAGTCCGCTGGGCGGCTTTGGCCGCCTGCTGTGTGGTCTTGATACTGGCCTTCGCGGTTTTTTCCGCCGTCTTGATGGATTTGCTGGCGGTTTTTACCGTCCCTTTGGCGGTAGCGGACGCCTGCTTGATGGTCTTGCGGCCCCTGTCCACGGTTTTAATGCCTTTCTTTCCCCGATCCAGGGTCTTAACGGCCCCGCGCTCCTGCCGGAGCGTCCTTACCGGCTCGGAGATCTTGTCCGCCGCCTGCCGGATTTTCCTCGCCGCCTGCTTCTCCGCTTGTTTTTTCGGCTGTTCGGCTGCGGCTTTCCGCTTCTGGATATTCTCCTTGACCTTGGAGATGTTCTCCTTAGTCGTCTGAACCCCCTTGCGGCCCTGTTTATCAAACTGGTGGACCGCTTCATGGGCGACGTTATCCACCCCAGCGGAAAAGCGGTCGGACGCATACTCGCCGGGGGAGCTTTCCGCCGCATACAGGCTGTGGTCGGCCTTATCCCTGGTGCGGATATACGCCTCTTTCATCCGTTCCGAGGCAACCGCCGCTTTGTCAATGGCCTTAATTCCTTTTTCGGCCACCCTTGTTTTAATGCCCTTGCCCATGGGCTTCACCTCCTTTCCAGGGCGGGCGCGCCCTTATTCCTCCAGCAGCTTTGCCACAACCACCATCCGCCCGTTTGTCCGGGAATACTCGCAGGTGGAAAGGGTGATAAGCTGGTCGCCATATTCCGCGCTTACGCCCGTATCGTAAAGCGCCAGCGCCTTGCACTCGGCAATATACCCGTCAAAAGCCCCGGCGCTCTCCGCATTGACAAAGTGGTAATACTTGAAGTCTTCCTCCGAGTAGGCCACCGTCTTAAAGGCGGCGATTACTTCATATTCGCCAAAGCTGTCCAGAGTATCAAAGCGGATGGTCTTGTGTTCCCGGTAAAAATCCTCGCTCTCATACTTGCACAGGTCGGAGAACATACTGCCGTTGTTCATGTGATGGCCGTACAGCACCAGGTTGTCGGAAATGCCGACGTCACAGTTTTCCTGCATATAGGGCACCCCGTAGCTGCTGTACGACTTATCAAAAGCGTGCTTCAGATAGAAGTTGGGGTTATCCTTGGTCTGCATAACGGGATAATCGATCCGGGTGCCGGGAACGGTAATCCAGCCCACCAGGTCGCTGTTCTGGGCGTACACATCCGCATATTTCTCAAAAGCCGTAAGTTCTTCCGGCTCTGGGGCCGAGTCATCGGCAAGTTCCAGCGTGGGCGGCTCTACATCTTCCTTAACCAAATCCGCCACTTCTGCAAAGGCTTCGGCGCTCTGTTTCTGGTCAAGGTATTCACGGGCCAGCATAGCCCCGGAGAAAAGGAACAGGGCGGCGCAAAGGGCCGCCCCTGCAATCATCAGTCTGCTTTTTGCTTTATCGCTCATGTTTCACCCCTCCTTATGCTTATCGCGCCTGTTCTTTACTGGCCGCCTGGCGGCGCTGCCCCTCTGGGGCCGGTTTCAGCCCCCGCAGCTCGGTTTTTACGGAAGATTTTTCGCCGCCTGTTTTTTCCGCAAGGCGGCCCGCGCCGCGCTCCATCTGGGCAAAGGTTTTGCCGCAGGACGTAAACAGCCCCCGCAGCCTGGCAAGCGCGCCCTTGTCGGCCTCCAGTTCCTGGGCCTCCAGGGCCTCTTTTCCCGCCAGGGCGCGCCCGGCGTTTTTCATGTGGCCGCCCGCCTGGTGCAGCTCCTCCCGGATCATATCCAGTTTCCCGGCGCATTGCTCCATCGCCTGGCTTGCGTGGGAAAAGCCGCGCTCCATGCGGGAGAGGACGGCGGGGATACGCAGCGCCTGCACCGCATGGCGCAGGGCGGCGCGCCCCTTTTCCTGAAATGTCCCCAGCATACGCCCGGCAGCGGAAACAAAGTTTGTCCTGGCCGTGGAAAGCATGGCCTTTCCTTGGCGGATTTTCCCCTCCGCCGTCCCCACAAGCTGGGCGCACCGGGCGCGGATTCCCTTGTCGTGGAGCTTTTCCACCTCCAGGCGCATGGCCTTCATTTCCTCCATCATCTGGGCCAGCTTTTCTTCCATGCCGTCGATATAGCCCACCAGGGCCTGTACTTCTTCCTTCTGTTTGGAAAGGCTGTTCTGCTCCAATACGGAGAGAAGTTCGATAATCTGCGGGTGTTCCCGCAGGGCAAGAGCCGATTCTGCCATGGTTTATTCCTCCATTCAAACGTATTATCGCGCCGGTTCCGCCTGCTTTTTCGCAGGCGGCAGCTCCCGGCAGTATTCCGGGTAACGGATCTTCACGCCCTCCATAAAGTAAGGCGCAAACTCGCAGCAAAAAAAATCCTCCGGGGAGTAGGCGTTACTGTGTTCCGGGTCGGTATAACCGTTCCAGAGGTTGAAAGCAAGGCGGCACACCCGGACGGTGCCGCTGGTCTGCCAGCCGCCGTGCATACCCTCCGGGTCAATGCAGTCCTGCTTGAAATCAAACATCTGGCGGATGTTTGCCCGCGTTTCCGGGGCAATCCCCATCACATAGAAAAAGGCCCGGTGGTAACAGTCGTTCCTCCGGGCCTCGCCCATCATATCCAAAAAGAAATCCCGGTGCTCCGGGGACGCAAAACGGATATTGCTCATGCGGGCACCTCCTCGCCGCCAAATACACCCTCGCCGGGCTTGGTGGTCATCAAAGCGTAAAGCCTGGTATCACGGGGAAAACGGTTGATGAACGGCACCAGGGCGCTGCC
>DBGCDL010000102.1:0-3831 GCA_048358235.1 Oscillospiraceae bacterium
AACAAGCAAAATCCCCGTCCGGCGCGTCAGCGTCGCAACGGGGATTTACGGAAGTGGGTACCCGCTTCCTATGCTTGCTGTTTTTATCCCGAATTCGGGATAAGACCGGTTATACCGAAAGTTAGATTATCCCGAATCTTTAAAAGAAGCCGCTTGTTTACTAGCTTTTTATAAAAAGATTCGGGATAACTTTTCCATACTTTTAAGAGACTTCCGCTGAGATTGGAACGATATATTTCTAAAATTCGGGATAATCTTTTTCCTGCATCACAGACCGTAGAGCCGTCTTAGCATATCTTCATCGCTAACCGTGTAATTCACTGATTCCGTACCGGCAAGGCCGGTACCCATGGCTTTTTCAATCGCTTTCCGCTTGGCTTCCGTATCCGCGTAGGCGTAGATCAACGTTGTTTCAACCTGTTTGTGTCCCAGCCACTGGGAAATCATTGTCAGATCCATTCCATGCTGGTATAAGTGCATGGCCCTGGTGTGTCTCCACAGATGGGGATGAACCCGTTCCGGCACATCGGGGCAGGTTTTCCTTGCCAGTTCCGCATACTTTTGGATGCGGAGCCTTGCCGTATCATCACACATTGCGCTGCGGGAACCTTTTCTCTCTACATAAAAAAGCCATTCCGTTGAAAAGACACTTTCTCCTTTATGGAATACACCCATGTAGTTATGCAAATGCTGTACCGTATCTTTCATCAGGGGGACCACCCGGATCTTGCCGCCTTTCCCATGGAGCGTCACCGTCGGTGTTTTGTCAATCCGCAGGTCACAGATTTTCACATCCAGGGCCTCCTGAATCCTTGCGCCCGTATCATAAAGAAAGATCATCAGGAATTGATCCCGCAGTCCCATTTTTGTATGGGTGTCAGGTGCCGCAAGCAGAGCCTTGACCGCGGTTTCGGACATATAGTCCACCTCCCGAAAACGCTCCTTTTTCTGGATCTTGATTGCTGCCAGCTCACTGGACAGGCTGATATACTCCGGCCTGCAGGCAGAAGCGTAAGTAATAAATGCGCGTATGGCGGCCAGTCTGTTATTTCGGGTAGCGGGGCCGATACCTTTTTCTTCTGAAAGCCAGCCCAGGTATGCCACCACCATTTCATAACAGATCATTTCAAATGTAACCGACATCAGGGAAATCTTTTTCTGTTCCGCTATATATTTCAAAAGCTGGTTCCATGCAGTGCGGTATGCTTTTACGGTATTGCTACTGGCGTGCCTCTGGTTTGGCAGGTAGATTAGGAGAAAATCCCTCAGCAGGCTGAACAGCTGCTCATCTTTTATTTTTCCCATAGCTCTACCCTCGGAATCAGACAGTTCATGGCTTCCCAGTCAATCCCGGCTGATTTCACCAGTTTTTCCGGAAGCAGATGGATATAGTACGCGGTTGCCTCCCAATCCTTATGGCCCATGTATGTCTGCAGATAAGGGAGCCGTGAGGAAAGTTCTTTCTTTTCATCCAGCCAGCGGTTCAGGACAGCTGTTGCAAACCGGTGGCGGAGGTCATATACCCGGACGGCAGGAAGAAGGTCTTTTGGGATTCCTGGTTTTGTGCGGGCAAAGAACCATTTAAATTTCCCCTGCATCTTCTGGGCGGAATAGGGGCCGCCATCCGGTGCAGGGAAGAAATATGCGCTTCCCGGAAACGCGGCATCCCGGATGCCGGCATAAGACCTTGCAAGGGAAAGCATGTCCTCAGACATTACGACGGTTCTGCTTTTACGCCATTTTGTTTCAATGATCCGTACTTCTCCGCTGTTTAGGTCAATCTCATTCCGTTTCAGTTTCCGCCCTTCGTTGGGCCGCAGGCCGCAGGTATAAGTCATCCGGAAGTATGTACGGAGCAGAAGCGGGCGGAATGGGTCGCGTGGATACCGGTAACAGTCGATTTCATGGAACAGCGCTGCCAGCTCATCATCCCCAAACAGATAAGGAATGAATACAGTGCCTCCGGCGGTAAACCGGTCTGGGAGAATATATGCGGTTTTTCCTATGGATTTCTGATATTTCCCTAACGCCCTGACGAAAGCTGCCTTCCCATGGATGGTCTGCGGGGATTTCCCCGGTTCCGGCTTCAGCCAGCTCAGCACAATGGTCTGGGTAAGCTCCTGTTGACCGGGATATACTTCAAAGCAATGGCGGTCAAAACTTTTGGCCCTTTCCAAGTAAGTGTTTTCGGAATAACCGAGGGCGCGTTTCAATGCGATCATATTTTCCAGATCGGGCGCAAATCCACTAACAAACGTATCCTTCATCCCTCCAGCCCCCTTTCCATGGGGATGCCTTTAAAATCAAGGGCGCATTCTTTTAAGTTGCGGGTATCCAGAGAAAGGTACTGCCTTGCGGACTTTGGATCGTCATGCCCCAGGATCTGCGTGATGGTTGTGAGCGGCGTCCCTGTTACCAAAAGCTTTTTTGCCAGCCGCCGCCGGAGTCCATGGAACCCTTTCCCATCAAAGGCATGGCGGTAAATCCCAGCCTTCCTTTGGTACTGCTGAAACATACATCCAATGCTGACCGCATCCGCCAGCCCTGTCCTGGGGGCAATCAGGCGCAAAAATACTTCCGGGCTGTCAGAGCGCGGCCTTGCATTCAGGATATAATCCTGCAAGGCTTCTCCCGCCTCCTTAACCAGCGGGTTATAGCTTACACGCCCTGTTTTCCTTTGGGTAAATCGGATTTCGCCCTTCCGCCAGTCAATGTCCGTCAGCTTTATCTGGATCAGATCCCCGGCCCGCAGGCCTGTTGTTGCCGCAAGGAGAATGATGGCGCGGTCCCGTTTTCCCATCTCACTGTCTGTATCAATCACACGGAGGATCTGGTTCAGCTCTTCATCCGTCACATAGCTTTGGATCGGCATATCCCGGTAGACCCGGTAGGAGAAAAGTTCAATACAATCCGGGGCAGGGATGCCGCTTTCTTTCAGAAATATATGGAAATGTTTCAGATAGAGCAGGATGTTATGCAGGCTGGAGGTTTTTACTTCCGCCGCCGTTTTCAGGATAAATTCCCGGATCTGTTCTACCGTCACCCATTCCAGGGAAGCATACCCTAAAGATTCAAAGTAATGCAGGTATCTGCGGACTACCCACACCACATCGTCCCTGGTATTCGGGCAATAGCCTTTATAATCCAGGAAAAGGTCGATGAGCTTCTCGTTATCCTCCGAGATCGGATACTTTGTCCCATGCTTTGGCATATTTAAATGCAGGGTTCCCGTCAGATAGAACTCGTCCAGGCGGTTTGCCGCCGATTTTACCCGTTTGTAGTAGTGGATGGAGATTTCTTCCCGGTCCAGACGTTCTTTCTGAAGATCCACAAGCTCCCTGGTGATTGCCGGGTCATAGAAACATACGCCTCTTTTTTCATAATAAACGGCAACCGTCTGAAATTTGGGCGTGATATTTCTCCAGATGGTAGCTTCGCTGTAGCCCAGCTTTTTTGCCTCAGCAATGATCTGGGCGATCATCTCGTTAATGGTTTGCTTTTGTGTTTTCATAAGCACAGCCTCCTTGATATAGTCAGGTAAACTTCCTGCTGTAAACTATTATCAAGGATGGCTGTATGGGAAGCTATAAGATTATCCCGAATGTTGGAAAGCTTCCGATGAAAAAGTATTGAAACCGGCTCAAAAGGGAAGAAAAGTTATCCCGAATTTATTGAACGAAATCAGCATGGAAACAGGCTGAAAAATAAGGTTTCGGGATAATCCAACTTTCGGTATAACTATCTACTCCATACCCCCACCGAAAGGCGGTATTTGTTGCGCGTTCCTTTGATTTTGGACGCAAAAAAAGATTGCAGCCGCCATGCGCTGCA
>DBGCDL010000103.1:0-12804 GCA_048358235.1 Oscillospiraceae bacterium
TTCACCATTACCTTTCCGCCTTTCGAGTATAATGTTAACTAACATTATACTCAAGAGGCTATATTTGGTGGGGGATTTTTCTTTGCCATTATTGGTCCATTTTAGTTTACCAGTTACACCGTTCACAAACTGTCCGTCGTGTTCCTCGGCGAAATACTCTCCGAAGCCGGAGAAGTCGAAGTATTCCTCCATTTCGATGTTCATCGCATACTCGTCCACATTGTCTACGAGGAAATGGCCGACGTCGGATTCGCTCTTTGCGTCGGGAATAAAGGCAAACTCACCAAGATGCTCAGCGACTGCTGCGATGTTGGCGGCGCTTTTAACATTGGCGAGCTCGACGGCGGCAGTCAGCTTGCCCCAATCCATGTCGCCGGTGTCCAGCGAGCGGAGCATTTTGTTCGCCTCATACAGCCCTTCGGAGCGGATGATGCCTTCGATGCGTTCCTCCCAGGTGTCATCCTCTCCCTGGCTGAGACAGAACTTGATATCACAGTCGCTGTCGGAAGGAGCGCCGAGCCGGGTAAGAGCCTTCTTGATTGCGATTTCTTCGCCGGGGAGCAGAAGCAGTTCGGTGCGGCCGTTGTAGCTGACCTCCGCGCTGGCAAGGGTATTCTCATAGTAGTATTCGGGGAAGGTCTGACCGTCGTATACCTCGGTCAGCTCGTCGAAGGGATTGTAGATGAGCAGACCTTTTTCGGTGATCTGCGCCAGCCCTCGGTCAATGAGATCCTTGCCGATGGCAGCGTATTTCGGATCGTCCTCGTCATGGGCAGGAACGGCGCCCTCCGTATTCATCACATACTCTCTGCCGATCTTTCCATAGCTGCTGACATCCTTGCACAGCGTGAAATGGTCGAGGTTGAAGGTCAGATTGATGAGATCCTTCTCAGTGGGGTTTTCCAGCTTGGTGATGCCGATAAGGAACTGATCGTATTCGTGGTAGTCGAAGCTCTCCATACGTTTGCCGAGATAGTTGAGTTCGTCCAGATTGGCGAATCGGTCTTTCAGCATGGAGAATTCCTCCGGCCAGTAGACATCCGTCACAAGGGCGGACTGAGCGGCGTCCCTTCCTTCGACAGCGTGGATCTCACCAAGCTTTGCAAACAGTTCGCTCTCGCTGATAGGGAAGCGGATGTCAATCTCGTGATCGGCGTTTTTGATTCTGATTTTGATCATGGTGCTCATTCCTTTCGTAGAAAATAAAAAAAGGGCTGACTTCATAGAATTACTTCTGCAAAGTCAGCCCATAGATTACGGTGTTATTAAGTTAAGTGAGGTTTGCCCTAAAATGTAGGGCAAACCTCTTTCCTGAACAAGCGGGGAGGTCATCCTTACTTTTTAAGGAAGATCTTAGAAAAAATTTTTTCAGTGGAAACGAAAAAAGGCGGCTTTCGGGAGAATACATCTCTCAAAAGCCGCCTGAAATAGTGGGGGTCGGTAGTTCAAGTCCTCTCAACAAAGAAAAATATCTTTTTGTTTGCACTTGAAAATTGGGGCACGAAAAAACCCCGAAACCGTTGTGGTATCGGGGTTTTCCGGTGCAATATCTTTTTTGGTTGCACAACATGGTTGCGGGGGATGGACTTGAACCATCGACCTTTGGGTTATGAGCCCAACGAGCTACCAACTGCTCCACCCCGCGATATATTCAATTTTTGAGTGCTTATTAATAATAGCACGGCATCTTCGATTTGTCAAGTGTTTTTTCCAATTACAATTGATATGTAATTTTATTTCCAGAATATGGCTTGTACGCCGCCAACCGGAAATGCAGAGGGAAGCGGCAGGAATTGATTTCCTGCCGCTTCCTCCCTCAACCAAACCATTTTTTACATCATGGACTCGTAAAGCGCCATCACGTCTTCCAGACAGGGATCTTTCGGATTTCCGCCTGTGCAGGCGTCCGCCATGGCAGACTCTGCAAGGAAGCGGATATCTTCCGCCTTTACGCCCACTTCGGAAACCTTGGAGGGAATTCCCACATCCTTGGACAACTGTTTTACAGCGTCGATTGCTGCCTTCCGGTATTCCGCCTGACTCATGGCGTCAACCCCGGCAACACCCATGGCGCGCGCAATTTCACGGTATTTCTCGCCGGTTGCCTCTGCGTTGTATTCCAAAACGGTCGGCAGAATGGTGGCGCAGGCAACACCATGAGGAGTATCATACAGAGCACTCAACGGATGAGCCATAGAGTGAACAATTCCCAGTCCCACATTGGAGAAGCCCATGCCTGCCACATACTGTCCCAGCGACATATCCTCGCGGCCTTTGGGATCCCCCGCTACAGACGCGCGCAGCGAACGGGAGATAATCTCAATGGCTTTCAGGTGGATAAAATCCGTCATCTCCCATGCGGCTTTCGTGATATAGCCTTCTATCGCATGGGTGAGGGCATCCATTCCGGTGGAGGCGGTCAGACCTTTGGGCATGGAGGATGACATATCCGGATCAACAATCGCAACCACGGGAATATCATGAGCATCCACACAGACAAACTTCCGGTGACGCTCCACATCGGTAATAACATAGTTGATGGTAACCTCGGCAGCGGTACCGCAGGTAGTGGAAACAGCAATGATGGGCAGGCATTTGTTCTTCGTGGGAGCCACACCCTCAAGACTTCTCACATCGGCAAACTCCGGATTTGTAAGGATGATCGCAATTGCTTTGGAAGTATCAATGGCGCTTCCTCCGCCCACCGCCACAATGCAGTCCGCTCCGGCTGTCTTGCAGGCCGTCACGCCGTTCTGCACATTTTCAATGGTAGGATTCGCCTTGACATCATCGTAAACATCATAAGCGATTCCGGCATCCTCCAGTACTTTCAACACTTTGGTTGCCACGTTGAATTTCATCAGATCCTTGTCGGTGACTACCATCACCTTTTTCAATCCGCGGCCCCTGACCTCGCCGGCAATGTTCAAAATTGCGCCGGGGCCGAAATAAGAGGTTTCATTCAGCATAATACGGTTTGACATCTTCATGACCATCCTTTCGTTTCCAATTCATTTTCTGCTTTTTATGGAAAACACCGGTCATTCTCCGGCGATTCCTCACCAACAGGGGCAGGTATTGCCGTGCCGGACCCGTTACAGGTCCAGATACCCCTCCCGGGGAGTCAGATGGAACGCCTCTGCCAGAGCGGCCAGTTCCTGATCGGTAATACTCTGCTTAATGGGGGTGTTCCCGATCTTTATGTAGATTTCCGCGGCCTTTTCGATCGTTTCGATCAGTCCGAAGGTTTCGTCCATATCCTTTCCCACACCGAAAATGCCGTGCTGCGCCCAAATGACGGAACGAACCTCCCGGATTTTTGCCGCCGTAGCCTGCCCGATGGCCAGATTGCCGCACACCATCCACGGCAGCACACCGATTCCCTCCGGAAATACCACCAGACATTCGGTGCACATCCGCCATAAAGTACGGGTAAATTCCCGGTCATCCAGCTCATGGACGAAAGTCATTGCCAGCACATTGGCGGGATGGCAATGCATCACCACCCGCTGTTCGGGGTCAACCTTTCTGCGCTCCATATGGTTCAGCAGATGGGTGGGGAGCTCACTGGTCGGGCGGCTTCCGCCCTCATAGCCCCAAAGCACCTCGATCTCATGGCCGTTTTCCGCCACCCGGAAAATTCCCATATTATTCTGGGGGCATTCGGCAATGTTCTTGAAATATTTTCCCGTACCGGTGACAATGTAAATCTCGCCTGCGGCCCCGGATGCATCAAAACCAATTTCAATTCTGCGCTTGACGTCGCCGAGATCCAGATACCGCCCCACCAGTTCCGCATCCAGCCGGTAGCTGATATTTCCGCCGTTGCGCTCATCCCAGCCCATACGGTACATATTGGAGGCAGCATCGCACATTTCTTTTACAAACGGCGCTTCCATAATATTGTACATATTTTTTCGATCCTTTCTTTCCGGCGGAAGCCGGAATTACGCCCTGTTTTCCAGAACATCCGCCTCGTAGGCCTTCACTTCGGCCAGCCAGTCCATTCCGGTCGGTACGCCGTTCTTTTCGCAGAAATAATCCCATACACCCTGCCACGGCATTGCCTTCATCTCCTCGAGCAGTGCCAGACGCGCGGTATAATCCTCATCCAGCTCCAGCTGCTTCATCGCCTCCGTAGGCTCCAGCAGTGCCTTCAGCAAGGCCTTCTGCATGTTGCGCATTCCGATCACCCACGCGGCAATCCGGTTGATGCTGGCATCAAAAAAGTCCAGCCCGATGTGGGTGCGGGCAATGAGGCCGTTCCGAATCAGCTCGTTGGCGATTTCCTGCAGCTCATCATCCAAAATAACCACATGGTCGGAATCCCACCGAACCGGCCGGGAAACATGAAGAAGAAGTTCATCTGTAAACATGAGAATGGAGGAAATCTTATTGCTGATGACCTCTGTGGGATGAAAGTGCCCCGCGTCCAGAGTCACGGCCTTGTGATTCTTTACGGCGTAGCCCATATAGAACTCATGGCTTCCCACCACGTAGCTTTCCGAACCGATGCCGAACACCTTGCTTTCCACCGCGTCCAGATGGGCGGCAGGATCCAGCTTTTCGGCAAAAACCTCGTCCAGGGACTGCTCCAGCCGCTGCCGGGGGGCCAGACGGTCCACCGGGACATCTTTAAATCCGTCGGGAATCCACACGTTGGTCACGCATTTCTGCCCCAGCTCTCTGCCGAAATATTCTCCGACTTTCCGGGACCGTCTGCAATGCTCCACCCAAAACTTGCGAACCTCTTCATCGGCGCTGGAGAGGGTAAAGCCGCTCTCCGACATGGGATGGGAGAAACAGGTGGGGTTGAAATCCAGACCGAGCCCCTGTTCCTTGGCCCATGCCACCCAGGAGGCAAAATGTCTGGGCTCAATTTCGTCCAGATCCACATTCTCATCCGTGTCCGCATAGATGGCATGAAGGCTCACCTTATGCTTCCCGGCAATCAGGCTCATGGCCTTTTCAATATCCGCGCGGAGCTCCGCCGGGTTCCGGGCAGCTCCGGGATAATTTCCGGTTGCCTGAATGCCGCCGCTCAATTCCTGATCCTGAAACAGGAATCCTTTCACGTCGTCACCCTGCCAGCAGTGCATCGAAATTTTAATCTTTTCCAGCGCTTCCACAGCCAGCCCGGTATCCACTCCCAGCTCTGCGTAGCGTTCTTTGGCAAGCCCGTAGGCCTCTGTCACTTTACTCATATGGAACGACTCCTCTCAAAACGTGCGGAACTCCGCAGTCAGCTGATCCCAAGCAGTTTTTTATACTGCAGATAGGCAATTTTATACACAGGAGACTCGGTATCCGGAAGGAAGGTTTTTACATCAAAGGAATTTCGGATTATTTCACGTGCTTCCGTCAGGTCGCGCACTGCGCCCACTGCAATCAGCTGTACCGCAATGTTGCCGATCACGGTAGCCTCCACGGGCCCCGCCACGACCTTGACCCCGCACACGTCCGCCGCCAGTTGGGAAAGCAGCTCGTCCTTGATTCCGCCTCCCACCATGTGGATGGCGGAATAATCTTTTCCGGTCAGCTCCTTCAGCGTATCGAAGGACCAGCGGTATTTCAGCGCGATGCTGTCATACAGGCAGCGCATGATCTGCCCCACTGTTTCGGGAACCGGCTGCCCCGTTTTCCGGCAGTAATCCTGCACCCGCACCGGGATATCCCCCGGCGGGAAAAAGGCCGGGTCATCCACATCAATCATGGACTGGAAGGGTGGGCATTCTCTGGCCAGCTGCTCCAGATCGTCGTAGCTTAGCCCCAGCCCCTGACGATTCCAGTAGCGGCGGGACTGCTGAATCAGCCACAGCCCCATAATGTTCTTCAGAAAGCGGATTTTTCCGCCGTATCCTCCCTCGTTGGTAAAGTTGGAAGCCATTGCTTCCGGAGAGGTATTCGGCTCATCCAGTTCGGTGCCGAACAGGCTCCATGTACCGCAGCTGATATAAACCGTGTCCTTTTCCAGAGTGGGCACCGCCGCTACTGCGCTGGCGGTATCGTGGGAAGCTACCGAGATGACCCGGGCGGAAGGAATCATCAGTTCCTCACAAAGCTCCGGAAGCAGAGCCCCCAGCTCCGCTCCGGAGGGCCCCACCGGATAAAAGATTTTTTTCGGAAGGCCGAGTCTCTTAATCAGGTCATAATCCCAGTCCCCGGTTTTCACGCTAAGAAGTGCAGTGGTGGAAGCATGGGAATAATCGGTATGTATTTTCCCGGTGAGGAAATAGCCGAAAAGATCGGGAAGCAGGAGCAGATGCTCCGCATTGTCCAGCAGGTAGGGTTGATTGAGATGATCTGCCCAAAGCTGATAAATGGTATTGAATACCGCATTCTGGATGCCGGTTTCGGAATACAGCTCCTCCAGTGAAATTCTCTTCTGCAGGTCTTTGGATGCCTTTTCGTTGCGCCCGTCCCGGTAATGGCGGGGTATTCCCAGAAGGTTTCCGTTTTTGTCGATCAGGCCGTAATCGACGCCCCAGGTATCAATGCCCACGCTGTCGAATCCGCCGCTTTCCTGCGCTTTGGAAAGTCCGGTTTTTATCTCATAATAGAGTCGGATAATATCCCAATAGTAATTCGTTCCGATGGTTTCGGGATCATTGGAAAAACGGTGAATTTCCTCAATGGTAATGCGTGAGCCGTCAAATTTTCCCAGCATTGCCCGTCCGCTGGACGCTCCAAAGTCGAATGCCAGCACATTTTTATGCACACAGCTCATACTCTCGCCTCTCTTCCTTTTTCTGACGCCCACGGACGGAAATCCCCCCCTGAAAGGCATCTATCGTCGCTCGTTACCTTTATGATACCTCTCTCCGGGCGGAATGTCCATATGTGATTGACAAATTGAAATTTGTGCAGTAAACTTTCATAAATCAATCATAAGTAATCAACAGCAAATCCGGCCATTTTGCGGATTGCCATCAAGAAAGGACGATCCTCATGCTTCCTTCCGAACGTCAAAAACAGCTTCTTTCATTTCTGACTGTAAAAAAAAGCGCGGGAATTCAGCAGCTCTGTTCCAAAATGCACGCCAGTGCAGCCACCATCCGGCGCGACCTGAACCAGATGGAACGCCGGGGCCTGATTCAGCGCACTCACGGCGGGGCGGTGATTCTGGAAGGGAGCTCGGGCGAAATCTCCATCTTCTCCCGGGAATCCAAGAACACCGCTGAAAAATCACTGATCGGGGAGCTGGCCTGCTGCTTCATCAAGGACTCCTATACCATATTTATGGATCCCAGCTCCACCGTCTGCTCGGTGGTTCCTTTCCTGACCCGCTCCAAAAGCGTTTCCGTCATCACCAACGGACTGCGCTGCGCTTCCGTGCTGTCGGAGCGGACGAGCTGCGACATCTACATTCTTGCCGGTCAGCTGGCAACCCGCTCCAACGCCATTGTGGGAAGCGATACCATCACCTCCATCGAAAATTACTGTGCAGACGCAGCGTTGATTTCCTGCTCCGGGCTTTCGCTGGAGTCCGGCGTGACCGAGCCGGCAGTGGAACAGTCCCGGGTAAAGCTGGCCATGCTGTCCCATGCCAAAACGAAAATCCTTCTCTGCGATCATACCAAATTCGGGCAGACCTATTTGAGCCGCACCTGCGGCGCTGCGGAATTTGACTATCTGATTACGGACTGCAAGCCCCCGCAGGAATATCTGGACTATTTTGCCGACCAGTCCTGTGAACTGGTGTACCCGGACTGATTTTATCCGAATCTTGCATTTTTCGGCACATCTATTCTTTATTCAAACTATTATATCTTTCTTTTTTAAAATATTTTCTCTTTATATTTTTAATAAATTGGTCTTGATAAAGCGATTTTTATGATATATAATTATTTCAAATAAGTAATTTACTGCTATTGATGGTCAAAGCAAGCAAAAGGGAGTGTGACAATGAAGCTCGCCGGAAACAAAGAAGGAATGAAGCAGGAAAACCGCCGCCAAATTCTGTATCTGATCAGCCGCCGTCCCATTTCCCGTGCGGAGCTGGCCCGGGAAACGGGGCTTACTCAGTCTGCCGTCGGCAATATCATGAATGAACTCCTGGCGGAAAATATTGTGATGGAGGCCGGGAAGCAGGACGATGCCGCCTTCGGGCGAAAACCGATTGCCATTACCCTGAATCCGTCCTGGGGCGCTGTCGTCTGCATCAGCATCGATCACGAGGGCTTTGAAGTAGGGCTCACCGATTTATCCGGCCGCATTTCAGGCCAAAAGATCTCGCTTCCCTGCGGCGACCCGGAGCCGGATGTTCTGGACGAAATTGCCGCAGCGGCAGAGACGCTGATTCGTCAGGCACAGGTTTCCAATGTCATCGGCGTGGGAGTAATTGTGCCGGGGCCTGTGGACGGAGAAGCCGGGCGCATTCTAAATCCCCCGGGATTCCCCTCTTGGCACAACTTTTCCGTTCGGGAAGAGCTGGAGCGCCGCCTGCCTTACCGGGTATTCGTAAAGCATAACGCCCATGCGCTGGCAAAGGCGGAGGCCCGGTTCGGCGCCGGAATCAAGTACGGCAGTTTTGCTCTGCTGATGATTAACTCCGGCATTGGTCTCGGGCTGATGCTCAACCATCAGATTTATACCGGGGCAGGCGGTCTTGGCTGCGAAATCGGGCACACCTCCGTGGACATCAACGGCAGGCCGTGCGTCTGCGGAAGCCGGGGCTGTCTGGAGCTTTATTCTTCCACATCGGCGGTCCTCTACGACGCCCAAAGGCAGCGCCCGGATATTACAGACTGGAAGGATTTCGTAGATAAAGCATGGGATGGCGACAGCTTCTGCGAAAATCTGATGGACGATCAGACCCGGTACCTGGCTCACAGCATCATCAACCTCAACAATCTGCTGGAACTGGATGCCGTGGTAATCGCCGGCCTTGGTGCTTACCGGGGAGAACTGCTGATGGGCAAAATGAAAAATTACGTGGAAAAATGCGTTCTCTCCAAAGGAACACGGAATCTCTGTTTCGAAAAATCGTCTCTGGCAGAAAACGCACTCATTTCAGCCGCTTCCACCGTTGTAACCGACCGCCTGTTTGAAGGCGACCTCTACAGCATCATTACCGGTCATCCCCAATAAACGGTACCTTACATCCCGCTTCTATGTTTCAATCAGGAAAGGAATTTGACGTTATGAAACAGGTACATTTAATCGGCAATGCCCATCTGGACCCGGTCTGGCTCTGGAAAAAGCCGGAGGGACTCTCCGAGATCAAATCCACCTTCCGCTCCGCGCTGGACCGGATGAAAGAGTTTCCGGACTACGTCTTCACCAGCGCCTGTGCCGGGTATTACTACTGGATTGAACAGATTGATCCGGCCATGTTCGATGAAATCCGGAAGCGTGTAAAGGAAGGACGCTGGTCCATCGCCGGCGGATTCTGGATTCAGCCGGACTGCAACCTGCCCTCCGGAGAAGCGTTTGCCCGCCATGTTCTCTACTCCCAGAACTACTTCCGGGAGAAATTCGGCGTAACTGCCAGAGTCGGCTACAACGTGGATTCCTTCGGCCACAACGGCATGCTGCCCCAGATTCTGAAAAAATCGGGCATGGATGCCTACGTTTTTATGCGCCCCGATGAAACCGAAAACTCCAAAATTCCGGGGCACCTCTTCCGCTGGGAGGCCCCTGACGGAAGCCGGGTCACCGCTTTCAAAATTTATCTGCACTACGGGGACGGCGGAACGGAAACCTGCGTGGAGCACGCCCAACAATTCAAAGAAAAGGCCCTGTCGGACGGATATCCCTACCTTTGCTTCTACGGCGTGGGAAACCACGGCGGCGGCCCCACCGTCCGCAGCCTGAACGCCCTGTCCCAAACCTGCAAAGAGGACGAAAGCATCGCTTTTTCTTCTGTGAACCGCTACTTTGAAGAGGTGGAAAACCTCGGCCTGACCGAAAAACTGCCCGTGGTTTCAACCGACCTGCAGCATCACGCCAGCGGCTGCTATTCCGCCCACGCTCCGGTCAAGGCGGCCAACCGCCGGGCAGAGCGGGCACTCATAGCGGCTGAGGTCTACGATGCACTGGCCAATTCTCTGCTGAACGTTCCCAGCCAGCACGAGCGGTTCCGTCCCGCATGGGAAAAGGTCATGTTCAATCAGTTCCACGATATTCTGGCGGGCTGCAGCATCCGGGAAGCTTACGAGGATGCGCTGAATGCGTTTTCCGCTGCCTGCGACACCGCGCAGGAGGTAACCAGCCTCGCCACACAGCGGATTTCCTGGAATATCAAAACCACCCGGATTCTGGATGCCTCCCCCTGCCAGAAAAACGGCTGGATCTTATGGGAAAAGGACGGCGAAGGAGCTCCGGTTGTGCTGTTTAACCCCCATTCCTTCCCCATCACGGTTCCGGTTCAAGTGAACATCAACATATCGGGCGCAACCGACAGTCAGGGCATTCCCGTGCCGCTCCAGCGTGTCCGGGGCCCCCAGACCAACGGCGGCGACCTCTACAACACCATTTTTATGGCCGATATTCCCGCTTGGGGCTATGCCACTTACTATATTTTTAAGGATCAGTCCTTCCCCCTGCCCGAGTCCGGCGTTTCCGCCGACAAGTACCTGCTGGAAAACGAATGGCTGAAGGTAAGCTTTGACCCGGACACCGGCGCCATTTCCAGCCTGTGGGACAAGGAGAACGAGAAGGAGCTTTCTGCGGGCGGAATGGCAAATGCACTGGTGATTGACGATCACAGGGCGGACACCTGGGCGCACCGGATCTTTACCTTCGACGACGTGATCGGCCGGTTCAGCGACCCGGTTTTCCGGGTTACCGATAACGGCCCGCTGCGCGCCTCCCTGCGCGTCACAACTCATTACGGCACCTCTTCTCTGGTTCAGGACTTCATCCTGCACAAGGGAAAGAAGGAGCTGGAAGTCCGCTGCAGACTGGATTATCACGAAAAGCTGAAAATTGTAAAGCTCTCCTTTCCCACTGCTTTCTCCGGTGGAAAGGCCACCTATTCCATGCCCTACGGTTTTCTCGACAAGGAACCGGACGGCGCGGAAGAGCCTTCCCACGAGTGGATGGGCGTCAGCGACGGGGAATCCGGAGAGGGCCTGGCGCTGCTCAACGACAGCAAATACAGCTTCTCGGTCAAAAATGGCGAAATGCGGATGATTGCGGCCCGCAGCTCCATTTTCGCGGACCATTTCGGCCAGAGAGACGATCTTGTGGAATATCAGGATCAGGGGGAGCAGTTCTTCCGTTATGTGCTTAAGCCCTTTCGCCGTTCCGATCCGGCCGGGGTGGTCAAAGCTGCCGCCGTTCTCAATCAGCAGCCTGCTCTGATTCTGGAAACACACCATGACGGTCCCTTGGACACCCAATATGCCGGTATCCGCATTTCGGCGGAAAACGTCATTGCCCAGACCATTAAGCTTCCCGAGCGGGAAGGTCAGGAAAAAAAGCTGGACGGCCATGTCATCCGCCTTTATGAAACCGCGGGAAAGAGCACGGAAACGGATATAGAACTTCCCCTTCTGAACCGTATATTCCATATCTCTATGAAGCCCCAGGAAATCAAAACGCTCTTTTTGCCCCGGGACGGCGGGGATGCAGTGGAAACCGATCTGACCGAGCACTGATCCGTCCCTGTTCAAACAGGGCATCGTTCAAATTCATTCAGGAAGGACCGACACCATGAAATTCGCATTGGGCATTGATATCGGCGGAACAAAGCTTTCCGTCACCCTGGCCAAAACGGATGGGGAAAGCCTGAACATCCTGCAAAAGAAAAAGTTTCCCACCCCTCGCGGAGGCTTCCAGCAGGCGCTGGAGCAGCTTTCCGCCGCCGGGAGAGAACTGCTGGAGCGGGAAGGGATGGAGGCCAAAAGTCTCTGCGGCATCGGAATCAGCTGCGGCGGCCCTCTGGACAGCAAAAACGGACTGATTCTCTCGCCGCCCAACCTGCTTGGCTGGGATAACGTTCCGGCCGCCCGCTATTTTGAAGAACAGTTCGGCGTTCCCGCACGTCTCCAGAACGACGCGGATGCCTGCGCTCTGGCAGAATGGAAGTTCGGCGCCGGGCAGGGCTGCCGCAACCTTATTTTTCTGACCTTCGGAACGGGATTCGGCGCCGGACTGATTCTGGACGGCAGGCTCTATTCCGGCACAAACGATATGGCCGGAGAGATCGGTCACTGCCGCTCTCCCCTGACAGACGCCTCTCACTACTCTCCCATTGGCTATGGAAAATCCGCATCCTTTGAAGGATATTGCAGTGGCGGCGGAATTGTCCAGATCGGCCGCGCACTGGCTCTGGAGCAGCTCCAGAAGGGCACGCCGCCCGCTTTCTGCCCCACTTTCGCCGATCTTGAGAACCTCACTGCCAAGTCCATCGGTGACGCGGCGGAAGCAGGCGATCCCCTGGCCATCGAGGTTTACCGGTGCAGCGGCCGTCATCTTGGCGCGACTCTCGCCGTACTCACCGACCTGCTCAATCCGGAGGCAATCGTCATCGGAAGCATTTACGCCCGCAGCACAGAACTGCTTTGCGCCTCTGCCATGGAGGTATGGGAGCGGGAAAGCCTTCCACGTTCCCGGGGCGTCTGCCGGGTACTCCCGGCAAAGCTGGGCGAAAGCCTCGGCGATGTGGCAGCCATCAGCATTGCGCTGACCGCTGCGCAGTAAGTATCCTACCAATTTGTCAAAGAGCTCCCCCGGCTTAAGTGAACTGCACCCCTAAAGCTAGACAGTATGATATACTGAAACTAACTTTGGGGGTGTTTTTCTATGCCAAAAGGTCAACCGTTTAGCGGAGAATTTAAACAGCGAGTGGTAGAAGAT
>DBGCDL010000104.1:0-24579 GCA_048358235.1 Oscillospiraceae bacterium
TCGTCGCTGTACCGTGGCATTCCTTTCTTTCCTGACATACAAAAACCTCCAATCGTAGTTTCCACTCTACGACTGGAGGCTTTTTTATTCAATGTCCATTTTTTCTGGTTCTAAGCAGATAAATTTATCCTGCCCGCTTTGTTCATAAAAAACAACGGGAAACAGTGTCCCCTATGCAGACACCCCATGTCCGGCGGGCAAAGCTTCTCCCGCTCCGGTCATGGCATAGGGATCCAGCAGTACCGAAAGCTCGCTTTCGGAAAGAAGCTGCTTTTGACGTACCAGCTCTTTGACTCCCATACCGGTGCGAAGCGCCTCCTTGGCAATTTCGGTGGATTTCTGGTATCCCAGACAGGGGCAGAGAGCTGTGACAATGCCCACGCTGGCGTTCACCAGCTCGGCACACCGCTTTTCGTTGGCGGTAATGCCTGCAATGCAGTGATCTGTCAGTGTGGAGGCCGCATGGGCCAGCGCCTTGGCAGACTGAATGAGATGGAAGAAAATGACCGGTTCAAAGGCGTTCAGCTCCAGCTGGCCGGCTTCCGCCGCCATGGTGACGGTGATGTCGCTGCCGATTATGTGGAAGGCGGCCTGACTGACCACTTCCGGAATCACGGGATTGATTTTTCCCGGCATGATGGAAGAGCCGTTCTGCCGGGGAGGCAGGCTGATTTCGGCCAGCCCCGTTTTGGGACCGGAGGACATGAGCCGCAGGTCGTTGCACATTTTGGACAGACTTACCGCACAGGTCTTGAGCGCACCGGAAACCAAAACGTATCCGTCCGCATTCTGGGTGGCATCAATCAGATCCTCCGCCTGCACAAGGGGAAATCCGGTCTCTCCGGCCAGCAGCGGAACAATCCGTTTCCGGTAGGCCGTTCCGGCATTGATGCCGGTTCCGATGGCGGTTCCCCCCAGATTCAGACAGCACATCTCCTTTTTGGCAGGCTGAAAGCGGGCGATATCCCGCTCCACTGCCCGGGCATATGCCCGGAATTCCTGCCCCAGGCGGATGGGGACGGCGTCCTGCAGCTGGGTGCGCCCCATTTTCAGCACATGGTCAAAGGCGGCGGCCTTCTCCAGAAGCCCATCCCGCAGCCGCTCCAGCTCCGCCTCCGCTCGAAGCAGCAGCCGATAGACCGTGATCCGTCCGCAGGAGGGGAAAACGTCGTTGGTGGACTGGCCCTCATTTACGTGATCGTTGGGGTTGACAAGACGGTAGTCCCCCTTCTGTCCGCCCAGAATCTCAATCGCCCGGTTGGCGATCACCTCGTTGGCATTCATATTGAAGGAGGTTCCCGCGCCCCCCTGAATGGGGTCCAGAATAAACTGGTCGCAAAACCGTCCCGCAAGAATTTCATCACAGGCCGTGAGGATGGCCCGGGCTTTCTGCGGCTCCAGACAGCCCGCTTCCAGATTGGCGGCGGCAGCGGCCTTTTTGATCTGGGCAACGCTCCGAATCATTTCCGGGTCAACGGTCAGGCCGGTAATTTGGAAGTTTTCCCAGGCACGAAGGGTCTGTATGCCGTAATAAGCGCCGGAGGGAATGGCCTTTTCCCCGAGGGCATCCCGCTCCATGCGATTTTTTTCCGATTCCGCAGGTTTCATTTGATTGCTTCCTCCATTTTTCATGTGTATTTCGGCCGCGCCAAACAATGTGCGGCAATGCTCCGGGGGAATGCCCGGAACATTTCGTTTGACATTATTATAGCGGGAGGATATGATAGAATCAAATACATATAATATGATAATTTCTATAAATAAAAAGATATAATGGAGGAGATCAGCTTGTCTCTGTTTCACGGAAAAGAGTATGTTTATGAGGTGTATAAGGAGCGGAGCTTTTCCAAAGCGGCACAGAATCTCTATGTGTCCCAGCCGTCCTTGAGCGCCACAATCAAAAAGCTGGAGGAGCGCATCGGTGCGCAGCTGTTCGACCGGAGCACCAGCCCCATTGGGATGACCGAGTGCGGTATGGAATACATTCGGGCAGCGGAGCGGCTGATGGACATTGAAAATCAGTTTGACGAATATCTGTCTGACTGGAATGAGCTGAAAATCGGCAGCCTTTCCATCGGCGGCAGCAACTTTTTCACCTCGTTTATGCTTCCCCCCATGATTACCCGGTTTCAAAACCGCTACCCCCAGGTGGAAATCCGGCTGACCGAAGCAAACACGCCCCTTCTGGAAAAGCAGCTGCTGGCCGGGGTGGTGGACTTGGTAATCGACAACTATCCCTTTGATGAAAAAGTGTTCGGGCGGCGTTTTTTTCGGGAGGAAAATCTCCTGCTGGCAGTGCCCAAAGCGAATGGGATTACCGAAAAAGCGGGGGAATACCAGCTTTCCGCCGGGGATGTCATCGCGGGAAAGCATCTGGAGCCCGGCCGGACGGCGGCGCCCCTGCGCTGGTTTGGGGAGCAGCCTTTTGTGCTGCTCCGGGAGGGGAACGATACCCGGCTTAGGGCGGATTCCCTCTTCCGGGAGGCAGGAATTGCGCCGCCCACGGTACTGGAGCTGGATCAGCTGGCCACAGCGTACAACGTGGCCTGCTACGGAATGGGATGCACCTTTGTGAGCGACACACTGGTGCGGCATCTGCCGCCGGACAGCAGCATTGCCTTTTTCCGGCTGGACAGCGCTGCCGCCCGGCGAAAAATTTATTTTTACTACAGGAAGAGCCGGTATCTTACCCGGGCCATGGAAGAGTTTCTGAACGGAATAGAGCAGCCCGGGGATAAACCCGCAAAATAGGGGCCCCCACCCTTTAAGGGAAACGGGGAAAAATTTTTCTCCCCGGGGCTCGGGAGGACACGCCTTCCCTCTTTTCCATGCCGTTCCCGGCATAAGCCGAACCTTCTGAAAAGGCGAATTTCAGGAAATCTTTTGTTGATTCTGCCGGAAAAAGACTTCGGAAGGAAAGCCGAGAAATCCTTGAAAAAGGGCCATTTGTGATGAAAAGAACAGGACGGGGTGAAAAAAGGCAAAACTTTTTTTAAAAAACTGTTTACTTTTTATAAAGACAGTGTTATGATAGGGATAAAGCAAAAACGTTTTCGGAAATGGGGCGAACGGCGTGGCGGTAACCATTAAGGATGTGGCAAAGCATGCCGGGGTAACCATCGGCACGGTTTCGCGGGCCATCAATGGGTACAAGGACATCAAGCCCGCCACCAAGGAACGTGTCTTCGAGTCCATCCGGGAACTGGGATATACCCCAAACGTCATTGCCAGAGGCCTGTCCGCCAAAACGGCGCCGAACTTCGGTGTCATCGTTTCCGGACTGCTGGACAGCAACCGCAACGACAATCTGTGGTATTTGATGCTGCAGGGCATTTACCGTTTTGCTTTGGAGCATGAGATCGAGGTTTCGGTCTATGCCATCGATTCCAAACGCCAGCGCCAGAAGTCCTATACCCAGTTTTGCCGGGAAAGGAACATTGCGGGGGCGATTTTGAGCGGAATCACTACGACAGACGCCTATTTCAAGGAGCTTGTGGACGCTGCGATCCCCTGTGTGGTCATCGACGTCCCGGTAGTGGGCGATAAGGTGGGCTGCGTTTCCATCGACAACATTAAGGCGGCCCGGGAAATCACAGACTATGTGCTCGGGCAGAACCATCGGAAAATCGTGGTCATTGCCGGTAAAAAGAACGCCGCGGTCACATTGGAACGGGCGGCAGGCATTCAGGCGGGCATGAGCGCCCATGGGCTGGAATTGACCCACGAAAATCTGTTTTACTGCGATTTCAGCGAAGCGAAAGCCTGTGAAAAGACAAAAGAGTACATCGAAAAATGGGGAAAAACCGGGGCTACCGCCTTTCTCTGCATGAGCGATATCATGGCCTTCGGCGTAATCAGAGCGATCCGCGAATGCGGCTATTCCGTGCCCGGGGACTTCTCCGTGGCGGGCTTTGACGGCATTCCCCTCTCCGAATATATGATTCCTCCCCTGACCACTGTGTTTCAGGATGTGGCCAAAAACGGGTATGAAGGTGCCTCGCTTTTGAAAAAGCTTATCGACAACAGTACATATGAGCGGCATATCTATCTTCCCCATCAGCTGATTGTGCGGGACAGTGTGGCAATGCTTCCCTCGCCGGAACAATAAGCCGCTGCCCGAAACGGGAAAAGAAGTTTCTAAAAAAGCCGGCCTGCTGCAGGCTGTCTTTTTTCCCTGAATTCAAAAACGTTTTCGCGGGAATGATAGAAAAAGTTGCCTTTTTGTTCCAAGGAAGCAAGCACAAAAAGAACAAAGAAATGATGCGGTAAAAGCTTAATTTTATAGATATTTTACAAAATAATTAAAAAGTCAAAGTGTTTGGAAAGAATCAGGAACAAAATTGCCTGTTTTTTCTAAAACGTTTTTGATTCGTCCGGCGCTGCTTCCGATGATGGCGGCTCTGCCGGCCCATCATCCAATTATCATCGGAGAAAAGGTGGTCAGAATGAAACGTACGAAATCGGCCGCGGGTGCACCCACGGTCAGAAAGCACGGATTCCTCTGGGAAATGAAGCGCAATTATCCCTATTATCTCATGATTCTTCCCGCGGCGGTTGTGATGTTCATCTTTGCGTATCTGCCGCTGCCCGGTCTTTCCATCGCATTTATGGACTTTAACTTTATGGACAGGTTTTCAAGTCCTTTTGTGGGGCTGGACAACTTTAAATTTTTTTTTACCAGCGAATACGCCGCCCGAACCACATTCAACACCCTGTTCATCAACATCAACTATCTGGTCTGGACAACGTTTACCGCGGTGCTCTTTGCCATTCTGCTGAATGAGCTTCGGGGAAAATTCGGGAAAAAGATTTATCAGAACGCCATGTTCCTTCCCTACTTCTTTTCCTCCGTGGTAATCGGCAAGCTGGTTAACCTGATCGTTTTTTCCGATTCCATGGGTGTCGCCAATCAGATCGTCACCATGTTCGGCGGAGAAAAAGTCATCTGGTCCCAGGACCCCAGTCCCTGGGCATGGATCATCATCGGCACCCATGTATGGCAGGTGGCGGGATACAACTCCATCGTTTACCTGGCCTCCATCACGGGCATCGACGACCAGCTTTTTGAGGCTGCCAATCTGGACGGCGCGGGCAGGCTGCAGCAGATCCGCTACATTACCCTTCCCATGCTGCTGCCCACCATCATCACCATGTCCCTTTTGAGCATCGGCGGCATGCTGCGGGGCGACTTTGCCACAATCTACTCTATTATCGAGGAAAACGGACTTCTTTACAAATATACCGATGTTATTGATACCTACATTTTCCGGGCGATCAAACAGGCGGCGGATTTCGGGCCGACTGCCGCTGTGGGACTTTACCAGTCCGTCGTCGGATTTATTCTGGTATTCGGCTCCAACGCACTGGTTAAGCTCTACGACAAAGATTACGCACTGTTTTAAGAAGGGAGGAGGACAATTCCATGAAACGACCCTTAAGCGAACGCGTCGGGCAGGTATTCATTCACATTCTTCTGCTCCTCTTTTCCATCGCGTGCATTTATCCCTTTCTTCTGACGCTGATGGTTTCGTTCACCAGCGAAAAAAGTCTGATTCACAACGGCTTTCTGCTGTTTCCCAAGGAATTTTCCACCACTGCCTATGAACTGATCTTCAAAGACAGTGCCATTTACACCGGTTACGGCGTGTCTATTATCGTAACGACGGTCGGAACCGTTCTTTCGCTGATGGTCTGCGGACTGGCCGGATATGCCATGTCCATTCAGAAGCTCCGCTACCGGAATGCGATCTCCATGTATTTCTACATTCCCATGGTGTTCAGCGCCGGACTGCTTCCCTGGTATCTGGTCTGCACCCAGATTCTCCATCTTCAGAACACCATCTGGGCGCTGATTCTTCCCATGCTGGTCTCGCCCTTCAACGTATTCCTGATGCGGAACTACTTTAAGACCATTCCCTATTCCCTGGTGGAGTCGGCGGAAATCGACGGATGCGGCGCGATCCGCACCTTTTTCCAGATCGTGCTTCCTCTGGCGACACCGATCATTGCCACCGTGTCCCTGTTTATCGGACTGGGCTACTGGAACGACTGGTCCCACGCCCTCTACTTCGTCAACGATAAAAACCTGTATCCCCTGCAGTACATGCTCTACCGGATCAAGGCTATGATGGAGTTCGTCCGCCAGAACGGCGCTATGGCCGGCATGGAAGTTCCCGCGCAGACCTATCAGATTGCGACCCTGTTTGTCACCATCGGCCCCATTGTCCTGATGTATCCTTTTGTGCAGCGCTATTTTGTAAAGGGCATCATGGTGGGCGCGGTCAAAGGATGACCGATTTGATCTGATTCCATTCCGGCGAGCCGGATTGAGAATAAAACGCAAAACCACTGAATCAGGAGGCGGCTTTTATGTCTGCAGCGGCATAAAAGCGGATCAAACGCTGCGAAAGACAAGGTAAAAGGAGATTTTGAGATGAGAAAGTTTAAAAAAGTTGCGGCTTTCGCACTGGCAGCTCTTATGACAGCTGGCATGTTTGCCGGATGCAGCAAAAAAGACAGCGGCACAACCTCTTCTGCCGGCAGCACAGCTTCCGGCGACAACACCAGCAAGGAAGTCGTGAATCTGGTTGCGGCTTTCCCCGGTTCCGAGTCCAAAGGCCAGAAGGCTGTTCTGGAAGCGGTCAACAAGAAGCTGGTTGAGGATGGTCTCAACATCAATGTCAGCGTTGTATACCTGGACGACTACTGGAACAAGCTGGCTCTGGAAATTGCCGGCGGCACTACCTATGATATTGCCTGGGCACACAGCAGCACCCTGTCCGATCTGGTAGCAAAGAAAGTATATCAGCCCATCGATGACGCTATGGCCACTGCCGGCGCCGATCTGAAAGCGAACACCCCCGACTACGTACTCAAAGGCGGCCAGGTTGGCGGCAAACAGTACGCTCTGCCCCGCAGCATTCCCACCACCGCGTTTGCCAACGTATGGAACATCCGCGGCGACCTCCGCGAGAAATACAACATTCCGGAGATCAAAGACGTTGCCGGTCTGGAAGCTTACTTTGACGCGATCATGAAAAATGAGCCTGACATGTTTGCCGTTGTTGGTGCCAACATGCAGCCTCTGTATCCGGTGTACGCCGACTACTTCTTCCCTCTGGGCGACGGCGGTGTCTGCCCCATTTACATTGATCCCACCGACGATACCCACACTGTAAAATCCTTCTGGGATTCCGAAGCCTTCACCGCTGTGACCGAAAAGCGCAGAGAGTGGAGAACGAAGGGCTATATCCCTGCGGACACTTCTTCTCTGGACAGCGAAGATGCCGGCTTTGACTACGGCAAAGTTGCCTGCGTTGCCGCAAACGTAATGAGAGCTTCCGAGCGTGTGGATGCTATGGCAACCAACGTTCCCGGCGCAAAAGTGGAAACCGTTCTGCTCGAACCCAAAACCCGCAGAATCTATCTGGCCGGCGACAACATGCTCGCAGTCCCCAGCACCAGCAAAAATCCCACCGAAGCCGTTTCCTTCATCAACTGGATCAAAAAAGATCAGGCCAACTATGACCTGTGGTCTTACGGTGTAGAGGGTACCAACTACAAACTGGTTGACAACGCAGTTGACATCACCGACGTTGCCGAAGAGAACCAGTACAGCATGAACGTCTGGATGTGGAACGACATCAATCTGGCCCGTTTCTCCAGCAACTATCCTGCGGAAGACATCGAGACTCTGAAAAACTGGGATTCCAAATCGGAAGTAACTCCTTTTGTAGGCTTCACCATGGATACCAGCAAAGTGAAATCCCAGGTCAGCCAGGTAACCGCTGTGATGAACGAATATGCGGAAAACCTTGGCAAAGGCATCCTGAACATCAACGACGTGAGAGACGAAATCATGAAGAAGATGAACGCAGCCGGCCTGCAGGACATCATTGCAGAGTGCCAGACCCAGATCAATGCCTGGATTGGCTAATTCCTTCGGCAAAACAGCATAGTGTAAATGGTATGGCGGGACGTATCTGTCAGATACGTCCCGTTTTACTCCAAAACTGAAAAATGACCTCCTGAAATTGTTGTGTGCGGGAAGAAAAGGCGCTGAACCCAAATTTAGGGCTTCCCCCTTTTCTTCCCGCCATTTTATTTTACCGGGCCCAAAAACCGGCTTTTTCCAAAAAGAGAACTTCCCTTTTCCGGGAAAAACAGACCGTTTTCCGCCGGGGGCAAAACTCATAAAATCAGAAAGTATCAACTCCTGTCAAGTGAAAGCCTGCGGGAGCTTGTTCGATAGAATCATAATTTACGACAGGAGCACAGAACAGATGAAACAGATGAAAAAACGGGAGAATCTCTCCCTTCGAAAAGGTACAAACCGCACCGGGGTTACCGGCGCTCTGACCGTTACCGCCGGGGAGAAGTGCAAGGTGATCGGCTGGCAGGACGGCTCCTTTCAGAAATTCGGTCACCATCTGGACAACGAAATGGGCGGAGTCTGGTTTCACCCCATCAAGACGGCGGACGGCTTTTGGATGGAGATCGACGGCAGCATTCCGCTGGCGGACGAATACGAAACCCTTCCCTACGGAACCGTTTACCGCTATGAGTCGGTTGAGGGGCTGAAAATCACCCGTACCCAGATTTCTCCCGACCCGGTGCGGGGCGTTCTGGTTCGTTACCGGTTTGAAAATACGTCCGGGCAGGACCGGGCGGCCGCCCTCCGCTTCCTGATCCAGTTCAACATCCTTCCGGTGTGGTTTTCCCGGGAAAGCGGCATTCTGGACGGCAATGACGAAGCCTCCTTCGACCAGGCGTCCGGCTGTATCATTGCCAGGGATCAGGATCACGAATGGTACGGGCTGGTGGGAAGCAGTCCGGAGATGACCGTCTCCCGGGTGACAGTTTCCAAAGAGAGCCTCTGCCCCATGGAAAAGACGGAGCAGGCGGTTTGCGCATCCGCGGAATACCCGCTTTTCCTGAAAGCGGGAGAAACCGGAGAGATTACCTTCTATCTCACCGGCTCCGATCACAGCCGGGGGGAGGCAGTGGACCAGTACCGCATCCTCCGGGAGCGGGAGCAGGAGCTTTTGCAGGAAAAAATCGCCCGGTACCGCTCCATCCGGAGCCGTGCGGCGCTGGAAACCTCCGACCCCGATTTCGATCAGGCCTTTGAGTGGGTCAAATACAACAACGACTGGCTGATTGCGGACTGCGCCGAGTACGGCCGGGGCCTCACCGCGGGAATCCCGGAATATCTTTGGTGGTTCGGCTGTGACAATGCCTATTCCACACAGGGGCTTACCTCCATGGGCGAATTTGAGACGGCACGGGACACCCTGGTTCTGCTGAAGGAATACAGCGAAAAGCACAATGGAAACGGCCGAATCATTCATGAGGTCACCACCAACGGTCAGGTGTCCAATCCCGGAAACAGTCAGGAAACCGGCCATTACATCACCGCCGTTTACAACTACTGGCGCTGGACGGGCGATACCCAGACCATGGCGGAGCTGTACGACACCTGCGCCAGAGGAATCGAGTGGCTTCTCGGGGAAATGGACCCGGATCACGACATGCTGCCCTCCGGCTACGGCATCATTGAAATCAAGGGCCTGAATGTGGAGCTGATCGACACGGCTGTCTATACCTGTCAGGCGCTGTACCGGATGTATGAGATGTCCAAGGCGCTGGGAAGGGAAAATCCCGCGTATCTGGAGCAGGGAGACGCCCTCCGGAAAATCATCAACACCCGGCTGTGGGACGAAAAGGAACAGCTTTTCGTGGACGCGGTGGGCACCCCTGCCCAGATCATTTCCCGGATCGACATTATGCTGGAGGATGAGAAGCACGGCAGCGAGGTTTCCCCGGAATACCATCGCTATCTGGACGACATGAAAACCCGGCTGAAGGCAATGCCGCAGGATGAGGAGCAGCCCTTCCTGATCAACAAAAACTGGGTTATCAACACCCCCATGGAGACCGCTCTGGCCGATGAGGATAAGGCGCTTTCCGCTCTTAACACCATGCGTTCGGACGAATTTCTGGCCCCTTACGGCGTATATCTGGCGGGCTTCATGCACAACAACGCCATGACCATTTCCACCGGCGTTCAGGCAGTGGCGGAGGGACGGTATCACCGCACCGACGAGGCACTGGACCTTCTGGAGCGGATGTTTACCACCTTCAGCCGGAACCTGCCCGGCTCCATCAATGAGATGTCGCCGGATTACGGCTGCTTTACCCAGGCGTGGACCGGCTATGCCGCCGCCGTCCCGGTGGTGGAGTGCTTTGCGGGATTCCAGCCGGCCGCCTATGAAAACCGGCTCACGCTCTCCCCCTGTGTCCCCCAAAAGTGGAATAGGATGAAGCTTTCTGCCGTCCGGGTGGGAAATGCGTGGATTGATTTCGATTTCCGCCGGGAAGCGGAAAAGGAGACCTACATCATTGCCGCCTCCAACGACTGCGCCATTGATTTTGCGCCGGTTCACTCCGGCAGCCGGGTGCTGGTGAACGGAGCGGAGGCTTCCCTGCCCGTCCGTCTGGGACAGGGCTGCAGCACCATTGAAATTTATCGATATTGAGGAAAACTGCCATGAATCAACTGACTGTGTCCCATCCCGGAAAAAAGCCCTGCCTGACCACCGGATACCGTACCTATCTGATCGGGAGTCAGGACGGGCTGTTCCCGGAAAAAGGAGAGCATATTGCCGGGGAAATGTACGGAATCTGGAGCCTGCCCATTAAAATCAGCGACGGGTTCTGGATGAAGGTGAACGGAGAATGGCTGACTTCCCCGGAGGAATGCGGGATTCTCCCCTATGGGATGACCTTTACCTATCCCATGTGGCAGGATGTTTCCACAGAGCGCTTTCAGTTTGTTCCCAGGGAGGCCGAGGGTGTCTGCCTGTCCTACCGGTTTTGCAATCACGGTCAGGAGCCCCGGACACTCTCCCTCCGGTTTGTATTGAAGTCCGAGCTGTTTCCCGCATGGCTGTCCGAGCGGCTGGGAAAACAGGACTTTCCCGACAGCGCTGTATTTGAGAAAGCGGAAAACCGGATTCGGTTTAAGGATGCGGGCAATCCGTGGTACCTGCTGGCGGGCGCCTCCCGGCCCATTGAAGCGGCCGGGATTTCATGCGAAATGGAAGCTCCCGAGGCACCCCGCGGAAAAGGCGTTTACGGCGCCATGGAATTTACCGTGACGGTGGCGGTCGGCAGCGAGGAAACCCTGTGGATTTTTCTGGCGTCCTCCTCCGAGAGCGGCGAGGACGCGGCGGCACAGTACCGGGAGCTTTCGGAAAATCATCTCCGGCTTCTGGAAGAAAAGCGGGCCCTGTATGAGGACATTGACCGCAGAGCCGTCCTTTCCGTCAGCGGGCTTCCCCAGCTGGAGGAAATGTACCGCTGGACCAAATACAACAATGACTGGGCCATCCGCACCGTCCCCCGTCAGGGAACCGGCGCGGCGGCCGGATACCCGGAATTTCCGTGGTGGTTCGGCCATGACTCCACCTACTTTCTCAAGAGCTTCCTCGTGACGGGAGACTACGAAATCTGCCGGAAAACCCTCCGGCTGATTCGGGATGCCTCCGACCGGGTCAACGGAAACGGACGGGTGGTTCACGAAATCGCCCCCAACGGTCAGGTGTTCTACGAGGGGATGCTTACCGAAACGCCCCAGTTTGCGTCTTTTCTCTGGTTTTACTACCAGTGGACGGGCGACCGGGAATTTCTTGCCGAGATGTACCCTTTCGTTCGTCAGGGTGTGGAATGGGTTCGCTCCCAGTGTGTGGAGGGACTCCCCTACGGCTACGGGGCGGCGGAATACAACGGCTTCAACTGCATCGTATTCGACTGCGCGGCATGGTCGCTGCGGGGCTACGAAACAGCGGCGCTGATTGCCCGGGAGCTTGGGCAGGAGCGGGAAGGCAGAAATTACGAGACCCTGTTCCGGGAAAGCTATGACCGTTTTCAGAAGCTTTTCTGGCTGGAGGACAAGGGCCTCTACGCGGATATGGCGGGTACCCGTCAGGAGATCACCGACCGGGCGAAGGCGTGGCGGATTTCCCTCAAATCCTTCCCGCTGGACGAGGATGAGGAATACGAGGGCGGCGAAAGCTGCAGCCGGGATAAAACGCCCCGGGAGGAAGAGCTGAAACGCCGGATCCGGGAAAACATGGACTCCATTCTGGAGCAGGCCGGGACCATGAAGGACGGGGAGCTCCGCGCCTTCCATTTTCTGGGGTTAAGCAGTGTTTCCACCCTGTGGGAGATGGGGTATCTGCCGGAAGGACGGGCCGAGATTGCCCGGAAAGCGGAAGAGGACCCCCAAAACGTCTATCTGGAGCGGGAATATTCCAAATACAGCACAATGCCCATCGGCACCGCCCGGGTAATGCAGCAGTTTGCCCGGCAGAAGGATGCGGAGGAGCTGGTGAACGCCCTGCTGTACCTGTATGACGGGTTTGGCGCGGCGATGCCGGGAGCCACCTCGGAATACTATCCGGACAAGGGGTGCTTTGTCCAGATCTGGAACAACGAGGCCACCATGACCTCCTACACCCAGTGCATTCTGGGGCTCTCACCCTTTGCGTCCCGGAAGAAGCTGACCCTTTCCCCCTGCATTTCGCCCCGGCTTGGAAATCTGACCCTGAAAGCGGTATCCGTCGGAGACGGGATTTTCGATTTTTCCTATGACGCGGACAGCCGGAAAATCACGGTGACAGGCCCCTCCGGCTGGAAGGTTTGTCTTTCCGGCGGGGACTGCGGACTGGAGTACCGGGAGCGCTGACGGCGGCTCCGTCTGAAAGCAATGGTTCAAACGATAAGAAAGGAATGGCAAGATCAATGACGAATCCATATATTTTGTCCGAGCAGCAGTTTGACCCAGCGGCGTCAAAGAAAAATGAGACGCTGTTTACGCTGGCCAACGGCTACATCGGCTTTCGCGGCAATTTTGAAGAACAGATTCCGGAAAAAACCATCTCTACGGAAGGAACCTATCTGAATGGTTTTTACGAAAGCGAGAAAATTCTCTATGGAGAGTCTGCCTATGCCTTTCCCGACCATGGACAAACGCTTTTGAATGTCATCAACGGCAAGATCATCAAAACCATCGTGGACGGCAGGGAGATCGCCGTTACGCCCGACCACGTCATCCATTATCACCGGTATCTGAACATGGAAAAGGGCGTTCTGGTGCGGGAATTCACTCTCCGACTGGAAGACCGGAAGGAACTCTCCTTTGCCATCGAGCGGATGGTTTCTCTGGAGCATAAGCATCTGGCGGCAATCCGCTACAGCCTGATGCCCATGAATTTTTCCGGGGAGATCCGGCTGATCTCCGCCATTGACGGCGACGTGACCAACATGGTGGCCGAGCACGACCCCCGGGTGGGCGCGGGATTTTCCGGCCGGGTGCTCACGGTGACCGGTCAGGAGGAAGAGGGCACCCGTCTTTTCATGGCGTCGCGAACGAAGAACACAAAATTTACCGTTGCCTGTGCCGCCGAGCACGTGATGAAAACCGCCAGCCCATGGACGGTGTCTCCCGCCGGCCGGGAAAATTATGCGGCGCTCTGCTTTACCGTAAATGCCCAGCAGGGGGAGGCCATACGCCTCCACAAGTACATCGGCTATGCGGACGATAAATTCTGCTCCGCCGGGGACGCGGCCCGCACCGCCGGGGAGGCCGCCGCTTACGGCGCGGCGCAGGGCTATTCCGCTCTTTCCGCGGAGCAGGCCGCCTTCCTGAAAAAGTTCTGGGAAAACACCGACGTGGTCATTGAAGGCAGCGATGTCCTCAACCGGGCCATGAAGCTGGACCTGTTCCATCTGCTCCAGTCGGTGGGCCGGGACGGGCTCACCAACATTGCGGCGAAGGGCCTTTCGGGCGAAGGCTACGAGGGACACTATTTCTGGGATACGGAAACGTATATCCTGCCGTTTTTCCTCTACACCAATCCGGAGATCAGCCGGAAGCTGCTGGAATACCGCTATCATATTCTGGACAAGGCACGGAAGCGTGCCCGGGAGATGTCCCACCCCATCGGCGCCCTCTACCCGTGGCGCACCATAGACGGCGACGAGTGCTCCGCCTATTACCCCGCCGGAACCGCCCAGTACCACATCAACGCCGACATTGCCTTCGCGGTGAAGCGGTACTATGAAGCCACCGGAGACCGGGCTTTTCTGGAGGACTGCGGAACGGAGATGCTGGCGGAGACTGCCCGGCTGTGGAACGATCTGGGCGCCTACATTCCGGCAAAAGGCGGCAAATTCTGCATTAACTGCGTCACCGGGCCGGATGAATACACTGCTGTGGTGAACAATAACTACTACACCAACCTGATGGCCAGAGAAAACCTTCTCTTTGCCGCCCGGATGGTGCTGGAGATGAAAAAAGACAACCCCTCCCGCTATCAGGCGCTGGCGGAGAAGATCGGGCTTTCGGAAAACGAGCCCGCGGACTGGATCCGGGCCGGGGAGAATATGTATCTTCCCTATGATGAAACCCGGGGGATCAATCTGCAGGACGACAGCTTTCTCGATAAGGAGCCTTGGGATTTTGCCAATACCCCCAAAGAAAACTACCCCCTGCTGATGCATTATCATCCGCTGGTGATCTACCGTCATCAGGTCTGCAAGCAGGCCGATACCGTGCTGGCGGAGCTGCTGCTCTCCTCCCGGTTTGACCGGGAACAGAAGAAGCGGGACTATGAGTTCTACGAGCCCCTGACCACCCACGACTCCTCTCTTTCCGCGGCCATTTTCTCCATCATCGCCTGCGAAATCGGCAAAACCGGCGATGCCTTCCGCCATTTCAGCCATACCGCCCTCACCGATCTGGAGGACATCCACCGCAATACCCGGGACGGGATTCACGCCGCCAGCATGGCGGGTGCGTGGATGTGCGTGGCCAACGGCTTCGCCGGACTGCGTACCGACAGCGGAAAGCTGATTTTCCATACCATGCTGCCGGAAGAGCTGGAGGGCTACCGTTTCCGGATGCAGTACCGTGGAAGCCGGCTGGAGGTTTCCGTTACCCGGGATTCCTCCGAAATCACGCTGCTGGACGGCCCGGACATCACCGTTTCCTTCAACGGGGAGGAACGCACCCTGTCCCGGCAGGGATAACATCCGCCGAAACGGCCGGAAAAGAACGGACCAGAGGTTTTCTGTTAAAACAGGTCATCAGAAAGGAATACTGCTATGAAATATGAAATCGGTACAGGCTCCCTCAAAAACTGGATCGTGGGAGAAGAATGCTTTGATTTGGAGCATCTGGGCAAATGCGAATCCGTAATGTGCCTCGGAAACGGATATATGGGCGTCCGTTCCGCCACCGAGGAGGATTATCTGGGGAATACACGGGATACCTTCGTTTCCGGCACCTTCAACAAGTTCGGCGACGAGGTCACCGAGCTCCCCAACGTGGCGGACGTAATCGCCATGCCCCTCCGCATTGACGGCGAGGCGCTGGATCTCTCCAAAGGAAGCGTCAGCGATTATCTGCGGACGCTGAATTTAAAGACCGGCCTGCTGGAGCGGAGCTTTGTCTGGACCGGTGTGGGGGGCGCACAGCTCCGCTTTGTTTTCCGTCGGATCGTATCCATGAAGGATCTTCACCTGATTGCCCAGGAAATGGAGGTAACTCCTTTAAACCGCGAGGTTTCCTTCAAGCTGTCCTCCGGAATCAACGGGCAGGTGTCCAATTCCGGCTCCCAGCATTTTGTGGAGGGGGAAAAGCGCTTCTACGAGAAGCGGTATCAGCAGAGCGTGATGAAAACCTCCGAGTCCGGCATTGATTTCGTAGTGAACACCACCCATCTTTTCCGGCTGGACGGCGGCGAGTATCTTCCGAACGAGCTGATTACCATTGAGCGCCGGAAAATTTTCGTGAAATATGACGGCGTACTCCCCAAGGGTAAAACCCTTTCCGTCACCAAGCTCTCCAACATCAATACCTCCCGCGACAGGGACAACGAGGGGAAAACGCTGGAGCAGCTGCGGGAAAGCTCCCTTGAAGCGCTGAAACAGTCCGCGAAGCTCTCCTTTGCTGACCATGCCGCCGCTTCTGCCGGAGCGTGGATGGAGAAAATCTGGAGCCGCAAGGACATTCAGGTGGATACCCCCAACGACTTTGACCAGCTGGCGCTCCGGTTTGCCGTCTATCAGCTGACGGTGATGACTCCGGTTCACGACAACCGGATGAACATCGGCGCCAAGGGGCTGTCCGGCGAAGGCTACAAGGGCCACACCTTCTGGGATACGGAAATTTTCATGCTTCCCCACTTCATTCTGGCTGACCCGGCGGCGGCCCGTTCCCTGATTGAATACCGTTACAACTGCATCGGCGGAGCCCGCCGCAAAGCCGCCGAAAACGGCTATGCGGGGGCCATGTACCCGTGGGAGAGCGCATGGACCGAGGACGGCGAGGTGACGCCTCTTTACGGCGCGGCGGACATTGTTACCGGAAAGGCCACCAAGATCTGGACCGGCATTATTGAGCAGCATATTACCAGTGACGTGGCCTACGGCGTGTATTATTACTACACCGTCACCGGCGATCAGGACTTTATGGATCGCTGCGGCTACGAGATCATTCTGGACACGGCAAAATTCTGGCAGTCCCGTCTGGAATACAATGCGGAAAAGGACATTTACGAAATCAGGGGTGTAATTGGCCCCGACGAATACAAAGAGCACGTGAACAACAACGCCTACACCAACTATATGGCCCGGTGGAACATTCTGCTGGCCATGGAATACGCCCGGATGCTCAAGGCGGAGAGGCCCGAAATTTACCGGCGGATCAACAAGGTCATCGACATTGACGGAACATACCGGAGCTGGGAAGCAAAGGTGGATAAAATCTATCTTCCCCGGGAAAATGAAAACCACATTGTGCCCCAGGACGACACCTACCTGACCCTGCCGAAGATCAATCTGGACAAATACAAGGCGAGTGACGTGGTCGGCACCATCTACAACGACTACAACATGGATCAGATCAATCACATGCAGGTTTCCAAGCAGGCGGACGTGCTGGTGCTGTTCTACATCATGGAAAACCTGTTCCCCAGGGAAGTGAAGAAAGCGAACTTCTACTATTATGAGCACCGCTGCCTCCACGACTCCTCCTTAAGCCTTTCCACCCATTCCATTCTGGCCAGCGACCTGCACGAAAAGGCGCAGGCCTACAGCCTCTTTGAGCGGGCCTGCCGGATTGACCTGGGCCCTGTCATGACCACCAGCGATGCGGGCATTCACGCCGCTTCCTTCGGCGGGATCTGGCAGTGTGCCGTCAACGGCTTTGCCGGCGTCCGTGTAGTGGGCGGAAAGCTGCGGATTCAGCCCAATCTGCCCGAGGCATGGAACGGGCTGAAAGTGAAAATCGGCTGGCAGGGACAGGAGCTGCTTCTGGATATTACCCGGCAGCAGCTCAAGGTGACCAACCTGACCAACACCAAAGAAATCTCTTTCCTGACCGACGGAGCGGTTCACACCCTCAAGGGTGAGCTGGCGCTCCCCTACGGACGGGAATAATCCGGAAAGGAAGAAATTACGTGACTCCCAAAGCTTTTATTTTCGATTTGGACGGCGTTCTGACCGATACGGCCCACTATCATTTTCTGGCGTGGAAGGCGCTGGCCGATGAATTCGGATTTCATTTTGACGAAAAGGACAATGAACGGCTGAAAGGCGTCAGCCGGATTCGCTCTTTTGAGATTATTCTGGAAATCAACGATGCGCTGGACCGGTTTACCCCCGAGCAGAAGGAATTTTACGCCAACAAGAAAAACGACCATTATGTGGAGCTGATCGGACAGATTACTCCGGCCGACATCCTGCCCGGCGTTTCCGCCTTTTTGAAGGACGCCAAAGCCCGGGGCATCAAGCTGGCGGTGGCCTCTGCCAGCCGCAACGCCAACAAGGTGCTGTCCTCTCTTCAAATTGCGGATGAGTTCGACTACATTGCCGATGCCGCCAAGGTAAAGAAAACCAAGCCCGATCCCGAGGTGTTTCTGGTCTGCCGGGATGCGCTGGGGCTGACTTCCGGGGAATGCATCGGATTTGAGGACGCACAGGCGGGAATTGAGGCCATCCATGCCGCCGGTATGTTTGCCGTGGGAATCCACGTGGACGTCCGGACCGAAGAGCCCGACCTGCACCTTGCTTCCACCTCCGGGCTGAACGTGGACCGGATCCTTGCCGCTTGGGGTACCCACTGGTTCTTTTTCTTTCAAGAAAAAGAACCAAAAAGAACTTTCCTTCGCAGGAAGGCAACATGGTAACTTTCATTGAGCTGCCCGGTACCGTTGGTTCTGTTTGAATCAAAACAGGTTTTTTTGAAAGAAGAAAGAATCAAAAAGCACTTTTTTAACCACCCATCCGGATAAAATCAGTCCGGGGGGTGGTTTTTGCCGGATTCTGGGGCTGCCGACAAGCCCACGTCAGGCTTTAAAAAAGCCTGACGCAAAGGGATTCTCAAGGGGCGGGCCCCTTGAGGCGTTCCCCCTTGAGGCGTTCTCCCCCTTACATTGTGTCGGAATTTATGCTACAATAGAGCGAAACCAAAGACTTTGTTGATGCAGTGAGGAGGAGCTTTTCATGCCAGAGAAAATTCATTCGCAAAACCCAGTCATTCTGGACACTGACCCGGGAATTGACGACGCGGTTGCCCTGATTGTGCTCCATCATTTTTGCCCGGAACAGGTGAAACTGATTCTGACCAGCTACGGCAATATTTCGGTGGATAAAACCACGAACAACGCGCTGACCATGTGCAGTCTCCTGAACTGGGATGTCCCTGTGGTGCGCGGCTCCTCTGCGCCGGAACCCCGGGAGGCGGGAATGCCTCATCTGGAGGATGCGGCACACATTCACGGCGCCGACGGATTGGGAGGGCTAAGCCTGTCCTTTCCCGAGGGAGCCGCCTTTGAAGGCGACTTTCTGCAAAAGACCTATGACACCATCCGGGCTTTGGGGAAGGTGGACTACATTACCCTTGGCCCGCTGACCAATCTTGCCCTGCTGATGAAGCGGTTTCCCGATGTGACCGGCTCGATCGGGCAAATTGTCTCCATGGGCGGCGGCATCGGGCTGGGAAACGCCACTCCCACTGCGGAATTCAACATTCACTGCGACCCCATCAGCGCGGACTACGTGTTCCGCACAGCCGGGCAGCTTACGCTGGTCCCGCTGAATACCACCAATCATGTAGCGTTTTCTCTGGAGGACATTCACCGGATGGCGGCACGGAATACCCCCGTCAGCCTTGCCATGGAAAAAATTCTTACCGCCAATTACCACTCCTGCGTCCGCTATGGAGAGAAGGGCTCCACCATGCACGACTCCACCGCGGTGCTCTGCTGGATGTTCCCCCGGCTGTTTTGTGCCCGGCAATGCGGCATAACGGCGGAATGTGGGGAGTTTTTCGGAAGAACCGTATTGACGGACCGGCGGGACAATGTGCTTTTAACCGGAGAGGCGGAGACGGAACGGATTCTCTCCCTGATTGAGGAAAGCGTGGAGGAGCGGCCGTAGGCCGCTTTTGGGGGACGGGATTTTTCTGCGCGTTTCGCTGAAAAGCTTTTTCGCCGGAAAGCGCAGAAAAATATGTCGTTTCCGAGTATTTTTCCTTGACATGGGACAAAATAATGCTATAATATAACAGAAATCTTTAAATACTGGTACTGTGATACCGATAAGATTGAACACAAATTTTTCGCGGACGGCCTGGATGTACCTTGGCTTCCCCGCGGGTTTTGATCTGTCGGTTATCCGGCAGTTTTTTTATGCCCGTCAGGCCCCGCAGGGCGGCAGCGTTTTGTCCACGCATCAGGGAGCTTCAAGCCCTGATAAAATTTAATATTGATGGAGGCAATGTCGTGAAAAACAAAGAAGTAGCCATTGGGTATCTGCCCGACGAACGGCCCAGCACCGGTAAACTGCTGCTCTACGCACTGCAGCAGGTAATCGTTATGTTCCCCGCAACCGTTACCGTTGCTCTGATTACCGGATTTCAGGTGTCCACCACCATTTTTGCCAGCGGTCTGGCAACCCTTTGCTTCATTTTGATCACCGGCAGAAAAATTCCGCTCTACTACGGTTCCAGTTTTGCGTATCTTACCGCAATTTCCAGCATGGTGGCGGCGGAAGGCACTGCGGATCAGCTTGCCTCCTTCCAGCAGACGGGAATCCTGCCCGCCGAGCTGATTTCCTACGCCCAGTTCGGCATCATTCTTTCCGGACTTGTCTCCATTGCCGCAGGTCTGCTGGTAAGGTTCAGCGGACGGGAAGCGGTGGAAAAAATTCTGCCCCCCACCATCACCGGCCCCGTGGCCATGATTATCGGTCTGACTCTGGCCGGAAACGCGCTGAGTGACGCGGCTCCCAAGGCCGGCGTGGAAGGCGCAGCCGGAACAGGCTGGGTATGGGTTGTCTCTCTGGTCACCCTGCTGGTCACCATTCTGGTTTCCCGCTATCTCAAAGGTCTGCTTGGCCAGCTGCCTCTCCTGATCGGTGCGGGGGTAGGCTGCCTGACTGCGGCGCTTCTCTTCTGGATCGGCGGCGACAGCATGAACCTGTTCCGCGCCATCCCTGACGCCGCACTGGAGTCTTCCCTCTGGAAGCTGGGCGACGGCTCCATCTTTGCCCTGCCTGCCTTCAGCCTGCCGAGAGTGTCTGTGGCGGCTGTGGTAGCCATTATGCCCATCGCCATTGCCACCATTCCCGAGTCCACCGCACATATGTATCAGTTGGACATCTACGTCAACGACGTGGCAAAGAAAAAAGGCAAGAAAATGAAATACAGCCTGGTGGATATGCTGGACCGCAACCTGATCGGTGACGGTATCTGCGATATGATCTCCGGTTTTGTGGGCGGCCCTGCCGGCACCAACTACGGTGAAAACATCAGCACCATGGCCATTACCAAGGTGTTCTCCGTACCGGTTTTGTTTGCTGCGGCAATCATTGCCATGCTGGTCTCCATGTTCACCCCCCTGATCAAGGCCATCTACGGCATTCCGCAGGCAGTCATCGGCGGCCTTGAAATTTACCTCTTCGGCGCCATTGCCGCACAGGGCATCGCAATTATGATCGACCGCAAGGTGGATATGTTCTCCTCCAAAAACATTGCCGTTATCGCCTCCATCATGGTTATCGGCATCGGCGGAAACTACGCCTTCGGCGGCAACATTCCCTTCTTCGGAATGAACGTTCCCTGCATTGCCGGCGCGGCCATCTTCGGAATTGTTCTGAATCTGCTCCTTTCCATCGGCGAAAAGAGGGAGGCCCGGAAACAGGCCGTCTCTGCGGACGCTGTTTCCTCCGGGGAAGAATCCGCGGCGGAGTAACCCTGATTTTCCACAGGTCTCCCACCGGATTGTGGAATAAATGCGGGGCCTCCAACCTATCGATAAAAAAACAGGCAAGCCATGCGGCTTGCCTGTTTTTTATCGCGTGCGTTCTCTATTCCGGTTTTGCCGCGGAGCCGTCCCCGGAAATTTCCCTTGAGGAGAGAGCCCGGGCCAGAACGTCTGCCAGCCGGTCCGGATGAATCGGTTTCGTGATATATTCGTTCATTCCGGCGGCGTAGCCCCGCTCCATTGCGTCGGTGAAGGCGTCGGCCGTCATGGCAAGAATGGGAATCGACGCCGCATCCGGCCGCCGCATGGCCCGGATGGCTCTTGTGGCCTCATAGCCGTTCAATACCGGCATTTGAATGTCCATCAAAATGGCCCGGTATGTCCCCGGTGCGGAGAGGCGGAACAGCTCTGCCGCCTCTTCCCCGTTTTCCGCCCGGTCAACGGTAAGCCCCAGCTCCTGAAGAATCCGGAGGGCAATTTCTGCGTTGATTTCATTATCTTCGGCAAGGATCAGCTTTCCGGTGAGACCGGTGCGCCGGGGAATGCGGTGTTCTTCCCGTTCTGCCTGTTCGTCCTGACGGGAGCCGGGATATGCGTTTGGAAAATGAATCTCGCAGTATACCGCAGTCCCTTTCCCGAGCTGACTTCTGACCGAAAGGGTGCCCCCCATCAGATCCACCATGCGCTTTACGATGGAGAGCCCAAGCCCTGTGCCGCTTTGGGCTTTGGGACGGTTAGGGTTGTCGTATTCCTGGGTGAACGGCTCAAACATGGTCTTTTGAAATGCTTCGCTCATGCCGATGCCTGTGTCGGAGATTTCAAATGCATACAGCACCGTTCCGTCCGGAAGATCCCGACTTTTGGAGAGGTAGGAGACTTTTCCTCCGGCCGGAGTGTATTTCACCGCATTGGAAAGCAGGTTGAGAACGATCTGGTTGAGCCGGATCTTATCCGCCAGAATCACACCGCTGTTGGTCTTTTCACTGGCGGTAAATTCGATTCCCTTCTTTTCGCAGAGGGGCTCAAACATATTCCGGATGTTGGCGATGTACTCATCATATGGATAAGGCTCCGGGGTCAGGGAAATTTTACCGCTGTCAATTTTTGAGATATCCAGCACGTCATTAATGAGGCTAAGGAGAAACTGATTGGCGGTTTTGATTTTGGAAATGTCGTTTTTCAGCTTTTCGGAATCGCCCAGATCCTCCTGGGCAAAATCCGTCATGCTGCTGATGATGCTGATGGGCGTGCGGATGTCATGGCTGATCCGGGAAAGAAACTCGGTTTTGGCATGATTGGCCTGTTCGGCCGTTTGCAGCGCCTCTTTTGTCTGGCGGAGCTGCTGCTGTTCCTGATGATAGAGGTCGGTCACGTCCGACTGGATGACCAGAATCTCACTTCTGGTATCGTCCAGATACGCATATTGCAGATGCTTGCGAAGCTCTATTCCCCCCTCCGTGTGCCCATAGGTGAACGAGTAGGAGGGAGAACCGGCCAGTTCGTCTGTCAGATGCCCCAGAGAGGTGTTGGCCTGAAAGGCGTTTCGGTCCGCGGGAATAACGAAGGTTTTGCTGTTGTCTCCGACGAAGGTGCCGTAATCCGCTTTTTTGCGCACGGGAAGTTCCGGAAACAGCCGGTTGACGTTGCGGAATTCAAAGGTGTGTTTTTCCACATCAATCAGCCCGATGTAGTCAATCATTTCATTGGTCAGCCGCTGGGCGATCAGTTCTTCCTTTTTGTGTTCGGTGATGTCCTGGGTATAGGTAAGAGCCTCCACATCCCCTGTTACGGGATTCTGTACCATGCTGATGGAGCCTCTGCCCCATTTCACGCCCCGCTCGGAAAGAATAAACGGAAATTCCTGCGTGATCTGCGGCCTGCCCTCCTGAAATGCCTGAAGCAGATTTTTCCGGGTAAAGAATCTGCGAAAGCTGTCCCGGGCCTCTCCTTCCACCAGCCGTTCGGCCATGGCGGCAAAAAAGCCGTCCACCGTACCGGATTCCTGCAGGCTTAAATAATCCGGCTGGGGGCTTTGCCCGTCCCCGCACCAGTTCCGGGTCAGGTTCATGCGGAAGGAACCCAGGGTATCCGGGTTGGCCTTCGTGAGCTGCTTATAGAACCGGTTGTACTTTTCCTCCTCCAGCTTTCGGGCGGTAATGTTCAGGCCGATTCCCAGGGCAGTGACAGGATGCCCCTCCCGGTCAAATACCGTTGTATAGCTGATACGCTCGCACCGGGGCTCCTGCCCCGGCCTCCATTTGTACCAGACTTCGCAGGAGGCTTTGGGCGCACCGGCATCCACGGCACGGTACATATCCAGAAATTTTCCGACAGACGTATCCTCAATATAAGGAATGAGAGAATCCGGCACATTTTCCATCACTTTGGGAAGGCCGAATTTGCGGTGGTCATAGTGGGTGAATTCATTGTCTGCCATTACTACCCGGCGGGCCGGGATGTCATATTCCCAGACCACCAGATTCACATCCTCCACCGCCGCTTCATACATGCGGCGGTTCTTTTCCCGTTCCGTTTCGGCCTCTTTCTCCGCCGTTACGTCGGAAAGGCAGGCAAACGCCAGCAGCGTGTGATTCTGCAGAATGGTTTTTGCCTCAATCTGCAGCCATCGGAACACACCGCACAGGGTAGGATCATACCGGAACACAAGCCGGATATGGACATTTTCTTTTTCCAGCTGCTGCATTTTGCTCCCCAGCATTTCCCGGTCATCCGGATGAACGCGGGAGAGCAGCGCCAAGTTGGTGTGGCTGTCCGTGTCTATTTTTGCACCCAGCAGTTCTCCGAAGCGGTCATTTACAGCCAGCGGAATGACCCTGCCCTCTCTGGTGGTGCAGACACCGATCCCAATGGGGGTGTTGGAAACCAGCAGCTCCAGGCTTTTCCGGTCGATTTCCGCACTGATCTGCCGTTTCTTCTCCTCCGTCACGTCTACGGCATAGAGGGCCACTGCTTCCCGCCCGTGCCAGCGCATAGCCTTGCAGCTAAGGTTCAGCCACTGATCCCGGACAGGGTTGTAAAACGAATCGTTGTGATAGCTGCCGTTTTGCATTTGAGGAACCGGGCACCATGCACAGGGCTGTTCCTGCGAAGAGATAAAGCGGTGGCAGAGTGAACCGCCCCAGAAGGAATAGACACGAAAAAGAAAAGCAAGTCGTAGAATATCAATGATTTACGCCGTCTGGCTCCGTTTTTCAAATGGGGTCAGGCGGTATTTTAATTGGTAACG
>DBGCDL010000105.1:0-5838 GCA_048358235.1 Oscillospiraceae bacterium
TCGTCGCTGTACCGTGGCATTCCTTTCTTTCCTGACATACAAAAACCTCCAATCGTAGTTTCCACTCTACGACTGGAGGCTTTTTTATTCAATGTCCATTTTTTCTGGTTCTAAGCAATACGGACTTTACCATCCGCTTTCAAAATAATCAGCGTGTTCTAAACATTTTCCACCGGGTTTTCAACATATTATTGCAGAAAAATCAGGGAGCGAAAGGAAAGTGGGGGAATCTTTCCACACTTTCCACATAGTTTTCAACATCTTCCGGCGTTCTACAAAATGTAATCACAACAGCGGTTAGATACGAAGATACGAAAATGTCAAGTATTTTGACAAAATCGGACAGCACTTTTTGCGGCTCTGCCCCAAGCCGGGAATGTAAAATCCCGCGGCTGCGGCCGGGCATATTCCGCCGGTCCTCCGGCATTGGGAAAACAGGGGAATTCCCTTCAGAGAAGATTATTTCCCGGTGGGAGAAGGGGGAGAAAAGGGGGTCTGCTCTTCCCGGCGGGCGGTGTCCTTCTCCCGCAGCCCCGCAAAGAAGTCAGACAGCAGTGCCGCACATTCCAGCTCGCGGATGCCGCCCAGCACCTCCAGCTTATGGCAGAAGCCCTGACGATTCAAGTCAATCAGTGAGCCGCAGCAGCCGGCTTTTGCATCATAGGCGCCAAACACCACACGGTCGATCCGGGCATTGAGGATGGCACCCATGCACATGGGGCAGGGCTCCAGCGTGACATAAAGGGTGCAGCCGGAAAGCCGCCAGCTGCCCAGCGTCCGGCAGGCCTGCTGAATGGCGGAAATTTCGGCGTGCCCCAGCGCTGTGGCGCATTCCTCCCGGGTGTTGTGGCCGCATCCCACAATTTTCTCCTGATGTACAATGATACATCCCACCGGAACGTCCGGAGCGGCTGTACCGCCGGGGCGGAGGCATGTTTTCCCGGCTTCCTCAATGGCCAGCTTCATGTAGTCGGAATGCTGCAGTTTCATTGAAAATCGACCGTTTCCCTTCTGCTGTCGTTCTGTCCGTCCGGACACGGGGGAGTTATCCGATAATCTGAATGGTGCTGATGATCCAGAACAGAATTGCGACGGCAAACAGAATAAAGCCAAGGCTGCCGCAAAAGGCGCTGAGCCGTACACGGGTGCTGTGGCTGCCCTGCGGTCGCACCAGGCGGAAGGCATTGGCGTCTGCTCGGATAAAATGCAGATAGGCCAGCGCCGCCATTCCAAGGAGGACAAGGCAGGCAACCATAATGATGACCAGTGCCAGAGAGCGCTCCGCCATGCCCAGCACCATCCGCCCGCCGAAAAGGAGAAGCGTCATGGAGATCCGGCTCAACAGGGCAATCCGGATGCTGCCCGAACGGATGACGAAGTAGGCGGCGCAGACACCGAACAAAAAGGCGGCAATGCATTCCACAAAGCCGGTCTGGAACAGCGAGAACAGAAGCGAGGAGGCTACGATGGCAAACCCGTCGCCGTACTTGCGGAGAGGCGTCAGGATAACACCTCTGAAAAAAATCTCCTGAAGACAGCCGTAGGCGATCACAGCCCCCAGCGAAACAAATACTTCCACCGAAAAGGATGGAATGGGGGCCAGCTCCACCGGAAGAACCAGACCGAACAGGTCCAGCACATGGGCCAGCAAAAGGCTGAAAAATGTGCCGATCACGCCTCCCGCCAAAGTGATGGGAAGGGCAAGACCGGTCACTCCGGCGTAGGGCCTGCGGAAAATATGGGCCTGCAAAAGGGCGGGGCGATAGATTGCCTGAATGAGCAGCATGACGATCAGCAGGGCAAGGGTGTCCGCAAGGAAAGAAATCGTCAGGTCGCTGACCCTGGACTTTACAATCAGGCCGGTAAAGCGGTTGATGCGGACATCCAGCCCCACAATGTGGGCAAGATAGGTGGCCGGAAGGAGGAACATTTCCCGCAGGGGGAAATAGACCAGAAGAAGAATGCAGAGAATGTTGGACATTCTCCGGATTCCGTCCAGAGGGCTTTCCTGACGGTTCTGAAGATTTCCGGAGACAAATCCAAGTCCGGATACATAGGTGTCTCCACTGCGGGGGTCAGTGTGATGCGAGAAATGGGAGGACATGAATTCATCTCCTTTTTCGGATACTGTATGGAGTGTTCCGCCGCCTGAAAGCAAGCATTCAGTGATAGTATGCCGTATATTTGGATTTCAATTCCAAATATACGGAAACCGCTGGGAAAATATGGATTGCATGCGGAGTAAATACCGAATCAAAAACGCAGTGCCGCCCAGAGGGCGGAGGAAGCACGGCAGTGCGACAGCGTTTTTGGCAATGAAGAACAAAACGCTTTCCGTTTTGTTCTATTATATCATACCCCGGGATAAGAATCTTAGAGGAAATTGTAAACAAATCTCAAAGAAGTTTTTACGGTTGCCGGTCTTTTCTGCCCGCCGGAACACCGGAGGCTTCCAAAACATTTTCTTCCCCTTCGGCGCCGAACATCAGCCGCAGAGTAAACCAGCCCTCCTCCAGCGAACAGCTGAAGAATGCGTTGCTGCGCCGGGCAAACGCGGCAATGGAACGGGTTCCGATGCCGTGACCCTTTTTCTCGGAGACCGGGAGACCCTCTTCATCGAACAAAATGGTCCCGTCAAAACGGTTCCGGACCATCACGGCAATCTGCCCCCTGGCACAGCGGGAAGTCAGCTCAATCCGCTTTTCACCGGACTGTGCCTCGCTGGCGCTGATGGCGTTCTCCAGGGCATTGGAGAGGGCCACCGCCAAAGGCACCGGATCAATGGGCAGATCTGCGGGAAAATCCACCTGCACGCTCATGTCAATCCCTTTTTTCTGTGCGGCGGATAAATAGGCCGAGATTACGGAGTTCAATACGGGATGGCCGCAGACATCCACAACGGCTGTCTGATCCAGGGAACTGTTCCATTCGTTCAGAATGTTCTGAATGGCGGCGAGATCACCGCTCTCCGCCATGCCGTCCAGAAGATTGATGCGGTGCCGCATATCGTGCCGCAGGATGGAAAGCTGCCGGTTGCTTTCCTCCACCGCCCGCATCCTGTCGTTCATGGCGGTTTCCTGGAGTTTCAGAAGGTCTGTGCGGTGATCCAGCTCATCCTTGCTGGCGTATTCATAGAGCTCCAGCGTCACCGTGCGGAAGGTGAAAAAGGCGGCCATGGCAGTGAAAAGCCGCCCGGCGATCTGTCTTGGATCAATCCAGCTCTCCCCCAGGGTAAGGGAAAAATTGGCGAAGAACAATCCCATGGGGATCAGCCAGCTGATGTTCCAGCGATAGTTGTCACCCAGAGAAAGCAGCGCGTGCACCGAGGGGGCAAACAGATGGCAGAGCGGATACAGAAGGAGAAAAAAGACGGCCAGGTAGAAAAAGGAAAAAATCAGGCATTGGCCGCCAATGGTCAGAGGCCCCTTCATCAGGTTCAGACAGACCCCTGCAGGGGTGTACAGAAGCTGGAGGAGAATTGCACTCATCCACGTCAGAAAGAGCTGCTGAAAAATATTGGGGAGGACAATGCAGTTGCAGGCAAACAGGGCGATGTTGCCAAAGAAAGTAAGGAATTTGAAGAAGTTGAGGGTCATGTTCAGCCGGGGGATCAACACTCCGAAAGCACAGCACTGAACGATCAGGTACCCGCAATAGAGCAAAAACAGAGTTTTGCGGCGGCTCGGGGTAAGGCGGCGGTAATAGGGGATCAGCCGGATCACCAGCCCCGGAATCTGCGTCAGGACAATTGCCGAAAGCAGCAGAACGGTGTCCATAATCATGCACCTCCGTTCTTCAGAAAATAATCCATATAGACCCTCTTGATTTTGGTCTTTCTGCGCTGGGTGATGGGCACGGTCTCGCCGTTGGACAGGAGAAAGTCGTTGGGAAGGGGCGTCTTTACTTCCTCCATGTTGATAATCAGGTTTCGGTAGCTTTCCAGAAACCGTTCCTGCCGAAGAAGGGAATCGCTGATCTCGCCGATGGATTCCGAAACCTCCAGAATCCGCCCGTCCTTCAGGTGAAGATGTGTTTTCCGCAGGACGCAGTCGGCGTAAAGAAGAGAACGGTAAGGCAAAAAACGGACAGCCTGCCCCGCTGTGACAAAGAAGCCGTCGCTGTCCGGCGCAAACCGTTCCATAAAAAAGTCGAGCCCTTCGGTAAGGGCCGCTTTGTTCCGGCTGACAGGCTTGGATACATACTGCAGCGCCCGAACGGAATATCCCGCGTGGATGTGCTCCTCGCTGCTGGTCAGGAAAATCAGGCAGGCATTTTTGTCCTCCCGGTAAATCCGGCGGGCTGTGTCCACGCCGTTGGTTCCCTCCATGTAGACATCAATGAGGATCAGCTGGAATTTTCCCGGTTCAAATCGGGAAAGAAGCGCATCACCGCTTTCAAATTCAAAAAAATCGGTGAGAAACATGCTTTTGTAACGGCTGAAATATTCCGTCAGGAATGCCCTGGCCGCTTCCCTTTCCGGGGCCATATCGTCAACAATGGCAACGTTCATATGATCTTCCTCTGATAACAATCTTATGGTGGCTGCCGCGGCGGCCACCGCATTTTGTTCTATTGTAACACAAAAAACACCGCCGTAAAATTATTATTGGAAAAAATCTGCTTCTCAGTCGAAAAATCTGCTTTTGGGGAGAACTGTGTTGACGGGAAAAATTTCCTTCATTAACATGAAGAATGTATAGGATTGTCGATTGAATGGGGCCTGGAAACGGCCGCGGCGGAGACGGTGCAGTTTGCCCCGGATGCCGGGGGCGCTTCTTAACGGGCGGAATGGGGTGCAGATCGGATGTGTGAGGAGATATTGGCCAGGGGCGGTGAATTGATCGACCGCCAGCTGTTTGCCGAAGCAGTTCAGACATTGGGGGCTATAGATGCGGAGCGGCTCAACGACGGTGAGCGGCAGGAAATCCGCCGGCTTTTTGACCGGATCCCGAAAGAAGCTGCCCAGAAGAATTTTCTTCATTGCTTTCAGGAAATTCTTCTGGCGGAACGGGAGGGCAACCGGGAACAGCAGCAGCGCTGGTTTGCCGCACTGCTTTCTCTAAGGGAAAGCGTGAAGCCGGGAAATCCGGAGCGGGCATACCTGGAAAGCTGCATTACCGCTTCCAATCTGCTGAAGCTGGGGGCGGACAACGCACAGCTTTTGCTGGTACTCTCCATTTTGTATAACGACTGGAGCGACAGAAAAACCACCTATGCGCTCTCGGTTACCAAAGGAATTCCCAGCGTGTTGAGAGGGGCGAAGGATCTGTCCGAGTGGGGCAAGAATTACCGCGCGGTGGGCAGCATTGTCCGGCCCATGATTTCTGCTTTGCTGAACAATCATGGAGAAGGATGCATCGAAACAGCCACAGCGGAGCTTCTCTATGAAAAAAATGAAATCAATGAGGCATCGCTGGAGCTGGCGGGCGCCACGTCTGCCGCAGACCCGGAAATTCAGTTTGCCGCGCTGTGCCTGCTGGCAAAAATCGGCAGGCTGGACCCAACCTTTAAGCATCCTGATGAGGTGCTTTCCTATCTGGGACAGCAGATTGAGGAAAAACACGCGGAATGGCTCTGGCCCAACTATCAGGCACTCTGTGCCGAGTTTGCGGTCAGCAGCGGAAAAATAGACCGGGTCAGCGAATGGCTGGAATCCTGCGGGGGTTCCGATTTAAGCCGCTGCTGTCTGAACAATTCCTATGTCCGGAGAGTTCAGGCCAAGGGGTTTCTGGCGGTGGGACGCTACCGGGACGCGGCAATGCAGATCGAAAACCTGCTTCGGATGACGGAGGGGGATTTTCGTCCGCTGGACCGGGCGGATTATCTGCTGGACGGCGC
>DBGCDL010000106.1:0-3682 GCA_048358235.1 Oscillospiraceae bacterium
GTCAGGTGTGCCGGCAGGGCTATGCACTGGACAATGAGGAAAATGAGCTTGGGGTGCGCTGTGTGGCGGCCGCGATTCCGGACTGGCGTCAGAAAGCTTCTTATGCGCTGTCCATTTCCGCACCGGTGTCCCGCATGACGGATGAACGGATTCAGGAACTGCTTCCGTTCTTACTGGAGACGAAAAATGAAATTGCGGCGGTACTCGGAGGGGAAAGCGGCAGATAGGGCCGTAATTCTTCGCTGGAGAAATCTTGCGGTTTTTGGTGTAATATTATGAAGTTTTCTGTTTCCTTGACTTTGCCTTCCTGAAATGATACTATTTTTATTGTTATATGTCTTTGACCCGGCATTTACGGTCAAGGAGATATCAGCATCATTTTTGTATCGGTATGGGGCTGTGCATCGTCCGTGCCCCAACGGAATCCGGGTGAAATTCCCGAACAGTCCTGCTGCCGTAATGACGGAGGAGGTCTCCTGAATGCCACTGGCCGAATCCGGCTGGGAAGGCGGAGACCGACAATGATGTCTAAGTCGGAAGACCTGCCGGTATGGTTTGCGATTTTTCGCAAATGGCTATGACTTCACAGTGTATGGAGTGTGTAGTTTGCTTAAAGATTTGAGGCAATGGGATGCTGCTTTCTACTCCCGCAGTGGTGTACCGGCCTTTGGGAGAAAAACGGCAGGTGGTTTTCCTTACAATTGCTGTCTTGCGCAAACGCTTTCCATTCTGTGGAAAGCGCTTGTTTTTTTATAGGCAGCGCATTTTATAATTGCTTCGCAGGAAGAGGATATCGCATGGAACAGTTTGTCATCAGAGAAGGGCGGGAACTTCGCACCGGATATACTACGGGCAGCTGCGCAGCTGCCGCTTCCAAGGCGGCGGCGCTGATGCTGCTGACCGGCGAGGTTCATCCGGAGGTTACTCTGACAACGCCCTCGGGGGTTATGCTTACACTTTCGGCAGAGGATATCCGAAGGGAGGACGATCGGGTAAGCTGCTGCATTGTGAAAGACGGAGGAGATGACCCGGATGTGACTACGGGGCTGCGGATTTATTCCGAAGTAACCCGTACGGAAAGCGGATTTTCTGTGGACGGCGGTCAGGGAGTCGGCCGTGTAACCCAACCCGGACTGGCCTGTTCTCCGGGAGAGGCCGCCATCAATCCGGTACCCCGGAAGATGATTGCCGGGGCCTTGCGGGAGGCGGCACAAACCTGCGGCTATACCGGCGGGCTTTCTGCGCGGATCTCTGTTCCGGGCGGCGAGGATACGGCAAAAAAGACCTTTAATCCCCGTCTGGGAATTGTGGGAGGAATCTCCATTCTGGGAACCACGGGGATTGTGGAGCCTATGAGTGAAAAGGCGCTGGTAGACACCATTCGGGTGGAAATTGATTCCAAAACTGCGGGCGGACAGAAGGATCTTCTGATCTGTCCCGGCAATTACGGCAGGGATTACGCACTCTCCGCATATGGCTTTGATTTGGATGCGGGCGTCAAATGTTCCAACTATATCGGTGAGGCGCTGGACTACGCCGTATACAAGAAGGTCGAGCGGATTTTGCTGATCGGTCACGCGGGAAAGCTTGTGAAGCTGGCGGGCGGTATCATGAATACGCACTCCCGCACGGCGGACTGCCGCAGGGAAATCTTTGCCGCCCACGGCGCACTTGCCGGCGCAAGCCGTGAGCAGGTGGGAATGATAATGGAGTCCGTCACTACAGATGAAATTGACGACCTGCTTATGAAGTGGAAGCTTTCGGACGCGGTGTGGGAAAGCATTATGAAAAAGATAATGGAGGCGCTGGCGCACCGGACCGGAGAGGGATGCCATGCAGAAGTGGTGATATTCACCAAAAACGGAGCACGGGAGAGCGCAGGCGCGGAAGAATACAGAAAACGGATACGGGAGATTTGCCAATGAAGGGAATATTATATGGGGTAGGAATCGGACCGGGTGACCCGGAGCTTTTGACACTGAAAGCAGTGCGGATTTTAAAAGAGGCGGATGTGATTGCTCTGCCGGATGCCGGCGGGGAAAAAACCGCTCTTTCCATTGCGGCGGAGTATATTGAGGGAAAGCCGCAGCTTCTCTGCAATATGCCGATGACAAGGGATTCGGAGCTTCTGGAGAAGAGCCATCGGGAAAGCGCGGAAAAAATAATGGAATTGCTGGAGAAAGGGCAGACGGTAGCATTTATTACACTGGGCGATCCCAGTGTGTATTCCACCTATATGTATCTGCACCGCATCGTACTGTCGAAGGAATATCCGGCGAAAATAATTCCGGGCATCACTTCTTTCTGCGCGGCGGCGGCGGCGCTGAACGTTTCTCTCTGCGACGGAGGACAGGCGCTTCACGTGATTCCCGCGTCCTATCCGGATGCGGAAAAGCTTCTGGCGCTGGATGGCAGCAAGGTGCTGATGAAGAGCGGAAAGAGTCTGCGCAAGGTAAAGGATACGCTGAAGGAAGCCGGAATTTACGAAAAAGCACAGATGGCGGAATGCTGCTCCATGCCGGGGGAAAAGACCTATCGTTCTCTGGATGACGCTCCGGACGACGCCAGTTATTTTTCCATCATACTCATTAAAGACGAGGCATAACACTGCCCGTTCTGCGGCAGTATTCCAATACAGCGGTAAAAAAGACTGAATACAGAAAGGCATGAAACAGGATGGTAACATTTGTAGGGGCGGGTCCCGGAGCAGCGGACCTGATTACAGTCAGAGGAAAAAAACTGCTGAAGCAGGCAGATGTGGTGATTTATGCGGGTTCGCTGGTGAACCCGGAGCTTCTTTCCTATACAAAAGAGGGCTGTGAGATATATAACAGCGCCTCCATGACTCTGGAGCAGGTGATTGCCGTCATGAAAGAGGCGGAATCCTGCCAAAAATTCACCGTCCGGCTTCATACCGGAGACCCCAGCATTTACGGAGCCATCCGGGAACAGATGGATTTGCTGGAAGAGGCAGGAATCGACTTTGAAGTAGTGCCGGGGGTCAGCTCCTTCTGCGGGGCAGCCGCTGCGCTGAAAGCCGAATACACCCTGCCGGATGTGAGCCAGACGGTGATCCTGACCCGGATGGAGGGACGTACTCCCGTGCCGGAAAAGGAAGAAATTGCGAAGCTGGCATCCCATCAGGCGTCCATGGCGCTCTTTTTAAGCTCGGGAATGCTTGCGAAGCTTTCCGAACGGCTGACCGTGGGGGGATATCCTTCCGAAACTCCCGCCGCAATTGTATATAAGGCAACGTGGCCCGATCAGAAGATCGTCCGCACCACCATCGGCGGGTTAAGCCGGGCGGCAGAGGAAAACGGAATTCATAAAACAGCATTGATTCTGGTGGGAGGCTTTCTTGGAGAGGGATACGAGCGTTCCAAACTGTATGACCCCACATTTACTCATGAATTCCGTGAGGCGGAGAGCAGATGATTACTGTATTTTCCTTTACCCGGAAAGGCGGAGTTCTATGCGGAAGAATCTGCGGGATTCTGCGTGAGGCCGGCTGGCGGGCGGAAGGAATTTCAAAGTATCCGGCGGAGGGAGACGCCCCTCTGCGTCAGGAGATCAAAACGCTGGCGGGAGAGCTTTTCCCACAGCGGGAAGCGCTGATTTTCGTGGGAGCGGCGGGGATTGCGGTCCGTTCCGTGGCAGGCTCGGTATCCGCCAAGGATCGGGA
>DBGCDL010000107.1:0-21573 GCA_048358235.1 Oscillospiraceae bacterium
TCGTCCTTGTCGTCGGCGTCGTCCTTATCGTCGGTGTCGTCCTGATCGTCAATGGCGTCTTCCAGAAGATCGAAATGATCGTTATTCTGCTGGTCGTCCATCTGATCCAGATAGTCTTCCAGTGCATCCAGCGGGATCTGATTTTTTTGGGCGTATTCCATTAAGTCGCTGACCCGCATTGTAAGAAGCTTTTCCGGGGTAAGGTCTTTGGAGAGAGAACTCATCTGCTCGACCACCGCCATTTTTCCGGCGGAAACTTTGTTGGCGTGAGCGGATTCCATCAGCTTGCTGTCAATGTTCATGCTTTGCCCCATCACCCGGGCATCCATGCCCCGGTCTTTCAGACAGGAGGCAATTTTGCGGTTGACCTGTTCCAAAACTTTTGCGGAAGCGTTGTCTTCATCTACTGTGACCAGAATATCATTCTTTTTGGAGTTTTCCAGATATCCCGTTTCAATCATCCGGTCAACCAGTGCTTCGATGACCTCATCCAGGTTCCGGTCGCGGAAGATGCAGCCGTCCAACAGCCGGGCAGCGTCATCGTTGGCTCCCTTCACGCTGACTACCTGCCCCAAACGGTTGGTCTGAATTTCCACACTGGGGTTGACGTCCAATGAAATGTATCCCGAGGGGGAGAGAAGGAAACAGCCTGCCGCAAAGGCCATCAGAAGGGTGGCAGCTCCGGTGAGGATGAAAGTCAGCATCTTTTTGCTTTGAAACAGATTGTGTGTCATAACGCATACTCCTTTTTGTTGTGGTGTTTTTTATTGGGCTTGGAAGCGGTGCGTTCCGAAGCCGTTCAATACCATAACAAACGGGACGGTGTTTTTATTGCATTAAAAGCAAAAAAATTTATTCTGCAGACGGTTTCGTTCAGAAGTCCCTTCTGTTTTACTTGTACCCTATCCTCAAATCAGGTATAATAAAGCTTGTAAAATTCAGACAATGGCTGGTAAAAGCCGATTTTTGAGGGCCGGATTCCTCTCATTCCGCCCTTGCCGCTGCGGCATCCGGCTGAAAAAGGAAGGGAATTACAATATGGCAAACGTAACGATTTATACCGACGGCGCCTGCAGCGGAAATCCCGGCCCGGGCGGATGGGGAGCCATTCTGGTCAGCGGTGATCATGAGAAGGAGCTTTCCGGGGGAGAGCTCCAGACTACCAACAACCGGATGGAGCTCACCGCCGTAATCGAAGGGCTGTCGGCGTTAAAGCGCCCCTGTCAGGTGGAGCTGGTAACCGATTCCAAATATGTGGTGGACGCGGTAACGAAAGGCTGGGCCGAGAAGTGGCGTAAAAACGGATGGATGCGGAATAATAAGGACAAAGCCTTGAACCCGGATCTGTGGCAGAAGCTTCTGGAACTCCTTGCCGTCCACGATGTGAGGTTTCAGTGGGTGAAGGGGCATGCCGGTCACCCTTATAATGAGCGGTGTGACGCACTTGCTGTTGGATACTACCAGAAATTGAGAAAATAATCCCGTCAAATTTTCTGTGGGAGAAAGAGCAGCATATTGATTTTCCTACCAAATTAGTATATAATTAAAATTGTTCCGGAAGACCTCCCTCGGGAAGGCACGGGACAGAGAAAAAACCACATTGCCGGCCCCCGCTTTCAGCGAAAAATACGGCTGCTTTTCGCACGGCGGGAAAAGATGTCCCCTTCCTCTGCAATCCGGGAGAACCGATGCTCGTCAGCGGTTCTCAAGAGGAGCGGCGGTTTTCCGTCCGGGAGCCCGGCCTATGCAGCAAAAGGAGGTTACGCCATATGAAACGGTTTGTTTATGCGGACAATGCGGCTACAACCCAGATCAGCGATCATGTACTGGGGGCGATGCTCCCTTTTTTGAAGGAGCATTACGGCAATCCTTCCAGTATCTATTCCATTGGCCGGGATTCCCGGAAAGCCATTGAGGAAGCACGCTGCAAGGTGGCAGCGGCGCTGAATGCGGAGCCCACCGAGATTTATTTTACCGGGTGCGGCACAGAAGCGGACAACTGGGCACTGAAAAGTGCAGTAGAAACGCTGAAAGCCAAAGGAAAAAATCACATTATCACCACCAATTTTGAGCATCATGCCATTCTGCACACCTGCCAGCATCTGGAGCGGGAGGGCTGCCGGGTTACTTATCTTCCGGTAAACAGCGAGGGGTACGTCACTGCCGAGCAGGTAAAGGAAGCCATTTCCCCGGACACCGCGATTGTATCGGTGATGTATGCCAATAATGAGATCGGGACAATTCAGCCCATTGCGGAAATCGGGGCTGTCTGCCGGGAAACGGGCGTTCTTTTCCATACGGATGCGGTACAGGCGGTGGGCAACGTGCCCATTGACGTAAAGGCCCAGTCCATTGATTTTCTGTCTCTGTCGGGTCACAAAATCCACGCACCCAAGGGAGTGGGAGTGCTTTATGCACGAAAAGGAATCCGCATGGTGAACTTTATCGACGGGGGTGCGCAGGAGCGCAATCGCCGGGGCGGTACGGAAAATCTTGCTTCCATCGTAGGGCTTGGCGCTGCCATGGAGGATGCCTGCTCCGGAATCGGGGAACGGGCCGCCAAGGTCACCCGGATGAGGGACAGGCTGATTGACGGGATTCTTTCCTCCGTTCCCAAAACAAGGCTGAACGGCGGCAGGGAAAAACGGCTCCCCGGAAATGTGAACATCTCCTTTGAAGCAGTGGAAGGGGAGGCGCTTCTTCTCCGGCTGGACATGAACGGAATCTGCGCTTCCAGCGGTTCCGCCTGCACATCGGGGTCGCTGGATCCGTCCCATGTGCTGATGGCGATCGGGCTGCCCCATGAGATTGCCCACGGAAGCCTCCGGCTGAGCATTAACGAATTTACCACCGATGAGGATATCGACTATATTCTGGAAACGGTTCCCAAGGTGATTACCACTCTGCGGGCAATGTCGCCCATCTGGCGCGGATGACAGAAGTGCCGCGCAGGGAAAGACAAGAATGGAAAGGAAGGTCAAAACGATGATATACAGTGAAAAAGTGATGGATCATTTCGCCAATCCCCGGAATGTGGGCGAGCTTGAGGATGCCAACGGCGTGGGTGAGGTTGGAAACGCCAAGTGCGGCGACATTATGAAAATGTATCTGAAAATTGAGAACGACCGGATTGAGGACGTTAAATTCAAAACATTTGGATGCGGTGCGGCCATTGCCACCAGCTCCATCGCCACCGAAATGATTAAGGGCCAGCGTCTGGAGGATGCTCTGAAACTGACCAACAAGGCAGTCGTGGAGGCGCTGGACGGTCTGCCGCCTGCCAAGATTCACTGCTCTGTGCTGGCGGAACAGGCCATAAAAGCCGCAGTGGCCGACTATTATACCAGAAAGGGAATTGATCCGCGTCCTCTGGTGGGCGACTTCGGATGCGAATGCGATTCCTGCGGATGCGATCATGACCACGAATAATCGGGTGCTGGTGGCGCTGTCCGGAGGAGTGGACTCCACCGTCTGTGTTCATCTTCTGAAAGAGCAGGGCTATGACGTCCGGGCTGCGGTAATGCTCATGTCGGATCTTCACACCTCCACGGTGGAAGCAGCCCGGTCTTCGGCGGACTCCCTCGGGATTCCCCTGACGGTGCTGGATCTCCGGAAGGAATTTGAAGAGAACGTCATCTCCTATTTTCTCCGGGAATACAGCCGGGGGCGTACACCCAATCCCTGTGTCATGTGCAACCCTACCGTGAAGTTTAAGGCTCTGATCGATGAGGCGGACCGCCAGGACTGCGCTTTTGCAGCGACCGGTCACTACGCCCGGATCGAGCAGGAAAACGGAGTGTACCGGGTACGGCGGGGCGCCTCTCTGGAGCGGGACCAGTCCTATATGCTCTACCGGCTGGGTCAGCGGGAGCTGTCCCGTCTGCTCTTCCCGCTGGCGGAGCTTCAAAAGCCCCGCGTTCGGGAGATTGCGGCAAAGCTTTCGCTGGAAGCCGCGGAAAAGCCGGACAGTCAGGAAAACTGCTTCATTGAGGGGACGGACTATGCCGCCTATATTGTGGGGCGGCTGGGGGAATTCCCGGCAGGGGACTTTATCGCTCCCGACGGCAGCGTCTGCGGCAGGCATAAGGGAATCATCCATTATACCGTAGGCCAGCGGCGGGGCCTTGGAATCGCACTGGGACGCCCTGTTTTTGTGAAGCGGATTGACCCGGAGCAAAATCGTATTTATCTGGCCGACGCACAGGATGGCTTTACTTCGGAAACGGTCATTTCGGACATGTCTTTTACTTCGGGACTGCTCCCCGAAGAGGAGTTTTCCGCTTTGGCAAAGATTCGTTCCGTTGCGGTTCCCGTGGGCGTGCGGGTTCTGCCGCTTCCCGGCAGGCGCGCAAAGGTTCTGTTTCAGCAGCCCCAGCGGGCGGTAGCGGCAGGACAGTCTCTGGTTCTCTATGAAGGGGACATCCTGCTGGGCGGCGGATTCATTGAATCGGAAATGGTTTGACTCCGACTGGCGTTTTGGCGTTTACCAAAACGCCGGTTAAAAAAGAAGGGTTCCTGTCTTCAGACAGGAACCCTTCTTTTTTAAATCATTAATAGCCCGGCACATAATACAGAGGATTCTGATAGGCGCCGTTTACCGTAATCATAAAGTGGCAGTGATTTCCGGTAGAACGTCCGGTACTTCCTACGTTGCCGACCTGCTGTCCCTGGGCAACGGTAGATCCTACAGAAACGGCCAGCTTGGAACAATGAGCGTAATAGGATTTGATGCCGCCGCCATGGTTGATGATGACCAGATTGCCGTAAGAGCCGCGCCATCCGGCATATTCCACGGTTCCGGGATATACGGCAATGATGGGAGTTCCATATCCGTTGCCCCGGAAAGCAATGTCCAGTCCGGTGTGATAGCGGCTGTAACGGGTACGTCCGAAGCCCTGGGACAGATAGGGCCGTCCCTGAACAACGGGATTTACAAATCCAAGATTGGAGCGGGAACCTACATAGCCGGACGCGACGGGCATACTCTTCGTGCCCTTGGCAATCTGCTTGGTTACCGGCTCTTTGACGACGGTGGACGACAGCACGGTACGGCCGATTTCCACGCCGTCCACATAGGATACTTCGGCAGTAACGCTCTTCTTTCCTTTGGCTCCGTCGGTGATGATCTGCTGCGTGCCTTTATAAAGCTTGCTGGAATCCACATACTCCGTTTCAAAAGGAATCTCCACGGAGTAGGTTTCCGACCGGATGCATTTTACGGGGAGAAAAGGCTGGGATTTATTGACCAGAACCTGCTTTCCGATCATGCAGTTTTTCATAATATCCGGATTTAACGCCACCAGACTGTCCAGAGTCATATCATTTTTCTTCGCAATCGTGATGGGGGCGTCACCTTCCACCACGGTGTAATAGACATCCTGTTCGGTCTGTGAGTTTAAAAGGGAAAGGAGATCTTCTTCTTCTTTTACATTTTTCTGAAGATAAAGTCCGGTGTCCAGCTTGATGTCACGGACAAATTCCACCCGTTCGCCTTCCGCACCGGTCCGGTATTTGTTTTTCAGCTCATCCAAAAGGTTCCGCAGTCCGGCCGCATCCTTCACTGCACCGTAAAAAGTGCCGTCCACCTTAATTCCGGTGGCCTGTACCATATCGGCGCTGGAGGAGCGGATAATGGTGTCGGTAAGCTTGGCGGGCTCTGTGGTGACGGAGGTGGGATCCACCACCATCACTTCAAATTTCGGAATCTTTTCCAGAATCTCGTCGTTTTCCTGATAGAGCAGCCGTTCCTGAAGCTGGGCCTCCGCCTGTTCATATACTTTCTCATTCTGAACAAAGCCGATGTGCTCTCCGTTGTATTCCACGCTCACTGCAAAATTCAGGTCGCACACATAGCCGATCAGATTGATAAACAGGCCGATTGCCAGAACAGGCATGGCATAATTGAGAAAAGTCACGAAAATGGAAACATTGTTCCGGACACCCCGGCAGAAGGCACCCACGGCATAGCAGCACCGGACAGGAATGCTCCGGTTCCGGTGGGAGCAGAAACCGCCGCGCACCACGTGCCATGCGTCCAGGAAAAACTTTAAAAACATGAAAAACTGAAACAGAATCCCTTTGTAAAAACGGGAAAACCGTTTTTTCATCCGAAGCCAGAACATATCCAGTTTGTGGGCGTGACGCTGCAGATGCTTTTCATAGAACGAATTCCAGCGGCGTTTTACAGCATTGCAGAAGCGCCGGAAAAAGATGCCCACCAGGCGGAAATAGTCAAAGAACCAAATCGAGAGCTGCTCCAGAAAAGACGCTGTCATTTCTTCCCGCGGGGATGAATCCTCTTGCTCTGATTTGTGAATCAGGGCAGATACACTGCTGTCGGCAGACGTTTCCGTTTCCGCTTTCATCAGCAAAGCCATAGGGGAAATCCTCCTTTTTTAACGGAGATAAAGATGGGATCATTTCGGCCCGAAGATGATCCGGTCCCAAAGAGGGCAACGTGTCTGTATGATTGGGAGATTTCTTTCCGGAATCGTTCGGGAAGAAATCCGTTTTGCAAACCTGCCAGTTGTTACAAATTGTAACAACTGTAATCTTTATTATACTCATTTTTTTGCATATTGCAACCTTTTTGTAACAGAAATTTAGGAATATAGTGCCATTTTTCACAAATTGGAAAAAATTACACAACGAAAAAGAGCCTGCAATGCAGGCTCTTTTTCGTTGTAAGGAGAATTTATCATGAAGGTAGGAGAGATCTGTTGTTGTTTGCTCCGAAATCCCGTCAGGGAAGATAGTTGAGCGGATTCCTTTCGACCCCGTTTACAAGCACACGGAAGTGCACATGATTTCCGCTGGAGCGCCCCGTGCTTCCCACGCGGGCAATCTGCTGTCCCTGGGCTACGGTATCCCCCTGACGAACCAGAATGGAGGAGCAGTGGGCGTACCATGTTTTTATGCCGTTGCCGTGATTGACAATGACAAGATTTCCATAGGTGCCGCGCCACCCTGCAAATTCCACAGTGCCCGGCAGAACCGACACAATGGGAGTGCCGTAGGAGGTGGCATAATCAATGCCGTTGTGCCAGGATTCGTAGCGGGTCGAACCGTAGGTTTGGGAAATATATCCGCCATAGGTGGGCCAGATCAGCCCGGCCGAGGATTTCGATGCGTTTTCGTAGCCGGAAGCAACCATCATTTTCATGGTACCCCGTGCCACTTTCGCAGCCACCGGCTGCGCGGATACGGATTCCGAAAGAACCGTCCGGGAGCTTTCCACGCCCTCCACATAGGAGACCTCGGCGGTAACCTTTTTGGTACCGTTCACTCCGGCGCTGACGGTCTGGGTCTGTCCCTCGTAAAGGTTGGAGGAATCCACATAGACAGTGCTGTAGGCAATGGGCTCATCATAGGTTTCCACCCGAATGGTTTTGACCGGCAGATAGGGCTCTGCCTGATTGACCAGCACCTGCTGGCCCACCACGCAGGAATTCAGAATTCCCGGGTTCAGGTTTACCAGGCTCTCCAGAGTCATATCGTATTCCTCCGCAATTTTGCTGGGGGAATCTCCGGCTACCACGGTATGGTAAACATTTTGCTCCACATTGGAGGTAAGAGTGGAAATCAGGCTGGTTTCATCCGTCAGATTGGTGGAAAGAAAGAGACCGCTTTCCAGCTGGATGTTTTTGGTGAACTCGGCGCGCTCATCGGCGCTGGTCTGATGGCGGGCCAGAATATCGCTCAAGGCATTCTTAAGCTCGGACGCATCCTTCACGGCACCCAGAAATTTTCCGTCCACCTTAATGCCGGTGGCCTGTACAATATCGGAGCCGGAAGAGCGGATGATGGTATCGGTAAGCTGGGGGCTTTCCACGATTTCCGCGCTGTCCACCACGGCAATGGAGAATGCCGGAACGCTGGAAAGCACCTCGTCGTCATCCTGATAGATCATGCGGGACTGCAGATGATCCGCCGCATCGGCAAACACAGATTCGTCCTGGACATAGCCCACATGCTCCCCGTTATATTCCACGCTGACCGCATAATTCAGCCCCAGAACATAAGAAATCAGAAAGCCGAAGGCGGTGATGGCGGTAATGGGCATAATATAATTCAGAATGTGAAGAAGAAAACGGGAATTGCAGCGAAGCCCACGCCCGAAAGCGTTCATCGCATATCCCAAACGGGCTGGGAAAGAAGCCTCCGGATGGGAACGGTATCCGTTCCTGACCACATGCCACGCTTCCACAAAAAATTTGCCGATCATGGCGAAGCGGTAGGCCACCCGCTTATTTCGGCGGGAAAATCGCTTTTGAATGCGCAGGGAAAACAGGTCGGCTTTGTGAAACACGGACTTAAGACGTTTTTCGTAAAGCTTTCTGACAGGGCGCGCGCAAAGCTTCCAGAAGCTGATCCAGAGAAGGCCGGTGCTTCGGAATTGCTTCCAGAGCAGGGCAAGGAGAGCTTTCCGGGCGCCCTTGGAAAGGGCGAAAGCGTCTTCCTGCGGGTTGATCTGATGCAAAGGTCTCACTCCTTTGGAAAGGTCATCTATGTGACAGGCGTCTTATCGTAAATGATTACAATTTGTAATAGTTTATGGTACGATTATACTCCTGTATTCTTTATTTTGCAACCGTTTTGTAATCATTTGCAAAATTTACCGGAAAAGCCAAAGCGCCTTTTTAAGGCAAAGAACAAAAAATGCAAAGAGAAAAAGAAAAATGTTTACAAAACGGACACAATTTTTCCTACCAGGTCAGGCTATTTTCACAAGTGCAATCGGTGGGCAAAAGATGCCTCAAAACGAAAATTCCTCCCCCGGGGATAGCATTTCGGCGTCGGTTGGTCTATAATAAGATTCAGCTGCAGCGCGAAGACTCTTCAAGGCAGCGGAAAGCGCCGGACGCCCGGGACGGAATTTTGTCATGGGAGGCGGTGCGGATTTTACACAGAAAGGTTTTTCAGAATGGATATACAGAAAAAGCTCCAAAGTGAGTTCCAGCTCAAAGAATCCCAAATTGAAAATGTGATAAAGCTCATTGATGACGGAAACACCATTCCGTTTATCGCCCGCTACCGGAAGGAGCTGACCGGCTCTCTTGACGATCAGGTGCTTCGGGAGCTGAACGACCGGCTGTCCTATCTTCGGGGCATGGAAAAAAGGGCGGGAGAAATTCTCGCTTCCATTGAATCGCAGGGGAAGCTGACCGAGGAGCTTTCCGCAGCTGTGGCGGGCGCGTCCACTCTGGCGGAGCTGGAGGATCTCTACCGCCCCTATAAACAGAAGAGGAAAACCCGGGCATCCATTGCCCGGGAGAGAGGACTGGAGCCTCTTGCCGCCCGGCTGCTGGCGCAGGATCCGAAGATGCTGCCGCCGGAAGAAGCCGCAGCATTTGTCGATCCGGAAAAGGGGGTGGAGACTCCGGAGGAGGCCCTTCAGGGAGCCATGGATATTATTGCCGAGGATGTTTCCGACCGGGCGGATCTGCGGAAGAAGCTGCGGAGTTTCCTGTACCGTACCGGCAGCATTGCCGCAAAGGCCGTGGATGGTGCGCCGGAGGACGGTGTATATCAGATGTATTATGAATTCAGCGAGCCGGTGAACCGGATTGCCGGTCACCGGATTCTGGCCGTGGACCGGGGAGAGCGGGAGGAAGTGCTGAAGGTAACCGTCAGCGCTCCCCATGAGCAGGCCAAAGCGCTGATTGAAAATGAACTGGTGAGGGGAAACTCTCCTGCATCGGAGCTTGTCCGTGCCGCCTGTGAGGACAGCTACGACCGGTTGATTTTCCCCTCTTTGGAGCGGGAAATCCGGGCGATGCTTTCGGAGCGGGCTTCCGAACAGGCAATCAAAGTCTTTTCTGTGAACCTGCGGCAGCTGCTGATGCAGCCCCCCGTCAAGGGGAGCGTCACTCTGGGACTGGATCCCGCCTACCGCACCGGCTGCAAAATCGCAGTGGTGGATGATACCGGCAAGGTGCTGGACACCACGGTGGTTTACCCCACGCCGCCCCAGAACAAGACGAAAGAAGCGGCGGAAAAGCTCCATCAGCTGATCCGCCGCTGGGGAGTCACCACCATTGCCATCGGGAACGGAACCGCCTCCCGGGAAAGCGAAGCGTTTGTCGCCCAGCTGATCAAAGAGACGGAGCATCCTGTGTCCTATATGATGGTCAGCGAGGCGGGAGCTTCGGTGTATTCGGCCTCCAAGCTGGCCGCGGAGGAATTCCCCCAGTTTGACGTTTCCCTCCGCAGCGCCGTCTCCATTGCACGGCGGCTGCAGGACCCTCTGGCGGAGCTGGTCAAAATCGACCCCAAGTCCATCGGTGTGGGACAGTATCAGCACGATATGCCCAAGGCACGGCTGGACGAGGCGCTGGGAGGCGTTGTGGAATCCTGCGTCAATCAGGTGGGAGTGGATCTGAATACCGCTTCCCATTCCCTCCTTTCCCGGGTAGCGGGAGTCAGCGCCGCCGTGGCCCGGAACATCGTCCTCTACCGGGAAGAAAACGGGGCGTTTTCCAACCGGAAACAGCTTTTAAAGGTGGCCAAGCTTGGTCCCAAGGCGTTTGAGCAGTGTGCGGGCTTTCTCCGGGTTTCCGGCGGAGACAATCCGCTGGACAATACCGGCGTCCACCCCGAGAGCTATGCCGCCGCCCAAAAGCTGGTGAAGCTTTGCGGTTATGGCAGCGGGGAGGTAAAAGCCGGGAAATTCACCGATGTGAAAAAGCGGGCGGAGGAACTGGGGCTTTCCGAGCTGGCCCGACAGCTGGAGCTGGGTGAGCCCACCGTCCGGGATATGGTGGAAGAGCTGGCCAAACCCGGACGCGATCCCCGTGATGAGCTCCCAAAGCCGCTTCTCCGCAGCGACGTGCTGGAACTGAAAGATTTGAAGCGGGGCATGGAGCTGAAGGGCACTGTGCGTAATATTGTGGATTTCGGCGCGTTTGTGGACATCGGTGTTCATGAGGACGGCCTGGTGCATATCAGCCAGATCTGCGATCACTTCATCCGGCATCCGCTGGAGGTGCTGAACGTGGGCGACGTGGTGACGGTGTGGGTTCTGGAGGTTGACAGCAAGCGCAAACGGGTGGGGCTTACCATGAAAGGTGAGCCGAAGCCGGAAGAATAATACCAAGCCGGAAAGGAGAGGTGCTATGCCGGAAGAGGAGATTGTGGGATACCTCCATTCGGTGGAATCCTTTGGAGCGGTGGATGGGCCGGGCGTGCGGTTCGTGGCATTTTTGCAGGGCTGCCCGCTGCGCTGTCTGTTCTGCCATAACGCGGATACATGGAACCGGAACGAAGGCAAAAAAGTAACTCCGCGGGAGCTGGTGGAGCAGATCCTGCAGTATAAAAATTTCATTCAGAAGGGCGGTGTCACCCTTTCCGGCGGGGAACCGCTGATGCAGCCGGAATTTTGCCGGGAGGTGGCGCGGCTCTGCCGAAAAAACGGGCTTCATGTGGCGATCGACACGTCGGGAGCAATTCCGCTTTCCGTATGCCGGGAGGCCATTGATGCGGCCGATATGCTTTTGCTAGACATCAAGGATATCGATCCCGAGGACTGCGTAAAATTGACCGGGCAAAGCAACGCCAATGCCCTTGAAATTTTGAATTACTGCGATTATACCGGCAAGGATGTCTGGATACGGCATGTGCTTGTACCGGGATATACGCTGGACACCTATAAGCTGCTCCGTCTGGGGCGTGTGCTGTCCTGGTACAGCTGTATCAAAAAAGTGGAGCTGATCCCCTTCCATAAGATGGGGGAATACAAATGGGACTACGCCGACCGGGAATATCAGCTGAAAAATGTGAATCCGCCTACAGAAGAGCAGGTGGAGCAGGCAAAGGAGATTATGAGAAAATATGCGCTTCCGTTATAAAGGCAAACGTTACAGGCTGAATGTTTTGCCATTCGTCCTGATGCTGCTGGCATTGACTGCCCTGATCGTGCTGGGTACTGCGGTTTTCCGGAAGAAATCCCCCAATCCCCCAGGTTCTTCCCCTCCCGCGGGAACCTCGTCGGGCACGATTTCGGCAGGGGAAGCTTCCGGCGGGAGCTCCGGGGAGAATCCTTCTTCCGCGGCTGCGGACCAATCCGCCCCGTCGGGAACCGATGTGTCCGCAGCCGGCGATACCCCGGCGGGAGGCGACGTGACTTCTTCTTCGGCTTCCTCGGGGGCCGCTCCCACCGGTGAACTCCCGGCGGGCAAGCTGACGGACTGGAATCTGATTCTTCTGAATCCGGCGGAGGAAAACGCCATTTCCACCGATCTGGATATCCAGAAAACCAAGTTTGATACCCAATGGGTGGACTCCCGTGCAGCGCCTGCCTATCAGGCCATGTATGACGCAGCGAAAAAGGAGGGGATCACTCTCTTTCTGCGATCCGGGTATCGCTCCATTTCCACCCAGAAAACCAATTATGACAACAATGTCAAGCGGGAGATCGCCAACGGCAACAACGAGGCCGAGGCAATCCGCCTGACCAATCTTTACTATACGGTGCCGGGGCACAGCGAACACCATTCCGGCCTGGCCTTCGATATCATTACTCCCCAGTACCACAACGACGTCTATACCTTAAGCGAGAAATTCGCCGAGACAGACGCCTACAAATGGCTGGTGAAAAACTGTGCGGACTACGGCTTTGTGCTGCGGTATCCCAAGGATAAACAGGAGATTACCAAGATCAACTTTGAGCCGTGGCATTATCGGTATGTCGGGGTGGAACACGCGAAATATATGACGCAGAACAATCTTTGTCTGGAAGAATATATTGCGCTGCTGAAGGAAGCGGGCCGGTAAACCGGAGCGTTTGGGGGCAGCCTGTCAAAAGCATGACGCCCCGCAGATTCTGCGGGGCGTCAGAGCAATGAATTCAGCCAAGGAGACAAGAGCGATGGAACTGAAAGACTGTATCATGGAGATGCTTCCCGAGGAAGAGCAGAGTGCCGTACGGGAGCTGACCGAGGATTATGAGGAAGGCGAACCGGAGGACTTTTTCGACAAATATCCGGAGCTGCTGAGCGGATATGAGGACGAGGATGAGTTTCTGGAGGAGGTATCCGACGGAACGGTGACTCTGGGAACGGTTTTAATCTGGTATCTGGCGGAGCGGGGCTTTCTTTTTCCCATGGACTGGGACGGGGAAGAGGAGGAGGGCCTTCTGGCCGCTTACATAAATTACCGGCTGGAATGCATGGATTGTGATTTTACCGTGGATACCGAGCCGTTTTACCGCAGGGTTTCCGCTTTCGGATGGAAACCGGAGCCGGAGAACCTGACGTGGGCGCTGATTCAGGAGGCGGACCGCCAGCTTCGTCAGAAGGGGTACTGCCTCTTGGGGGCGGATCCCTTCTGTGAGCCGGATACGGTTTATCTGGGAGTGTATTCGTTCCGCCGGGCCGGCCTGCTGATGAAGAAGGCACCCGATGATGTGGACCTTTCCTGGGCGGCAGATCTGTAAGCGGGCATCCCAATAGGGAAAAAGCATAAAAAAAGAGGGACGGTCATGCCGTCCCTCTTTTTTATGGTGAAACAATGAAGAAGAGTACGCGCGCATAAAGCAAAAGACCCGAGGGGGACACCCTCGGACCCTTTGTATATGCAGGGATTAACTCTCGCTGCACAGCGTTTCAGTCCTGCAGCCTGCGCAAAAAGAAGTACCCAAGCGCGTTGCCGCGCCTTCCTCTCCGCCGGAGTGCAATTCCGAAATTCCGCGGTTTGAGGAGTCAACCCTCGGCCTGCTAAGCTTGTCCGCCGGATAGTAGCGGGGGCCAGCAAACTTTCGCAAGTACCATTTTAAGATAAAATCGGGAAAAAAGCAAGCAAAACATAAGGAACTGTCGGTAATTCATAAAATACTGACAGAAGAACCTGGCCAAAAATGGGCAAAACGCAGAATTTTAGCAATCTCCATTTAGGGAAGGAAGGCTCTGCCCAATTCAAAAGCACAGAAACAGCACGCGTGATTCCTCTGGAATGCGGCCGGGCCCCGTAAAAGTCAGATAAAAAAGCCGCCGTTGGGGGCGAGCACCTGCCCGGTCATGAAATCCCCGCCTTTTCCCGCAAGGAAGACCACACACCGTGCCACATCCTCCGGGGTACCGATGGCTTCCAGAGGGGTTTCCTCCCGGAGCGCGTCCAGCGTTCCGGCATCAAGGGCGCTGTTCATGTCTGTAGCAATCACACCGGGGGCAACACAGTTCACCTGAATGCCGGAAGGGCCAACCTCTTTGGCCAGCGCTTTGGTGAACCCGATCACAGCGGCTTTGGACGCGGAATAAGGCACCTCACAGGAGGCGCCGGTCTGCCCCCAGACGGAGGAGAGATTGACAATTTTTCCCGAATGGCGGCGGATCATGGCCGGAAGAGCCGCGCGGCAGAGCAGGAACATGGCTTTAATATTTACATCAAAAATGTGATCCCATTCCTCTACGGTCACATCGGGAAGGAGCTTCTGCCGGGCAACGCCCGCATTGTTCACCAGAAGGTCAATTCTTCCGAACTGTGCTTCGCAGCTCTGCACCAACCCGGCAGCCTGCACGGGATCGGCAACATCGGCGCAGAATGCCGCAGCGCGGGGCGCGTCCCCCGGAAAGCGGTCGGTCAGCTCCTGAACCAGACGCATTGCCTGTTCTTCCGAATGATTGTAATTTACTGCAACCCGGTATCCGGCTTCTGCCAGAAGCCGGGCGGTGGCCGCTCCGATTCCCCGGGATGCGCCGGTTACCAGTGCGGCGGGCATATTGTTTTCCATCGTTGTAATCGCCTTTCTGTCATGGGAATGCCGGGCCTTCGGCCCGGACCTATTACCGGGCCGAAGACCCGGACTCGCTCCCGGGCCACAGGCCCGGACCCATTACCGGGCCACAGGCCCGGACTCGCTCCAAAAACGCTTTGATTTCTTGGGAATGATCCCCCGTTTTCAGCCACTGGAACAGCGGATGCGGAAACGGCAGCGGGATTCCAAAAGGGATTTGGTTCGTTTCTCTTCCTTTGGCACTCCGTTTGCTCTATTGTAGCATACCCCCGCCGCTTTCGCAATCATGCTTTATCTTTCGGTTTGGAGATCAGGGCCACGATCAGGCCGCAGGTGATGGCGGCAGTGATGCCGGCGGCGGAGGCGGCCAGACCGCCCCGCAGGGCGCCGATCAGACCACCGGAAACCACCGCGTCCCGTGCACCTTTGTAAAGGTTGTAGCCAAAGCCCGTCAGGGGAACCGTGGCTCCCGCACCCGCCCATTTGACGATGGGCTCGTAGACGCCGCAGGCCCCCAGAACGACTCCGGCCACCACATAGGAGACCAGAATCCGGGCGGGAGTCAGCTTTGTGTAGTCAATGAGCACCTGACCGATGGCGCAGATCAGTCCTCCCACCAAAAAAGCTTTTAGACAGTCAATGAATAATTCCATGTTACATCCTCCTTTTATGCGTCCGGATCAGGCGGGCCACTTTTGATTTCCGAGATGGACCAGATGGGCGATGGAGGGAATGGACTCTCCCTGCTGCATACTGGTGGGGGACATGAGTGCGCCGGTGGCGATAAAGAGAATGTCCTTAAGCTTTCCCTGCTGGAGCTGGGTCAGCAGTACAGAGCAGAGCACCGAGGCGCTGCAGCCGCAGCCCGATCCCCCCGCATGGACGTCCTGCTTTTCCCGGTCGAAGATCATTTTTCCGCAGTCGTTGTGGACTTTCCGGATATCAATATTCTCCCGGAGAAGAAGGTCGCACAGCAGCTCCGAGCCTACCCAGCCCAGGTCGCCGGTAATGATGGCGTCGTAATCCTCCGGACGGGTTTTGCTGTCCATCAGGTACTGCTTGATGGTATATGCGGCAGCAGGTGCCATTGCCGCGCCCATGTTGTTAATGTCCTTGATGCCCAAATCTTCAATTTTACCTACCGTTACCGCCTTGACATAGGGCGGCTGGTCGCTTCTGGACACCACTGCCGCGCCGGAACCGGTTACCGTCCATTGTGCAGTGGGGGTTCGGACGCCGCCGTATTCCAGCGGAAAGCGAAATTGGCGTTCCGCGGAGGCAAAGTGGGAGGAAGTGACGGCAACGGCATTGTTCACCAGTCCGTTGTCCGCGAAAATGGAGGCCAGCCCAAGGCTTTCCGCCATGGTGGAGCAGGCGCCGTACAGGCCGTAAAACGGAATGTCCAGTTCCCGCAGGCCGAAGCTGGAGCCGATGCACTGATTGAGCAGATCCCCCGCGAACAAAAGATCAATCTGGGTGTTGGCGAGGCCTGATTTTTTCAGCGCAGTGGCTACGGAATCCTTTTGCAGCTGGCTTTCCGCCTTCTCCCATGTCTCCATGCCCAGAGTGGTGTCCTCGTTGACCAGATCAAACTGGCTGCCGAGAGGGCCTTCGCCTTCCTTCTTGCCCACAACCGATGCAAACGCCTTAATACTGGGGCAAGTGGTAAGCTTGAATGTGTTTTTTGACAATTTTTCGGACACAGTGTTTCCCGCCTTTCTGGTTGTGCGATATTGCCTTAGTCAGCCTTAGAATAACCGGATAATATAGAGGATGATGCCGTAAATGACAGAGGCCACCGTGCCGTATACAATGACCGGCCCGGCAATGATGAACATTTTGGCGCCCAATCCCAGAATCATTCCCTCCGCCTTGAATTCCAGAGCGGGGGATACCACGGCATTGGCGAAGCCGGTAATGGGAACCAGTGTGCCGGCCCCGCCGAATTTGGCAATGTTATCGTAAATATTGCAGCCGGTGAGAATGGCCGAGACCGCTACAAGGGTGACCGACACCAGCGTGGAGGCGTCTACGGCGCCCATCCCCAGATTTTCATAGAGGGCGAGAAGAAGCTGACCGATCACGCAGATCAGCCCGCCCACAAGAAAAGCGCTGGGGATGGTAATGTAGCTTTTACTGCCGGGAGAAGCTTTTTTGGTCAGTTCGCTGTATTCCTTTTTTGAAACATTCATTTGGACTTGATTCCTCCGATCATGCGGTTGATTTTGCTTTATGGATTACCATAGTATCTGTAACGGCGGGTAAATTTATGCGCAAAACGGGAAAGATGGCGCCGTTTCGTTTCCTCCGTTCCGTCTGCAAAAAATTTCCGGGAAAAAGTGGCGTCTTTCCGTTGCCTTTTTCTCAAAAAAATTGTATGATAAAGCATAGCTGTTCGATAGGGATTTTCGCTTTAAAAAGAGCGGGAAAGCTTTTGAAAGGCCGGCATAATTTCGAAAAGGGATGGGATTCCAATGGAATTATACAGAGATACGGAAGAACGGAACGCCGGGTTTCGGCAGGTGCTGAAGGGCGCGGAAACCGGTATTGATTCTCTGACAATTTTCGGACATGCGGCGGATGCTCTGCCGGTCCTCCCCATATTGGAGCACCGCCATCGGGATAAAATTGAAATTCTGGTGGTTCGGAAAGGAATGCGCCGGGTTTGCGCCAGCGGTGTGGAGTATACGCTGTATGGCGATCAGGCCTTTGTGGTACGGGCGGATGAGCTGCATGCCAGCCTTGAGGTACAGCCCGCCTTTGCGGAGGTCCTTTGGTTTCAGGCAGATCTTTCCGCAAAAGAGGGATTTCTCGGCCTTCCCGAACGGGAGGCGGAAATTCTTTACACAATGCTTTCCTCGTTTTCCGGGCGGCTGCTGGAGCTGCAGCCGGAGCTTCCCGGGGAATTCGCCAAAGCCTTCCGGCTTCTTTGCCAGAAGGATCCGCTCGCTCTGGTGGAGGGACACGCTGTCTTTGTCGCGGCGGTTGTGCAGCTGATGCGGCGGGGTGTTTCCCTGCAGGCGCTGTCGCCGGACATTGACCGGGCAAAGCAGTACATCCTGCTTCACATCAAAGAGGCCATTGACACGGATGAGCTTTTGATGGAAAGCGGGCTCTCCATCGGTGAGTTCCGAAAAAAATTTGCTTCCCAGATCGGCTGCACTCCGAGAGAATACATCAACCGTCAAAAGGTGGAGCAGGCGAAAAACATGCTGCTCCATTCCGGTAGAAGTATTGCCGACATTGCCTATGAATATCATTTTTCGTCGGCAAGTTTTTTCAGGATGTCTTTTAAAAAAGAAACGGGTCTTTCTCCCGAAAAATACCGGAAGAAGATGCTAAAGCAGGAAAAGCCCCAAAACCGTTAGGAAATGTGGGGATTTTTTAAAGAAAGGGAGGCGTCGGGGCGATGACTCGAAAATCGAAAATTCTGCTTGCTCTGGCAGCGCTGTGGGGGATTTTCATCTTCTGCAATTCTCTCCAGAACGGCGAGACCTCAACGCAGCTTTCCGATGCGGTGGTTTTCCGTCTTCCCCGATGGCTGGACTGGGTCGACGTCCATACGCTCACCGTAATTGTCCGAAAATCAGCGCATTTCTGCGAATATGCGGTGCTCTCGCTGCTTTCGTCCTTTGTATTTCACTGCAGCGGGAAATTCCGATGGAGCAATATCGGAAACATTCTGTTCCCCTGTCTGCTGTGGGCGGTGGCAGACGAGTTTTTGCAGACCTTTGTGGAAGGGCGAACCGGTTTGGTGGGAGACGTTGTAATTGATTTTGCCGGGGTGCTCACCGGATGTCTGGCGGCGCTCCTTGTGGTCTGGGTGCAGAAAAGGGGCAAGCACACACGCCCTGTTTGAAGGGTGAAACCCCAAAAGAGACAGTGGGATTCTTAAGGGGCTGGCCCCTTAAGCGGGCCGGGGCAGCGCCCCGAAAGGAAACGAATGCGCCGCGCGCCAAAGGCGGGCGGCAGTAACTCCGGAAAGTTAAGAGCGAAAGGGAAAGTTTATTTTTATGCAGAAAATTTTAGGAATGATGCGCAAGGCAATTCAGGAGTTCGATATGATTCAGGACGGCGACCGGATCGGCGTGGGTGTGTCGGGAGGAAAGGATTCCGTCATCCTGCTTCGGGGGCTGGTAATGCTGAAACGCTTTATCGGCATTGACTACGAAGTGGTGGGAATCACTCTGGACCCCGGCTTCGGAGGGAAAGAAACCGATTATTCTCCCATTCAGGAGATGTGCCGGGAGCTGGGCGTGGAGTATGTGATCAAGAGAACCCAGATCGGGGAAATTGTCTTTGACGTGCTGCAGGAAAAGAACCCCTGCAGCCTTTGCTCGAGAATGCGCCGGGGCGCTCTTCATGATACGGCACGGGAGCTTGGATGCAATAAGATTGCGCTGGGACATCATTACGACGATGCGGTGGAAACCTTCGTGATGAATCTGTTCAGCGAGGGACGGCTGGGATGTTTTTCTCCGGTAAGCTATCTTACCCGCAAACGGCTGACCATGATTCGTCCCCTGGTGTTTGCTCCGGAGAAGGACATTGCCGCTACGGTAAAACGGCTGAATCTGCCGGTGGTGAAGAGTGTGTGCCCCGCCGACGGCGTGACGAACCGTCAGCGCACCAAGGAATTCCTCCGGGAACGGGAAAAAGCAGACCCGGGATTTACCTATCGCCTGTTCGGCGCAATGCGGCGGGCAGGACTGGATGGCTGGGGCTATACCGGAAAAGGCGACCGCCCCTGTGAGCCGAAGACCGCAGAAGGACAGACCGAAGAGTAAAAAATTCCCCGCAATCCATAGGATTGCGGGGAATTTCAGTTTGCCGGCAAAGCCGGTGGCGCACAGGGCACCGGCTCCCATGCGTGAAAGGGATTTCAGCCGCAGAGCAGGCGGGAAAGACCGGAAGTGTCGGACGCAATTGCAGCGGCGCCGTGTTCCCGCATAGTGAATCCGTCGCCGAAGCCGTAGAGGACACCGATGCAGTCAATGCCGGCTTCCTCCGCACCATCGCAGTCGTAGAAGGTATCGCCGATCAATACGGCGCGGTGCTTTTCTGTCACGGAAAGTGCGGAGAGCGCGCGGGTGATGATTTCTCCCTTGCCATTGCTGCGGTCGTTCATGGTGGCGCCGCAGATTGTGCTGAAATAAGGGGTCATCTCCAGATTCTCCAGTATCTTCACGGCAAATTCTTCCGGCTTCTTGGTGGCGAGGCCCACTTTCCGTCCCTGTTTCACAAGCGCCTGTACGAGCTCCCGGATGCCGGGGTAAAGACTGCATTGAAAAAGACCCGTTTCCCGGTAGAATTCCCGATAGTACTTTACCGCTTCATCGGCTTTTTCCTTGGAAAAGCCGAACAGCTCCATGAGCGTCATCCCAATGGAGGGACCGATAAATTTGCGCAGTACGGTTTCTTCCGGCACTTCCATGCCGATCCGTTCCATTGCGTGCCGCAGTCCGTTGAAAATGCCCTCCTGCGAATCAATTAGGGTTCCGTCCAGATCGAACAGAATCACGTTCTTGTCCTGAAAATTCATTTGCAGCCTCCTACCAGCACCGCTTTGCCGTACCGAAAGCCGCAAGGCGGTGGAGCCAGCAGCCATACAAGGGCCGCTGACGGTTGAAAAGTCCTGATCGAAGAGGCGAATGCCGCCTCAACTGTTACAGTCTGATTCCATTCTATCATAAAGCGTACGGTTTGTGGTGGAAAAACAGCTTTTTCGTTCTTTCTGCTGTTTATACTCCGGTTTTTCTGTCAATCTTTGTATTGAAGTGATAGGAAGGAAACGGAGGAATTGGCGGTGAACGGAAAACGAAAAGGAGTGGGCGTCTTCATCGCCTCCGCCTGTGTCAGTTTGCTGATTTTGGGAGGCTTTCTGCTTCTGTTCATGGTGTATGTAAAAACCGCGCAGGCGGAAGCGATACGGCACGATGTGACGGCGGAGGACCTATACCATCCGGAACAAAGCGAAAGTCTGGGGCTCATTGTCATCGGCTGCGATCAGGCGGAGGATCTGCCGGGGCTTGTCCAGCTGATTTACTACGACGCCCCCGCGGGAACGGTCTTTGTGGTGGGAATTCCGCCGGCGGCGGTCTGCACGCTGAACAGCAGAGAGGATACTCTGGCGGGACACTATGATTATGAGGGTATCCGCGGAACGGTAAACGGGGTCAGCAAGATCATCGGATTCGACGCAGACCGGTACCTGCGCATTCAGCGGAAGGGAATCTCCAATCTGGTGGACTATCTGGGAGGGATTCCCTATGATCTGCCCGAGCCCCGCATGGCCGACGGATATGAAATCCTTCCCGGCCCGCAGCTCTTTGACGGGCGGCGGACAGCGGCGCTTTTGTTTTCCGGCGGAAACCCGGATACGGAGTTCCAGGCGGATTTGACCTTTGGCCTCATCCAAAACGGGTTGAATGAAAAGCTGGGGGAAAAGTATGACAGCTTTGTGCAGGCAGTCTTTTTCAATTCGGAAAGCAATTTAAACCAGTATGATTTTGTCAGCCGCAAGCGGGGTCTTACCGGGATGCTGGAAACGGGGACGTTGACCGTGCGGAAGCTGACGTTGTCCGGGACATACAGTGACGACGAAACGAAATTTTATCCCGACCCGGAGTCCGCGGCTTCCATTGCCGCCGAATTATCCGGCGGCATTTCGGACAGTATGTAGCGTCCTCGGCAAGGGGCAAAAGAAAAAGCGCCTCCGGCATTGTGCTTTGCTTAGAACCAGAAAAAATGGACATTGAATAAAAAAGCCTCCAGTCGTAGAGTGGAAACTACGATTGGAGGTTTTTGTATGTCAGGAAAGAAAGGAATGCCACGGTACAGCGACG
>DBGCDL010000108.1:0-3935 GCA_048358235.1 Oscillospiraceae bacterium
TATCATTGTGATCGCGGTTTATGTCGACACGCTTCGCACGCGCAAGGCAAAATAAAACCCCAAATTCAGCTGGGCAAAAGAGAGGATAAATAATGGAACATATCTACGTGGGAAGAAAAAACGGTGTAAAAACACAAGGGGGAATTTATCACTATTTATATAATGAGGAAACACAAAAGCTTTCGCTGCTCGGCCTGGAGGATGTACTGCAAGGCTTTACCTATATTGCGCTGACATACAACCGTACAAGGCTTGCGGCCACGGGTCAAGATAGCGAGGGCCACGATCTTTTGGTGGGCTATCAATTGGATACGCCGGATAAGCGTCTGAAAAGGTGTGGGCAAGTCCGCGTGGGGACGGCGGGCGATATCTGTCATTTGAGCGTCAACCGTGCGGGCACATTACTGCTGGTGACGGATTTTGTGGACAAAGCGGTACATTTTTATGAATTTTTGCCTAACGGCGCGCCGGGCGCTTTTCTGGCGCGGGTACCCTTTGAAGGGAAAAGTACGGGATACCGGCAGGGCTCTTCGCATCCGCATTCGGCGTATTTTTCCCCGGACGACCGCTATGCGTTGGTTGCTGATCTGGGCGCCAATACCGTGTGGGTGCTGCGCTGCCAGCCCGCGGACAATCGCTTTGACCTTGTGGGAAGCTGGAGAGCGCCGGACGGTTACGGCCCGCGCCATATCGCTTTTCACCCAAATGGGAAATATGTTTATGTATTGATGGAAATCACAGGACATATTGCGGTGTTGGAGCTGCATTCCAACGGCCAGCTCACTCTTATTGAGTTGATATTTGCCGTTTCCCCGGCGTACGAAACCGTCGAAGGCTCGCTTAATGCGGCGGATATCCTTGTGGACATGAAGGGCGAACGGCTGTATGCTTCTTACCGGAGTGTACAGGAGATTGATGTCTTTGGAATTGACCGACGCACGGGAAAGCTGTCCCCGCTTGGCTATGCTCCTACACGCGGTATGGTACGCGGGTTGCATTGGGGTCGTTCCGGCGTCCTGTGCGCCCTGGGGGAAGAGCTGCCGCAGGTAGACGGCGGTGTAGAAGTGTTTTCCGTGGAAGAGAATGGCGCCGCGCCCCTGCAGTCCCGTGCGTATATAGTTTCACCTCAGGCGTTCAATTTCGTGGTCTATTGAAAGATCTGCACTTGGAAATTTAAGGCAACACCGCACAATTGTGCCTGCGAGTCTCAGCCGTCTTTTTGCCCCACTTCTTCAGTTTGAAAAACGAGAAATACATACAGTATTCCTTCGTTTTCCAAACTTTGAATTGGGACAAAAATCCTGGCTGAGCCTTCTTGTCAAATTATGCGGTGTTGCCCTTGATTTCTCCGCCGTTTTTTTCTATAATGCATTTGCCGCTTCCCGATTCTCCCCGTACCGGAAGCGAAAAGACTACCCGCGGCGGAAGTCCGCGGTATTTCCGCCGGAAACCATCCGAAGGCTTCCCGTGCCCCGCCATCCGCCCCTGTCCCGGCAGTTTCCGGTATTGGTCGGATGATCCATACAAAAACAAAAAACGGAGGAATTGTTATGTCTGCATCCTGGCTTCGTGACGCCGTATTTTATGAAATATATCCGCAGAGCTTCCGGGACTCCAACGGAGACGGCATCGGCGACCTTCCCGGCATCACCGAAAAGCTGCCCTACGTGAAGAGCCTCGGCTGCAACGCCCTGTGGATCAATCCCTGCTTTGACTCTCCCTTCAAGGACGCGGGCTACGACGTCCGGGACTATAAGAAGATTGCGCCCCGCTACGGCACCAACGAGGATATGGCGCAGCTGTGCCGCCGCGCCCACGCGCTGGGGATCCGGGTTCTGCTGGATCTGGTTCCCGGCCACACCAGTGAAGAACACGAATGGTTCCGCAAGAGCGGCGAGGCCGAGCCAAACGAATATTCCGGCCGGTACATCTGGACGGATCATGCCTTTGCCGGGGGCGACGGTATGCCCTTCATCGGCGGCGAATACCCTCGCAGCGCCACCTATATCATCAACTTCTTCAAATGTCAGCCCGCCCTGAACTACGGCTACCGGGAACGCCGGGAACGCTGGCAGCAGAGCATCACCAGTCCTGACGCCCTTGCGACCCGGGAGGCCATGAAGGATGTGATCCGGTTCTGGCTGGATCTGGGCTGCGACGGCTTCCGGGTGGATATGGCGGAGTCTCTCGTGAAGAATGACGGCACGGAAAAGCTTGCCACCATGGAGGTCTGGCGGGACATTCTGGGCGCCATTCACAAGGAATATCCGGATGCTGCCTTCGTTTCCGAGTGGAATCATCCGGACAAGGCTCTGCGCTGCGGCTTTGACATGGACTTTTATCTCAACTGGGACGGCAACGGCTACAGCACCATGATGCGGGACTACACCCTCCGGGACGGCTGCGGCAGCTACATCGGCAATACCGGCTTCTTCTCCCGGGATTCCGGCACCGACGTGAGCCGGTTCCTTGCGGACTACCTACCCCAATATCACGACAGCCGCGACCACGGCCTCTGGTGCTTCATTACCTGCAATCACGATACCCCCCGTCCCGCCGCGGGGCTGACAGACGCGGAACGGCGGCTGGCCTTTGCGTGGATCTTCACGATGCCCGGCGCTCCCTTCCTGTACTACGGCGATGAGCTGGGCATGGACTATCGGGTCATCCCCACCAAGGAGGGCGGCTACCACCGCACCGGTTCCCGGACGCCCATGCAGTGGGATGCAGGCCCCAACCTCGGATTCTCCGAGGGCGCGGCAGAGGATTTGTACCTGCCCGTGGAAGCCGACGCGCGGCACACCGTGCAGGCGCAGGAGCTTGACGAGAATTCCATGCTCTCCCATGTCAAGCGGCTGATTGCCCTGCGTCACGCCGAGCCGGAGCTTCAGAACTACAGCCCGTTTGCCGTCTACGCTGCCCGCGGCCGCCTGTTTGCCTACAAGCGGGGGAGTCTGCTGGTCGCCATGAACCCCGGCAGCGGTGAGGAGACCTGTCAGCTGGACGGAGCCTATATCCCCCTCTTCACCGTCGGAACCCCCGCCATGGAGGGAGATACGCTGCGTTTGCCTGCCCAGAGCTTTATCGTGCTGAAGCCCAAGGAGAAAGCCGCCCCTGCTCACGCTTAGGAAGCCACCAGGGAAGCTCTGAATAAATCGGCTGCTGCCGGAGCGCGGGCAGGGTCTGGCTGAAAACCGTCATCATGCCAAAACAGCGAGGAATTCGCCGTCTGCTGTGCACCATTTTTCCTTGCAATACACAAGGTGTTCTGCGAAAAAATGGCTTCATCAGACGGAAAATCCCTCGCTGTTGGTCATATTCCCGGTTTTTATACTATTTCCTGATTAAAATCTTTGATTTTAATCAGGAAGGCATCGCCTGATGGCGCTGCCGGTTTTGTGATTTGTAAGGAAAGAAATCACAAAACAAGTCTCATATGAACTTCATGCCCTTCGGGCAATTAAAATCTTTTTTAAAGATTTTAATTGAAGTTCAGTATTAGCTAGACCCTAGCCGGTTCGCTCGACAACTGCGTTATTTCGGCGTCCCTTGGGACGCTTACATTGCTGCGCTTTTTCTGCCTCAGGGCTGCCTCCGGACCCATAATGATGTTTTACGGTACCCCCCTTTTACCCCGCCGCCTCCAGCATATTCTCGATAAAGATTCCGTACCCCGTAGTCGGATCGTTCACCAGCACATGGGTACGTCTATGATACCAACGAGAGATTTACTTTTTGGGAAGTTTGGGATAAAGGTCGATTTCGATATTCCCATCCTTCCCTTTGCGGTACTCAATCTTCTCTAAAATTGTCTTTAAGATGGCATTTCGCTCGGAAATGCGCATTTCTTCGTAACATTCGAGAAGTGCTGTGGTTTGCGGAATCAAGCTGTTTCTGCTGGTCTCATTTTCCTCGTAATCAAGCAGAAGTTTTTC
>DBGCDL010000109.1:0-52336 GCA_048358235.1 Oscillospiraceae bacterium
GAATTTCCATTCCCCTGCCGTTCGCCGCCAGCACCCTCAGATAACCGGGCATTCCCTCCTGGGATTCTCTGGTAATACCAAGGAGGGCGCAGAAGGAAATTCTCCGGATGCGGGCCATGGTATAGCGCTTCGTCTTCACCCGCATATAGAAATCCTCCAGCGAAACGGCCTCCCGCGCAGCCCGGTAAAGGCGATTCTCCAGTCCTTCGGATACATCGGGAAGCCGTGCAAAATCCCCGGCTTTCATCTCACGCATGCGGTACAGCAGCATCCGTTCAGCGGAGCGTTCCGTTACCGGTGCCCGAAGAGCACTGATCTCCTCCACGTAGCGGTCAAACGCTTCATCGGGCAGATAACGCTTCATGGTTCCGAACTCCCCCTTCCGGAAAAGCCGTCGGACATAGGAAGCGCTGGCAATGGTCTCGCCCGCGGTTTCCTCATCATGGAGAGCCTGCGCTCTCGGGAGCGTCATCAGCGCAAGAGAAGGATTGATCTCATTCACTGCCCGGATATACTCGATTCCCAAAAGGTTGTTGGCTTTGGTGATGATTTCAGCCCAGTTCTCCCCGTGAATTTGAGCCACAGCGGCGGCTCTTGCCCGGGGGTAGGACATGCCCATGGACAGATATTCCCGCATGGCAAGGGAATCCTCGGCCTCATCCGAGAGTGCCGCCGCCTCCCGGAGAGCCTCGGCATCCCCCTCTTCGCTGCCGAAACTCACGCAGTCGGCGCCAAGCTGATTGAGAAGAAACACTCCCGCCCGGGCAAAGGTGCGGGCGGACGACAGGGCATAGGGAGCAGGCAGCTCCACTACCAGATCCGCCCCGCCCTGAACCGCGGCGGCAGCCCTCGACCACTTGGAGCAAACCGCCGCATCGCCCCGCTGTACGAAAGAACCGCTCATGGCGACAGCGATGTGGGTGGCTCCCTGGGCGCGGGTCTGTGCTAAATGGTAGGCGTGTCCGTTATGAAATGGATTGTATTCGGCGATTACACCCGCAAGCTTCAAGCGGCAAACCTTCTTTCCGGCAATCCTCCGCAATCGCCTGCGGCCGGTTCCGCAGCCCGAATACGGGGCAGTCTTTCAATCATTCAGGCAGGGTTTTGCAATTTCCAGGATTTCATTCGCAATTTTCCCTTGAATTTTGTTGGATAATGTAATAATATAAAAAAGGAATGTTCATTGTCAAGGATGAACGAAATTTTGACCGGGAGTCTTTTCGGGTTCCCGGACAGAGGCTTGTCTACACGCCTCGGAAAGGAACGGATTCATTAAATGAAAATCTTAGTAATCAACGCGGGCAGCTCTTCTCTGAAATATCAGCTCATCAACATGGAGAACCAGCATGTCATCGCAAAGGGAAACTGTGAAAGAATCGGCGTGGACGGCCTGATTACCCATAAATTCAACGGTCGGGAGCTGCAGTATGCAGTATCCTTCCCCACCCATAAGGAAGCCTTTATGGAAGTGGTCAAGGCTCTCACCTCCGGCGAGGGCAAGGTGATCGACGACGTAAAGGAAATCACCGCAGTGGGTCACCGTATTCTTCACGGCAGCGAGGTTTACAAGGTGTCCACCCTTATTACCGATCAGGTCATCGACGACATCGAGTCCTTCTCCGAACTGGGCCCGCTCCACAATCCGCCCCAGGCTGCCGCGATGCGCGCCTGCCGGGAAGTATTCGGCCCCGAAACCCCAATGGTTGCGGTATTCGATACCTCTTTCCATCAGACCATGCCGGAAAAGGCATTCATGTACGGCATTCCCTATGAGTATTATGAGAAATATCATATCCGGAAATACGGCTTTCACGGCACAAGCCACCGTTATGTAAGCCGCCATTATCTGGAAATCACCGGAAAGAATCCCGAAGGCACCAAGCTGGTTGTCTGCCATCTGGGCAACGGCTCCTCCATCACCGCTGTCAAGGACGGCAAGTGCATTGATACCTCCATGGGCTTTACTCCTCTGGACGGCATCATCATGGGAACCCGTTCCGGCTCCATCGATCCTTCCGTTCTGATTTATCTGGAAAACAAGGAAGGCCTTTCCGCAGACGAAATGAGCGACGTGCTGAACAAAAAATCCGGATTTCTCGGTCTGTCCGGCCTCTCTTCGGATGCCCGCGATCTGGTCAACGCCTCCAAGCAGGGCAACAAACGGGCGAAGATGGTCTGTGATATGGTTCGCTACGAAATCAAGAAGTTTATCGGTTCCTATGCTGCCGCCATGGGCGGTCTGGACGCCGTCCTCTTCACCGGAGGCATCGGCGAAAACTCCAACGAGCTCCGGACAGAGGTCTGCGAAGGACTGGAATTCATGGGCATCGTTCTGGATGAAACCGAAAATAAAAACAAAACCGGAAAAGACCACAAAATTTCCGCGGCCAATGCCGGCGTAGAGGTCTGGGTCATCCCCACCAACGAAGAGCTGGCCATCGCCATTGATACCAAAGCCATTGTTGAAAAGCTGTAAGTCTGATTGATCCACCATAAATCTCTTCCCTCTTTATGAGGGGAGAGATTGGTTTTGTCTAAGGCAATGCCAAATCATTTTAAGCACTGTCCGCAAGCGACACGGACTTGCCCTGACGCAAACTTATGGCAATCCCCCGGCTGAAAGCATACGCAACGCAGGCGGTTTGTCCATTGACCGGCAAAGCGTACGCCGGCACTCCTGCAAGCTGAAAGAGGTATTCCATTTCTATGACAACCGAAAACAAAAAAGACCTGCTGGAAGCAAAGCTGCGCCAAAACGAGCGGATCTATCGGGATGCCTGTTCCCTGTTCAGGGGAGAACCCCATGTGTTCCGGTATTACGATCAGACTGATGAAATCAGTATCGATCTGCTTACCGTAGAGAATTCCCCGATTCCCGGCACAGTATCCTTTTCTTCACTGGGACTGATGCATTATCCCGGCGGACAGCGGCGGGGCGGCAAGCCGCTGCGCATTGAAATCGCCGCCGCCTGCCGCGCCGAATACGAATATGTGCCCAATCTTCTAAGCGCCTGCTGCTTCGACATTATGAACGCCCGCTTTTCCTGCCAGCACGGCAGCGTGTACCGGGACTGTGTGAACACGTACATTCAGGGTTCCCCCATGAAGCATCTGCTGTTTGCAGCAGCAAGCATTTACTGGAACGCCTCGTTCCCCGATCTGGATTTTGACGATAAATCCGTGATCTGGATGACAGCCCTCCCCATTTCCGAAAATGAGCTCTCTTATCTAGAGCAAAACGGCGCCGACGCGCTGATCGACCAGCTGATCCGAAATTCCGCAGACCTCTTCTGCTGGGCCCGCCCCTCTGTTCTGTAGCCCCGGATTTGTCTGCGAAAGTCCGGACACAACCCGTTTCCCATATAAAAAGGCCTCCCACCGCAAAATGCGGCGGGAGGCCTTTTTATATGATCCGCGCAGGCACTATTTGGACTCATCCTCATGGCGGATCTGTGCCCGGCGGATTTTTCCGCCCAGTGTTTTAGGCAGCTCATCCACAAACTCAATGATGCGGGGATATTTATAGGGCGCTGTGGTGTGCTTTACGTGATTCTGGAGCTCTTTGATCAGCTCGGGGCTGGGAGTGTAGCCCTTGGCCAGAACAACTGTAGCTTTGACCACCTGCCCCCGGATGGGATCGGGCGCCCCCGTAATTGCGCACTCCACAACGGCAGGATGCTCAATCAGGGCACTTTCCACCTCAAAGGGCCCGATGCGGTAGCCGGAGCATTTGATGACGTCATCGCTGCGGCCCACAAACCAGAAATATCCTTCGCTGTCTCTCCAGGCAATGTCCTTCAGATTGTAGGATTTTCCTCCCAGCGCTTCCTCTGTCTGCTCCTCGTTCTGGTAGTATCCGTGAAACAGCCCCACCGGAATTTCGCGGTCAACACCGAATATCTGAATTTCGCCCTCCTCGCCGTCTTCGCATTCGTTGCCGTCCGCATTGATGAGGCGGATATCATAGATGGGAGACGGCTTGCCCATGGAGCCGGGCTTTGGGTCAAACCATTCAAAATTGGCGAGCAGCACCGTACTTTCGCTCTGGCCGAAGCCCTCTGTCATCTTGATCCCGGTAAGCTCATACCATTTGCGCCAAACCTCGGGATTCAGCGGTTCGCCCGCATTGCAGCAATGCTTGATGGAGGAAAGATCGAATTTGGTCAGATCCTCCTGCAGCATAAACCGAAACATGGTAGGCGGCGCGCAGAAGGTGGTAACCTGATACTTTTCCAGCTTCTCCAGCAGTTTGACCGGAACAAATTTATCCATGTCATAAGCGAAAATCACTGCGCCGCAGCACCACTGGCCGTAGATCTTCCCCCATCCGAATTTGGCCCAGCCCGAGTCGGAAACGCTCATATGGAGCTTGTTTTCCTGCACTCTCTGCCAGTATTTTGCCGTAACGATGTGTCCCAGCGGATGAGTGAAGGTGTGCTGCACCATTTTGGGCATGCTGGTGGTTCCGGAAGTAAAATAGATCAGCATGATATCATCGTTGTCGGTTGCTTCCTCACCGGTGGGACGGGGGAAATCCTCCGGGAAACGGGAGATTTCCTCATCAAAATCCAACCAGCCTTCCCTCCTGCCCCCGGCAATGACCAGCGTCCTGATGCTGTGAGCCTCTTTGGCGGCCTGCTCCACCTGATCGACCACATAGTCGTCGTTTACACAGACCATCATGGAAATCCGGGCTGCGTTGGCGCGGTACACCAAATCCTTTTTGGCCAGCTGAAGGCTTCCGGGAATCAGCGTCGCTCCCAGCTTGTGCAGTCCTACCGCTGCAATCCAGTATTCCCACCGGCGGCGAAGGATCAGCATGACCACATCGCCTTTCCGAATTCCCCGGGAGCGGAAAAAGCCGGCCGCCTGATTGGATTTCCGGCGAATATCATCAAAGGTAAATGTTCTTTCCTGATCGTGATCGTCACACCAGACAAGCGCCTTTTTTCCGGGTTCTTCTTTTGCCCAGGCGTCCACCACATCAAACCCAAAGTTAAAATGCTCCGGGATGTTCACCCGGTAATTTTGCTTAAAATCCTCATAGGAATCAAATTCCTGACGGGGAAGAAAACGATCCAGCACAGACATTGCAGACACTCCTTACTTTTTGAAAACGGCGTCGGTTATTCCTCCCGCGCCTGCTTGATTACGGCCTTATTCCGCGATTACGGTCAGAAATGTAGCGGGCTGATCGCCTGCACAGGACTGGCCGTGCGGGTGGCGGGGATTAAAGTAAACGCAGTCTCCCCGGTTCAGAATGATCTCCTTTTTGTCAAAGGTCAGCTTGACGCTGCCCTCCAGAACCATATTGAATTCCTGTCCGCTGTGGCTGACCAGATCGGCCGGATCGTCGGAGGGGTCCAGCGTGACCAGCAGGGGCTGCATGACCTTGTGGCCGTATCGGTAAGCGAGATCCTTGAAGTGATAGCCGGGATAACGGTCCGCATTCAGTCCCTGCCCTGCCCGAACCACCTGATAGGTGTCCAGCTTCCCGGCTTCCCCGGAAAGCAGTTCGTTGAAGTCTACGCCAAACTTATTGGCAATCTGAAAAATAATATTGATCGGAATGTTGAGGCCTTCCCTCTCATACCCAAGGTAGGTTTCTACGCTGATGTTGAGCTCGGCGGCCAGTTCCTCGGGGGAATAACCGCAGACCTCCCGAAGTTCACGGATACGGTCGGTAAGCTCTTTGATTTGCTGTTCCATGCTGATACATCCTTTCCCTGTGAGAATTTGACAAAATAAAAAGTCCGCCCCAAGCCAAAAGACTTAGGGCGGACTGTACGTCCGTGTTACCACCTAAATTCGGAGAAACTCTCCGCACTCATTCAATACGGGCAGCGAGCCAAAGTTCCTGCCGATATCGCTTCCCTTTAACGGAGGAAACCCGTTGAAGCCTACTAAGACAAAATTCCGTTGGGTTCAAAGCTCAAAGGCTACTTCCATATTACCCTCACGAAGATTTACAGCGGCCATCTTCTCTCTGTGCTTCCGGTAAATATGTACTGCTCCTCATCACAGCTGTTCTGATATTGGCTATTATTGTATCAAACGACGGGGAAAAAGTCAAGGCTTTGCTTTCGTTTGCAAAAAAGTTTTTTTAAAATGGGATTGACAGGCGAGCGCGAAGAGTATATACTGTCAATATCGTATATATACAGTATAAATGTGAGGACGCGCCATGGATCTGATTATTTCAAACAGCAGCGGCAAACCCATCTATGAACAAATTACCGCCCAAATCAAGAATCTTATCATTACCGGAGGACTCCGGGAAGGGGACGCCCTTCCCAGCATACGCCTTCTGGCCAAGGAGCTCCGCATCAGCATCATCACCACCAAGCGTGCCTATGATGATCTGGAGCGGGACGGATTCATCGAAACCGTGGCGGGAAAAGGCAGCTATGTCGCCCGCAAGAACATTGAATTTCTGCGGGAAGAACATCTGCGCCGCATTGAGGAGCATCTCCAGAAATCAGTGGAGCTTGCCAAACAGAGCGGCGTTTCGCTGGAGGAGCTGTCGGCAATTCTGAAAACTCTGTTTGAATCGTAGAGAAAGGAACGATGTATTCCATGACAAATGGTAACAATGCGCTGGAGCTTTGCAGCGTATGCAAATCCTATCCGGACTTTCAGCTGAAAAACGTCAGCTTTTCTCTTCCATACGGAAGCATTATGGGCTTTATCGGAGAAAACGGCGCCGGAAAGACCACCACGATCAAAGCCATCCTGAACCTGATCCGTCTGGACGGCGGAGAGATCCGGATTCTGGAGCATGACAGCATCCGGGAGGAACGGCAGGCCAAATCGGAAATCGGCGTTGTATTCGACGAACTGAACCTTTATCAGGCAATCCGCGCCTGTGATCTGGGAAAAATCATGCGCTCTGTTTATTCCTCATGGGATGGGGGTCTGTACGCCTCCTATCTGCAAAAATTCCGGCTTCCGGAAAAGAAACCGGTCAAGGACTATTCCAAGGGAATGCGGATGAAGCTTTCCATTGCGGCGGCGCTCTCCCATCGCCCCCGGCTGCTGCTTCTGGATGAGGCCACCAGCGGGCTGGACCCGGTGATGCGCAGCGAAATACTGGATATCCTTCTGGATTTTGTACAGGAGGAAGACCATTCTGTACTGCTTTCTTCCCATATTACCAGTGATCTGGAAAAGATTGCGGATTACATTACGTTTATCCACGATGGAAAAATCGTTTTTTCTGAAAACAAGGATGAACTTTTGGACTGCTACGGCGTCTTAAAATGCAGCCGGGACGAATTCTCCCGAATTGACAAGGGGCAGATTGTGGGGCAGCGGGAAAACCACTTCGGAGTGGAGGCACTGGTCCGGAACCGGGAAGACTTCCTCCGCCGTCATCCCGGGCTGTCGGTAGACCCCACCTCTCTGGACGAAATTATGGTCTATTACGGCAAGAAACCCCAGGACGGCGAAGAGTAATGCACTGTCCTAAGGACGCAAGGCTTCGTATCAGTCTGCAAACGAAAGGAAGAATTCCTCTATGAAAGGCCTTATTTTAAAAGACATCATCAATATGAAAATGTACGGCAAATCCATGCTGATTCTGATTCTCTTTTTCGGAGTTACGGGAGCCTTCCAAGGCAGCACAGCCACTGCACTTCCCATGCTCGGAAGTATGTCCGTTGTTCTCACTATGATTGTCACGATCAATACCTTTTCCTTTGACGCTGCCGCCAAGTGGGACGGATATGCACTTTCCATGCCCATCCGGCGCAAAGACGTGGTCGCCTCCAAATACCTGCTCTTTATTGGGATCAGCGTCGTACTGGTTGCTTTTTTTACGCTTTGCGCCGCCGTGCTCAACCTTTTCTCCCCCATAGAAGATTTTGCCGGCCAGCTTCTGACAATGGCCGCCTCAACAGCTGCAACATGGCTTATTCTGTCGGTGATGCTGCCCCTTTTGTACAAATTCGGCGTTGAAAAATCCCGCATTCTTTTGATTGTGGTTGCTCTGATTCCCACATTTGTCATCATGGGAGCAACCCAGCTCAACATTTCCCTGCCGGACATCCCGTCCATTCCGCAGTCCAATTGGCTTTTTTTCATCATTCCTGCGGTGATTCTGCTGATTGTATGGATATCCTATTCCATCTCCGTTTCCATTTTTGCAAAAAAAGATCTGTAGGCAGCCTCCCATTCTGCCGCCCAATGGATGGCGACATGGCAGGACTTTGCCGAACATCTCTGCGGCTTTCCAAAGCTTCTGTGCCGTTTCGGTCCCTGCCGAAGCGGCATAATTTTTGGAAAATACTTGAAAGAGATTTTATTTCTGCTAGAATAAGAGAGATGATGTGGGGACTCCTCCCCGCGCAAGACGGATAACACTCTGCGGATGTTTTGCTTCCGGCCTAAGGTTACGGCGCCGCAGGCAAAAATGATATGTCAACAACGAAAGGATCGATGGACGATGTTTGAACAGGCAAAATGGATTGCAAACCCCAAAGTTGATACGGCATCTCCCCTTTTCCGGCATGACTTCACAGTAAAAGAAGGGCTTTCTTCCGCAACACTCTCTTTTGTGGGCTTAGGATACGGTATTGCTTTTCTCAACGGACGCCCTGTGACCGAGGATGTCCTTACCACGCCGCTTACCAAATTTGACTCTACCGTCCTGTATAACGCCTACAACGTAAAAAAGCTGCTGAAGACCGGCAAAAACGCCATCGGATGCATGCTGGGCAACGGCTGGTACAACGACATCGCCGCCGTATGGGACTTTGAAAAGGCAAGCTGGCGGCATCATCCGAAAATGATTCTCCAGTTGGATCTGGCCTATGAGGACGGCACCAGCGAAAGAATCTGCTCCAATTCCAAATGGGAAACCGGCGAAGGCCCCGCCATATTTAACCATGTGCGCTCCGGTGAATGCTGGGATGCACGGCTGGAGCAGCCGGGCTGGAATGAGGTCGGCTTTTCCGGAGTATGGGCAAATGCCTTCGTATGCCGCTCGCCCGGAGGACTGCTCAAGCTTGCGGAACACCCTCCCATCCGCATTATCAAGACTCTTCCCGCCAAGGAGATCTACCCCGGAATTTACGATGTGGGCCAGAACATCAGCGGATGGGCCCGTATCCGGGTCAAGGGAAATCCGGGGGACACGGCAGATCTGTACTATTCGGAGCGGATTACACCGGACGGCCAGCTGGATGTGGAGCAAATCACCTCCTTCTGCCCGGATAAGGAATTCGCCCACCATGACCGCTACATTCTGAAGGGAAGCGGAACCGAGGAATGGGAACCGCACTTTTGCTATCACGGATTCCGGTATATCCGGGTGGAAAGCTCCGCGGAAATTCAGCTGGAAGGGCGGGTCGTTCATACCAATCTGCCTGTGATCGGTGAGTTTTCCTGCAGCGACGAAATGATTAACCGAATTCACAGCGCCGCCCGCTGGTCCACCCTAGGCAATTATCACGGCGTTCCCACCGACTGTCCCCACCGGGAACAGAACGGCTGGACAGGTGACGCTCTCCTCTCCAGTGAACAGGCGCTGATGAACTACGACATGGTTTCCGCCTATCGGAAATGGCTGAGAGACTTTCAGGATGTTCAGCGACCCAGCGGACAGCTTCCGGGCATTGTACCCACTTCGGGCTGGGGCTTTAACTGGGGCAGCGGCCCCGCGTGGGACAGCGCATTGATTCTGATTCCCTATTACATATGGAAATATGCCGACGACAGTTCCGTAATGAAAGAATTTTGGCCCAATATGGAACGGTACATCTCCTACATGGACAGCATGGCGGAAGACGGACTGGTCGATTACGGACTGGGTGACTGGCTTCCTCCGGACGATGCCGCCATCTGCCCCTCGATGCTGACGGATACGGCTTACTATTACAGAAATTGCTGTTCCATGGCGGAAATGGCGAAAAAGCTCGGACGGGACAGCGCTCCCTACACGAAACGTGCGGAGTATATTCGCGCCGCTTTCCGCAACCGATTCGTGGAGAACGGAAAAATTCTTCCCGAAAGCCAGACGGCCTATGCCTGCGCTATTTATCAGGGACTTCTGAACAAGGATGAGCTTCCCGGTGCCGCGGCCCGGCTGGCGGAACTGGTACGGGAAAAAGGGTATCACATTGACTGCGGTATTCTGGGAACTAAATATATCTTTACCGCCCTTTCCGATTACGGCTACGGGGACGTGCTTTACCGCATGATTACCAACCCCACCTGTCCCAGCTATGCCTGGTGGATGAATCAGGGCATGACCACCCTCTGTGAAGACTGGGAAATGAGGAACTCGTTGAATCACCATATGTCCAGCGAGGTGGACCTGTGGTTTTACCGCTATCTGGCGGGAATCCGGCTGGAGGAAGGGACATTGACGGTGGCCCCCCTGTTCCTGCCTGAGCTGAAATGGGTAAAGGCAAGTCACGCCGGCATTCAGGTGTCCTGGGACGAAAACAGCATCGAAATTATTACTCCAACCGGCGGCACTCTGATTCTTAACGGGGAAACCATCCTCCTTAACCCCGGCGCCAATCGTTTCTCACGAAAATAGCCCTGCTTTTATAGGTCTGAAGAATTCATTTTCTTCAGACCTATAATTTTTTCCAAATTGTGCGTTGACAATGAATTTTTTTTGTATTATACTGAGAATGTTCCGTGTTTGCTGTGGTAGTCTGTAAAAGTACCGGCCGGCAAGCATGAAATGAGAGAAGGAGAGTTCACACAGCCTGCAACGGCAGGTACCATTCACCACAAACCATACCACATGAAAGGAGGCGGACAACGTGACACTGGAAAACACTAATGGAATCAGTACATTCCTTCATTTTGCCACATTACAGGTGCCCTATTGTCCGCTCCGGAATCCTGCGGAAGAATGATAGGTTGAGCTTTCTGCTCCTTTGCGTACCAAAAGGTTCGTAACGCACCTGATTACGGGTGCGTTTTTTTGCATCCGTACAGCGGGTGCTTTTTTTGTGCCTGAAAGCCGTAAAGCCAGCTGTCTGACATCAGCCGCTTCCTTTTCCCGGCGTCTGCCGCGAAGGGGATTCCGCAGAGGATTTCCATTCATTTATCCATGAGGGGAGGAGATTTTATTGCAAACTCCAGAAACACAAGCCAACCAGACGGAAAGCCACGGTCAGGGCCGGGTAGCCATGATCGTATCCCTTACCAAGGGATTCCGGTGGCTTCTGGTCGTCTCCGTAATCGCCACAATTCTGGCGATCATCACAAACTTTCTGACGCCGCAGGTCTTCCGCTTTACCGTTGACTCGGTATTGGACGACCAGCCCTTCCACCTTCCGGCCTTTCTGGCCGAATGGCTCAACCGTAACGGAGGCCGGGACTTTCTTCGCAACAACCTGATTTTTTGTGCCGCCGCCTCCATGATCTGCTCGATCCTGTCAGGCCTTTCCAACTACGTCTGCCGGATCACCATGGCCAAAGCATCGGAAGGCATGATTAACGATTTGAGAAACAAACTGTATTCTCATATACAAAAGCTTCCCTATCACTGGCATGTCCAGCACCAGACCGGCGACATCATTCAGCGCTGCACCTCGGATGTGGATGTCATCCGCAACTTTCTTTCCGGACAGCTGCTTGAAATGTTCCGTACAGTCTTTTTGATCGCGGTGGCGCTGGTTCTGATGTTCTCCATGAACGTCAAACTTTCGCTGATCGCCACGGCTTTTATTCCCCTTGTTCTGGGATACTCCTGTGTATTCTACGCAAAGATCGCCAGAAAGTTCCAGAGCGCCGACGAAGCGGAAGGCGCGCTTTCTGCCACCGTCCAGGAAAATTTCACCGGGGTACGGGTGGTCCGTGCTTTCGGACGGCAGGCCTATGAAATTGACCGGTTCGATGAAAAGAATAACTTTTTTGCCCGTCTGTGGATCAAGCTGGGACACCTGCTTGCCTACTACTGGGGCATCGGCGACCTGGTCTCCAACATTCAGGTGCTCTGCATCATTGTTTTCGGGTGTGTCGAGGCGGTCTCGGGCAGCATCACACTGGGTGAATTTCTGGTTTTCGTTTCGTATAACTCCATGCTTGTATGGCCGGTAAGAAGTCTGGGCCGCATTCTGTCCGAAATGAGTAAAACGGGGGTTTCCTTAAGCCGTGTGAACGAAATTCTCAACGCCGAAGAGGAGATTGACCCCCCGGATTCTCTGGAACCGGACATGTCCGGAGATATCGTATTCGATCATGTAAACTTTGACTATCTCGGAGTGAACCCGGTACTGAAAGACATCAATTTTACCATCAAAAGCGGTTCCACCTTTGGTATTCTGGGAGGAACCGGAAGCGGAAAATCGACGCTGATGTACCTTCTCGACCGTCTGTACGACGTACCGGAAGGTTCCGGAAAAATCACCATCAACGGGATTGACATCCGCTGCATCAAGCGTGACTGGCTCCGGAAAAACATCGGTTTCGTCCTGCAGGAGCCCTTCCTGTTCTCCAAAACCATCAAGGAAAACATCGGCATCTCCCAGGAGAGGCCCGACATGGGCGCCATTCGTCACAGCGCCGCCATTGCCGCGGTGGACGACGCCATCAGCGAATTCACCAAAGGTTATGACACCGTTGTGGGTGAGCGAGGCGTGACGCTGTCCGGCGGCCAGAAACAACGGGTGGCCATTGCCCGGATGCTGATGCAGGAAGCCCCCATTATGATTTTTGACGACTCTCTTTCCGCCGTGGACAGCGAGACCGACTCAAAAATCCGGGCGGCTCTGAAGGCCAACACCGGCAGCAGCACCGTCATTCTCATTTCTCACCGGATCACCACATTGATGCATGCGGATCAGATTCTCGTACTGGACAGCGGAAAAATCGCCCAGACGGGCACCCATGAGGAGTTGGCCGCTCAAGAGGGCATCTACCGCCAGATTTATGAGATTCAGGGCACTTTGGAAGAAGAACTGCGGGAAGTCAACGCTGTCCTGCAATCCAAATAGCGCTGCCGGTTTTCCGCTTGTGCGGACATTTTCAGGGTGCCGGAACCGTTCCGGCGCCGCAGAAAGGATTTGACTCTATGCCAAATTATGACGAGGACGAAAAGCGTCCTTTTAATCTGAAAGTCTGGAAAAAGCTTTTGCCTTTTCTGGCTCCATATAAAAAGCAGCTGACGGTCATCGTGGTGTTCAACCTGATTTGCGCCGCCATCGACATCTGTTACCCCCTGTTTCAATCCTACGCCATCAGCCGGTTCATTGCCCCGGGAACCACCCACGGTCTCCTTCCCTTTTCACTGGTTTACCTGTTTATCCTTGTCTTTCAGGTTTTCTGCGTGATTCTCTTCTGCCGGGCGGCCATGTCGATTGAGATGAATCTGGGCAAGGATCTGAAGCGGGCGACCTTCGTCCATCTTCAGAAGCTCTCCTTCTCCTACTACAACGTCACCCCGGTAGGATACATGATGGCCCGCACCATGAGCGATACCAACCGCATCGGCGGCCTGATGGCATGGGGACTGATGGACATTCTGTGGTCCATCACCTATGTCATCGGTGTGTTTGTCGCCATGCTGCTCATGAACTGGAAGCTGGCGCTTCTGGTCATCTGCGTGGTTCCCTTCATCGCTCTTGTCACCGCTTATTTTCAGAAGCGGATTCTCAACCTGAACCGGAAAATCCGGAAAATAAACTCCACCATGACCGGCGGGTTCAACGAAGGCATTACCGGTGCCAGAACCTCCAAAACGCTGGTCATTGAAGAAAAGAACTCCCGGGATTTCGGCGTAATTACCAACGATTTGTACCGCAACTCCATCAAAGCGGTTTCGCTGAACGCACTGTACATTCCCATCATGCTGTTTTTCAGCTCGCTGGCAGTGGCAATGGTGCTCTATCAGGGCGGTTACATGGTAATGGATCAGGTCATCCAGGTGGCTACTCTGTCTGCCTTCATCTCCTGGGCCATCAACATTTTTGAGCCCATTCAGCAGCTGGCACGCATCGTGGCGGACTTCATCTCCACCCAGGCCAACATTGAGCGCGTCACCGAGATGCTGGAAACCAAGCCGTCCATCACCGACACCCCGGCCGTCATTGAAAAATACGGCGATACCTTCACCCCGAAGCGGGAAAACTGGGAGGAAATCAAAGGCGACATTGAATTTAAGGATGTCTGGTTCAAATACCCCGACGGTGAGGAATACATTCTGCAGGACTTCAACCTGAAAATCGACGCGGGCACTACCGTAGCCATCGTAGGCGAAACCGGAGCCGGAAAATCCACACTGGTGAATCTGGCCTGCCGGTTCTTCGAGCCTACCAGCGGGAGCATCCTCATCGACGGGGTGGATTACCGGGAACGGAGCCAGCTGTGGCTTCACTCAAGCCTCGGTTATGTTTTGCAGAACCCTCATCTGTTTTCGGGCACTGTCCGGGAAAACATCCGCTACGGGCGGCTGGACGCCACCGACGAGGAAATTGAGGAGGCTGCGAAAATCGTCTCCGCTCACGACCTGATCCTGTCCATGGAAAAAGGGTATGACAGCGATGTGGGTGAAGGCGGCGACCGGCTTTCCACCGGTGAAAAGCAGCTGATCTCCTTTGCCCGGGCGGTGCTGGCCAATCCGAGAATCTTCGTTCTGGACGAAGCCACTTCCTCCATTGACACCAAGACCGAGCAGATGATTCAGAACGCGATTTCCCATCTGCTGAAAAACCGCACCTCCTTCCTGATTGCCCACCGTCTTTCGACCATCCGTAAAGCGGACGTAATTCTGGTGGTTCGGGACGGCCACATCATCGAACGCGGTACCCATGAGGAGCTTCTCGCCCAGCAGGGTTACTATTTCACGCTCTATCGGAACCAGTTCGAGCAGGAGGCCGGGGAACAAATTTTCATTAATGAAGAGGTGACGGCCTAGTGCCCTGCTGTACGGTGGAATTATTTCATTCGGGAAACGCGGGTCAGAGGGAACCCTTTGAACGGTGCTTCCGGCAGTATTTTCAGGGAATGGGGATTGAGCTGACCGAAGAACAGTACGGACAGCTTTTCCCGGCCATCTACCAAGTGGCTGACCCGGAGATTTCCCCTTTGCTGCTGCTGCGCGACGGCGATGATCTCATCGGGTTTTGTCAGTATCAGACCGATTCTCCCGAAAGCGACTGGAATCTGCGCCCCGGCTGGGGATTTATCCGGGAATTCTATATCTGCCCCGACAGGCGAGGCCGGGGCTTTGGGAGAACTCTCGCCGCGGCAGCGGTCAGCCGGATGGGAGGACTGTCCTCCCGGCCGGGTATCTATCTGACAGCGGAACCTGACGCGGTAGGCTTCTGGAGCCGGTGCGGGTTTTACGGCACCGGCGTGATCTGCGAAAAAAATGAGCAGGAAATTTTTGAATACGGGAAATAATCCCCACAGTCAAAAAATCATTCGCTGATTTTCACAAATCAGCGAATGATTTTTTTCAAAGCTTTGCTTTCCCAAGAATGGATTTTCCTATCCTATTGGTGTAAAATAAAAATTGCAGAAGGATACCGGTAGCCGCCGGTCTTCTGCCTTAAACACATTTTTTCAGACAATAAACCAGAAAAGGCAAAGATTGAGATCGCTCAGGCGGCCTCGATAAACCGGAGGTAGTTTCTTTGAAGATCAACACTGTTATTTTTGATTTGGACGGCACTCTGCTGGATACGCTGGGAGACCTTGCCGACGCCACCAACTGGGCGTTGAATCAGCTGGGATATCCTGCTCACCCTACGGAGCCCTACCGCTATTTCGTGGGAAACGGCGCACGGGTTCTCTGCCAGAGGGCGCTGCCGGAGGATGCACGGGACGAGAAGACAGTGGAACGGCTCCGTTCCCTGTTCGACCTGCGTTATCGGGGGCATCTGTTTGACCGGACCGTTCCCTATGAAGGGATTCCTCAGCTGCTGGACGAGCTGAAGCAGGAGGGCTTTCATCTGGGCGTGGTTTCCAACAAGCCCGACCCGTTTGTGCAGACCATTGTCGGCCGCTATTTTCCCGGTATATTTGAAGGGGTGTCCGGCCAGCAGGGAAAGCTGACCAAGCCAGATCCAACAGGCGTAAACCGTCTGTTGGCGCTGTTCGGCGTCTCTCCCGATGAAACCCTTTATGTGGGCGACAGCTGTGTGGATATCCAGACCGCCAAAAACGCGCTCACCCACAGCTGCGGCGCAGCGTGGGGATTCCGGGGAGAAGAGGAACTCCAAAGGGAGGGGGCGGAACTGATCGCCCATATTCCGGAAGAGATCCATCAGTTTCTCCGCCGTACATAACTTTCAAAAGGAGCGGTGTCAATGAAGCTTGTCTCATGGAACGTCAACGGATTGCGTGCCTGCCTGACCAAAGGATTCGCCGATTTTTTCAGAGAATCGGACGCGGACATTTTCTGCATTCAGGAGACGAAGATGCAGGAAGGTCAGGCAGAATTTTCCCCTGAGGGATACCGGCAGTATTGGAACAGCGCGGTAAGGAAAGGGTATTCCGGAACTGCGGTGTTCTCCCGCATTGCTCCGCTTTCGGTCTCGTATGACATCGGCAAGGAAAATCATGGCGGAGAAGGCCGGGCAATTACATTGGAATTCGACCGCTTTTATCTGGTCAATGTCTACACTCCCAACTCCCAGCGGGGTCTGACCCGCCTTGCCTACCGGATGGAATGGGAGGATGATTTCCGGGAATACCTTCAAGCGCTGGATGAGAAGAAACCGGTCATTGTCTGCGGTGACATGAACGTGGCGCATGAGGAAATGGACCTGAAAAATCCAAAATCCAACCGTCAGAACGCCGGATTTACCGATCAGGAGCGGGACAAAATGACCCGTCTGCTCCAGTCCGGCTTTGTGGACAGTTTCCGCTTTCTTCATCCGGACCGGATCGCGTACTCATGGTGGTCCTACATGTACAATGCCCGGGCCAATAACGCCGGCTGGCGCATTGACTATTTTTTGCTCTCCGAGCGGGTTCGGGATGCCATACGGTCTGCCGAAATTCTTTCCGATATTTTCGGCAGCGATCACTGCCCTGTCTCACTCTCGATTGACCTTTAGAAACGTCTGTGCTTTCCCGGGGAAAGCACAGACGTTTTTTTAAGTCGGCTTTCAAATTTCAGGAAAGATTTACCTCTTGATTTGTAAATTATTTTGTTTTCTATTGTATTATATGGATAAAATGTGCTATAATAATAATATAATTATTATACATATTAGCTAATTATACCGCTGCTTTTTATCGTAATTTACAAAATTTCAAGACCTTTTCCTTCCGTAAAACCCAACCGCGGTCATTTTTAGAAAAATGCCACATATAGATTAAAAACGGCTTTCTGATCAGTGAAGCATTTGACTTCCTTTTTAAGAAACCTCCGATTCATTTCTTATATGGAGTTGACGGTTCCTTCAAAGCCGTGAATTTGCCCGATTGAGCGGTTGATCTGAGGCCCGTGAAGCCGCGGAAAGGGCAGCAAAGTGCATCTCTTTCCACAGTCGTTTCTCCGGTCCCACAGGCGGCAGCATCCGGAGGAATCGGAATGAAAAATCTCGCGAAGCAGTTTCTCGCGCGGACGCAGAAAGGAATGAACACCATGCCCGCCAATTCTCTCATGTCCTGTGTCAGTCAGGATGACATTTTTCTCTTCAATACCGGCAACGCACAGAAAGCCTATCTGACTATGGGGTGTCACTATCTGGAGGATTTGGACGCCTACCGGTTCTGTGTTTGGGCTCCCAATGCCCAAAGCGTCAGCCTGGTAGGAGACTTTAACGGCTGGAGTCCGGACGCCACCCCGATGGAGCGGATCACCGGAGGCATACATATCGCCCTTGTGCCGGGATTAAAGGATGGGGACACCTATAAATACCTCATCCGCGGGAAGGACGGCGAGACGCATTACAAAGCCGATCCCTTCGCCTTTTTCAGCGAACTTCGCCCGCAAACCGCCTCCAGAGTGTGGAATCTGAAAAATTACAGCTGGTCGGACGGAGATTATCTGGAAAAACGGAAGAAAACCCAGCTGTTGAAACGTCCGGTCTCCATTTACGAAGTGCATGCCGGGTCATGGCGCCAAAAACCCGACGGCAGTTTTTATACCTACCGGGAACTGGCCAAGCCTTTGACGGATTACGTCAAAAAGATGGGATTCACCCATGTGGAATTTCTGCCCCTGTCCGAGCATCCTTTTGATGGCTCCTGGGGATATCAGGTCACCGGATACTATGCCGTCACTTCCCGTTACGGCACTCCGCAGGATTTCATGTATCTGGTGGACACGCTGCATCAGAACGGCATTGGGGTTTTGATGGACTGGGTTCCCGGCCATTTTCCCCGGGACGAGCACGGACTGCGCCGTTTCGACGGTACCGCACTGTTTGAGCACGCCGACCCCCGTCAGGGGGAACAGCCCCAGTGGGGCACCATGCTGTTCAACTACGGACGGCCCGAGGTGGTCAGCTTCCTGATTTCCAACGCCATGTTTTTCGTTGACTTCTATCATATCGACGGGTTCCGCATTGATGCGGTCAGCTCCATGCTTTACCTCAATTTCTGCAAAGAGGAAGGGCAGTACGTCAAAAATAAATACGGCGGGAACGAAAATCTGGAGGCAATCGAATTTCTGAAAAAGCTCAATGCCACCGTGCTGTCCCAGTATCCCGGCGTAATTACGGTGGCGGAGGAATCCTCCGCCTACCCCATGGTGACAAAGCCGCCTTACGACGGCGGGCTGGGCTTCACCTTCAAATGGGACATGGGCTTCATGAACGATATGCTCAAATACATGGAAACGGATCATCTCTTCAAAAAAGGCATTCACAACAATGTCACCTTTTCCATGCAGTACGCCTTCAGCGAAAACTATGTCCTGGCGTTCTCCCACGATGAGGTGGTTCACGGCAAGCACTCCATGGTGGACAAAATGTTCGGCGACTACTGGCAGAAATTTGCGGGGCTCCGGGCCTTTTACGGGTTTCTCTTCGCCCATCCGGGGAAAAAGCTTCTCTTCATGGGAAACGAATTTGCCCACTTTATCGAATGGAATTATGCGCAGGAGCTGGACTGGTTTCTGCTCGAGTACGACTCCCACAGGGAAATGGCGGAATATGTCCGCAGGCTCAACCGGTTTTACCAAAAACACCGTTCGTTTTATGAGATTGAGGACAGCTGGGAAGGATTCCAGTGGCTTTGCCCCGATGACCGGGACAACTCGGTAACCGCTTTTCTTCGGATTTCCCGGCCGTGGCGTGGAAAGCGACAGCAGATTGTCTGCCTCACCAATTTCACCCCTGTGGTTCGCCGGGACTACCTCCTTCCCCTTCCAGCGGCGGGAACCCTGCGGGAGCTGTTTAACAGCGACAGCACGGTTTTCGGGGGAAGCGGCGTCTGCTCCGGAGAGGAGATCCCCGTGTCGGACATTCCTTATCTGGGGCTTCCCGCCAGCGCACGGGTTACCGTTCCGCCTCTCGCCACGGTTTATCTGGAATTTGAAGAAGCCGGAAAGCTGCCGCCGGAAAAATCCACGGCTGACAAACAGTGCTGATCCGAAGGCAATCCGCCGCCGGAATACCGCATATTTGTCCCGGTTTTTCTGAAAGCCAATGATTTCAGCGAATAAATCCCCAAGCGATACTCTGCTCTATATTATAACTATCAATCATCAGGAGGACACCATCATGATCGTCAAGAAAAAATGCGTTGCCATGTTACTTGCGGGAGGTCAGGGAAGCCGCTTATACGCGCTGACACAAAACCGCGCAAAACCTGCCGTGCCTTACGGAGGAAAATACAAAATCATCGACTTCCCGCTGTCCAACTGCACCCATTCCGGGATCGACACGGTAGGTGTTCTGACGCAGTATGAGCCGCTCGAATTAAATGCATACATCGGCAACGGCGCTACATGGGATCTGGACGTAATGTCCGGCGGTGCCTATGTGCTCCCTCCCTATGTCAAGGGGAAAAAGGGAGAGTGGTATTCCGGCACCGCCAGCGCCATTTATCACAACATCCACTTTATTGAAAAATATGATCCCGAATACATCCTTGTCCTGTCGGGCGACCACATCTACACCATGGATTACGACAAGATGATCGGCTACCACGAAGCAAACGGTGCGGACGCCACCATCGCGGTGATGGAAGTGCCCATGGAAGAAGCGTCCCGCTTCGGAATCATGAACACCGACAGCGACATGCGGATTGTGGAGTTTGAAGAAAAGCCCCCGGTGCCGAAAAACAATCTGGCTTCCATGGGAATTTACGTCTTCACCTGGAAAAAGGTAAAGGAATACCTTCTGGAGGATGCGAAGGATCCCCATTCTTCCAACGATTTCGGGAAGAATATCATTCCCAATATGCTGGGTAACGGCGAAAAAATGTTTGCCTATCTGTTTCACGGCTACTGGAAGGACGTGGGAACCATCGAAAGCCTGTGGGAGGCCAATATGGATCTGCTCAAGGAGAAGCCGGAGCTTGACCTTCATGACAGTGCCTGGAGAATTTACGGCAGAAACCTGATCAAGCCTCCCCACTATGTGGGAGAGGATGCCAGGCTGGAAAACTGCATTGTGGGTGACGGCTGCCGGGTGATGGGCGAAGTGCGCAACAGCATCCTTTTTCCTTCCGTAGTCGTGGAAAAAGGCGCGGTGATCGAGGACAGCATCATCATGCAGGAAACGGTGGTCCATGCAGGCGCCCATGTCATAAAGGCCATTGTGGATGAAGAGGTTACCATTTCGGAAAATGCGAAAATCGGCGGCGAGGGCAAAATAACGGTAATCGGCAGTGAGCTGACCATTCCCGCCTCCGCTGAAATCCCTGAGGGCGAAATGCTCTATCCCAAGGCCAGATAGCTCTCTTTCGCAAGAACTTCAAACGGCGGAATTTCTCTTCCGCCTCCGGCTGACGCCGGGCTTTTACAAAATGGCTACGAAAGGATTGTCAGGATCATGAGAAAAGAAGTATTTGGAATTATTTATGCCGGAGAGGAAAACATGAACCTCCGGGAGCTTGTAAATAAACGGTCTGTGGGGGCTCTGCCGGTGGGCGGACGCTACCGGGTCATTGATTTTGTGCTGTCTAATATGGTGAATTCCGGGATACGGAATATCGGCGTCATTCCCCGGAGAAATTACCATTCTCTGATGGATCATCTGGGTTCCGGAAAAGAATGGGACTTGAACCGGAAGAGCGACGGCCTGTTTATTCTTCCGCCCTATGATACGGATGAAAATCAGGGCAGCTACCGGGGAATGATCGACACGCTCAAGGGTGCCAGCTCCTATCTCCGGCGGGCACAGCAGAAATACTGTCTGCTTTCCGGCGCCCACACCGTTTACAATGACACCTATCAGGAGATGTTTGAACGTCATTTGGACACCGGTGCGGACATCACCATGATGTACAGTGTGGAGGACAGCGATATCGTGGGGGCCGACCGGTATCAGGACGTGCGTTTTACCACGGACGAAGACGGACGGGTTGTCGATATGAAAATTCACGGTGCGGCCGGTGCTTACGAAAAAATGAGCATGGGCATTTATCTGATTAAAAAAGACCTTCTCCAGTATCTTGTGGAGGACGCCGCTTCCCGGGGAAAATTCAATCTGGCCACAGACGTCATCATGAACAATCTGGGCAGCCTGAAGGTTTACGGCTACGAACACAAAGGCTATGTGGGCCGTCTGCGTTCCGTTGCCTCCTATTACAAGCTGAATATGGATTTTCTCCGTCCGGAAGTGCAGAAGGACCTTTTCTATTCCGGCAACAACGTTTATACGAAAATTAAGGATGAAGCGCCTACCAAGTACGGCACCAAGGCTTCCGTAAAGAACAGCCTGATCGGTTCCGGCTGTGAAATCGAGGGAACTGTGGAAAACAGCATCCTCTTCCGCAGCGTCAAGGTGGCCAAGGGCACAGTGATTAAAGACAGCATTATCATGCAGTCCAGCGACATTTACTCCAACGCAACCCTGTCCAACGTCATCCTTGACAAAAAAGTGACGGTTCGTCCCAATTCCATTCTGGCCGGAAGCAGAGAATACCCGGTCATTATTCCAAAGGGGGCTAACGTGTGATGGATGCTGCAGCAAAAATCCTTCTGGCGGGAGCGGAATGTATGCCCTTTGCCAAAACAGGCGGGTTGGCGGATGTATTGGGCACTCTCCCCGGAGAGCTGGTCAAATTGGGGCTTGACGCCCGGGTCATCCTCCCTTATCATAAAGTGATAAAGGAAAAGTACGGGGATCAGATTGTCCATCTAACGGATTTTACCGTCCGTCTGGGGTGGAGAAGCCAATACGTGGGCGTGGAAACCCTTACCCTGAACGGAGTGGTTTTCTACTTCATCGACAATGAATATTACTTCGGCGGCCCTATTTACAAAGGCGGCGAGCCGGAAGGGGAGCAATACGCCTTTTTCACCCGTGCAGTACTGGAATCGCTGGAACGGATCGGCTTTATCCCCGATGTGATCCACTGCAACGACTGGCATACCGCGCTGATTCCCATGCTGATTAAAACACAGTATTGGAATACTCCTCTAAAGGACTGCAAGACCCTCTTCACCATTCACAACATGATGTATCAGGGTAAGTTTCCCTTCGGCTTCGTGAACGATCTGCTGGACATTGAACCCCGGTATTATTCTTCGGAATATCTGGAAGCCTACGGCTGTGCCAACTTCATGAAGGCAGGGCTGGTATTTGCAGACAAAATCAGCACGGTGTCCCCCACTTATGCGGAAGAACTGCAGCTGGCTTACTATGCCTATGGGCTGGAGGGTATCCTGAACGCCAGAAAGAACGATCTGACGGGAATCCTGAACGGAATCGACACCAAAGAATTCGATCCCGCCTCCGACCGCTACATCAGGTATCATTATTCCGCAGAGGAGCTTTCCGGGAAAGCCGAGAATAAAAAGGCTCTTCTGACCTCCATGGGGCTGACTTCCGATCCATCCGTGCCTTTGATCGGCATGGTGAGCCGTCTGACATCGCAAAAGGGCTTCGACCTGATTATGCGGGTGTTTAATGAAATAATGAAGGAAGATGTTTCCATCCTTCTTCTGGGCACCGGAGACCCCGCCTACGAAAGCTTTTTCCGGGGCATGGAGCACGCCTACAAAGGACGTGTCTGCTCTTATATCGGTTACGACAACGCTCTGGCTCACCAGATTTACGCCGGCTCCGATCTCTTCCTGATGCCTTCCCAGTTTGAGCCATGCGGCATTTCACAGATGATTTCCCTGCGGTACGGCACCCTGCCGGTGGTTCGGGAAACCGGTGGCCTGCGGGATACGGTTCGGCCCTACAATGAATTTACGGGCGAAGGCAACGGATTCACCTTCTGCAACTACAACGCTCATGACATGCTGGAGGTAATCCGTCTGGGTCTGGATACCGTCAAACGCCCCGAGACTCATGAAATGCTCATGAAGCGAGCCATGAACGAGGACAACAGCTTTATCCGCTCCGCTCAAAAATACCGGGAGCTTTATCTTTCACTTATTACAAATTAGTCAGGGCGCGCCATTCAGTTTACGGCTTATGCCTTGCGTGCACAGGAGGAATCCATTTGACAGAAGCAGAAAAGGACACAAAAATGCCGGATACGGCGGCCAACAGCTCGGAAGTCCGGAATATCGTCGGCAAGCTCAAGCGTCACTTCGGAAAAACGCTGGAAACCGCTTCCATGGAGGAGCTGTATAAAGCCAGTGCCATCTGTATCCGGGATGAAATCGTTGATATGTGGGTTTCCGCAAAGGAAAAGGCAGAGGAGGAAAACCTCAAAAAGGTCTATTATCTGTCGGCCGAATTCCTGATGGGCCGGGCCTATATCAACAACATGATCAATCTCGGCATACTGGAGAAATACCGGAGTGCTTTTGACAGCCTTGGCTTGAACCTCAGCGACATCGCCAATCAGGAAAAGGATGCGGGGTTGGGCAACGGCGGGCTGGGACGGCTGGCGGCGTGCTTTTTGGATTCGCTGGCCACCCTTGAGCTTCCCGCCATGGGCTGCGGCATTCGCTATGAATACGGCCTGTTCCGGCAGAAAATCGTGGACGGCGAGCAGGTGGAGCTGGAGGATAACTGGATCGAGGACGGCTACATCTGGGAAATGGAGCGGCCGGACGATGCGGTGGAGGTTCGCTTCAACGGCGAGATCGAAGAAGTCTGGACAGAAAATCATATGACGCCTGTCCACAAGAATTACAATACCGTGCTGGCCGTACCCTACGACGTTCCCGTTGTGGGCTACCAGTCGCCCTATCCCGCCACACTCCGCCTCTGGAGCGCCCGGGCCAAGGACCGCTTCAACATGAACTTCTTTGACCGGGGCGAATATGTCAAGGCCATGGAGGAGCGGGAGCTTGCCGAGGTCATCACCAAGGTGCTCTATCCCAATGACAACCACGAGCAGGGCAAGCTGCTCCGCCTGAAGCAGTTTTACTTCTTCACCTCCGCCACCATGCAGTATCTGGTGAAGGAGCACAAGCGAAAATACGGCGACCTGCATACCCTGCCCAGCCATGCCGCCATCCAGATCAACGACACCCATCCGACGCTGGCCATCCCGGAACTCATGCGGATTCTGATGGACGAGGAGGGCTTTGATTGGGACAGCGCCTATGCCATCGTTCAAAGCATGTTTAATTATACCAATCATACGATTCTGGCAGAGGCGCTGGAATGCTGGGACGAGCAGATGTTCAAACTTCTGCTTCCCCGCATCTACAGCATTGTGCAGGCCATGAACGAAAAATACTGCCGCTGGCTGAACCGGTTTTTCCCCGGAGATATGGATCGCATCAGCCGGATGTCCATCGTAGCGTACAATCAGATCCGAATGGCAAACCTCTGCGTGGCAGTCTGCGGGCACGTCAACGGCGTTTCCCAGCTGCACGGCGAAATTCTCAGGCAGCAGCTGTTTGCGGATGAATACCGGGTCTCCCCCGGAAAGTTTCTCGCTATTACCAACGGCATCACCCACCGCCGGTGGCTGGCAGTGGCTAATCCCGGCCTGACAAAGCTGATGACATCGGTCATCGGGGACGGCTTCCTGAAGGATTACCGGGAGTTTGAAAAGCTGATGCCCTTCACCGGGGACGAAGAATTCCTGAAGCTTTATGCCGGCGTAAAACAGGAAAACAAAGTCCGGCTGGCAAACTATCTGTATTCCGCCCAGGGAGTTGAACTGCGCACTGACGCGATTTTTGACGTTCAGGCCAAGCGGCTCCATGAATACAAGCGTCAGCTGCTCAAGTGCCTGCACATTCTCTATCTGTACAACAAGCTGCATGAAAACCCCAGATTTCTGACCCAGCCCATCGTCTTCCTCTTTGCGGCCAAAGCGGCGCCCGGCTATCTGCGGGCCAAAAATATCATCCGGCTGATTAACGCCATTGCCGATCTGATCCACAATGACCCGCTGACCAACTCGCTTCTGCAGGTGGTTTTCATCGAAAACTACAGCGTGTCCAACGCGGAGCTGCTGATTCCCGCCGCCGACATCAGCGAGCAGATTTCCACCGCGGGACTGGAAGCCTCCGGCACGGGAAATATGAAGTTTATGATGAACGGTGCATTGACTCTGGGCACGATGGACGGGGCAAACATCGAAATTTACGATCAGGTGGGCAAGGACAACATCTTTATTTTCGGTGCCGGTGAAGAAGACATCAGCAGTATGAAGCGCTATCACTCCTACCGGCCCGGAGAGATCTACGAAAAGAATATGGATGTTCGGAATGCGGTCAATCGGCTCATTGACGGGACTCTTCCGGGAGTATCCAACCACCGTTTTTCGGATTTGTACCAATCGCTTCTGTTTGGGGACTACGGAGGTGCGGATCCGTATTTCCTGCTCTATGACTTTGCTTCCTACATTCACGCCTTCGACCGGGCCCGCCACCTTTATCAGCGTGAACCTCTCACCTGGATGAAAAAAGCCGCGATCAATACAGCAAAGTCAGGATTTTTCAGTTCTGACCGGACCATTCTGGAATACAATGACCGTATCTGGCACTTAAAGGGTTTTGACCGCTGATACGGCCCGGAATCTTTTCCGAGATTTATGGCAAAGGATCGATACCGCCTTATGATGATACAGCATAACTCGAGCATTTCCCTTTTCCGGAACCCGCTCGGCGCTCTCAAAACAAATGAGAGCGCCTTGCTTTGCGTTTATGGGGAAGGGGTTTCTGACATGAAAATCCGGATTTTCCGGGATAACACCGAGACCGACTGCGACATGGAATATGCGGACGGCATGTGGCGCTTTTCTCTGACAGCCCCCGGAAAGCCCTGCGTTCTGTGGTATTTTTTCCATTTTCAGACGGAGGAAGGCACCCGGTATTACGGCCCCTCAGGGAAAAATCAAGGGGAGGGCATTCTCTATCAGGAACCCTGTCCCAGCTTTCAGCTGACCGTCTATGCGGCGGATTTTGAGACGCCGTCATGGGTGCGGGAGGGTGTCATGTACCAGATTTTTCCCGATCGCTTCTCCAGAGGGAATCCCCGCAATTTGGAAAACGGACTCGCCAGTCACCGGAAAATGGGGCGGGTCTGTGTGGTTCACGAACGCTGGGACGAGCTTCCCCTCTATCGGCCCATTGAGGAGGAAGGCGAATACTTTCCCTGTGACTTTTTCGGCGGCGATCTGGCCGGGATTGCCAAGGAGCTTCCCCGGCTGAACCGGCTGGGGATTACGGCAGTCTACTGCAATCCCATCTGCGAAGCCGCCTCTAACCACCGGTATGATACCGCCGACTACAAAACAGTAGACCCTATTCTGGGCACAAATGAAGACTTTGCCGCATTGTGCCGGGAAGCGGAAACGGCGGGAATCCGGATTCTGGTGGACGGGGTTTACTCCCATACCGGCGCGGACAGCCGGTATTTCAACAAGGAAGGCTGTTATCCGGAACCGGGGGCTTATCAGGGAGAGACTTCCCCCTATTATCCGTGGTACACTTTCCGGAAAGACCGGGACGATTACCAGTGCTGGTGGGGATTCAAAAGCCTCCCCGAAGTCAACGAGCAGGACCAGTCCTGGCAGGAGTACGTTATCACCGGAGAGGACAGTGTTTTGAAGCACTGGATGAATCTGGGCGCATCCGGGTTCCGGCTGGATGTGGCGGACGAGCTTCCGGACGAGATCATTGAAAAAATGAGGACGGCGGTGAAAGAGAAAAGCCCCGACCGGTTTCTGCTGGGCGAGGTATGGGAGGATGCCACCACCAAGTGCAGCTACGGCTGCAGGCGCCGCTATGCTCTGGGCAGCGGGTTGGATTCCGTCATGAATTACCCCTTTCGGGATGCGGTCATCGGATTTTTTCTCCGCCGCATCGACGGATTCCAGCTGGCCGATTTTCTCACCGGACAGCAGCTGAATTATCCCCGGCCCATGTACTATGCACTGATGAATCTGCTCTCTTCCCACGATGTGCCCCGTATTCGGACGGTGCTCTCCACCGGCGGCGTAGACGGTGAGGGCATGACCCGGGAAGAACAGGCTGTTTTTACCGTCCGGCCGGAGGACGACCGAAAAGGCGCACAGCTCCAGAGGCTGGCGGCAGTACTGCAGTTTACCGTTCCCGGAATTCCCTGCATCTATTATGGGGACGAATACGGAATGCAGGGGCTGAAGGATCCCTTTAACCGGAAACCTTTTGAGAAGCGGGATCCGGACATGGCGCTCTTTTATGAGAAAATCAGTGCTCTCCGGCGGCAGGAGACTGCCCTGACCGGCGGATACGCCTCCTTCCTCGCCGTCACCGAGGATGTGATCGCCATTCTGCGCTTTACCGTGAACGGCGAGGATGCCTTCGGCGTTCCTGTATGGAATGAAATGCTGCTGACCTGTGTCAGCAGATGCAAATTGCCGCTTACGGCTAAAATTGATCTTTCCGCCTTTCGGGCCGGAGTGCCGGAAGAGATATGGGAGAGCATCCGGGCACTGAATTTCGGATGCATCACAGATCTGGACAGCGGTGAAGAGAGCCTTTTGGAGCAAGGACAGCTTTCGCTTGAGTTGGAGGCGGAAAGCTATCGCATCCTGCGCATTCAGGAAAGAAAGCTCTGCTGATTTCCTGTGTAAAAACTGCCCGCACAAAGCAATGCTTTGTGCGGGCAGTTTTTATGCCGGTATCCGCCGAAATATGGGATGGGCATGGGAACCGAAACGAGCGGCAACTGCCGAAAGAATCTCCTCCTGTCGGGAAAGCGCCTCTTTTTCGCACGGCCCCAGAACGACCTCTTCCACCTGATGGGGGCCGAATCGAAATTTTCCTGTAACTGCCCCCCGAAAGCTTCCGTCAATCATCACCCAGCAAAGGACGTCCCATTGAGAGGAAAATTCCTCCTTCAAGCGAAACTCGTTGGTTTTGGCCCAAAAATCGTTTCTCTGCAGCAGCAGCACTCCGTTGGGAGGGCTTTGCATCCCGGGGGCCTCCAGAAACTCTCTGTCCCCGGAAAGGATCCATCCCTTTTCCCCTTCCAGCTCCGCCGGCTCCAGAATCTTTTCTTTCTCCAGGGCGGCGATGGCCGCATTCAGCTCCTTTGCCGGAAGCCGAAAAAAAGAATGCGCCATCTCCAGCGAAAAGAATACGGAAAGCCGCGCGAACCGGGGCAGCACATGCTGCAGCGCCTCCTGCCGGGTGTAACGGCAGAGATCCACATCGGGAAATTCCGTTTCAAAGAGGTACCATCCCCGGTCGCCTTCGCTGTCCTGCTGATCCTCATAAACCAGAAATGCCGACTGAAGCTTGTGGAGCGCAGGCGTGATCTCCTTGACCAAAAGTCCGCTGAACTCCTTGATCAGCCCGATATTCATAGGGCCCTCCTGCTTCAGCAATTCCAGCAGCTTTTGCTGAAGAAAAGAAAGATTTTTAATTTCCTTCCGGTAAAGACAGGCAAAAAGTTCCCAGTCCTCCTCCGCGGCGTAAGCGATTCCCTCTGCCGCAAACCTTCCTTTTCTGATTTCTCTCCGGCTCCTGCGGCGGAAGTTATAGTTCCCGTCGTCAAAATCCACATGGCCGGGCAGAGAGGGCGGGCTTCCCGGTGCACACCAGTATTCCGTGGGCACCGGGGACATTTCCCGGAACAGGGCGTCATACTCCTCTTCCGGCACGGGATGATACAGATGCTGCCGCTCCATCCGAAGCGCGGTGACATTGGATGCCTTCATACCTCATATCCCCTTCCGACCAATGATATTCCAGACTATTGGTCTATTTTCCGCTTCTCCCGGAATGCCGTAGGAGTCATCCCTTTGATTTTATGAAAGGATTTGGAAAAATACAAATTATCGCTGTAGCCCACCGAAGTCGCAATGGCCCCGATGGAGAGCTCCGTCTCCCGCAGTAGCTCACAGGCACGGCGGATCCGGAGCCTGGCCAGATATTCTTTTGGGGATTCTCCCCGGTACTGCATGAAAATCCGGTAAAGTGAGCTTCGGCTCAAGCTGATAAACTCTGCCACGTCCTCGATCCGGATATCCCGGGAATAGTTGCAGGCGATGAAACGTTCTGCCTGCCGAAGGGAATGGAGCCCGCCGGAATCTTCCTTTTCCGGAAGTGCCGCCTTGCTCATCAGCAGTGCCAATGCCCCGTAAAGCTTTCCGGTCATCCGGGTCTGTTCCCCGGCGCTCCCGCCCCGCACCTGATAAATGTCCAGCAGCGCTTCCTTCAGCTCTTCGCCGTACCCGGCAAAAATCACCGGGTGCTGCGGGGTAAACTCCGTCCGTTCCAACAGCGGCGCAGCATCGCTTCCGGAAAAGCCCACCCAGTAATATTCCCACGGATCATCGCTGTCAGCCGCGTAATAGACCTCGGTATCCGGATACACCAAAAAAGCGTCACCGGCATGAAGAATATATTCTCTGCCGCCTGTCCGATAGCTCCCCTTCCCGGACAGGACATAGTGAATCAGAAAATGATCCCGCACACCCGGGCCCCAGCCATACAGCGGTTCACATTTCTGAAACCCCACATTGTAGACGGAAAGGGAAACGGCCTCCCAGGGCTGAACCTTATAGGAATGCTTAAAGGGTTCTGCCATTGCGCCGCCCCTCCTTCCGTTTGGCTTTATCCCGGCACCGCCGCCTGCGTCGAAAATTCGGGCGGCGGCGCTCCTCACTGATGACATCATTATAGCAGTGAAACCGGACGTCTGCAAGATCGTGCAACATTTTTCCATAAAAATAGAACAATTCGGCATTGCCAAATGCTGCAAAATAAAGTAATCTGAAAGTAAGGAAGCGCCTTGACGCGCTTTAAGGAATCTCTGACGAAATGGCTTCTAAAACCGCTCAAGTAAGCAAATTGGCGGTTTGGGCGCCATAATGAAGTACAAATAAAGAATGAATCAGAGGTTCCTTAGAATACCAACTTCCCGAAAGGAGAACAAGTATGTCCGCTCTTTCCATGCTGTCTGCGGAGGAGGCCAAAAAACGGATTGCCTCCGGTACATATGACGACCAGATTACGCACATGTATGCCTGTGCCTCGGAAGAAGCCAAAAAATCCAAGATTGACCGCCTGTTGAAGGCCATTGACCGATTTGCGGAAATTTATGGAGGAAACCGTCCCATTGCCATTTTCAGTGCACCGGGGCGCACCGAAGTGGGAGGAAACCACACGGACCATCAGCGGGGCCGCGTGCTTGCCGCCAGTGTGAATCTGGATGTCATCGCCGTCGTCTCACTGCGGGAGGATTCCCAAATCCGGGTCAAATCCGAAGGCTATGACGAGGATATTCTGGATGCCAAAGATACCGCCTGCCGTCCGGAAGAAGCCAATTCCTCAGTCTCCCTGATTCGCGGCGTCTGCGCCAGGTTCACCGAAATGGGCTACCCTGTAGGGGGATTCGATGCCTATACCACCTCTGATGTGCTCTCCGGATCAGGACTCTCCTCTTCCGCTGCCTTTGAAGTATTGATCGGCACCATCATCAACGAGCTGTTCTGTGAGAAAAAGGAGACTGCCTTAAAGATTGCGCAGGTCGGTCAGTATGCCGAAAACGTCTATTTCGGAAAGCCCTCCGGTCTGATGGATCAGACCGCTTCCAGTGTAGGCGGACTGGTAATGATCGACTTTGAGAACAGGGAAAATCCGCTGGTCTGCAAAGTGGATTTCAACTTTTCCGCCTCCGGCCATGCGCTTTGCATTATTGACACCCGCTGCAGCCATGCCGATCTGACTCCGGACTACGCCGCCATTCCCGCCGAGATGAAAACGATTGCCGCTTATTGGGGCAAGGAAGTACTGCGGGAAGTGCCGGAAGCGGATTTCTACGCCGCCGTTCCGGAGCTGCGCAATCAGGTCAGCGACCGTGCCATCCTGCGTGCCATCCATTTTTACGAGGACAACAAGCGGGTCGTAAAGGAAATGGATGCCTTGGAACAGGGAATTACCGGGAATTTTGACCGCTTTAAGCAGCTGGTCATTGAATCCGGACGCTCTTCCTACTGCTATCTGCAAAACGTTTATTCCCCCGCCCATCCGGAGATGCAGGGTGTTTCCCTTGTGCTGGCTTACTGTGAACGCCTTCTGGCTCCCAAAGGCGGCGCATGGCGGGTTCACGGCGGTGGATTCGCCGGTACGGTGCAGACCTTTGTGCCGGTGGAATTTTTGGATACCTTTACCGCGGAAATGGATGGGCTCCTTGGAAAAGGAAGCTGCCATATTCTGCAGATCCGCCCGGTAGGCGGAATGCGGCTGCTGTAATTACAGGGTGCCGCCGGGTTCCGGCTGGTTTCACAGGCGGCCCACTATTATCTCAACTGGGAAAGGATCGAACCAAATGGCAGAATTAAGATGGCACCCCCTCACCAAAGACTGGATCATGATCGCATCCAACCGGCAGAACCGCCCCCAGATGCCCAAGGACTACTGCCCTTTTTGCCCCAACTTTGGAAACGTACCTGATTACGAGGTGCTGAAATACGACAACGATTTTCCCGCTCTGTCCCAGACTCCGCCGGAGCCCGACGATGTGGCCAACGACTTTTTCAAAGTACGGCCTTCTTACGGAAAGTGTGAGGTCATTCTTTACTCTCCGGGGCATACAGTGACCCTCCCCCAGCTTTCCGACAGCCATATGCGCAAGCTGGTGGATCTCTGGTGCGAGCGGTTTGAAGCGATGCGCTCCGACGAAAACATCAAATATGTGTTTCCCTTTGAAAACCGGGGCGACGTAGTGGGCGTTACCATGCCCCACCCCCACGGTCAGATGTACGGCTACCCCTTCCTGCCCAAAAAGATGGAGCTGGAAACCGGGTCTGCACGGGAATACTATCAGGAAAAGGGAAAGTGCATTTTCTGTGATATGCTGGAAAATGAAATCTCCGACGGACGCAGAATTATCTTCCGCAATGAGCATTTTACGGTATTTTTGCCCTTCTACTGCGAATACCCCTACGGCGTTTACATCATTTCCAACCGCCACACTTCCTACATGACCGACCTTACCGACGAGGAAAAAAGCGCCCTCGGAATTACCATCCGGGATGTGGTGGGAATGCTGGACGCCCTGTTTGATTATCGTTTCCCCTATATGATGTGCATGCACAACGCACCGGTAAATTCGGGCGATTACAGTGCTGATTTTCATTTTCACATTGAGTTTTTCCCGCCCATGCGGAGTGCGGAGAAGCAGAAATTCAACGCCTCCAGCGAAACCGGTGTCTGGGCTCACTGCAACCCCACCTGCCCCGAGGAAACCAGCAAGGAGCTTCGGGCAGCCTATCAGAAATATCTCGCCGGAAAACGGATGCCGGCCAAAGCGGAAACAAAATAAATTGATTGTCAGGAAAGGTGGATTTTTATGAAAATTCTGGTTACCGGCGGCGCGGGCTACATTGGTTCCCATACCTGTGTGGAGCTTCTGAAAAACGGATATGAAATCGTCATCATGGACAATTACTGCAATTCTTCTCCGGACGCGGTAAAGCTGGTGGAAAAAATCAGTGGAAAAACCTTCCCGGTTTACGAATGCGACATGCTGGACTATGCCGGATTTGAGAAAATCTTTGAGGAGCACAAATTTGACGCCGTGATCCACTTTGCCGGCCTGAAAGCGGTAGGGGAGAGTGTTTCCAAGCCTCTGGAATACTACAACAACAACCTGACCGGCACCCTGAACCTGCTCCTTCTGATGAAAAAATACGGAGTCGGGAAACTGGTCTTCAGTTCCTCCGCTACGGTTTACGGCATGAACAACCTGCCTCCCTTCCATGAGGAAATGCCCCTCTCCACAACCAATCCCTATGGCGCCACCAAGCTGATGATCGAAAATATGCTTCGGGATCTCTGTGTGGCGGAACCTGACTGGAGTGTGGCGCTTCTCCGGTATTTCAATCCCATCGGCGCCCACGAAAGCGGCCTGATCGGCGAGGATCCCTCCGGAATCCCCAACAATCTGATGCCCTATATTGCACGGGTTGCCGCCGGAAAGCTGGCCTGCCTCAGCATTTACGGAGATGACTACCCCACGGTAGACGGCACCGGCGTACGGGACTACATTCATGTCTGCGATCTGGCCGAAGGGCATGTCAAGGCACTGGAGAAGCTCGGAAGCATCCACGGTGCGGAAGCGTACAATCTGGGAACCGGCAAGGGCTACTCCGTTTTGGAGATGGTTCACGCCTTTGAGAAAGCAAGCGGACGGACGGTCAACTATAAAATTGCTCCCCGCCGCCCCGGCGATATCGCCGAATGCTACGCAGACGCCTCCAAGGCCAAACGTGAACTGGGCTGGGAAGCCAAGCGGGACATTGACGCCATGTGCCGTGACAGCTGGAACTTTGTAAAGAACAAATAACGCACGGAAAAAAAGCAGGAATCCCGCATGGAGGACGCATCCTCCATGCGGGATTCCTGCTTTTTCAGGACGGTTATTCTACCCGCCGAAACGGGTTTGCAGACGGGTCAGCTCCCCGCATACGTCACGGGTGGGCACGTATTCCAATCCGATGTACCCCTTATATCCTGCCTGCTCCAGCGCACGAAAAATGCCTTCATACGAAAGCTCACCCGTATCCAGCTCATGACGTCCCGGATTTCCGGCGCAGTGGAAGTGCCCGATTCTGTCCAGCATCCCAATGCTGTTTTGAATTACGTCGCCCTCCATGATCTGCTGATGATAGAAATCAAACAACACCTTGACCCAAGGGCTGCCCACAGCCTGGGCGATGGCATCCGCCTCCCCGCTCCCACTTAAAAGATATCCCCCGTGATCCCGCTTGGTATTCAGCGGTTCAAACAAAAGCGTGATACCGGACTCCTCCAAAAGGGGCACACAGGCGGAAAGTCCCTGAATGACCGCCTCCACCTGCCGCTCCCGGGGAACATCCGGCAGCTGGTCTCCCACCTGCGTGATCAGCATTCCGCAGCCGAGCTTCCGCGCAACGGCAATGCTTTCCCGGAGTCCTTCCAAATACAGCGGGTGCCGGCTTCTGTCCGACAGAGAAAAATATCTGGTGCAGAATGCCGCAGGGCTTATCCCATACTTCCGCTGGAATTCCGCCAGCTGTTCCACATCCTTGTCCCACCACGACCAAAACTCGTAATGGCTCATCCCGGCTTTTCGGATGATCCGAAACCCCCCTTCCGGATTGTCTCCCCAGCCAAAGGAATCCAGACAGACAGAAAATTTCATGCTCACCGCTCCTTATTTCAAAAATCCCGACACAATCTTCTCCTCTGCCTCTGTCTCGGTAAGTCCCAGCGTCCGCAGCTTCAGAATCTGCTCACCGGCAATCTTTCCAATGGCGGCCTCATGAATCAACGCCGCATCCACATGAGATGCCTCCAGTGCGGGCGCCGCCGTAACGGTTCCGTTGTCCACCAGAATGGCGTCGCATTCCGAATGCCCCGTACAGCGGTTTCTGCCCCGCATCTGCGAATAAAACTCCTGATGGGAATGCCCTCTGGCCACCGAGCGGGATACCAGATCCGCAGCGGAGCCTTCCCCCTCCAGAGTCACTTCAAACTCCGTCCGGGCAGTTTCATCCCCATCCGTCATAATCCGCTCCCGGACAACCACCCGTGCATTCTTTCCCAGCACCGCACGGGTTTTTCGGACAGTGGAATCCACTCCCCGCAGCTGCACCGTATCCATTTCAAGGCAGGCATTTTCTTTCAGCTGTGCATCCGTTACCGGGTCAATACGACGGGTTCCAGTTCCTTTTCCCATTCCAATATGCTTTTCCCGGTAAACCACATGGGCATCCTTTTCCAGAAAAAAGCGGTGAATTCCGTTATGGCGGGCTTCCTCCTCCCCCTCGCTGTGGACGCCGCACCCCGCAACGATCACCACGTCGGCCCCTTCGCCCACATAAAAATCGTTGTACACCAAGTCATCCACGCCGCTTTTGGTCACGCAGGCGGGAATATAAACGGTCTCGCCAGACGTTCCGGGCAGAATGCGGATCACCAGCCCGGGAGCATCCTCCTTGGACTCGATCTTCACATGGGCGGTGGACTGCCTTCCCGCGCACTGCCCATCCTCACGGATGTTGTACGCACCGTTGAACACGCCTTTATAATCGGCCACAATCTGCAAAAGCTGATCTGTTACGTGATTCATACCCGAACAGCCTCCTTTCCCAGCGGGCAGCGGCCCGCACGCTCATCCGAAAACAGGGAGGGCAGTATTTCCTCCCGGGAACCCGCTGCTCTGACCCGTCCGTTGGCAATCACGACGATTTCATCCGCAATGGACAAGATCCTCTCCTGATGGGAAATAATCAGCATGGTGCCGTCTGCCTGCTCACGAAGCTCCTCAAAGGTTTCCACCAGCCGGGCAAAGCTCCACAGGTCGATTCCGGCTTCCGGCTCGTCGAAAATGGAAAAGCGGGCCTTCCTTGCCAGAACAGTGGCAATCTCAATCCGTTTGATTTCGCCTCCGGACAGGCTTGCGTTCATCTCACGGTTCACATACTCGTTGGCGCACAGTCCCACTTTTCCCAACAGCTGACAAAGCTCACCCTCGTCCAGGCTGCTGCCCGCCGCCGTTTCCAAAAGATCCCGGACAGTGAGCCCCTTGAACCGGACGGGCTGCTGAAACGCATACCCGATTCCGAGACGTGCCCGTTCCGTTACGTCCATGTGGGTGATGTCCACATCATCCAGCCAAATCCGCCCGGCAGACGGCTGGCCGATTCCGGCAATCAGCTTTGCCAGCGTTGTTTTTCCTCCGCCGTTGGGGCCGGTAACCACCACCAGTTTTCCATTGCCCAGTTCCAGATCAATATCCTTGAGAATTTCGCCTCCGTTCGGCAATTCCCAAGCCACATGCTCCAAAGTCAGCATTCTCATTCCTCCGTTTTTATAAAGCCTGTCCCTTCTATCCGCAAACCCCGTTCTCTCCGAACGCACCGCTATTCGCTCACATGCTCCATTCCCATTCCGATCATCCCCCGGACATGGTCGTCCGCCAGCGAATAAAACAAGATCTTTCCATCCCGCCGAAACCGTACCAGCTTGCTCGATTTCAGCAACCGAAGCTGGTGGGATACCGCCGTTTGCGTCAGTCCCAGAAGCTGGGCAAGATCACAGACACAAAGCTCTGTCTCCGCCAGCGCAAAAAGAATTCGGATCCGCGTGGAATCCCCAAACACCTTAAACAGATCTGCCAGTTCATAAAGTGTGCTTTCCGGCGGCAGGGATGCGGTCACCCGCTCCACGATTTCCCGATGAGCGCAAAGATACTCCCCTTGTCCTCCGGTTTGCTCCTCCGGCATGTTCTCACATCCTTCGTATGAATATCTATTCATATATTATTATACTTTCCAGTGTTTGTCAAGTCATTCACATACATTGGGAAAGAACAAAAAAACAGCGCACGTTCCCGCTTGAAGTCAGCCGGAACATGCGCCGCCTTGTCTGTTCTATTCTTCGGCCCCATCCTGTCCCAGAGCTACAGACTGGGGAACCTCGGTCATTTTTTCATAGCAGGAAAAGGCGTGATCCACCAAATCCTTTTCCGGCGGCCGGGTCATCAGACTGACGATGGGGACAAGGACGATCCCCGCCAGCATGGAAAATGCACCCGCATTGATCGGAGACCTTAGGAAGGCCGGGTAAAGGGAAGGAAACAGAAGATTCCCCACCATAAAGCCCACACCGAAAATGAAACTGGTCCAGCAGGCCGCCTTGGTGGTACGTTTCCAATAAAGCCCGTACAGGAAGGGCGCGAGGAAAGCGCCTGCCAGAGCACCCCAGGAAATTCCCATCATCTGTGCGATAAAGGTGACAGAGCTCTTGTATTGGATGATGGCAATCACTACAGAAATGGCGATAAAAACAACAATCAGAAGCCTCATTACCCGAACCTGCTTTTTGTCATCCATTTTCCGGCAGAATGTCCCCTTCAGGAAGTCTATGGTCAGTGTGGAGCTTGACGCCATTACCAGGGAAGAAAGGGTGGACATGGAGGCAGACAGCACCAGAATGACGACCAGCGCCATCAGAACCGGAGACAGCCCGGACAGCATGGTGGGAATAATGGAATCGTATCCTCCGGAAGCAAGATCGATCCGGTCGGAAAAAAGGCGTCCGAAGCCCCCCAGAAAATAGCAGCCCCCTGCCACTACAAGAGCGAATATTGTGGAAATAATGGTACCCTTGTGAATTGATTTTTCACTTTTGATTGCATAGAATTTCTGTACCATCTGGGGCAGCCCCCATGTACCCAGAGAGGTAAGGATTACAACGGACAGAAGGCTCACCGGGTCAGGCCCGAAAAAGGATGCGAACACTCCGGGCGTAGTGCTGACCGTATCGTCGGTCACACGGGCCAGCCCATCCAAAGCCGCAGTAAATCCGCCTTGAGACCGGATTACCGCCCAGATCACCATCACAATTCCCACCAGCATGATAATGCCCTGAATAAAGTCATTGATGGCTGTGGCCATATATCCGCCTGCGATTACATAAACACCGGTGAGAATTGCCATAATCAGTATGCAGACGGTATAGTCGATGTCAAAGGCCATGCCGAACAGCCGGGACAGTCCGTTGTACAGGGACGCGGTATACGGAATTAAAAAGATGAAGATAATGGCTGACGCGCCGATTTTCAGGGCATTGCTCTGAAAGCGGTTGCCGAAGAATTCCGGCATGGTGGCGGTGTCCAGGTGCTGGGACATGATTCGGGTGCGCCGCCCCAGAATGACCCATGCCAGAAGAGAACCGATCATGGCGTTGCCGATACCGATCCACGTGGAAGCAATGCCGAATTTCCAGCCGAACTGGCCCGCATATCCGATGAAGATTACTGCGGAGAAGTAGGAAGTGCCATAGGCGAATGCCGTCAGCCACGGGCCCACGGAGCGGCCTCCCAAAACAAAGCCGTTTACATCGGTGGCATGGCGGCGGCAATAAAGACCGATTCCGATCATCACCGAAAAAAATACAACCAAAAATAAAATTTTAATCCACATAACTGGTGTCCCCTTTGTTTCTTTCTACTTTTGCTTTAATACATAAAAGCTTTAAACAAAATCTAATTTAAATCGCGAAACAAAATAGCCGTAAAAAGCGGTCTCTCCGGATTTTTGAGGACAATACCGCACAATTCCGGGTGCCAAACCACAGTGAAGGCGCTCACCGGAATGTTATGGGATTCCCTTAGACAAATTTCAAAGAGAGACCGACAATTTCATAAAAAGGCCCGCCGCAGCAGGAAAAATTCAGCTCTTCATCTGGGCCGCCACCAAGTTTTCACCGCAGTATTTCTGCCGGAGCTTCGGTTTTTCAATTTTGCCGGTGGGGTTTCTGGGAACGTCGGCAAAAATGATGCGGCGGGGACGTTTATAACGGGGGAGCTGATGGCAGAATTCCTCAATGTCCTCCTCAGTGCAGCTGCATCCCGGCTTTCGCTCAACAATAGCGGCCGTAATTTCACCCAGACGATGGTCTGGCAGCCCGATGACCGCCACATCCTTAATCATGGGATTGCTGCGGAGAAAATCCTCAATCTGGACCGGATAAATGTTTTCGCCGCCGGAAATAATGACGTCCTTCTTCCGATCCACCAAATAAATGAAGCCGTCCTCATCCATGCGGGCCATGTCGCCCGTATAGAGCCAGCCGTCCTTCAGCGTTTCCGCTGTGGCTTTGGGGTCCCGGTAATAGCAGATCATGACGCCGGGGCCTTTTACACAAAGTTCGCCCACATCGCCCTGCTTTACCGGAGCACCGGTGTCGTCCACAATTTTGGCTTCCCAGCCGTAGCCGGGCTTGCCGATGGCTCCCACCTTGTCAATGTTTTCCACACCCAGATGGACACAGCCCGGGCCGATGGATTCACTCAAGCCGTAATTGGTATCGTAAAGATGATGGGGAAATACGGATTTCCAGCGAGCGATCAGGCTGGGCGGAACCGGCTGTGCGCCGATGTGCATCAGCCGCCACTGATCCAAATGATAATCAGCCAGATTCACACGCCCCTGCTCAATGGCATCCAGAATGTCCTGGGCCCACGGCACCAGCAGCCAGACAATGGTACACTTTTCCCGGGACACCGTGTCGAGAATCAGCTCGGGAGTGGTTCCCTTCAGAAGAACTGCCCTGCCCCCTACCAAAAAGGAACCAAACCAGTGCATCTTGGCGCCCGTATGATACAGCGGGGGAATGCAGAGAAACACATCCTCCCGGGTCTGTCCATGATGATTCTGCTCCACCTTGGCGGCATGCATCAGACTGGCGTGGTTATGTAAAATCGCCTTGGGAAATCCTGTTGTACCGGAGGAAAAATAGATGGCGGCATAATCCTCGTCGTTAATGGCAATCACCGGCGACTGACTGGAGCAGTCGGCAGTGAGACTGCCGTAATTCTCCGCAAAAGTAGGACAGTCATCCCCTACAAAAAACAGCAGCCGGTGACGGCTGATTTCATCCGCGATTTCCTCAATCCGGCCGATAAATTCGGGGCCGAATACCAGAACATCCACCTCTGCCAGATCAAGACAGTACTTGATCTCATCGGGAGCATACCGGAAATTGAGGGGCACTGCCAAAGCTCCGGTTTTCAAAATGCCGAAGTAGATGGGAAGCCACTCCAGGCCGTTCATCAGAAGAATGGCCACCTTGTCTCCTTTTTTCACTCCCCGGCTTAAAAGAAGGTTGGCAAAACGATTGGCCTTCTCATTAAAAATGTTCCATGTAATCTCACGGCGATAGTGAGGGCCGGCAGTAGGCTCCATGAGCTCGTATTCCTTCCAGGTCACACGGCGGGTGTTGGGAACCTCGGGATTGATTTCCACCAATGATATATCGTTTCCGTACAAACGGCAATTTCGTTCCAAAATGTCGGTAATGGGCATGATTTCTGTTTCCTTCCTCTTTTCACGCTTGAACTGGTGCCAGATGCTTTATTGATTTTACTCGCTAAATTACAATATATTCTAATTTCGCAGAAATGTCAACCAATTCCAATGTTTTTTTGGAAAAAGTCGAAAAAAGGCTGCCGGTTTTTCAGAAACACCTCCTTCATGCCACTTTTTTATAAAAAGAATCCGATAAAATGTTGACTTATTTCCCGCCGGCTGATATAATATTAAAAGCATCTTTCTGCGGTTTTACGCCGGAAGATGAATTTTTCTGTGCGGATTTCTTTTTCGCCGCTGAGACAGAATCAGGCAGCGAAAGCGGACAATCCTGCACCACTGCCGCAATTTTTGCGGTTCATCCTTGCTCTGGGCGACACCCAGAGCCACAAGTCCAAAAGGAGGTGCTATTTCATGGCAAAACTGACCGAAAAGTACGAGGCTCTCATCGTTCTGAATCTGAAGAACGGCGAAGAAAACGTAAAAGGGCTGGTCGAAAAGATCAACGAGCTGATCGCTGCCAACGCTACCATTGATTCTGTTGAAGAGTGGGGCAAACGCAGACTGGCTTACCCGATTATGGATGAAACAGACGGCTACTACGTTCTGTTCAACTTCACATCTGCTTCCGCTTTCCCCGCAGAGCTTGATCGTGTTTTGAAAATCACTGACGGTGTGCTCCGTTCTCTCATCACTCTGAAAATCGCAGAGTAAGGAGGAATCTGATTATGCTGAACAGGGTTATTCTGATGGGCCGGCTGACTGCCGATCCAGAGCATAAGCAAACCCCAAGCGGAGTTTCCGTGACCAGCTTTTCTGTGGCGGTCGACCGGAATTTCTCCGACAAAAGCGGAAACCGTGCCACCGATTTCATCAATATTGTCGCCTGGAGAAACACGGCGGATTTTATCTGCCGCTATTTTACCAAAGGCCGTATGATTGCGATCGAGGGCTCCATTCAGACCAGAAATTACGAGGATAAGCAAGGCAATAAGCGCACTGCGTTTGAAGTTGTTGCGGATCAGGCCTATTTTGCGGACAGCAAATCTTCCGACCGTCCCGCCGCACCTTCCAACTTCCCCACTCCGGACACGTTCCAGGAGCCGGAAAAGGGCGCCAGCTTCTCCGTGGGCGATTTTGAAGAAATCGACACCGATGACAGTGATTTGCCTTTCTAAAGCCGAATGAAAAGGAGGGTTTATTCCATGGAAAGAGAAAGAAGCGAACGTGGTCCCCGTCAGGGCGGCCCGAGAAGACCCCGCAAAAAAGTCTGCGCATTCTGCGTTGACAAAGCGGAGCATATCGATTACAAAGACGTTGCCAAGCTGCGCCGTTACCTCTCCGAGCGTTCCAAAATCGTTCCGAGACGTGTGACCGGCACCTGCGCCCGTCATCAGCGCGAACTGACCACCGCCATCAAGCGTGCGCGTCATATCGCTCTGCTGCCTTACGTCAGCGACTAATCGCCTTTTGACTCAACGAAAAGCCCTCTCCGGTGATACCGGAGAGGGCTTTTTATTTGCTCTGCGTTTATGCCGCTTGTGCAAAAGCTATTTCGCATATTCGGAGATGGTGATGGACTCAATGACAACGTCACTGGTGGGAACGCTTTTTTCCGTGCCCCATTCATTCCAGTCCGTTTGAGTCTCCATGATTTTTTCCACTACGTCCAGCCCTTCAATTACTTGGCCGAACACCGTATAAGAGCCATCCAGGAACGGACATCCGCCCACTTCCGTATATTTTTTTCTGACCTCATCGGGAAAATCCACATCAATGCCGTACTGCTTTTTAATGCTGTCGGACATACTGTCAAAATCGTCTTCCGACACCTTGGGGGCATTTACGATAAAGAACTGACTGCCGTTTGTACCGGGACCCGCATTGGCGTAGGCCAGCGCACCGGTATAATTGCGAAGGCTGCCGTCATACTCCACGTCAAAGCCCTTCCCATCCCAGATGCTCTCGCCTCCGGTGCCGTCCCCCTTGGGATCGCCTCCCTGAATCATAAAGTCCTCCACCACACGGTGGAACTTCACCCCATTATAGTATCCATCCTTGGCATGGGTAATGAAATTTTCCACCCCCTTGGGTGCTGCCTTGGGGAAAAGCATCAGCTTGATCTCGCCATAATCCTTTACTTGAATGGCGGCGACAGGCTGCCCCTCGACAGGGTCTGCAAACTGGGCCAGCACTCCTTTTTCCTCATTGGTTTTCAGGTCCGGCATGCCGGACTTCTCCGATTTGCAGCCTGTAAACAGGGATGTCGCCAGCAGGATTCCCATTGTCAAAGCAAACAGCCTCTGCCGTCTTTTCATCCGATTTTCAACCCTTTCTGATTTTTCACTTGGCCCGTCTGACCGCAGCACTGCGGATTAAGCGGCCGCTCCTTTTTCGCCTTTATAGGTAGAGAGCTTCACACTCAAAATTTTGGTGCCGTCCTTGGGAAGCTTGTCCTCTCCCACAGCAAGGGCCACAATTTTGTCCACCACGTCCATGCCATCAATCACCTGTCCGAACACCGTATAGGAACCGGTGTACTGCGGAAGTCCGCCATGCTCCTTGTAGGCATCAATCACCTTCTGGGGATAATGGTACTCCTCCATCTGGTTGACCATATCGGTGGTGGCGTCCTTGCTTCCGATAATAAAGAAACGGCTGTCCGACAGCATCTGGCGGGAAAGCTTGCTCTTCTCATATCCAAGTACGGAAACCGCACCGCTGAAATGCCACAGATTGGGCGTAATCTCACATTCAATGGGCTTCCCGTCATCAGTGTTCACTACGCCCTGTGTCAGATCGGTGCCGTCTGTTCCGGATATCATGATTTCGGCAGAAGAATCGGGGAAAATGGGTTTATCAGTATAAAAGCCCTCGTTGACCAGCTTTTTAAAGTAAGCTACCGTATTAGGAGCCTCTTTCGGAAAAAGCACCATCGTAATTGTACCCAGACTGGTTTCAATCTCGGCCGTCTCTGCGCCGTCCTGAACCTCCTCCAGCTGAATAAAGGTAATGTCGTCCTCGGAAAGTCCGGTAGCATCAGCAGGCATACAGCCGGAAAACAATACCGTACAGGCCAGCATCAGCGATACTGCTTTTATTTTTTTCACTTTGTTTCCATTCCTTTCTTACTTCCACAAAAACAGAACATGAAATTTCATACCGCCGCAAACCGAAAAAACAAAAGGAGCCCATCTTCCCCTTTCAGGAGGAGAACAAACTCCGGCTTGCCTTTGCTGCAGCAGGCGGCGAAGACCTCATATTCCGCTTAAAAAAGGTACCTCGGGGCAGCCCGCGGCTGCCCCGAAAGTTCCCCCGTCAATCAAACCACAGGCGGAGCGTTTCACTCCGCTCCAAATTCCTTTAAGGAACAAAACATTTTGTGCTTTGTTCTATTATAAATCTTCCTTATCAAAAACGCTGTGCCACCCATCGGGCGGAGGAAGCACGGCAGTGCGACGGCGTTTTTGCAATGAAGAACAAAACATTGTGTGTTTTGTTCTATTATAGCATGGTGAGACAAAATTACAAACAAAATAACCCGTAATTTTCAATGAACAAATTGTAAATTCATCTAAAATTCTTTCGCTTTATTCCATCTGCCTATCTTGGCCCATTAAAACCGTTTCAGCCGAATTTCCGGCAGCACCGCTTCAACATCCTTCTCGGTCACCACAGCGGTTCCTTCCAGAGTGACCGACGCAGTACCGCAGGCGGCGGCGAAACGGACGGAATCTTCGATGCTGCGGCCTGTTTCCAGTGCAGCCAAAAATCCTGCAAGCGTATTGTCCCCTGCACCCACCGCGGACTGTACCGTCACCTTGGGAACCTGCGCCACCCAGCGGCCTGCGTTCCCGGAATAGGCAAGCCCGGCCTCTCCCATACTGACCAGCACATGGGGGATTTTTTCATTGAGCCGTTCCGCCTCCCGGAACAGTGCGGTGACATCCGGAATCTGCCGTCCGATTATCCTCCCGAATTCCGGCAGATTCGGCTTGATGCAAAAAGGAGAAAGCTCCAGCAACTCCCGGGCTGTAAAGAAATCGTTGTCCAGCACAAGCCGGACACCGCTGGCCCGGAACGAGGAAGCCATCGCGCCGTAGGTTTGCGGGGCCATGTTCGCAGGAAGGCTGCCGGAGCAGACAACGATGGGGGAATCCCCCTCAATGGATTCCAGTACCCGCCCCACAAATGCCTGCAAGAGCGAATCGCTCACCTCCGGGCCCGAACGTTCCAGCCGAACCGGCTCACTGCCTTCCGGAATAAGAATCAGGTTTTCCCGGATAAAGCCGGGTGTTTCCAATAAATGAAAATCTACCTTCTGATCAGTCAGAAGCTCTTTCAGAAGGCCGGTATTTCCGCTGCCCGCAATGCAGAACAGCTGAACCGACAGACCGAGAGATGTCAGAGTGCGGGATAAATTCACAGCCTTGCTTCCGGGATCAATCCGTTCCCGAACCGCCCGGCAGGGTTCTCCCGGGCTAAGACTTTTCGTCCAAAGAGTGACATCCAAAGCCGGATTCAACGAAACCGCATAAAACCGTGACATCTCCCGCCTCCTCTCTATGCCTTTTTAATTTTGCTTCCCTGACGGGTCTCCTCAATCAGGTATCCTTTTGCGGTAATTTCGTCCCGGATGGCATCCGCCCGTCCCCAGTCTTTGGCTTTCCGCGCTTCCGCACGCTGCTCGGCCAAATCCAGAATCTCCTGCGGAATTTCTTCCTCTTTTCTGGAATAAAGCAGTCCCAGAACCGAGATCAGCTCCTCAAAAATGCCGGACGCATACTTCACGTACTCCAGGCATTCCGTGGTCTCTCCCTGAATATTCGTATTGATTTCCCGAACCAGTTCAAAAATCGCGGAAATGGCATCGGCAGTATTGAGGTCATCATCCATGGCGGCAATAAAATCCGCGCGGTATTTTTCCAGGGCCGCTTTTTTCTCTTCGGAAAGTGTGCCCGGCACCGCATTTTTCAGTGCGTGCGCCATGTTCTCCTGGCAGTTGTACAGCCGCTCCAGCGCGGCAGCGCAGGATTCCACAATTTCGGGAGTATAGTTGATCTGGCTGCGGTAATGGGCCTGAATCATCAGAAAACGAATGGGTTCATAGCCGTATTTTTCCGCCACTTCACGGGTGGTAAAAAAGTTGTTCAGCGATTTCGACATCTTTTTATTGTCGATGTTGATATAGCCGTTGTGCATCCAGTAATGGGCGAAAAGCGCACCGTTGGCGCACTCGCTCTGGGCAATTTCATTTTCATGATGGGGAAAGATCAGATCCTGTCCGCCGCAGTGGATGTCGATGGTCTTTCCGAGGAAGCGTCTGGCCATGGCAGAGCATTCAATATGCCATCCCGGTCTGCCCTCTCCCCAGGGCGAGCTCCAGCTGGGCTCGCCGGGCTTGGAAGCTTTCCACAGGGCAAAATCCATGGGATCCTCCTTGACGGAATTCACTTCAATCCGTGCACCCGCCTCCAGATCCTCCAGCGGCATATGAGACAATTTTCCATACTCGGTAAAACGGCTGGTGCGGAAATAGACGTCCCCGTCCGCCTCATAGGCAAAGCCCTTTTTCACCAGATCCCCTACAAGGGAAATGATTTCATCCATATTTTCGGTTACCTTCGGATGAACCGTGGCTTCCAGTACGTTCAGCCCCGCCGCATCCTTCTGGTATTCCTTGATATAACGTTCGGAAATTTCGGAAGAGGGAACTCCCTCCTCATTGGCGCGCTTGATGATCTTATCATCCACATCGGTAAAATTCTGGACAAACTCCACCTTCCAGCCCCGGTACGTCAGGTAACGGCGGAGGGTATCAAACACACAGATCGGGCGGGCATTTCCAATGTGAATCAGATTATACACCGTGGGCCCGCAGGCATAAATTTTCACTTTGCCCGGTTCCACCGTCTCCAGTTCTTCTTTCTGTCTGGTGAGGGTATTATAAATTTTCATTGTCCTGTTCTCCTTTATATTTCATCAATTCTTTTTCCATCCGGTCAAGCCGCACCTGCAGCCTGCAAATCTCCTGAGACACCGGGTCCTGCACATGGATCTGATCCATCTCCTGACAAACCCGCACGCCGTTTTTGCGGACAATCCGTGCGGGGACACCCACCGCTGTGGAATTGGGCGGCACCTCTTCCAGCACAACGGCACCCGCCGCAATGCGGGAATTGTCGCCTACCTTAAAAGGCCCCAGTATCTTTGCGCCGGCTCCCACCATCACATTATTCCCGAGGGTAGGGTGCCGTTTTCCTTTATCTTTTCCCGTTCCTCCCAGAGTTACCCCCTGATAAATGGTGCAGTCGTCCCCAATCACCGCAGTTTCTCCCACCACCACGCCGGAACCGTGGTCGATCAGCAGACCTTTGCCGATCTGAGCGCCGGGATGGATTTCAATGCCGGTGAAGAAACGTCCCAGCTGGGAAAAAAGCCTCGCCAGAAAGAACAGATGATGCCGGTAAAAAAAGTGTCCGATCCGGTACCACAGCAGGGCGTGCAGTCCGGAATACAGAAGCAGTACCTCCAGCGAATTTCGGGCGGCAGGGTCGCGCTGCCGAATCGCACGAATATCATAACGAATTCGGGAAAACATAAAAAACTCCCTTTCTGTGTCAAACTTAAGGCAATATTACATCAATTGGAAGCGACCCGCATCTTTTTCGGCTTCCCGAAGGCCGTCCGATAAATCAAAACCGCCTTCGTAAAAAAGCACAGCTTTTCACGAAGGCGGTTTTATCCGCGGTTCCACTTCATCTTATCACTCAAGATGCCGGATAACGGCGGCCAACCCGGATGAAGATACGAAAAGCGCAGGCTTTCTTTCCCTTCATCAGCTCACAAAGGCACTTTCACCCTTCCATGCTCCCGGATAATTCCACCATGTCCCGGCCCTGCGGGACGCATATCCGCTCTCTGTCAGCATATTAAAAGGCTACTCTCTTTGCTCCACGCATGTAGAACAGATTCAATTGGAATTATTTTATCACAGTTTTTTTCTTTTGGCAAGACAGCTATGCTGTGGTTCCCACCGCATCCCAGTTCTGTACCAGATACCACACACCGGAGATCAGAGTTACCCCGGCGCAGATCCACATGAGCACATTGGAAATCAGAGGAATATCCAGCGGCAGCGGAACAAGCTGGCCCACTGCCTCAAGAGCCAGAATTCCCACAACCGACACCATGGAAATCACTGTTTTTGCCTTGCCCAGCCATCCCGCGGCAATCACCTTCCCGCTTCCGGACAACGCAACCAGCCGCAGCGACGTAACCATGAATTCCCGGGTGATGATAATCACCACAGCCACCGAGCTGGCAAGCCCCATTTCAATGAAGCAAATCATTGCCGACAGCACCAGTACCTTATCCGCCAGAGGGTCAAGAAATTTTCCGAAGGTGGTCACCTGATTGTTTTTCCGGGCCAGATGTCCGTCCAAAAGATCGGTCAGCGATGCGGCCGCAAACACCAGCAAGGCATACATATAGTTTCCCGGGATACGGTCAATCATCAAAAATATTAAAAATACCGGCACCAGTACAAACCGGAGCAATGTGAGCTTATTTGGCGTATTCAATCTGGACTTTCTCCTTTTGCTGTTTTCTCTTCAGCGGCACGGGTGTTTCGCCGCATCACAGGGTTTCACCGATCAAATCATAGTCCATTACCTCATTGATGTGAACCTTCACAAAGTCCCCCATCACATGGGAATCCGAACTGGTAAAGAAAATCTTTCCGTCAATGTCGGGAGCGTCCGCTGCACTTCTTCCAAAGTAACACTCACCGAATTTATCAAAACCTTCCACCACAACCGTAATGTTCTTGCCGACCTTTTCCTGATTCAGGCGATCCATAATCACAGCCTGCTGCTCCATGATTACCTCTTCCCGGCGGGCTTTGACCTCATCGTCGACCTGATTCTCCATTACACCCGCCACGGTACCTTCCTCCGCGGAATAGGTGAAACAACCCAGCCGGTCAAACTTTACCTCTTCTACAAATTCGCACAGCTCGGTAAACTGTTCATCCGTTTCTCCCGGATATCCCAGCATCAGCGTAGTGCGGACGGTAACGCCCGGTATCCTCTCACGGATTTTCTTCACCAGAGCCACCAGACCGTCCTTATCCATCCCCCGGTTCATGCTTTTAAGGATCTCGCCGTTGCAGTGCTGCACCGGAATATCCAGATATTTTACGATCTTCTTTTCGGAAGCCACCACGTCCAGCAGTTCATCGGTAATTTTATCGGGATAGCAATAGAGGGGTCGAATCCACCGGAAGCCCTCAATTTTGCAAAGCTCCTTGAGAAGGGGCGCAAGGCTGTATTTGCTGTAAAGGTCTTCCCCATAACGGGTGGTATCCTGTGCCACCACGATCAGTTCCTTGACTCCCTGCTCCGCAAGCCACCGGGCCTCTTCCAGAACATCCTCCATGGGACGGCTGCGGAACCGGCCCCGAATCTTCGGGATGGCACAGTAGGAACAGCAGTTATCGCAGCCCTCCGCCACCTTAATATACGCATAATAAGGCAAAGTCGTGAGTACACGACCGCCGTTCAGTGCCAGATTCTCCTTGGGCCCGAAGGAAAGGGTCTGTTCCCCTTCCACCGCTTTCCGCACCGCCTCGCAGATTTCTCCGTTGGAGCCGATTCCCAGAACAGCGTCCACCTCCGGGATTTCCTTTATGATCTCGTCCCGATAGCGTTCCGCCATACAGCCGGTAACGACGATGGCTTTAATAGTGCCCTCCTTTTTGAGAGCCGCCATCTCCAGAATATTTTCGATGGCTTCCTCCTTGGCAGACTGAATAAATCCGCAGGTGTTCACGATCACCGCATCGCTCTGGGACACATCGCCCACCAGCTCCACGCCGTTCTGCTGCAGAGTGTAGAGAAGCTTTTCACCGTCAATCTGGTTTTTGGAACATCCCAGAGAAATCATTGCCGCTTTAATTGCCATAAATCCTCCCAAAATCACATACATTCCGTATATTCGACATCATTATATTCTATTCGTATTCGCTCCATGCGGATTCATCCTCGTCTTCCTCCCTAGAGGAATATTCAGAAATGGCCTGCTTAATGTCACCGTAGCCATATCCCAGCCGCATCAGCGCAGCAATCACCTTCTGGCGGCTTTTGTAATCGCCGTCGGCGAGACTGCCGTAATATTTCCGGTCAATCACTGCCCTGATCTGTGCCACCGGGTTTGTGTCACAGCCTTCAATGGCATTCTGTGCCGTTTCCCGGTCAATTCCCCGCCGAAGCAGCTCCGCCATAGCCCGGCGTGCTCCCCAGTGCTTGCTTTCCAGACAATAGCGTGCCAGCTTTCCGGCATACGCCTCATCATTCAGATAGCCCTGACTTTCCACCAAGTGCAGAATTTCCTCCACCACATCGGGACGGGCGGATTTCAGCAGCTTGTCGGCAAGCTCCTTCCGGGAATGATCCCGGTACCCCAGAAGGTAGTAGGCACGCTCCCGGGCAGTACGGCGTTCCGCCTGCCGCTTCAGGTCGTCGAGCTGTTCTTCCTCCAGCTCTGTTCCGGGCTTCAGGGAATTTTGCAGGATAATCTCCAAGTCAAGGATATACCAGTATTCTCCGTCCACAAAAACAGTATACCGGTCACCCTTGGCTTTTTCAATCGCTGTAATTTTCATAAGCCTTATTCAAATTCGGTCTCATCCGCTTCGATGTCAAGGTTGATGGCTTCGGGCACCGGAGAAGCGGCGGAAGTACGTGCGGCAGGAGCGCCCTGATCGTCTGTTTCGCCGACAGAAGAGGCTTCCGCTTTGGATTTCATCAGCAGTTCGGCGCTGTGTTCCCGCACCTTTTCCGCGATTTCCTCACAAAGCTCCGGATTCTCCTTCAGAATCTTCTTAACCTTGTCACGTCCCTGTCCCAGACGCTCCCCCTTGTAGGAGAACCATGCTCCGCTTTTTTCGATAATGTCCGCATCCACCGCAAAATCAATGATTTCACCCACCCGGCAGATCCCCTCACCGTACATGATATCGAAAACAACCTCTTTAAAGGGAGGCGCCACCTTATTCTTCACTATCTTGCACTTGGTCTTGTTGCCCACCAGCTCGGTGCCGTTCTTAATCGGTTCGCCGCGGCGCACTTCAATTCGAACGGAAGAATAGAATTTCAGCGCACGTCCGCCCGGAGTTGTCTCGGGATTGCCGTAAACGACACCGATTTTCTCACGGATCTGGTTAATAAAGATGGCCACGCAGTTGGAACGGGATACCACCGAGGTGAGCTTCCGGAGCGCCTGAGACATGAGCCGCGCCTGTAATCCCACATGGGTGTCGCCCATTTCACCGTCGATTTCCGCCTTGGTCACCATGGCGGCCACCGAGTCCAGAACAATGACGTCCAACGCGCCGGAACGGATCAGCGCCTCCATAATTTCCAGCGCCTGCTCACCGGTATCCGGCTGGGACACCAGCAGGGAGTCGATATCCACACCCAAAGCCTTGGCATAAATCGGGTCCAAAGCGTGCTCCACGTCGATAAAAGCCGCCTCGCCGCCGGCTTTCTGAGCTTCCGCCACAATCTGCAGGGCAACCGTGGTCTTACCGGAGGATTCCGGCCCAAAGACCTCCACGATCCGTCCTCTGGGCACGCCGCCGATTCCCAGCGCCATGTCCAGTCCCAGCGAGCCGGTGGAGATGGCGTCCACCTGCATGGCGGTGGCCTGTCCCAGCTTCATCACAGCGCCTTTGCCGAACTGTTTTTCCAGCTGGCTGATGGCAGTATCCAGCGCTTTCTTTTTATCAATGGAGCTGACCTGCAGTTCCACCTGTGGTTTTCCGGTTTTGGGTTTTGTAGCCATATTGATTCTCCGTTCCTGTCTATCGTTATTCTGTAATCCGATTGTTGATTGCACTCACTACTCTGATTATACCACACAAGTCCCTGTGAAAGCAAACATGAGAGAAACAATTGTTCGTAAAAATTTTTGCTACGGCCGGCTCCTGCCCCAAGCCGATTTCATAGGCCAGCATTCCCCCGGATTTAATCCGTTTTTTCCACAGCCGGGTCATTTCCCGATAGAAAAGCAACCCGTCTTCATCGCCGTACAAGGCCATTTCCGGTTCATGCCGAACCTCCATCTGAAGCGCATCCATGTCGCTCCTGGTCAGATAGGGGGGATTGGAAAGAATCAGATCAAAGTCCGGATACTCCCCATGGGATTCAAGAACATCATCCTGACAGATTTTCACACTTTCCCCATAAGCGGCAGCGTTCCGGCGCAGATAATACAGTGCATCACCGCTTTTTTCCACGGCGTAAACTGTCGCCCCGCCACATTCTGCCGCCATGGTAACGGCAATGCATCCGCTGCCCGAGCAGAGGTCGGCAATAACGGGATTCTCTCTGGCCTTGAGAAAGGAAAGCCCTGTTTCCACCAAAATTTCCGTATCCGCCCGGGGAATCAGGACCCCCTCTCCCACCTCAAAGGTGCGTCCGTAGAAATCCCATTCTCCGAGAAGGTACTGGAGAGGGTACCCTTCCAATCTTCGCTCCGCTGCCTGCCGGAGGGAGGAGAGCTGTTCCCCGGAAATCTCCGCTGTGTCCCACAGCCACTGAGACTGCCGCAGGCCGCAGAACTTCTTCAAAAGCTCCCCCGCTTCCAGCCGGGGATCCGCGCTGACCGGAGACAGCCTTTCACAAAGCTGCCGGTAAAGCTGTTTGCTGTTCATCCCTTTGCTCCTACCAGCGGTCCTCTTCCCGATTGACGGGAAGGACGGGATTCAGTGCGGCAATGGCAACCTCAATCTGGCTGTCGTCCGGCTCCTGAGTGGTCAGACGCTGCAGCTGCAGCCCCGGCCATGCGATGATCCGGGTAAACCAGTTGTCATACCGTCCGCACAGCTTTAAAAGCTCATAGCCGATTCCCATCACAAGCGGGAGTGCCAGAAGCTTCAGCAGAGGGCGGAGCATCAGCCCTTCCCAAGGCAGAGCGGCATAAACCAAAATGCTGACAATCAGCATCAGGATCAGGAAGCTGGTGCCGCAGC
>DBGCDL010000110.1:0-2875 GCA_048358235.1 Oscillospiraceae bacterium
ATGCTGATCGGGGCAGTGTGTATTGCCCTATGGGTAGTGCTGGGGCTGCTGTGCGGGCAGGTTTGGATACCGCTGCTCAGCGCGATCGGCGAATTCCTGCTGGGTTATTTCGCCGCTTACGGCGGAAAACGCAGCGATCTGGGCAGCTACGCGGCGGCGCAGGTGCTGGGATTCCGGCGCTACGCAAAGAAACTTCCCACGGAGGATGTCAGCCGCCTGATGGCCAACGACCCGGATTATTTCTTCAATCTCGCGCCCTTTACGCTGGCGCTGGGGGTCATCAATCCCTTTGCCAGAGCCTTCGGCCACCGGAAGCTGGAGCGGTGCCCGTATCTGGTTACCCGCGCCCGGAACGTCCAGACGGCGGAGGAATGGGCAGGCATCCTGCTGGACACGGCCGACCGGATGGACGAAAAGCTCCGTCAGATGCAGATCGACCGGTGGATACCGGTCCGCCTGCGGCGGAGAAGGAAGTGAAAACCCACGGGTCATTGATTGGGTGTTCGCAATACAGTGAGTGGAGCGTATCGGTATCGATACGCTCCACTTCAGTCTGTCAAAGAACTACCCAAACGCCCTCGTTTCTGCTATAATAGAAGAAATGGGGGATGTTTTCATGGAAGACTGGAGAAAAGACGCACGGCATGAGCCAATCATTGTGGATTTGGAGGCATTGGTGCCGAAAGACCATCTTCTGCGGAAGATTGAAAAGGTCATGGATTATGAGTGGCTGTATGAACGGCTGGACCCGTACTACTGCCATGACAATGGCCGCCCCGGTACAGATCCAGTTGTGCTTATAAAGATGGTACTCATTCAGCATTTGTTTGGGATACCGTCTTTGCGGCAGACCTACCGAGAAATCCAAGTGAATGTGGCATATCGGTGGTTTCTTGGGTACGGATTGCTGGATAATATCCCTCACTTTGCAACGGTGAGCTATGCTTTCTGCAAGCGTTTCCCGGATGAATTGACCAGTGAGATATTTGAGCACATTCTCAACAAGGCACTGAACAACAGGATGCTGGACCCCAGCGCAATTTTCATTGACGGGACACATATCAAAGCTAGCGCAAATAAGAAAAAGTTCCAGAAGGAGCAGGTCGCGAAAGCGGCAAAAGTCTATTCAGGGCAGCTTCGCAGAGAGGTTAACACGGAAAGAGAAAAGCTGGGCAAGAAGCCCATTGAAGATGACGATGATGAAAATCATCCCCAGGGTGGTGGAGGCTCGCGGGAAACCGTAGAAAAGACCGTTTCCACCACAGACCCGGATTGTGGAATGTTCGTAAAAGGAGAGCATGAGCGGCAATTTGCCTACGAAGCGCATACGGCTTGTGACAAAAGAGGTTTCATTCTGGGAGTAGAGGTAACTGCCGGAAATATCCATGACAGTGTGGCATGGGATAAGGTATATGACGATGTAACCAGCAAATTTGATGTTCAGTTCGTGGCCATGGACGCGGGATATAAGACCCCTTGGATTGCAAAGAAGACTTTGGATGATGGAAAAATCCCGGTTCTCCCCTATACAAGATATAAAGGCAGCAAAGAAGGATACCGCCCCTGGGACTACAAATACGATCCAGTAAAAGATGTGTTCACCTGTCCCCACGGTCAGGAGCTTCGCCATACCACAACAGACCGAGACGGGAAAAGAATCTACCGCAGTACTCCGAAATACTGTGTCAATTGTCTCTCCAAATCCTACTGCAAGGCAAACGAGAAAGGGCAAAAGGTATTCACAACCCACATCTGGCAGGAATACCTGGACATTGTGGAGAGCATCCGAAAGACTGACTTAGGCAAGCAAATTTACGCCCAGCGAAAAGAAACCATTGAGCGGGTCTTTGCGGATGCGAAAGAAAAACACGCCATGCGTTATACACACCACCGAGGCTTGGCCGCAGTTACCAGATGGGTCAGGCTCAAGTTTGCTGCCATGAATCTGAAAAAACTGGCCCAATGGAGTTGGAAGGACTCCATGTTCTCGCTACTATTCGTCCGTTGTTGCCCCATCTACAAGAATACCCCCACTTTCGCTTATTGAAAGTGAGGGTTATTTGACAGACTGAAAACCGCTCTTGCCTATCAGGCAAGAGCGGTTTTCTTTATCCTGCCATCCCATTGCCCAGAAAAAATCTCCCGCGGATGAAAATATTGTGCATATTTTCTCGAAAAAGGGATACCATTTTCTGTCAGAATATGCGACAATATGGGTAAACGCAGAGGTTTTTGCGTTTTTGGGGTTAATCGTTGTACAGGGAGGTAAAACCATGACGATCAATGACGCACTGCGGCTGCGGATCTTTGAACTTTGCGAGGAGCGGCATATGACGATAAACGGCCTGTGCTCTGTCTGCGGGCTTAACCAGTCAACGATTAGCAATATCATCTATGGACGGAACAATTCGACCAACGTATCCACCATCCAGAAGATCTGCGACGGACTTGAAATAGATCTGCCGACATTTTTCACGTCGGATCTGTTCAGGAATCTGGAATAAAACGTATTCCGAAAAACCGGCGCGGGCAGCTTATTGAGGTGCGTTTCCTTCCTTCAACTTGCGACACCTGCTCCAGTGTGGCACTTCTTTGCCAATTTTTTGCCAAAAGCGAAAGGTCAACGGAAAAGAGGTAACCTTCAATGCGGCGGGTGGTATCATCACAGTAGCGAGGTGAGGGAAATGCGTTCCAAGGAAGCACTGCAAATACGGATTCTGAATCTGTGCGACGAAAACGAGCTGTCGCTGAACGCACTGGGCACCCGCTGCGGCATCACGCAGTCCACGCTGAACAATATCGTCAACGGAAGAAACAACTCCATTACCATTCAGACCGTACTGAGGATATGCCGGGGACTGGGCATGGAGCTGCA
>DBGCDL010000111.1:0-9865 GCA_048358235.1 Oscillospiraceae bacterium
CCAAGATTAAGGCGGAAGTGGTTTCACAGGCTACCACCTACCTGGCCAAGAGAAAAGCTTCCGATGAGAAAAACGGCGTTACCTATCCTACCGTTGCCGATCTCGAAGCTCAAATCAAATAGCAGCACTGAATACGGTTCATTTGGCTGACTGAAGCAGAACGGAAGAGCTGCCCTCATGGCGCTCTTCCGTTCTTTCCGCTCTGAAATATTGTTTGGACATTTATATGATCCGATTTATTTTCAGTAATCTTTAAAATGGATAACGTAAGTGAGGGCTTTATATGACATTAATTGAACGAAGAAAAGAATTTGACCGGAGTGAAGCAAAAATTTATGATTCGGCTATTTTGACTTTTTCAGGTGTTGAGGGTTATGATGTGTACAACTGCAGTGTACCCTTCCGGCACAATGGAAAGCGATATATCTTTGGCCGTGTGGAAAAAAGAAACGAGTGGGCACGGTCACGGACCATGCTCTTTGAAGAGGTATCTCCCGACCATTTTTGCCGTGTAAACAACAGCATGATCTATCAGACGGAAGACCCCAACATTGCCGTAATTCATGGAGAACTGGTTTTAGGCGGTATTTTTGTAATGTATGCTTCGGTAAACATGGGAAGCTTCTATAACCTGTTTTATCATGGCACAGATCTGGAAGATATGTACTATTTTGCAACCGGACCGGTAAATATGAAAGACATTCGTCTGGTGGAGCTGCCCGATCATCGAATCGGCGTTTTCTCCCGTCCCCGGAACGAGGAGATTATCCGGAAATTCGGCAGCGAATCACAGATCGGTTTTACTGTGATAAACGATATTTCAGAGTTGTCCGGCGATGTCATTCAAAATGCACCGTATATTCCCGGCATTTTTGGAGATGGAGAATGGGGCGGATGCAATCAGGCATATTCTCTGGAGAGCGGCAAAATCGGTGTCATCGGTCATAAGTCCTATCAAACCGGGAAGCCGGGGATAGAAGGCCTTTCCACGTATCTTTGCATCGCTTTTGTGTTTGACCCCGAAACTCATTCTGTATTGGAAGAAAAAATCATTGCAACATCAAAGTCTTTCCCGGCTCACGATGCCAAAAGGCCTCATGTGGCGGACTGCGCTTTTACCAGCGGCATTGTTCCACGAGAAGACGGTAAAGTTGATCTTTACAGCGGACTTGGCGACAGTACGGAAGGCAGAATAACCATTGACAATCCCTTTGAAAAGTACGGCAAAATTTTGACCCCGCTGCAGTTCTGATTGAGAAACGGAGGATCTGCAGCTTCGCAAGCTTGCTCATTTGCTTAATATTGACGGCACATTCTCTTACAAGTTTTTTATCCTGGCTCATATTCTATGATGACATAAGGAGATTTTGCAATGGAATCGGTATTTACATCCTTTATGGAACATGCATCGAAGCGGGATGCATTGCTGGAGAAAATGCGTACACAGCCTTGCAGCAATGCAGAATTAGCCGCTCTTCTTGCAGATCCTTCCGAAAATCTTTTTGTAAAGGCGTGGGCAGCCCACCTTTTCAGGCAGCAGGATCCGGATGGCTACCATTCGGCGGCTACCCGGCAGATTCGTTCCTTTACAGAACCGGTCGTTGTCCCGGCTGATCTGGGACTTGGAGAAAAAGAGGTCCTGACGCTCTTTTTCGGAATGCAGAGCGCCGAGTGGAACGACGAAAAAATGTTGATGGCGGCGATTCAGGGAATGGTGAACCGGGGCGGCCCCATGATCTATTACGACCCCAAAAACTGGCCCGGAACGTGGAGCGGCGACCCGGATTGCTGGTATAATCATTATGGGAAGGATTACGGTTACACCTTCCGGCGTACGGACGGAAAAACCAGCGAAGCCATTTTAGAGGATTTACTGCAAAGAACCTTGGCACTGTTTAACGGCATCGTGCTGTATGACACAGATAATTGGGAGTACTACAATTGCTTTTTGGCTTACAATGTGGCCAACCATACTTTTTCTTTGCCGGTGAGCAAGCGTCTGTACAATGGGCATCCAAACTGGTTTAAAAATGCGCAGATCGTAGAGGCCTTTGATGTGGAATCTCCAATGGATGAGACGGCTACCTATCGTTGGCTCATGGATTATATCCTGCCCCTTTGCGACCGTACCGGAATACAGCCTCTGGCATGGGACGGGGATTTTGCCAATCGGGATCGTGTGCCCGCCGTAGATTATGCCTATTACCGCCGTTTCTTTATCCATGGCTTATCCTCCGGCGACCAGTACCGTGAGATTATGACCTCGCTGGAAAAGCCGGCTGTGGATTGGGGATGGAATACCAGCGGCGAATCCGTTTGCAGCAATTTCGGGCATTACCAGAATGCCACGATCCAGGGAAGCTGCAATCTTTCATTTCACACCGGCGTAAAACCCCTGAAAAAGCCCCCGTACCGCCAAAGCTTTCTTCCCAAGATTGATACGCCTGAAAAAAAGCTGTATCTGGCCGTAGTCGCAAACGAGGGGGATATTACCGGGGTGCTGACTACCCAGTACAAGGGCGCATGGAATAGCTTCGCAAGAGGCCGCGTTCCGCTGAACTGGGCGATCAACGCCGATTATGCCCGGTATTTCCCGGCGATGGTGGAATACTTCTTTCAGACCAAAACCGATAACGATTATTTTACGGGAGGCCCCAGCGGAGCGGGATACATTCATCCGGAGAAAATGACGCCGGAGGATCTGGATGTCTTCGCCAAACATACCAATCGCGCCTTTACCGAAGGCATCGAACTCCGGGATGCTGTTTTATGGGTAGCGGACAAACCCGAAATCTGGGAAACGTTTGCCCGGAACATTCCCTCCCTGCAGCTTCTTGACATAAATCCTCACCCCCGCCGGATCCCTTACGGAGACATGAAATTTACACAGTCGGGCGTTCCGGTTCTGTTTGAAAGTTCACGTATTCATTATTGGTATCCGCTGTATCAGAATCAGGATCGGGTAGCGGTAATGGAATCTAAAATTATGGAAATTTATGAAAATGTTCCGAAGCCTTACTACTCTGTTATGTACAGCTGCGAAATTACCGCACCCGATGATGTATTACAGCTTTCGCAGCGTCTCGACCCAAATAAGGTGGAGTTCATTGATCTCAATACCATGGCCCATCTGATTCAAGCGGGTAGTCCGAACGATTGCCGAAAATAAGATCTGATCTTGTTTCTGTCAGAGGCTGGAAGGAGAACGCAGAATGCCCTATTACGAATACGAATTTAACCATCAGGAGGTGTTGCGCATCACCTCCGAACGAATCAAACGTGCCATGTATACGCCTGTAACCCAGATATCTGCCGAAGCGTGGGTTACGTCTGAGCCGGTATGCTTTGGGCAGCGAACCGATGGCACCCACATTTTCCTTTCCCCCGGAGACCGCTGGGGCAACCTGTGGGATTGCGCATGGATTCACATTCAAGGGACCATTCCGCCGGAGGCCGCAGGGAAAAAGGTAGTTTTGAAAATTGACGTGTGCGGGGAAGGATTGGTCTGCGACGGCCATGGAATCCCTATCAAAGGAATTACAACCGTGCGCTCCCGGTGTGTGCCGGAGCTGGGCAATTTCGGGAAAAGCATAGTGCCGGTTTGCGAATGTGCGCAAGGCAATGAGCCCGTGGAATTTTGGATCGATGCCGGCTGCAACGATCTTTTCGGCGCCTATCAGGGCGGAATTTTTCTGGAGGCGTGTCTTGCTGTCTGTCATTCGGAAGTACGTGCCCTATATTACGATTTTGCGGTGTTGTATGAGCTGATGCAGGCAGCGGACCCGAAAAAAGCGCTTTATCACAAATTATTAAAAGGCCTGACTGATACGGCAAAACTTCTCCGCGAATATACCGATGAGGAAGCACGGGGCGCACGACAGATTCTCGCCCCGCTGCTGGCATTAAAGGGAGAAGAGAATGGTTTTGTCCTTAGCCTGGTAGGACACGCGCATCTGGATTTAGCCTGGACATGGCCCATCCGGGAGACGATCCGTAAGGGTGCGCGTACGTTCAGTACCGCACTGCATCATATGAAGACCTATCCCGATTACGTTTTTTCCGCAAGTCAGGCCCAGCTTTATGAATGGATGCGATTGTATTATCCCACTGTATTTCAAAAAATACAGGAAAGGGTAGTGTCCGGAAATTGGGAAATTACGGGCGGCATGTGGGTGGAGCCCGACCTCAATGTAACTTCGGGAGAGTCGCTGGTACGGCAATTTTTATATGGACAGCGTTTTTTTCAAAAATACTTTGGAAAAGAAATAAAAGTTGGCTGGATCCCTGACAGCTTTGGCTTTACAGGTGCACTTCCACAGATTATGAAGAAAGCGGGACTGGAGTATTTTCTTACGCAAAAGCCCCGTACCGCGCCCAACATTATTTCTTATCCGCACGATGTGTTCTGGTGGGAAGGAATTGACGGTACCCGGATTCTCACTCATTTTGCCCCCGGAACAACCTACAGCAGTTCCGCAGCTCCTATGGATCTGGCACTGACGGAGGAGCGATTTAAGGATAAAATGGTTGCTCCCGCATGCATTGTTCTTTTCGGTCAGGGCGATGGCGGCGGAGGTGCCGGCGCGGAGTGTATGGAATCGATTCAGCGGATCGGAAACATCGCCGGGCTCTCCCCTGTAGTAAACGAGCCGTCCCAGAAGCTGTTTGAACGGCTGGAAAAGAGTGCCGGCAGCTACAAGACGTGGCGGGGACCAATGGATTTGGATATGCACACGGGCACGTTCACCACTTCCCACAGATCCAAAACCTGCAATCGCCGGATGGAGAACCTTCTGAAAGAAGCAGAGTATTATTGCGCCATGGCAAGCCAAACCACCGGCTTTTCTTATCCGGCAGAGGAGTTTGAGGCAATTTGGCGGGAAATGCTTCTATATCAATTCCATGATATTCTCCCCGGAACCAGTATACGAAGGGTCTACGACGAATCCTGGGAACGGTATGAAACGCTGTTGGCACAATTAAACGATATTTCCCAACGGGCGAGGGAAGCGATGTATCCGTCGGGAATTTATCTGCAAAATATGCTTTCCTGGGAACGCAGTCAGGTAATGGAACTGGAAGGAAAAGCGGTAAAAGTAACGGTGCCTCCTATGGGCCTTTATCCTTTGAAGGGCTGTAAACAGGAATTTGCTGACGAGCAAGCTCTTTCGGCGGGCTCCAATCGTATGGAAAATGATCTGCTGGAGATAGAGTTTGGGAACGATGGCTGTTTGACACAAATCTGGGACAAAAAGCGTGAAAAAAATCTTTTAGAGCATCCCTCCAACCAACTGGTTGTTTTTGATGACAGGCTGGACTATAATGAAAGCTGGGGAATCGAAAACGCATGGGATATTCCAATTCGCTATGCAGACGGACAAATGCAGCGCCCGAAATTGCTGGAGCAATGCTGCCTGCTGAAAGAGACAATGGCTGTCTGCCGTCAGCGCTATCAGTATGGCAATTCTGTAATTGAACAGGAAATTCGTCTGGTATCCGGAAGCGATCAAATAGAATTCGACACCATGGTAGATTGGAAGGAACACGAAAAGCTTTTACGGACGCGCTTTTATCCCTCACTGCATCCAAAGCTTGTAACACGGGGCACGCAGTTTGGATATGTCCAGGAAAGCAACGATAAAAATATTCCATGGAATTTTGCCCGGTTTGAGGTTTGCGGACAGCGCTTTCTGGACTTGTCTCTGGAAAATGAAGGGATGGCCTTGCTTAGCCCCATCAAATGCGGCTATCGGATTCAGGACGGCATTTTGGATTTGGCTCTGCTAAGGAGCAGCAGTTCTCCCGGGGAGTCCATTGATATTGGTGTACACCATTTTGCTTATGCCTTATATCCGCACAGAGACGACGCAGTCAAGGCCAGAGTCATGGAACATGCGCTGGAGCTGGACAATGCGGTGTCTGTGGTAACGGTAAAGCAAGGAAACGGAACCGCCGTCCCGGATGTGGGCATCGGAGCAGCCGGCGCAATTGTGGAGTGCTTTAAGAAGAGCGAGGACGAAAGCGGCTGGATTCTGCGGCTCTATGAACATAACGGCATTTTTGCAGACGCAGTGATTCAGCTTCCTTTCGTTCCGGGCAGTGTCCGGGAAACCGATTTACTGGAAAGGCCGTTTCGGCAGATCACCTGTGACCGGCGAACCTTGAATCTTAAATTGAAGCCTTTTGAAATTGTTACATTGCTTCTTCAAAAATAAAAGTTTTCCATCGTGAGAAAATCCCATAGAAGCGAATTGTTTTATTAAAATTATATTGGGAGTGATTTCCGTGCCGAATACCATTGATTTACTTGTTCAAGCCATCCAATTTGCCTCTCCTCAAGAGATTCCGGTATTTGTCGGGATATTGCCGGCGGCAATGAAGCGGTATGGCGATGCCATCCAGCCTGTCCTGAAACAATACCCTGACTTATTTGGAGAATACTGGCTGACGTACGATTATGAAAAAAATCTTCCGCTTACATATCATGCGGGAAAAAGCACGGATGTGTGGGGCTGTGTGTGGAGCAATGCAGCAGAGGGAATGGAAGCCTATGTGACGGGGCACCCTCTGCCCAACCGGGAGGATATTCTTACCTTTAAAGCGCCTGCTGTGGACGCCGGACTGCCTCACGGGTTTATGTATCTTCGCCTGCTCGATCTGAGAGGGTTCGACGAAGCAATGATGGATTTTGCGGAAGAGCCTCCGGAACTGCAAAAAATGATCGATGTCGTCTGCGACTACAATGTGCGGCAGATGGAATTGAGATGTGAGTCGGATTCCTCACCGCTTATCATCGTGGGCGATGATCTTGGAATGCAGCGCGGTTTGGCAATTGGGGCGGAAAAGTGGAGAAAGTATTTGAAACCCGCCTATAAAAAAATTTACGATGTATGTCATCGTCACGGTAAATTAGTCTATATGCATACAGACGGCGATATTATTGACATCATGCCTGATTTAGTGGAATGCGGCGTGAATATGATCAATCCCCAATACCGCGCCAATGGGATTGATCGGCTGGTTTCTGCTTGCAGGGGGAAAATTCCCATCTGTCTGGACTTGGACAGACAATCCTTTCCATTCTCTACTCCCGATGAGCTTCGCCTCCATGTATCGGAAACAGTAAAACGACTGTACCTGCCCGAAGGAGGTTTGGGGCTGAATCTGGAGATAAGTCCGGACGTTCCGCTGGAAAATGCGGTTGCATTGATTGATGAGGTCAATAAGATGCGGTATTATCACGGATAATTTGGAAGTAGGAATGGTTCAAAGATCACTGCTTTGGCTGACTGAAAATGCCCTTCCGCATTTGTATGCGGAAGGGCATTTTGAATGTGGAAATCATCGACACCGGGCACGGGGTCCGAAATCGGCAATAACGAATGAGCGCGTATCAAGTTTTATTTACTTTTTGCTTCGCAGGTATTTAATGGCCTCTGTGGCGGCAATGGCCCCGTCCGAGACGGCTTTGGAAATTTGAAGGAGCCCCCCGACACAGTCGCCGGCGGCGTAAAGGCCGGGAATATTGGTTTCCATTTTCTCATTGACTACAATCCGGCCGTTTTCTGTAGCGGCGCCCAGCTTTCGGGCAAGATCGCCGGAGGAAGCCACTCCCAGCGCCACAAATACTCCCGCAAGGGGCAAAAATGTTCCGTCCTCCAGCTCTACGCCGCCAAGGGTTCCGGTTTCCGAGGAAACCAACCGACGGATGCGGCGGGATTCAATCTGCATGGTGGGCGGAAAATCAGCAGTGACCGGACTGCCGTTTGTAAGGACGGTAACGGAAGAGGCCACAGCCGCAAGCTCGGTGGCTTCATGCAGGGCATATTCTCCGCTTCCCAGCACGGCGACATCCTTTTTTCGATAGAAAAAGGCATCGCATACCGCACAGTAGCTGACCCCTTTGCCCTCCAATTCACGGACCCCCTCAATGTTGGGCGTGTTTCGGGCAGCACCGGTAGCCAGAACCACCACGTCTCCTTCGTAGGAGCCGCCTTTGGTAAACACGGTCAGGGACTGGTTGTACCCGATGGAGACAACCTCATCCTCCACGATCCGGCATCCCAGACGCAGGGCATTGGACATACCGGCCTCTGCCAGGTCTTTACCGCTGACAGGTTCCGCGAAACCAAAATAATTTTCCACAGAATCGGCTTTTTCCAAAGCCCCGCCCCGCTTGCCAATCAGGGTGACATCAATATTGGCGCGCTTTAAATAGAGTGCTGCTGAAATTCCGGCAGGGCCGGTTCCTACAATAATCGCGGTTGACATAGGCGATCCTCCTTATGCCGCTTGTATTTTGCGGCAGATGTTGTAAATACTATCAGTGCCATTTTCATTTTATCAATCATTGAATTGGAGCCTTGGGATGATTGGGATTGTCCGCCTGCATGCCGCAAAAATGAGCGGATTCCGAACTCCTCTTTCTTATTATAGCATAAATTCCTTATGAAAAACGCACTGCCGCCTGAAAGGCGGAGGAAGCACGAAGTGCGACAGCGTTTTTCCAATGATGAACAAAATGCTTTGCGTTTTGTTCTATTATAGCATACTATTATTCACCGGTATATAAAAATTTACGTAAGGGGCTTGACAAAAGAAAATAGTATGGGTATACTAATAACAGTAATCGTTACTATTATTAAAAAGAGGCAATTGCATGAAATACTCCAGACAGCGTGAAATCATTCTGAATACCGTTATGGAAAATCCTGTTCATCCTACCGCTGATATGGTGTATTCGATTCTTCGGGAGGAAAACCCCAATATCAGTCTCGGGACAGTCTACCGGAATTTGAATTATCTGGCGGCGGAAGGGATTATCCGTAAAATTACCATGCCGGAAGGCTGCGACCGTTTCGACGGAGTGACCAAGCCCCACTATCATATGGTGTGCGAAAGCTGCGGTACGGTGGTGGATTGTCCGCTGACGGTAATGACCGGATTTGAAAGCAAAATTATGAAGGAAACCGGCTTTTGGGTTCTTTCCCATCGGCTGATTGTCTATGGGCGGTGTGCCAAGTGTGCCGCTTTGCCGGCGGAGTCCCCGCATGAGCAGTAAATATTAGAAAATTCGCAGTCATCCGCCGCAAGGGCGGTTGAATAATAACAAAAGAAAGAGGTATGTAAACATGGCTGAATTAAAAGGCAGTAAAACAGAAGCAAATTTGATGACCGCATTTGCAGGAGAGTCCCAGGCAAGAAATAAATATACCTATTACGCTTCCAAGGCGAAAAAAGACGGCTTTGAGCAGATTTCCAACCTGTTCCTCGAGACCGCCAACAACGAAAAGGAGCATGCGAAAATCTGGTTCAAGCTGCTCCATGACGGCATTGCTGATACCGCTGAGAACCTGAAGGATGCAGCGGCAGGCGAAAACTATGAGTGGACTGAAATGTATGCGGAGTTTGCCAAAACGGCAAAAGAAGAAGGCTTTGACCGGATCGCTTATCTGTTTGAAGAGGTAGGCAAAATTGAAAAAGAGCATGAGGAAAGATATAAGGCTCTTCTCGAAAATGTGGAGAATCAGAAGGTTTTCGCAAAGATGGATGTTCAGGTTTGGCAGTGCTCCAACTGCGGCCATATCCATATCGGTAAAGAGGCACCGAAGGTCTGCCCCGTCTGCGACCATCCTCAGGCATATTTCCAGCTGATCGCAAAGAATTATTAATTCTTTGAATTACTGATTCTTCGAATTACCGTTTTTTCCAATCACTCCTATGAGAAAGGAGCAGAGAGCCATCGCTTTGAACTGCACCCCTAAAGCTAGACAGTATGATATACTGAAACTAACTTTGGGGGTGTTTTTCTATGCCAAAAGGTCAACCGTTTAGCGGAGAATTTAAACAGCGAGTGGTAGAAGAT
>DBGCDL010000112.1:0-51146 GCA_048358235.1 Oscillospiraceae bacterium
ATCTTCTACCACTCGCTGTTTAAATTCTCCGCTAAACGGTTGACCTTTTGGCATAGAAAAACACCCCCAAAGTTAGTTTCAGTATATCATACTGTCTAGCTTTAGGGGTGCAGTTCAAATAGTGAGCAGGCTCTGCACGGTCTTTGTAGCCAGACAATCATAGCACATGAAGCGCCCTCAACCCTCGGCTTTGCGGTCCTGCTTTTCAGTAGGCTTGAAGGTAATGCTGTTTACGGTTGTATTGGCGGTACTTACCTTCAGCACAAGGGTAATGCCGTTGGGTTCGTTGCCGTTCTTCTTAGCATCAGCCAGCGCTCTTTCAAAGGCGTCGGTCACAGCCCTTTAAGTAATGCTTACCGTCGCATTGCCATTGCTGACTTTGGCATCCACCTTGATTTCGCCCTGTGTGGGTGCGTTTGGTCTATCTGATGCAGGTGGAGATATGATAATATTTGAGCCAACACCAGAACCGCTGTTAGGGTCTATTGCCACAATGAACGCCATAGATTTCCGAACTTAGATTCTCCGTAGATTACTTCAGCGGTCGACGCCGTCTTCACCGGCTACCTCATATTTGCCGTCCCCATCGAAATCAGCATAGACTTTTCCGTCCTCGCCGAAATAAATCTCAAGCTTTCCGTCGCCGTTTGTATCCATGCCTTCGCGGCCCTGCGAATCAACTGTTAAACCGTTCTGATCGACCGCATCGCCAGAATCCATTTCAGGCGGCGGCTGACCGCCGGGTTGCTCCGAAGAAGACAGGCGTTCCTCCATGCGGGACATAACCTTGTCTTGAAACCAGGAGCGGGGATCTTCTCCCGCTTCGGTTTTCGAAATGGTTCCCTGAAAAGCGTCAAGATTGTAAGCGGCGGCAAAGTCACCCACAGATATCACCACGGTATCTTCTCCAGCTTTCAGCACAAAGCCCTGCGCATTTTTTGTCCCATCCCCAAAGCCGCTGCCGACATCCAGCTTGACCTGTCCATCGGCCAGGGCTTTCCAATTCTGCTGGGATATCGTGTATTCATCCGTCATGATTTCTGCCTGCCCGATGAATTTTGTCAGCGGCGCAAGCTCAATATCCTCGCCTTTTGCGGTTACTGTCTCCTGCTGTGCCGGAATAAGTTCAAAGGAAATGTTGTCGCTGATGCTGTCGTCCATAGCGCCGCCCATAACAGTAAAACCACCAGTTCCGGCTTTGCTTAAATCCATATCAAAGGCTACCAGCGCCCGTCCCTCGTATTGGCCGAACATATCCTCCCCACCCGTCTTCCATGCGATAAAGTAAAGTGTGCCGGTCATGTCGATGACCCCGCCATTGCCGTTTGGAATTGTATAAGTAAAGTTTTTTGTGTCTGAAGCCTCTATACGCCAATAAGGGCCGGAAGAAAAGGCTTCGTCTGCCGCTTCTTTTTCTGCCCGTGCAGCGCTTGGCTGACTGCTTTCCGGTGCTTTCTGTGCCGTGTCGCCGCAGCCAGACAGCGTCAGTGCGCCAATCACTATTCCGGTCAGCATAAAACGTGATATCCATTTTCCCATATTAAAACCTGCCTTGCGTTAATCTCATACTTAACCGATTTTTCCTGTCTGCTATGACCATTTTCGAGTTGGCACCGCTTCCTTAATGTCAGACGCTCATTTAGCTGTAATGCCAGAGATGTTGACTCTTATTCCTCCTGAAATGACCAGGTTGCGGTGCCTCCAGCCGCAGGTAACATAAAGGTCATATTATGGGAGCCGTCAAGTTTGTCAATATCGGAGACCGGTATAAAATTGAAATCGGTGGGACTTTTGCGGGTGATAAAACTTACCGTTACTAAAAACGTAGTATTATACTGATCTTCAACATATTCCCAGGTTTCCACATAGTCCCAGCTGACACCAGGAGTCGGAGTCTTGCATACCTGGAAAGCGTGCTCCTCCTCGAACTGTTTTTTCTGTTGGTCTTTCAACCGGAAGACAAGGTCACCCATTGTGAATGACTTAGGGTTGATTTCCGCAATCCCGCTCATGGTGTAACTCGTCCTATCGTCTTCATCCTCAAGCATATCCAGCCTTGCGTCATTGATCACGACTGTAAAAGGTAGGTTGCTGAACATATAATCAATGGCAATTTTCCCGGTAAAACTGCCCGGTCTTTTGTACAAGCCGATATTGCCCTTTGTCCCTTCTTCATTTACTTTCCATTTTTCAGGTTCCAGCACTGTATCTTCGATTTTCGCTCTGCCTGTCAGCTCAGGATCTGTTCTGAAAAAAGATATGCCATTTTCGTATTGAGGCAGAGAGGTCTTGTATCCTGCCTGTTCCACAGCATCCCGTATCTCATTGCCATCCTCATAGCTTCCTTTGAATCTCAATTCTTTATATCCGGCAATCGGACGTTCCGGATCAGCATACGGGTCGGATATTGTTTCCCCATCTGGGGAGTGTACCCCACTGTCAGACGTTGGAAGAAATACATGAATAGCTGGCATGTTGTCGGACGCCGTATTGAGGGTAATCCTTAAATACCAGTTATTTGCCGCTGTGGAAGCAACCTTTACTACTGTTGTTTCTCCTTTTTCATTGATATCTCTTTCAACCCAGTATTTTGCATGATCATTCGGATTTGTGTAAGTCAGACAGCTTACATTGTCATTTGCAAATTCAACACTTGCCAAAAGTTCTTCTGTACTTGGTTCTCCAATCTCAACACGGCTCAAATAATAAGGCCCTTTCGGGACAATTGCATCCGGTGAGTCCGGTTTATTTGGAATATTCGAGTAGGTAGTCAAATATACCCCCGATGGAATCCCTGCTGGCTCTGTTGCTGACTTTCCTTGTTGTCCACAGCCAATCATCAGGCATAAAATCAGAGAAACAAAAGTAGGGATCAATATTAGTTTCTTCACTTCGCTATCCTCCACTTTTAATGATTCATCTGTCTATACAATCAAACCGATGTGGTACCGCCGATGTACCCAACTTCGTACTTTCATTCTTCCCCTCCGCCATCCATATTCCAGTTTACGTCAATCCATGGCGTCATAAGTTCTAACCGTCATAAGGATCGCCGCCTCACGGGTGGCCATGCCATAACCAGCCGCTGTCTGGGCCGTGGTGGTGGCTTTCGGCATGAAGTTCCCTGACGCGTCGCCCTTGATGATACCGAGCTTCGACATATATTTCGTTGCGTCCGCAGCCCAGGAGGAAATATCCTTCTGATCTGGAAAGTCCTTGATGCCGGCAACACTGTAGTCGGCGGTGGGCGCTATGGCCTTGATAGCCCGGAACAGCATCGCGGCGCATTGCTCCCTGTTAATGAGCGTATTCGGCGAAAAGGTGGTAGTTGAAGTGCCTGTCGTGATGCCCAAAGCATACGCTTTGAGTATCTGGCTGTTTGTTGTGTCGGTAAACGGATTCGGGGATGCGGGCACCGCTGCAGTTTCCGTCACCTTTTCATAAAGCAGAACCGCAAGCTCACAAAACTCCTCGCGGGTGATGGGCTTTGTCATATCGGCACCTTTCAGGATATTAGGGATAAGACCTAACTCATTGGCTTTTTTGAGTTCAGTCTCTGCCCAGGTGCTCGCGTCGGAGTAAAAGCTGCCTGATCCGATCGTTACCACATTGGAAACGGGGGAATAGATCGGCTGCACATCCGGCCAGCCCTCGTAGTAATCATAGTAGACGCGGAGCTGGTAGGAATAAATATGGCTTTTTATATCGACGGAGGTCAAACTGCCCTCATCGATAGGGTCAAAAGTGATCGCAAAGCTACCAGCGCTGACGGGCGCTTCGCCATCCTCGCCGCCGGTGTAAACATTGATATATCCGCCGCCGCCGAACTCACTCCAGGAGCCGTTGTCAACCTTTACCGCATAGTCCCAGAAAACAGAACCGCCGCCGGGGGCCTCGCTGTCCAGATTGAGGACGCTTTGCGGGAAATAAACCTGAGCTTCAAAGTAAGGGCTGCCGTCCTCATTTGTTTTTTGCTCAATTTGCTGGAGGGAAGGGGCTTCCAATGAGGAAGGCACACCTTCCGGCAGCGCCGCAAACGCGGTGGTCGAAAACATCGTGGCTGCGAGAAGTGTTACAACCAATAGCAGGCAGGTTCTAAAATACTTATGTTTCATGATGATCCTCCTTTAAGATTTATATGGTGATGATCGGGTTTTGGGATGACCGGGGTGAGTTCTCCCCGGTTCCTATTGCGCCTTGAATTTGATATTGCTTAAAATGGTTTCGTAGTCGGCGGCCAGGGTATCGAAGGTGCTTTCCTGATCGCCAAATGTGATGACATAGGTTTTATCCGCGGCAAAGAGATAGACATAAAGGAACTTCATGTTCATTTTGCTGACGGTGCAGGTAAAGATCAGCTTTCTGGCATCCTTTTCATCGACTGTCAATGGCTCGGCCTCACCTTGCACCTTGAGGTTGTCAAAAGATTTTTGATACATCCCAAGCGCCTCGTTTACTACGTCATCCAAGGTGGCGCTGCCGAAGGGCTCTGCTTTTACCATAAAACTTGCGGTGCCTTTCATGTACTGCACAGGCAGGACAGAACCTTCCACCGGCTTCCATCCGTCAGGAGGCGTAATTTCAATTGTCACGGCGCCCTCTTGCTTATCCTGGGAAGCTGTGTCGGCGGCTTCATTGCTTGACTTCTCTGTTTCACTTATAGGAGCGGATGCGCCGGGTGTGCCGTAGGCTCCCGACAGAGGCTCCGATCCTTTTTGGCCGCAGGCGCATAGTGAGACGGCCATAATCAATAGAATAAACAGAGATAAGTATTTTTTCATAAGAAGAACCTCCTTGGAAATATAAATGTTTGTTATGGAGCGATATTCAGATACAGCCCCGCACAGATGGGCTATTTTAGTATGGTAAACTTTCCAATCAGGGGCAGGCGCTTTGCTTTCCCACCAAAGCCGTTGATGAGTCCCATGATACCCAATGCCAAAACGCCGAGTCCAAAAACTGGCATAAGCATCCACCCGATAACGGGAATGATCCCCAAGATCACATTCCCTGCTATGCCTGTAATCAGCAGCAGCAACGCCTGATTGGCGTGAAATTTGGCGTATTTGGACTCCGGACACACCACCAGCGGCAAGAAAAAAATCAAATAGGAAAGTCCCGCCATAGTCTTGCCCTTTTCGATATCCTCAGTGGTATAGCTATCCGCCTGGGCCTGTGCGGTTTCGGACTCCATTGCCGTTTCCCGATTTTCAAGATCGTTTTTTTGCTCAGTCATCATCATAACCCCCTAAATTTGTGTGTGTCAGCGACAGGAGATGCTCGGCATTACAACTTGGCTCCACATCCGCCGCAAAATTTGGTTCCGGGAGAATTTTCTTCTCCGCAGCTTTTGCACTTTGTTTGAGCCGCAGCGCTCATAGATGCTCCGCAATGATTGCAGAAGCGCACACCCTGCGCGTTCTTTTCTCCGCACTTGGGACAAACCGCCAGCGCAAGCGACGCACCGCAGTTGTTGCAGAACTTGCCGGTACCCGCGGGCTTGCCGCAAGAGGGACAAGTGACCGTCTTACTCTCAATCTGTCCCTTCCAGACGGTCGCGCTTTCTGCTGCTTCATCAATGTTGCGGCGCATAGCCTCCGCCCGGGCTTTTGCCACCGCGACCTCCTGACGGGGCGCGCAGTCGGTGCAAAGCGTTTCATCCTCGTTGTAGCAGGAATCGCATACCCACTGATGGCAGCCATGGCAGCGGTGGAAATGACTTTGCGCTTCGTTTTTGGCCCGTTCAAAGGCTTTTTCATGTTCTTTCTGCCATTCGGGGCTCATGCCCTCAAACCGCTCGGAAAGAATATCCCCGCCCCGTTCCAGAGAATAGCCAAGGTTCCCCAAGGCCCCGCCGAACAGGCCCCCCAGAACGCCCGCTCCGCGTGCCAATCCCCGCAGCCCCCGACTCTTTTGATACGTTTCGGATTCCACAAAGCTGCTCTTATATCCATCCTGGCATAGATCGCAGTAGAAGGTGAACTGGAATCCCGCCTCTGTGGAGTTGTCTTCATAATTTCTTGTAAAGGATTGCAGCATAGCGTTTTCACCTCATTTCTTACTTGCTTTGATTTTTTTACCGCAAGCGGTGCATTTGATATTTTCAAAAAATTGCGGTGCGCCGCATCGGGGATTCTGGCAGGGCACTGTCAGCGCCGCGCCGCACTGCTCACATGTCTCCTGAACAAAGGTCTGTTTACCGCAGGCAGGACAAGCGGTATATAGAGGTCTTCCACAGCCGGAGCATATTGACTGGCCTTTTTCAATAGGACGAAGGCAGACGGGGCAGAGATATCCAAAGGGACTGTGGCTTTGACAGGCGGGACAAAAGCGTGAGTCCGGCTCTATGTACGCACCGCACTGGATGCAGGGCTGCTTATAGCTTGCCATACGATCCCTCCTGTTTGGCGCCGCATTCACCGCAGAAGCGTGTACTGGGGGACAAGACGGCTCCGCACGCTTGGCAATTGGACGATCCAAGCTTCGATCCGCATTCCTGGCAGAACTTTACACCCTCCAAATTGCGATGCCCGCATTCGGGGCAGGTGCATTGCTCCTCTGTTTGCCGCTGCGCCTGTTCCGTCTTCGTCTTTTCTCTTTGCATCGCTTCCAGGCCGGCCTGTGCCTCTGACAAATTGACCTGCACCAATTTAAGCCTGCTTTCTAATTCCGGGAACTGTCCGTTGTTTCTAAGCATCGACTGCTTACCGATCTCGGCGTAAAGTTCGGTTTCCTGATTTTGCAAATCATTGAGATCCGATTGAGCCTTCATCAGCTTCACATCCGGATCATCCTGTGGCATAAAACTGGAAAGTCCCTTCATCAGACCGCCAAGTCCGCCGAATAAATCATTTGTCATGTTGGATTCTCCTTTCTGGTATTCCGTCCCCACCGCAGAAGGCGACGGCTTTGCTTTGCCTTTGTCCCAATGGATTAGCTAAGGGCTATCCTCCTCTGAGGGCAGCTCCTCCGGTGTAAGCTTTACTGCACGGTATACCCTGCTGACCCCGGCTTCGTCTGCCACGCACAGCTTGCGATAGATGGCGTCAAATAACCGCTTGGCGGTCTTTCGGTCAAGAAGCATCGTTTCGGCTGTCCAGCCGGCCGTGTATCCCTTCCGAAACCACTCAAACGCTTTGTACTCGTCTTCTGTGAGCAGTGATATGCGCCACTGCTTTTCCTGGTCGGTGTTCATTCCCTCGGGGGGAATGGGATCATCGACTTTGTGTGGCAAGATTGATTTGAACCAACCCACGGTATCCCTCCTTTCCCGTCTCTCTATTATTCATTTTGCGTCAGGTCTTTTCACCCTGCAATATCCCAGTTGTGGGAGGGAGACGCAAAACACCCCCTCCCAAAATAGGGAGGGGGTGCAAAAACGCCGGTATATTCGGTTTATTCCTTGGGGGCGGACTCCGTTGTTTCGAGCGGCTGCGGCCGCCCAAACAGCAAAAACAATTCCGCGCGGCTGTTGATCCCGAGCTTTTTGTAAATAGCCTTACTATATGTAGAAACGGTAGAGGGGGTGAGCCCCAGCTCCGGGGCAACCTGTCTGAGCGTCATACCCTGTAGGAGCAGCAGAACAACCTGTTTTTCGCGCGGCGACAAATTGGTGTCGTCCAGGCTTGGTATCCGATTCGGTTCCGCCGGGTTTGTTTTCAGGGTACTGTCAACAAGGGCAGCCATGTTTATCTGGCGGAATTCCTTCGACCAGTCGGCAAAAAACAGGTGCTGTGAGAAAGCTGGAGAAAGCAGCAGAAACGCTACGAATAAAACCCCGGCGGTGATAACGGCAATAGACTGGGTGAGCATTGTCATATGCAGGACGTCAATCCCCACATAGAGAATCCCCACGACTGCCATGCACAAAAGAACAAGGCGCTTATGCATACGGAAATCGCAGAATTTATTTGTAACACAGCCTATCAGGTAAAAGGTTATTAAAAATCCAACCTCCTTCAGCTCGGAAAACAGATAGGCAGCCGCCGGAAGCTTAATATACCACATTAAATGGCCCATAATTGTCGCAATAAAAAACACATTGCACAATGTCCAGATGCTTCGTTTGAATACCACCTGCAGGATAATGCAGCAAAGAATCAAAGCAAAGGCAAGTAGTCCCCACAGCCATTCGCCGGCCGGGTGCTGAAACGCCGGGGCATAGAAGCCTGTTATTCGGGTGGCAAAGTAAGAGAAAAAGATAAAAAGCACAAGCCAGATGCTTGGATCAAATTTTTTGATCGCCTTATTTCCAGCTCCGTGATAATCTTTACTTTTTGATGAGTACATACACACACATAGAGCGGCAATCATAACCAGAGCAAAAATCTTCTGAACAATTGGGGAGATTGAGAGATGCTCGGCGCCCAATTCCACCAGATCAATAAGCAGCAGCATCAGCGTGCTGCCGAAGAAACGCTCGGCGTTGTTCAGCATAAATACAAAGGAAAAGCTGCTGCTGGATACGCATCCGCCGACGCCCGCCATAAATACCACATCGCATACAAGGGCAAGATAGCCGTCCGGAAGAAAAAGCCAGGGAAGAAATCCGACCGCGGTAATCATGGCAGAAATTTTTGAGATGGCGGCTATGTTCCTTTCATTGGAAAAAGCGAACATTACGATGGCTCCGAGGGCAAATGCAAGGAAGGTGATGGTGGTATGAGCCAATCCAAACACGCCGCGGCCATCGGCCACAATGAAATCCTGTATATTGATAAAAACCATCGCCAGAGGAAAGGCAAAAAAATATTGCAGATAGCCTTTCCGGATATTGCGGAGCGCTAACATTTCCTGTGCGCTCCAAAGATTGTGCAAGGACGAAATCAGTTTTGGGATGTATCCCTTTTTTCTTATCTTTACTTCCGCCATATATCATTCTCCCGCAGCCCCGTATGGAACGGCAGCTTTTTTGTGTCATGAAAAAACGTCAGTCCGAAAGACAGCTCTATCGACCCAATACTTATATACTCACTTCTCATTGATTTTTATCGGCTTCAAAGTAAATCTCTTTTTTCTCACAAAAGTTATAAAACTTTCCGAGCATGGCCATTTGCGGGTCGCGATTCTCTCGCTCCCAGCGGCTGACTGTCGAATAGGAAACACCCAGCTCTTTTGCCAACGATTCTTGACTCAGCTCAAGCTTCATTCGCACATATTTCACCTTGTCGGAAAATTTCATATGCTTTCCTCCATATCATACTATATCATAGTATGGCATAGTTTGACATATTATTCAATATTCACTTTACACTTTTAAAGAAAATACCTTCCAGAAGGGGGATTGTACAGAAATACAATAAAGAGCAGGCAAAGAGAATATACCAAAGTAATGAATCATCCAGCGGTATTTTTTATGACCGCTGGATGATTCATTAAAAGCCGAAAAGTAGGTATTATCTTTGTAATATATGACATCATCAAATTTTATTTTCTATACCGAGTTGGTGTCTATATTCCAAATGTTCTTTCTCCAGCCGTTTCCATTCTTCATCTGCTGCTTGGAACTCTACCAGAGTCTCTTTCATCTGCGGCGAGTCGTAGGGGATTTTTTTCTCTACCAATCGCCGCAGTTTTTCTCTGCGGTTTTCCAAGGTCACTCCCAGGGTATAGAGCTTTCCTGCCTGTTTAACCAGCTTTGCCTTCTCTTTTGCCGTCATTTCTATCTCCCTCTGTTTGTATCTTTTTATTTACTTTTGTATCATTATAAGATACAATATAATAAAAAAGCAAGATAAGCAAATGCATGAAAAAAGAGCCTCTTTTCAGAGACTCTCCTTCGTTTGCTTTCGTTATTCTTTTGTGGTGGTGTGCCGGATCATTACCTCCACCATTTCGCTAATCATCTCAATCTGCTCCGGCGCAAGATGCTTGAACTGCTTACCGAGCTGCTCCACACTGTCGGGTATGACGGGATTGTCCAGAAGATCCCCCAGCAGATAATCCGCCGAGGTTCCCAACACGTTGCATATCTTCAGAAAGAGAGAGAAGCTGGGCAGACTGCCGCCGCTTTCGATCCTGCGAATATGCACCGCATTCACTTCGCACAATTCCGATAGCTGCTCGGAGGTTAAGCCCTTGCTTTTACGCAATTGGTTGATCCTTTTTCCCAATGCCTGCTTCATTCTATTCTCACCTCACCTTTGTAACCTGTAACTTTTCTTTGTGCATTACCAGTTTACAAAGATTATCTTGCTGAAAATAGCTTTTGTGATGTTACGAAAAAACATATAGAGATACACTTTGTTCTTTCTCTGTGATAAAGCTTTTTAGAGTGAGAGGTTCCGGTGGGTTCACAGTGAACCGCACCTGGGTTCAGCATAAGAACGTAATATCCCCTTGGCGGAAAATTCGTCTTTTCGCTATTGCAGCTACTTTTTTAGAATCAGCCTGTTGCTGGTATTGCTCCCATTCTCACGGTAGCGTGGTTCCTTTTCGATCAGTCCGGCCCCCACCAGATCTTGCAGGGCGCGCTTGACGGTGCTGCGGGAGAGCTGCAAGTCGGAGGCAATGGTCTTTACCGCGGGCCAGCAGTCCGCGCCCTTACCGGCCCGGTCTTTCAGGTACATATAGACAGCCCTCGCCCGATGGGGAAGTTCATCAGGCGAGGCGGAATAAAGATGGTTGAAATAACTCATGAAGACTCTCCTTTACGTTTTGAGTGTGGATCGGCGGCGCATGGTGTTTTCAGATGGTTCCGCTACCGGGGTGTGCAGGGATCCTGTTCCGACTGGCGGCTCCAATATCTCCCCGGTTTCCTCATCCACCATAAGGCACGCCGTGTGCTTGCGGACGATATTTTCCTCCAGTGTCTGCTTATCGGCGTATACCACTTTGCGGTGTGCCTTTTCCTCTACGGTATAAGGCTCCCCGAAACGGATGCCCCAATCAAGGAACAGACGCAGCTTTACCCTCATGGGATGGGTGCCGGTTTTCATGACAACGAAGTTACCTTTGGGAATGGATTTGAGTTCATCCGGCGTCATGAGAGGACGCTCCATCATCTGTAAGGACTGACTGGGATCGTTCTTCCCACGGCTCACGCTACCGCTCATGACGGTGCGGCTGCCTAACGCCTTACTCAACACTTCGGCGGTCTGGCTGTTGGGAGCGAAGCCGCCGAAGATGGTGTCCTGGCAGTTGTCCACGATGATTTCCGAGCCTTCCTTGCCGTAATTTTTTTGGAGCTGACCGAAGGACTGTATGATCGGCACCATAGAAAGCCGGCGTGAACGTGAGGCACTGAAAATTAATTCGAGCGATTCAATGGCCGGAAGCGTTCCGAGCTCATCACAATAGAACATCACGCGGTTTTTCAGCTTGCCGCCGTTTTCATCGGCAACCGCAAGGATTTCCCGGTAGAGCTGCTGGATCATAAGGCTGACCATAAAGTATTTAGTCAAATCTTCTTCGGGAAGCACGATAAACAGCGCGGACTTTTCCTTGCAGAATTTTTCCGCATCGATGGCTGTTTCAAAACAGAGAATCTGTTCCATCTCACTATCCAAAAAGGAGTTGAGCCGGGAAAGTACGGTGGAGAGCACCGACGCCATGGCCTGTTCCGCGGAGTTGAGGGCGGCCCCCGCAAACCAGCGGGCCTTGTGGTCGGACGGCAGCTTATCCATGAGGAGCTGGAACTGGCTTTTGCCCTTTACCTTGCTGGGTGCCAGCAAGTCCTGCACCAGCTTAAACACGCTGATGATATGGCGGCAGTCCACCTTTTTCCCATCCTTCTCGGTGGGCGGCAGATACTCGGCAATCAGCAGAATCACCGAGGACAGGAGTCCTTCGGCGGCATCGTAGAAAAACTGATTTTGTCCGTAATTCTCGCCGCTGGCATTGATGATGGTCTTGGAAATGATCTTGGCGTATTTCTCTGCTTTTGCCTTTGCCACGAGGTTGTTTTCATCGGCAAGGTATTGGTCCATGTAGGTGTTGACCAGATGGAGCATATTGTTGCCGTCCGAACGGGTGGGGTTTCTGAGGTCGATGACCGCCACATGGTAGCCGTAGTAATCGCGGGCGATTGCTCCGTAGTTCCGATACAGGTCGCCCTTGGTGTCTGTGGTCAGGAAGCTCATGCCGCTGGCACAGGCGTATTCCAGATTGGGGTATAGGAAGAATGCTGTTTTTCCCACGCCGGATGCGCCGATCATGAGGCAGTGGACATCGTCGGTATCCACCATCGCCGTGACTTTATTTTTTGGGCCTGCGCTTCCGAGGATGATTCCCTGCTCGGTGACGGCGGGGAGGTATTGTCCCTGCCTCCACAGCTCCGGCTGAAAGGGAATATGCTGATAGGTGTTTTTAATTTCCTGCTTTGAGGCGAACCGCGCGGTACCATGCTGGCCGTCGCCCACTGTGCGTGACTTGATTCCATTGAGTGTGTAATAGTGAGCCAAAAGAGAAAGGCCGCCGATGACGCAAAACATTACGGCGGCCGCTGCGATCAGAATATAGACTTGAGATGGCATGGGAAACTCCTTTCTTTTCAGTCGACTTAGTTGTAAAATGATTAAAAATTATCATGTGTTAAGTTGTACAAGATAGCGATCAATTTGAATTTATGCTACAGGTTGACCTGTCTGATTACAGACCAGCAGAGGTGAGATTATATGAAAAAATGGATAAATCTATTTTGGGGTCAGGAAAAAAACTACACACAGCTCGCATCCGACAACCACAAGGACATCGAAGCATATAATGAAAACATACTGTCCGTGCTGACAATAGTAGGAGGGGCCGTGCTGCTGCTGCCGCTATTGGCTGTGCCCTTCAGTAATACTAAGGCAAGTGTCGTCCCCATCTATTTACTGGGAGCCTCGGTCTATTTCGCTCTGTTCTTTCTATTCAAGCTGCCTGTTATGAAAAAGCACCCTCTTTACGGACTATATATCACCTTTTCCGTCCTCTTTTTGTTTGCGATCTATCTCAGCGTCATTCACTCACCCAATATGCGCGCAACAATTCTGCTGGGTGCGTTCTGCATTATGCCCCTCGGTTTCATCGACCGTCCCGGCCGTATGAACCTGTTTGCAGCCTTCTGGCTGGCGGTGCATACGATTTTGGCATTTTACTTGAAGCCGCAATATGCGCTTGACGATACGATCAATTGCCTGTGCCTTGCGATCCTTGGATGTTTTCTCGGTAATATGATGGTACGGGCTCGTTTGGAAGGTTATGAAGCGCGTCGTTTGCTGACGATTGAAAAGGAGACCGACGTTTTGACAGGTTTGTTTAACCGCCGCAAGCTGTTTGAAACTCTGGTTGCCCTGGAAACGGCGGATGCGGAAAAGCCCGCCGGTGTCCTAATGCTGGATATCGATCATTTCAAGGACTTCAATGACAGCTACGGTCACGCCGCCGGGGACAGATGTCTGGAGCATTTTGGCAAGGTGATGACAAATTTTATGCAGAATTTTCGGCTGCATTTCTATCGCTATGGCGGTGAGGAATTCGTGGCAATGGCTTATGGGTACGGCGAGAAAGAGCTGTTCTCTATCGCCGAAAGCCTGCGAATCGCCGTGCAAAGCGCGGATATGGATGGGCATAAAACCACAGTCAGCATCGGCGCGGTATATTGCGGCAATGAACAAGTTCTAAACTATGAAAAGGTAATTGATCGAGCGGATAAGGCCGTCTATACGGCGAAGCAAGCCGGACGAAACAGGGTAAAGGTGTATTCCGTGATGGTGGCGCCTTCAATGCCGTTTTCCATGATGACGGAATCAGGGCCGGTGAGCGTCATGCCACCGCCGCCGTTGGAATCCGCCACAAAGAACACGATGGCGGCCCAGGGCGATTCAGCCCCTGCGGAATCCACCGCTTTGACACGGACTACGTTCTTTCCGCGGGGATAGGTCTGGGTTTCGGCGTTTCGGCCTTCCCAAATCAGGGTGACGGGATCGCCGTTCGGGTCGGAGCTGGCGGCCGTGATGGTGACCGGCGTTCCCGGCGTTACGCTGTTGCCGTTCGGCGTTCGGGTGATGACCGGCGCTGTCGGCGCAGAGTTTGCCACAGTAAAGGTCTTGGAAACCCACTGCGAGTACAGTCCCGTTGCGTCCTTGGCACGAACCTTTACGGTATGCGTGCCGGGCGCATAGTAACCATCCGCCGCCTTGTTATCCCACTCCAACGTGGTGGCATCGCCATCCGCATCAGCGGCTTTAGCACTGATATTGACAAGGAATTTGCCGCTTTTCGCTGTGCGGGTCGGAGTGGCAGTCAAGGTGACCGTGGGTGCGGCGCTGGTGATGGTGAAGGTCTTTTCTGTCCACGGAGAATATGCTCCGGCGATGTCCTTTGCACGGACTTTAACGATGTGGGTTCCCGGCGCATAATAGCTGTCCGCCGTCTTGATCTCCCATTCCAGCGTGGTGGCGTCGCCATCCGCATCAGCGGCTGTGGCACTGATATTGACAAGGAACTTACCATCCTTGACGGTGCGGGTCGGCTCTGCAGTCAGGGTCACGGTGGGCGCGGCATTGGTCACGGTAAAGGTCTTTTCTGTCCATGGGGAATACGCTCCGGCAATATCCTTTGCCCGGACACGGATGGTGTGGGCGCCGGGTGCATAGTAGCTGTCAGCCGCAGTATCCGCGTACTCCAAGGTCACCGCATCCCCATCGGGGTCTGTAGCACTGGCGTTAATGTTCACAAGGAATTTGCCGTCCTTGGAGGTACGGGTGGGTTCGGCCTCTGCCACGGGAGCGTTCGGCGCGGTGTTGGTGACCGTGATGCGCTCCGAATGGGTGGTGACTCGTCCTTCGCTGTCGGTGACGGAGGCGGTCAGGGTAAATGCGCCGGTGTCACGGATGGCGATTTTCCCGCCATCATTGCCGAGGGTGCCCTGATATTGTGCGGGATTGCCGTCCTTTTCCAGTGTCCAAGCCACGGTATAGCTGCCGAGGTGCTGCACATCCTTTGCGGCAACCTCAAACTCCGTGCCGTAGTGAACGGTCTGCGGCATGGTAAATGCGTACTGCACTACCGGCAGGATACGAATGCTCTCGCCGTGGGAATAGCTTCGTTTCAGGTAATCGGTCATGGTGGCGGTGAGAACATATTCGCCATCGTCCAGAAAGGTAATTTTGCCGCCCTGTGCGTTGAGCCCGCCGCTGAACGCCTCCGAGAGCGGAAGGCTCTTACCGTCCTTTGTCACGGACCACTCCACCGGCAGAACTTGATTGTTGCCGTGGGTTCTGAGGTCGAGGGCGGTATCAGTGTAGGCAAATTCGGGAAGCTCAAAGCCGATGGTCAGCACAGGCAGAACCTCGCATTTGTCATGGCTTTCGTACAGGAATACCCGCCCGGTTTCATCGGTGACTCTGGCTGCCAGCTCATAGACACCGGCCCGTTTGAATCGGATGGTTCCGCCGCCGTTTGTGAGCGTTCCGTCCACATAGGTCGGCCAGTCCTGAAACCCATAAGTGTTATCCACCAGCCATTCGACGGTAAGACCGTCCAGATCAGCTGTTTCGGTTTTGACCGCGATATCCGTATCGGTGTGGACATACTCCGGCAGGCTGTAGCGGACGGCAGGCACAGGATACACCTTGAAGCCCTGCTCATAGCTATAGGTTCTGCCGCCGCCGTCGGTGAATTCCGCTTTCAGAACATAGCTGCCCTTGGTGCGGACTTTCAGCTCACCGCCGTTGTTGCCCAGCGTACCCTCGGCTGCATCGGTCAGAGATACCTCCTTGCCGTCACGAAACAGTGTCCATTTGGCGGTATGGCTGCCGATTTCCCCGAACACTGCCTCTACCATCACGGTGTTGTCGGTGTGGAAAATTTCCGGCAGATAGAAGCCCGCGGAACCTACCGGGTAGACGGTAATATTGGCGGTATCGGCAAACACTCGGCCGGTGGCGTCGGTGACAGAGGCCGTCAGGGCATATACGCCCTTTTCCTTAAAGCGAATACTGCAGTCGGAGAGCGTCCCCTCAATAAAGGCGCCGGTTTCGGCAGGCTCGCCGTTCCGGGTCAGGGTATAAGAAAGCGCAAGTCCGTCCGTTTCTTTTATTTCTGTCTTAAGTGCAACGGTTTTGTCGGTATGGAAAACGGCTGGGAGTGTCAGCTTGACCTCCGCCACAGGATAAACCGTGATGCTATCCTGTGCGGTGATAACCTTACCCAACTCATCTGTAATAGCGGCTGTCAGTGTATAACTGCCCTTTTCCTTGAACAGAACCGTACCGCCTGTAGCGGTCAACTCGCCGGAGAGAGCCGTTTCGATATCCACGGCAGCGCTGTCCTTTTCGAGTGACCACACCACCGCATTGGAGCCGAGATTTTCAGTGGACAGCTCCACGGCTACGGATTTATCGGTATGGGTGGTTTCCGGCAGTGTGAACGCCGCTGTCACCACCGGGTAGATGCTGATGGTCTGCTCATGGGTCACCGTGACGCCCCGGCTGTTTTTTGCCGTGGCAATCAGGGTGATGCTGCCGGTCTGTGTGAATTTCACCTTGCCGCCGTTGTGGTCAAGGGTACCGTCTGTCAGCCCGGAAAGCTCCACGGGCAGGCCGTTTTTCAGGGCGGACCATGTCACACCGCTCACATAGCGGCTTTTCGGCTTGATCTCAATTTCATCGGCGGTATAGGCGGTTTTCGGCAAGGTGAAGCTGAACTGCGGGGCGGGAACATGAGAGCTGCCGCCACCGGAACCGCCGCTGGAGCTGCTTCCGCCGGAATTCCCGTCGGTGGGTTTATCCGTAGGCTTGGCGGGAACGGTTGGTTGGGTAGGAACGGTCGGCTTGGGCGGTTCTTCCTTTTCAATCTGCTCCTTTGCCTTTTCCGTATCCACCAGCATTTCAAAGGCTTCGGCGCGGGTGGCCTCGCCGTCCGGCTTGACCGTGCCGTCCGGGTAGCCATCTACAATGCCGTATTCCTTGCCGGTGCAGATACTGGATTTGTCCGCCTCGGAAAGTGTGCCGTCATCGGAAAAGCCGGTGGCGCAGGTGCAGGAGGCGTCATGTTCCCCCTTGCCGATGGCCCGCACCAGCATACGGATCATTTCCATACGGGTAATGGGCTGGTCCGGTTGAAATTCTGTGCCGAAATCGTCCTTTTGGATGATTCCCGCAATGATGAGCGCCTCAATGTGCTGCTCGGACCAGTGTCCGGCAATGTCGGTGAAGCGAATAGTAACCTCGCTTTCCTCCGGTTTCGGCAACTCCATGGTTCTGGCAACGAGAGCGGCAAATTCCCCTCTGGTGATGATTTCATTCGGGTGCGCCAGCCCATCGGGATAGCCACTGATGACGCCTTTTTCTGTTAGGATTTGAATGGCTTCCTCCGCCCAATGGCCCTTGGCATCCTCAAAATACCGGTTTACCGCGTAGGCGCTGCCCGCCAGCAGGGAAAGCAAAAGGCAGACGGCGAGGACAAGACCCAGCGGCTTTTTCATGTTCTTGTTCATAGGCACCTCCTACATCCCGCCCATGACAGGCTGGCCTTGCTCCTGCTGCTGGGCGGGGGATTCCTGTTTCAGCGCGGTGGTCTGCCCCTGAGTCAGTGCCTGCTGGTAGGCGCCGAGGACAGCCTTATCAAATTCCGCCTTTGCCTCTTTGGTGCAGGGAAAACAGATATCCTTGTACTCGCCGTTTCCGGCCCGGTAGCTTGGCATGGAGATAAACAGCCCCTTGGAGCCCTCCATGATTTTGATGCCCCGCACGGCGAAATCGCCGTAAACATTGACCGAGGCGGTGGCCTTGCAGCTGCCCTCCGGACGGATGGAATTGATTTTCACATCGTACTTGGGGGCGGCCGGTGTCGTATTGTTAAGCATGGTTTTTTCCTCCTTCACAAGATTTCCGGTTGTATTAACCGGCGTAGTTGAACATCTCCTTGATGCGCTGGGTCAGTGTCGGCAGCACTGTTTCCCCGAACAGGGCATAGAGCCCCGCAAGGAGCAGAGCGCCCAAAACCACGGCAATCAGAATTTTGATCGCGGTGTCAATGTAGCCTTCCCCGGCGTTTTGGGAAAGAATGTGTCTGCTGCGGAATGCGAGACCTGAGGCGGTATTTTTCACCGCTGCAGTCTTGCGTATAATTGCGGCTTTCGCCTTTTTCATAAGCTGAACCATATATTTTCCTCCGTTCTATTGATGAGGGCATAAAAAAAGACAACTGATGGCTGCCTACATACTCATGCCCATGGTTTGGGTTTGCTCCGGTTCCCCAAAGCTGATTTTCTGGAATCCGAAGCGGTCACAGAAGTGAAATTCACTGCCCTCTGCGTCATACAGCTCCACCACATCGGACATGGACAGGGAGTGCCCGTCATAGCCGGGCGGATGATCCACATTGCACCTTGTGTAGATGGCTTCGAGGTCGTTGGTGTCCAGCTGGCCGTCATAGGCGACGCGGTAATGCTCCGGGGATGGCTCCCCGAACTGCCGCACCGTTTCCTCATAAGAGATAAACTTCATATACACGTCCGTTTCCGGCTTCAGCTGCCAAATGCGGACATTTTTAAGCGGTGCGGCGGTTTCAGCCATGCCGCCCATCCGTTCCCCTGCGGCAAGGCGTTCCATCACGCCGTCCGTCCAGTGCGGGGTCAGGCTGCGGCTTTTGAGCCAGTTGGTCAACTCATCGTTTCGGAAGATGCTATCCACCACAGCTTTTTCTTTTTCTGTATATCCGGCCGGGTTTCCATAGTAGGAAATGAGGCCGTTTTTCAGGGTGATTCCCGGCATATGCTCACCTCCCGGATCGTGTATTGGGAATCCAAAACGGGTTATTTACCGTAGACGATTTCCTCCAGCATAATCAGCTCATCCAGCTCCGCGAGGCACACACCGCTTTGGGCTAGCACCGACAGAATACCGGGCGGCACATCGGTAATGTCCTGCTGGACATCTGCCTCCACCACCGTGATTTCGCCGCTGTCCTCGTCCGTATAGGCTTCCAGCTTGGCGTCCGCGAGGATGCCCGATTCCTCCAGCAGATAGCCGGGGATGCGGATACTCTGGCTTTCATCCAGCAGATCATGGCAGAGAGAGCAACCGGCAATCCATCCAGCAGGGCAGCCGTCCTCGCAGCCCTCACCGCAGTTGCTGCAAAGACCGCAGGCCGAGGCAAGGACGACGGTCAAATCCGCGGCGAGGGCGCTGAGGCTCTGAATGGCGTTTATCACCTCCAGTACCGTCATTTTGTCCTTCAAAAACACAAGGGCATTCGGTCCGGTATGAAGCTCCAGCGTATCCTTGTCGGTGAAGCCAGATTGCTCGCAGGCGTCGGCGGGGAGGCCGATTTGGGGCAGTTGATTCTTTTTCATAAACGGGATCCTCCTATAAAAGATTGATTTTGATATTCACGCAATGCTGTGCCAAGGGCGTTTTTGCCTATTCCATGAAACCTCCTTCCCCAAACAAATTCAGCTGTGACGGAGCGTTTTTCTCACGCTCATGAAGATCGTAGTTGGCAATGAGAATTTCAGGGAACTGCGCACCATTGTCGTACCGCTGCTTGATATTGTTGATGCGGGTAAAGGCTTCCGTCTGAATGCCCGGCGTATCATAGAGGCTGCGGATAAACTCACAGTCGTTGTAGGACAGCAGAAATTTGCCGTCGATCCGCAGGAGCGCATCCCGCAGACGGATATGGTCTTTTTCCGTGAAGCCGTCCTCGCCCACGTTTTTGTAGTAGCTTTCGGTTTCAAAATACGGCGGGTCACAGTAGAAAAAGCTGACAGGTCGGTCATACTGCCCGATGAGCTTCTCGAAATCCTTGTTTTCGATGACCACTTTGGCAAGCCGACGGTGTGCCTGCTCAATGAGGGGAAAGTTACTGCGGATGTCGTGGGGCTGGCTGCCGTAGCTGGTCAGCCCTGACGCGTAGCTGTAGCGGATGAGCTGGTAAAACCACGCTGCCCTTTGCACATCCGATGCGGGAGAATCACGGGCGAGAGCATTTTTCACAAGCTCAAAATCCACACGGGAGTTGAGGCAGTAGGCAAGGGCCGCCATCAGCTCCTGCGGTTTTTCCCGCACGCAGCGGTAGAGATTGACCAGCAGGCCGTTGAAGTCGTTGTAGACCTCAAAATCGTTGCCGGGCTGCTTGTGAAACAGCACCCAGCCGCCTCCACCAAACACCTCGATGTACCGCTCATAATAGAGGGGAAACAGGGTGACGATCAGCTCCCGCAGGGATTTCTTGCCGCCGATCCAGGACATGAAGCTGTTCAGGGTTCATCACCGCCTTTCTCCAGCGGCAGGCGCAGCTGGGTATCGTCAAAGGCCGTAAGGGAGCGGCGCAGACCGGTGATGGCGGCGCTGATTCCGCTGATGCGGTTTCTCATGTGCCGAATGGTCATGCGCACCTCGGCTTCGGTTTTCGCATAAAAATACCCGTTCTGGTCACTGGCAATGGGAACACCCTCCCGGCGCAGGGCATTGACCTGATCCCGAAGCTCCTTGCCCGAAACGCCGAAGCTGCGCTCCAACTCTTTGCTTAAGACGGCGTGCTGCGCACCGTGGTGATACCGGCGCAGATGCTCTGCAAGCTGTTCTTTCTGCATGGGTCCTCCTTTCCGGCCGTTTCCCCGGAAAGAAAGGCAAAAAGGGCACAAAAAAACAGGGCCGCCTCCTGTTGGGGAAACGGCCCTGTTTTGATATGGGTCTAAAAAAGCACAGGCATTCTTGCCTGCGCTACCGGATTACGCCAAGCTCTCTTAACACTGCCACGCAGTCCTTGGCGCCCTGAATGTACAGATGCTTCTGAAACGCTACCTCCAAATCCGAATTTTGACTCAGATAATACTCGATCCTGTCTTTCATATTTTGACTGATTTCAGTGCCGTCCCGAATGCTGTCACTGAGTGACATTAATTCCTGCGCCAGATTTTCCGACTGAGGGTCTGATTCACGCAGGGCAGCATATGCAAGCTGAAACCGTTCCGCAAGCGCCATATCCAGTAAATCCAAGAGCTTTTCATCCATCTTCTTCGCCTCCCTTCAGCACAACACAATGCCACAGCTTCATGAGAATAGCTATACCAAAACCCAACAAAGATTTGCCATTTCATTTCCATGCCATCACGGGACAGTTACACAAAAACCGCTCCGTCGCACCATTTTTTCATGGCGTTATACAGCAGCGGTACCTTGGTTTGATCGGATACCTCTTGCCATATGGCCGGTTTGAACTGCCGGAGCCCGTATTGGCGTTCTCCCTCAAAATATGCGAGGATGCCGATGTGGTCGGGAACTTCCCCGGCGATTCTGACGGCAAGAGCTTTCGGCACGCAATAGTAATTTTCATTCCCATGAAAGTTATGACCGTTTTTGCTTTTGAAATCCTGATAGGTAATTTTGACCTCGAAACAGGTGACCATCATCCCGATGCGCCAGTTGTGGCACCGCAGGATGCAGCCACGGCATTTCTGTGCGTTCTTATCTTTACTGCCATCCCGAAAGCACCTTCCGGGTTCGTGCGCCTGCGCAGTCAGGCACGGCTCCTTTTCGGAAAATCGGTCCGCATAAGGAATTTGAGCAGACCGGCTCTCTCGGAAACCCGCTGCGAAGAAAAGTTGTCTGCGGCGTCTGCGGTCACGTCATGCGGCTCTCCAATACGAAAAACGCAAAATACCATTGCAGCACGGCAAGCCTTGAAACGGGCTACGGCTGTTCCCACGACGGCGTTTTGCAGGCCGATGTGAACGACGCTGTAATCATGCTCATTCGCACCTATGCCCGATATGCGGTCAGCCTGGAGCATCTGGCGGTAGTCCAGAGCGACAGGCAGCAGGCAGACAAAAAGAAGATTCAGCGGGAACTGGCTGTGCTGCAAAGCCGGAAGAACCAGCTTGACGCGCACCTTCAGGAGCTTTACGAGAAGTTGATTGAGTGTGAGTCGAGCCGAGAATCCTATCTCACGCAGAAGCAAAGCGCCAATGCGCAGATGGATGAAATCTCAAACAGTATGACAACACTTGAAAAAGCGATGCAGACACCAGACGCAAAGGACAGCTCCTTTATTCTCATGTACAGGAAATACGCCGATCTGGATGCTCTTACCTCCGAAATCGTGACAGAGCTGGTTAACCGTATAGAGCTATTCCCGGACGGACGCATATCCATTACGCTAAACTGCCGTGATGAGCTGGAAGCTATGCTGCGCGAGGTCGATAATCTTTCATTCGTTTCATGAAAAGACGAGAAAATCTTTAGTCCTTACTTGACAGCGGCTGACGAGGGTATTTCCGCGACCAACACGAAAAAGCGCGATGGCTTCAATCAGATGATTCATGATGCGCTTGATGGAAAAATTGACCTTATCATCACGAAATCGGTCAGCCGGTTTGCGAGAAATACGGTCGATAGCCTAACGGCGGTGCGAAAGCTCAAGGCGGCGAACATTGAAATTTACTTCGAGAAAGAGAATATCTGGACGTTTGATGCCAAGGGTGAACTGCTCATCACGATAATGTCCAGCCTCGCGCAGGAGGAAAGCCGGAGCATTTCGGAGAACGTCACATGGGGCTGGCGTAAGCGCATCGCCGATGGCAAGGTGTCCATGTCATACGGTCAATTCCTCGGCTACGAAAAGGGCGCGGACGGTACGCCGCAGATTGTTGAGGAGGAGGCAGAAATCGTGCGTCTAATTTACACGCGGTTCCTACAGGGTAAAACGCCCACAGCAATTGCGAAGTACCTTACAGCACAGAGCATACCAACACCCGGCGGCAAGGAAAAATGGCAGTGCAATGTGGTTGAAAGCATTCTCACAAATGAAAAATACAAGGGCGACGCGCTGCTGCAGAAGACCTTCACGACGGATTTTCTGACGAAAAAGATGAAGCCCAACGAAGGCGAGGTTCCGCAATTCTATGTCACGGATAGCCACGACAGTATCATCGACGCGGAGATGTTCGATTATGTTCAGGCAGAGTTTGCCCGGCGCAAGGCGCTGGGGCGCAGTTATAACTGCAAAAGCTGCTTTTCAGCAAAGCTGGTATGCGGCGACTGCGGCGGTTTCTTCGGCTCGAAGGTCTGGCACTCGACTGATAAATATCGCCGTGTGATATGGCAATGCAACAGCAAATTCAAGACCGGTGAAAAGTGTACTACGCCGCATTTGACCGAGAATGAGATAAAGGAACGGTTTATTGCCGCGTGGAACAGTATGCAGGATATGACCGATGAAGTGATTATCGACTGCCGGTTGGCGATTGCGGAGCTTTTCGACAGCGACGCCATCGACGAGGAAATCTTCGCGAAGAACAGTGAAGCCGAGGTACTTGTCGAAATGAATCGCAAGCACATCACCGAGAACGCATCGGCGGCACAAGACCAGACGGCATACAAAAAGCGGCAGGATGAGTTGGTGGCAAAGTACAATGCCGTGGCAAAACGGGTAGACGAACTCAAGACTGAGAAGGAAGCACGAAAACGGCAGCGCACGGTGCTCACAGCGTTTGTGGACACAATGGAACGGCAACGCGGGTCGCTGACCGAATTCAGCGTGAGCCTGTGGTCGGCGGTCGTCAAGAAGGCAATGGTCTACAACGACGGACGGATAGTGTTCATGCTGATGAACGGCACTGAAATCAAATAAGCCCAGAACACATTAGTTCCCCACGCCAAGCACGGTGTGGGGAACGTTTTTATACTGCGACTTTCATATTTGCACCAAAATGCACCAAAGTCCAAAAAATGCACCAAAATGTTGCTCGTTAACGATTTGTCCGAGGCAAAGCGTCGGTGGGGCTAAAAATCGGTGTTTCAAGGGCAAATATCACGGCTCCACGCAGTCGTCGGCGTATGTATTCCAAAACAAAAAGCACCCAAAAGTCTGTAAATATGGGCATTTTAGGGCAAAAACATATCGCAGAAGACGAATACATTTATTGTATCAATCTTCTGCGATATAGTTGGTGCCGCTGACCGGACTTGAACCGGTACGATGTTGCCACCGAGGGATTTTAAGTCCCTTGTGTCTGCCGATTCCACCACAGCGGCAGTTGTTTGCTTTCCTATCGTACACTATTTCTCCAAAATTGTCAAGAAAAAATCAGCATCCAAACCCTTTTTGTGGACAGCAAAGTGCCCGGCCGAAGGCCGGGCACTTTGCTGCTTATTATCTCGATTCAATTCGGGAAAAGTACTTGTCACGATAGACGCGGAACAGCTGATTGTAATCCTCCGCGCCCCCGTCGTGAATCCGTTTCAGGTATTCATGGCGGTCCAGCGTGTCCTTGTTGCTGTAATAACCGATGATGTAGACGGCAATATTGGAGCAGTGGTCGGAAATTCGTTCCAGATGGGTGAGCAGCTCCAGAAAGACGATGCCGCCATCCACTGTGCAGAGGCCATCCTTCAGCCGCTCGATATGACGGAATTTCAGAGAGTCCTCCATGGTGTCAATGGTTTCTTCCAGGGGCTCGATTTTGCGGGCAATCACCAGATCATTGCTGACAAAGGCGGCCACAGCCATATCAATAATTTCAGATACCGCATCGGAGATGGCCGCCAGCTCTTCCAAAGCTTTCTCTGAAAGCTTCGCCTGCTTTTCGTTGAGGCTCTGGGCCAGCTCCAGTACGTTCATGGCATAGTCACCGATTCGTTCAAACTCAAGAACCAGCTTCAGCTGGTAGGTGATCTGGCGGCTTTCCTGCTCTGTGAGCTCATTGTTGGTCAGCGCAATGAGGTACTTGTTCAGCTTGTCTTCCATACGGTCGATTGCGTTTTCATACTCGACGATTTTCTCTTTTTTCTTGGGATCAAACTGGGTGAACATTGTGACGGCGCGTTCAAAGTTCTTCTTTGCATATTCACCCATTGTCCGAAGGGCGTCGTGACATTGTGACAGCGCCAGAGAAGGTGTACGCAGAAAACGCTCTTCCAAAACCGCGACCTCAGGTTCCGCTTCACCGTCGCTGCGCTGGCTCCGTACCGTCCAGCAGGCCAGCTTTTCCAGCAGGCCCGCAAAGGGGATAAATACAATGGTAGTGGATACGTTAAAGATAATATGGACAGCGGAAATGCCGCTCATACTGATTTGGTCGTTCCAGAACGGAAAGCCTGCGCTGTACTGAATGGCATAGGCCGCGGCAATAAAAAGAACCGTTCCGATGATGTTGAAGTAAAGGTGAACCATTGCGGCGCGTTTGGCATTTTTATTCGCGCCCACGCTGGAAATCAGAGAAGTGACACAGGTACCGATGTTCTGCCCCATAATGATGGGGAGGGCCGCTGAAAATTTGACAGCGCCGGTTGATGCCACCGCCTGCAGGATGCCCACAGAGGCAGAGGAGCTTTGAATGACGGCGGTAACCAGCGCTCCGGCCAGAACGCCCAGAAACGGGTTCTGCAGGGTTGCAAACAGCGTTTTGAAAAACGGGGACTCCGCCAGAGGGGAAACCGCGTCCGTCATAATGAACATACCGTTAAAAAGGATGCCGAAGCCCAGCATGATTTCGCCCACAAGCTTGACATTGCTCCGGCGTGAAGCCATAAAAATAATGATGCCGATTACAGCAATAATGGGTGTCAGAGTGGTGGGCTTCAGAAACTTCATCAGATTTCCTGCGGCCTGATTTTTGTCCAGATCGCCCATACTCAAAATAATGGAGGTAACAGTGGTGCCTATATTGGCCCCCATGATAACGCCGATGGCGTTTCTCAGCTTTAGAATTCCAGCGTTGACCAGTCCCACTACGATAACCGTAGTTGCGGATGAACTCTGAATCGCAGCTGTAACCACAATTCCAAGCAGCAGGCTCTTGAAAATATTGCTGGTCATTCGTTCCAGTGCAATTTCCATTTTCCCTCCGGACAGCTTTTCCAGCCCGGATCCCAGTATGTTCATTCCGAACAGAAAGAAAGCGAGGCCTCCCAGCATCGCACTGATACTTAAAAAGTTCTCCATAAATCCTCCACAATGTCCCGGCTTGCCGTAATGCAGATCAACTTAGATGATCAATTTATTTTATCATACGCCAATTGGGCTTGTCACTTATTTTGCCCAAATTTAAGAAAACATGGTTGACAAATACAAAAAAACAGGAAAAACCGCCGGATAAGTCCAACGGTTTTTCCTGTTTTTAAGGGCAAGGAAGCAATCAGCCAACCATAATTTTTGCTTCGGGCATAACGGTGTTTTTATCCTGCGGACGCATTGCCAAAGAAAGAGCCAGTGAAACGGGCCCCACCCGTCCCAGAAACATAGTCAGAATCAGAACAATGCGCGACGCTGTGTTGGCCACCCCCGTAATGCCGCAGGTGAGACCAACGGTGCCGAACGCCGAGACGGATTCAAACAGTGCGTCGATTTCAGAAAAGAAGATGCCGCCGTGGGAGGTAAAGAAAATGGTAGCACTGCTGATACAGACGGCTAGAACAGCCATGGAGGTTACGCCCATGGCTTTGTAGACCACGGATTTATCCACTTTTCGGTGGCCAATAATGGTGTCGTTCTTTCCCCGGATTACGCAGATAACGGTCATGACCAGCACATAGGCAGTAGTGATTTTGATACCTCCGCCCGTAGAGCCGGGGGCGGCACCGATGAACATCAACACCACTTGAAGCAGTTTGGAGGTACCGCTGAGGTGCTCAAGGGGTACTGCATTAAAGCCGGCGGTACGGGCAGAAACGGACATGAAGAAGCAGTTGAGAACCTTTTCCGCGGGCTCCATCCGGCCAATGGTGCGGGGATTGTGCCATTCAAAGATTCCCATGGCAAGAGCGCCCAGCAAAATAAGCCCAGCGGTGCAGCACAACACGATTTTGCTGTGAAGGGTCAGCCGTTTTCTCTGGCGGAAATGGTACAGATCCTGCCAGACAATAAAGCCCAGACCGCCGCAGATAATGAGTGCCATAATGGTGATGAGGACCACCGGATTATCCTGGTAATGCACCAGACTGGAAAACGGCCCTTCAAATCCCAAAATGTCAAATCCTGCGTTGCAATAGGCGGACACCGACAGGAAGATCGAGATAAAAAGCCCCGCTGCATGGTATCTGGGGACAAATACCGTCATAAGAATCAGTGCCCCGATGAATTCGATGACGAAAGTAATGGCAAAAATCATCTTGATGAGGTGACCCACATCATACATGGAGTCGGAGCTTACGGATTCCTGTGCCAGATACATGCTTTTTAGCCCGATCCGCTTGCGGATGGCAATGTTGAAAAAGGTTGCGAAGGTGACAAGCCCCAATCCGCCCAGCTGGATCAGCATGAGGATAACCAACTGCCCCACAGTGGAAAAATGGGTAAATGTGTCCACTACAACCAGTCCTGTTACACAGGTGGCAGAGGTGGCTGTGAACAGAGCCTCCAAAAAAGAGGTGAACTGCCCGCTTCGGGAAGAAATCGGAAGCATAAGAAGGAATGTGCCCAGCAGAATCAGCAGTGCAAAGCTACACACAATAACCCGGGCAGGATTGGAGAAAAAGGTTCCCCACCATTTTGTTTTGTTTTTGGAAATGGAAAGCACGATACTATCTCCCAAATAATAATGTCATTCATACGCCGGATCCTTTTTGGCAATATGCAGGCGTTTCAGCAATTGGTCAAAAAATTGCAGGATTATGAACATGACCATCAGTATACCATCACAAATACATTTTTACAAGTTTGTTTTTCGTTAAGAAGCATAATATTAAAAGGAAAACCGAGAAATTCCGCTGCTTTTCCGTTTGAGCGCTGTTGTTCCCTCGCGATTGCCCATGTTTGCGGGGCTTTTGAGGAAATCTGCCGCTGTATTTAAAATTATTATTTGCATTTTGAAACCGAATATATTATAATAATAGCCGTTGCCTCACCTGATTTCGTGTTTCCGTAGCTCAGCTGGATAGAGCGCGCGCCTCCTAAGTCTATGAAAGTCCTTGCATTTAGGGCCAAAATGCGATAGGCTGTGGATGCGAAAAATTGAATACGTCTCTGTAGCTCAGTTGGATAGAGCGCGAGCCTCCTAAGCGGTAGATGGTTCGAATCTATATGAGCCGATTTTGGCTCGAAAAACTTCATATGCGCCTGTAGCTCAGTGGATAGAGCATTCGCCTCCTAAGCGAAGGGTCGGACGTTCAAGTCGTCTCAGGCGTGCCACCAAAGCCTTGAAATCAGCGGATTTCTGGGCTTTTTCTTTTTGTCTTTCCCAGCTCTCTAAAACAGAAAACCCAAGGCGAAAGTGGCGGAGCGGAAAACTGTTTCTTGCTAATTGGAATCGAAGGGTTCACAGGAGTTTGCTAAGAAAAATGGAAAATTTGCTAATTTGAATTTCTGCTCCGATTTATCCTTTAATGAGGCTTGCTAATGTGCTCGCAAGTTCCGGGGACTTTTGAAGCGCTTCAATAAGGGCTGCGAGGTCAACGCTTGCTGTTTGAGTTTCCTCAGGCGGCGTTACATTGCGCAGGTCGGGATTACGCTTTGTGTAGAATGCCGTTTCAAACTTCTGCGCATTGACCTTTCTGTCCTCGTCCAGAATGTGCGCATAGATGTCGGTAATCATATCAATCTGAGCGTGACCCGTATCGCCCTGTGTTGCTTTCAGGTCGCCGTGATTGAGTTTGAGCTTATAAGTCGTTGATGAATGACGGAGAGAATGGAAAACTACGTTGGGCAGACCCGCCTTTTCCTTGAGTAGCAAAAACTCCTTTTCGATAATGCGGTTCTCACAAGGCCGTCCATTGGGGAGCGCAATCACCAGATTGAAGTCCTGATACTCATCGCCCAGAAAACTCTTGAGCTCATCTTGCGCCCTTCTGTACTCAATTAGAATATAGGCAACTGTTTTCGGAAGCCATATCTTGCGGATACTGGAATCGGTTTTGGGCTTTTTCAGAATAAGGCGAGTGCTCGTGTTTGGCATAAGCGGAGTGAACACATGATAAATATCCTTCTCTCCGATGGTCTCAATCGCCCGTTTGGATGCCCGTGTCAGTTCTTTGTCGATGTAGATATGAGCATCATCCGCCGCAATATCCGCTTCTGAAATATGTACGTTGTTCCAGGTGAGTCCGAGAATTTCGCCCATACGCAAAGAGCAAGCGAAGGCCAGATTCATTGCCACATAGAGCTTGCTGTCCGTGCATTCATCAAGGGCTTTACGGATGGTTTCTGCATCCCATATGTCTCGCTTCTTGTATTTCGTTTTGGGAAGAACAACAAAATCGAAGGGGTTCTTGGCAATCAGCTCCCAGCGTACCGCTTGCTTGAACGCACAGCGCAGGGTTTTGATAATTCTCTCGATGTTGGTATCCGTGAGATATTCCGATTTTGGTTGTCTGTTCCGCTTCACAACGGATTTCGTCTTTTGAAGTGTTTTCACATACTGATCGGCCACCCTCGGAGTGATGGACTGAAGCTCCATATTCCCGATAATAGGCGTGATATAGTTGGCTATCAAAGCACAACTTGAATCGTACATGGAAACGCTCCATTTCTGTTCGCCGTAAAGCGAAATGAAGTCGTACATAAATTCCTCCACGGTCTGCTTGTTCGGAGGGAGGAAGGTTCCGGTGTTAATCTGGTTTTCAACCTCGGCCTTTCGCTTCAAGGCATCCTTATGAGTAGGCCAGGTTTCCCATTTCTGTTTTGTCTCGCCGTTTTCATCCACATAATTGTAGATAACGGAGTAGTTCTTTTTGCGTTTGATAATCGATGCCATACTTCATCTTCCTTTCATGATTAGAAGGTTTGTTCATCTAACCACTCGTCAAATGACTTTTTGGAGATTCGTATAGCGTTACCAATACGCACCACTTTGAAATGTCCCTGTTTTACAAGAGTATAGGCAGAAGTCATGCTGATCGAAAGTATTTCTGCTATATCTTCAACCTTATATGTTCTCAAATCGGGGACACTGCTTTGCACGCTATTTGTTGCCTGGTTCATAATGTCCTCCTTTCGGCAGACAAGTCATAGTGCGCAGATAACTTCCTTTCAGTATTTTACCGCACTATTTTGAGCTTGTCAGCCTGCTAATCAAAAGTTTTCGAATCATCCTAAAAAAGAGGCATAAAACGGATGGCCGCTGGCGCGGCTCCACGGGAATCTCACCCCTCCGACGGTCTGCCGGAGCCCTACCCATTGCCTGCGACGCTTTTAACGCTCGGACTGTGGCTGTAAGGGAGTATCATTGTCCTGTCTGCGCGTCCTTGCCCGCGGATTGCCACATCCGCTTTGCAGCCTGGGTGTTGGTCGCTCGCTCAAAAGAGGTCATGGCGCACCGGCTGCGTGGCTCGACACAAACAGAATGTATCCGTATGCCTTATGCTGCGTCGGCGTTATCTTCCGCGCTTTCTTTGTCAAGCTGCAAAGGCCGTTTATCAGGCCGTGAAAGCTCACAGGTAGACCCAGTGGGCTTTCATGGAATGACAAATAGCCCGTAGGCGGGAAGCGTGGAAAGGGGTACACGCTTCCCGCACGGGCAAAGGGTTAGGCCACGTTAAACGTGAGTATCCGGGCAATCAGCCGCGTTTCCAGTTCCCGGCGCAATTCATCATCAACAAACAAATGAGGATTGCCGTACTCGTCGTACAGCCGCCTTGTGGACAAGGCCATTATGTATCCCGCATAGTGTTTCAAGACTTTGTTGATTGCGTCCACATCGCCGCTTGTCGCCGCGACAATGACAGGAAACGGAAGCAAGCCGGGATTCCCGCTTTTTCGGTTCTGTGTGTTATTCATCAGCGTATCCCTCCAATAGATTTTTTAGCTCCTGCAAGGTTTTTGTCCGGCGGTACGCAACGGTTCGGCGCACAAGGTCTAACTGTTCTGCGATTTCCCGGTCATTCATGCCGAGGAAAAACGCCAGTAGGATAATATCGCGCCGGTCTGCCGGTAGTTCGTTCAGGGCTTCGGCTAACTGCTCGTCCGAAATGGCAATGTCGTGACCCAAGACATTAAAGCGAAATGCGTCTTTGAAATAGGTATCCACGACGGACAGCCTCGCCAAATCCTGTGTTGACAACTCGCTTATAGATACCTCGCGCTCCCTGCGCCGCGTCAATCTGCGATAGTATTCGCGGGCGTTCAGCTTTAAGGTCTTTTTGCAAAAGCTGTCAAAGGTGTGCTGCTTCTGTTCTTCGTGCGATTGAGGCCTCATTTTCTCACCCCCTTTCGCGTCCGCAAAGGCGGGTGATGGTGTTTGTCCCCTTTCGCATACCTAATTGCTGCAAACGTCCCCTTTTGGCAAAGAGCGCGGCAAAAAAGTGAAAATTATTTTTCTGTGGACGCAAAAAAGCCCGGTTGAAAAAACTCAACCGGGCGACGCAAGTTATATTACATTGCTCTATAAGGTATATGCCATATTCATTGCCGAGGGTATCCCATAAATCGAAATGGCTTTTTTTGACAGTGAGCTTGCGAAGAAAGGATTATTTTGTCGATAAGCAAAGCACAACACGGCGGCAACCTCCTAAAGTTACCGCCGTGTCCTTAAAGAAAGGCGACTTTAATACACCCTCCGTAAATCCATTTTTCAATAAGGGAAACGGCGGCTTTGATTGTTATTTCAAAACCGCCGTTCTGCATTTGTGAGATTATTCCAAAACAACGGTTTTATCTTCGCCGATGAAATCTTTTCGCAACCGTATAGCTCCTTACTTGTTATAAAAAATAAAGCCGACAACGGTGATCTCTCACGGTTATCGGCTCTGCGTCTATGCGTCTGGCTCTTTGATAACAGACATATTCATTTGTTTGAGATTGATTAGGCTTTCCTGTTTGCATTTGGGACAAAACAGCGGGAAGTTTTTAAGTTCTGTGTCCTCCCTTATTTTTATTCGGGTTTTGCTATTACAGATTGGGCATAACGCCCATTGCTCTCTACTCATAGTTTTGTCCGCACCTCTATAACCGACTGCTATACAAACTATCCTTGTATAGCATATTCCTCAACAATGAATATCCCTTTTCTCATAGAGCCGGTAGGTGAAAAATCCCGAAACCCCGACTACAATTAAGCTCAAGAGTAGGAACATCAAGCTGATGCCGCTTTCTACTACTGTGGGGGCGAAAAAGTACCGAAACGGGGTCAGAATATCCAAAAATGCCATGCCACCTCCGAACTCTATGATAACTGCCAGAACATAGGTAAAAATCATCAGCCCAACCGATAGGGACAGAGCTGCACGATGACTCTTGAAAACCGCAGAAAAGAGCAGGCCGAGTGCGAGGAACATGAGTTGAGCAAAGAACATACCTACCATAGTCAGAAGGATTTGAGGCAGTATACTGGGGCCGCTCATCTGCGAAACCAGTGTTGTCACGATGCAGATAAAGGTGAAAATTGTCATCGCCAACGTATTTAGCACGGCAGCAATGATTTTCCCGGTAATGATTACCTGCCTGGAATAGGGCATGGTGAAGATAAACTCTGCCGTCCGGTTCTTTTCTTCTTTGGCAATAATAGTTGCACCCAGCACGGCCGCGTGTGCAAAGGCAACTATGGCGTACCATAGGTACATACAGACATAGTAACCCAAGGGCGTGGTTACGGGGAGAATATCCATCCCAAAAATGACCCGGACGATGCGAGGGAGCATATCCATCATAGGCATAATATCTTCTGCATTGCCCACAACGGTACCGTATTCTGCTGCCCCGATGGCCACCATGAACAGCATTCCGGCCATCCAAATCAGCATACTTTTTCGGCCTGCTTTCAGTTCGCGTACTATAATCGCTTTCATGTTTCCACCCCCTATATCACCATTTTAATGTCTTTTTTCATAAAAATCATGTAGCTCAAAAACGCCGAGATAGCGACCAGTACAAGATAAAGCAGCATGTACCATCCCTCATAGCCGAGGGTTGCCATGATAGTGTTGCTGTTGAAATACCGAAAGGGCGATAACATACGCGCCACATTGCTTTGTACCACGCTTGAGAACATACCGAGAACATAAAGACCGAAGGATACGCCCATTGCAACTGGGAGCGTTGAGCCGACCCGTGAAATAATCACACCGATGAGCACACCAAAAAAGAGGAAGATGACTTGCATCAACGGGAAAGTCAGATAAAGAAGCAGGAACATTTTAATACTGAATGTGCCACCCGTAGCTATAGCTACAGCAGCCAGTGCGCCGACAAAATAGACCACGGCAATGATTAGGATTGCGCATAACGCCGCCGCCATCTTTTGCAAAAATACCATTCTGCGGCTATAGGGCTTGGTCATTAGAAAATCAGCCGTATTCTGCATATGCTCCTTAGTAATGATGGACAGACCAAGGTTTGTTGCATGAATAACAACAGCAAGGATTAGGAAGCTGTTCAGAAATCCAAACATCCCCAAAGGGGTGAGGAAACTATCTGCGCTCATTCCCATGGCATCCATCAAAGCATTGCCCTCCAGCGCCGCCGTGGTAGATGCGGTGTCTCCCGACACCATCCCTGCGAAAACTTGAACCATGAACAGGACAAGCAGCGCAAGGGTGAGTGCCCACACAATAATCGAGTTTCTATATTGCTTCATTTCAAAACGGAAAATACCCATTCATTCCACCTCCCTATGCGTAGTAGTGCATGAATATTTCTTCCAAAGATGGCTCCTCCACCAGAAGGTCGGTGAGCTGTCTATTGCGTAGGTTCGTTAACAACTCATTGATGTCGCCTTTGAACAAGAAGTTGACTTCTGTTCCGTTTTGCTCGTAGCTGGTGATACCCTGCATTTCAAGAATGCGCTCGTCTGTTGCGGCAGTCATACTCAAGGATATCTTTTTATAGGCATCGGAGCGCATGGCATCAATGTTTTCCAAACTGACAACCCTTCCCTCTTTCAAGATGGCGATGCGATGACACATTTTCTGCACCTCGCTAAGAATATGAGAAGAAAACAGGATGGTTACACCCTTGTCGTTTTCCTCACGCAAAATCTCAAAAAATGTCTGCTGCATCAAGGGGTCGAGGCCACTGGTTGGCTCATCCAAAATCAGCAACCGGGGCGAGTGGAGCAACCCCGCAACGATACCCACCTTCTTTTTATTACCAAAGGAAAGGTCGCGGATTTTTCGGTTCACATCAAGATTAAGGCGTGAAGTCAACTCCGCAATGCGCCGAGAACAGTCTTTTTTATAGAGAGCCTCAGCGTATTTGAACAAATCCTTTGCCTTCATATTTTCATAGAAGAATGTTTCGGAAGGAAGGTATCCTACATTCTGTGCAATAACCGGGGCTTCCCGAATACAGTCCTTTCCAAAAATAGTTGCGTTTCCACTGCTGGGGTGAATTAGTGCCAAAAGGGTGCGGATAGTAGTGGACTTGCCTGCGCCATTCGGGCCGATAAAGCCGAATATTTCGCCCTCATGGACTGAAAAATCGACATCCTCAATGCCTCTTTGCTTCCCGTAAAACTTGGATAGATGATTGATTTCGATTGCATTTGCACTCATACGATTACCCCTTTCAAAATTAGTTGTAGAACGCTTTGCGTAGAATGTCCAGATAATCTTCAAACTCACGCATGATTTCGGCATATTTCGGTTGATAATTTTTTATATCGTCTCCCAACACAAGCAGTCGTTCGGTATAGCTACTCATAGTCCAAAGTATGATATTCTGTGCTTTGTGAACATCAACATCTGTCCGAAACAGCGTTTCATCCGAGTTCCTTAAAATCTTCTGCATGATAGCGGCTGTCGGGTTTGACACATCTTTAGGTGCGCCTTGTGGAAATACCTCACTCAAAGAGAAGTGTGCTTTTGCCAGAAATCCATAGAGAAACGGACGCTCAAGGGTCAATTCAATTACAAGTTTAGACACACGCAAAATGTTTTCCATAAAGTCGCCACGGTCGAGAACAACTTTGTCGTATTCAGTGGTCACACTATCCAGAGCATATTTGAATAAGAAAAGAAACAGTCCGCGTTTTGAGCCAAAATAGTGAAAGAGTAGCCCTTTGGATATACCCGCCTCTCTCACAATTTCATCGGTGTTCGCTACGGCATATCCCTTCGTGAACTCTTGCATGGCTACCAGAATGAATTTTTCTCGCTTCTCCGCATCCATCGCATGCATGATTTTGTGGTCTTTGAAATCATATTCTCCGATAAACTCGGTGTCGTCTCGCATTTTTTCCAAATTGAACACACCTCCAGTACACTCTCACTGACTTACAAGTCAATGACTTGAATATAATATAGCATCTACTGACTTATAAGTCAACACTTTTTCAATCTTTGTTTTTATCCATTTGTCGTGCTAATGGAGGGAATTTTTGTCAACATGGTCAATGTCGAATTGGTTGTGTGCGATTTTTCGGCTTTCGTATTATTCCATTGGGTCAATAGCTTCGATTGATTGCGGTTGTCAACATAAGTAATTGTGGTATAAAACTTGTATCTGTATGGCATATGGTATCATTCCCTGGCTCTTTAGCGGCATATAAAATGTAAGGGGGTGATATATGATATGCAGGATGAAAAGGATTGCACGGCATTTAATACGTTCGGAAGCGACTTAAAGGAAGCCCGAAACGCATTAGGAATGTCCCGCCGTGTATTGGCTGAAAAGGTCGGCATGGACCCGCGTTATCTTGCCAACATTGAAAATAGCGGCTTTATTCCAAGCCTTTCCTTGTTCCATCAATTAGCAACCACCTGTAAACTGCCGGTGGAAAAGTATTTTTATCCGGAGCTGGACGAGAAAGAAAGCGAACAGCGCAATAGGGTCAAGCTCAAACTGGCCTTATGCTCTGAAAAGTATTTGTCATTCGTTGAAAGTGCTTTGGACAGCGCTATTCAAATGGAAAAAGAAACGGAAAACGGTTAATACAGACCGTTTCTTTTTTATATATACATCAAAGCTGTCGCAAAAAAATTGCGGTGGCTTTTCTGTTTTTGTTGCCAAAACACGCCTTTCGTAGCAAGTAGTATAGGAGAACGGAGTAACGCAGCAAGCACAGCAAGTGTAGCCACACTTGCGGATTTTCACATTTTCAGGTTCCTGCCTGAAATGTCAAAAATGCTTGTTGGGATAATCCCAAACCCTTATAAGAAACGGAGGAAAAAATATGGCAAACCGCAAGCGTTCTATCGTTCTCCGCTGCCCTGTAACAGCGGAGGAACGACAGCTTATTGAGCAAAAGATGGCACAGCTCCCCACAAGGCAGATCGGCGCCTATCTTAGAAAGATGGCGATTGACGGATATATCATCTATACCGATACCGCCAATATCAAAGCGTTCACCTCGGAGCTCCAGGGCATAGGCCGGAATATCAATCAGATTACCAAGCGCCTCAACTCTGGCACTCCCGTGTACGAAGCGGATATTGCAGAAATAAAGGAAAGGCTTGAACAGATATGGCAGTTACAAAGACGCATCCTATCAAGTCTACGCTGAAAAAGGCGCTTGACTATATCTGCAATCCCGCCAAAACTGACGGGAAACTTTTGGTGTCGTCTTTCGGCTGCTCCGCCGAAACCGCTGACATCGAGTTTGCTTGGACGCGCCGCCACTCCATCGACAAGGGGATAAACCTGGGCCGCCATCTGATACAGGCTTTCGGGCCCGGAGAGACCACGCCGGAACAGGCCCACGAAATCGGGATGCAGCTTGCAAAAGAAATATTGGGCGGCAAGTACGAGTTTGTACTTTCCACCCATATAGACAAAGGACATATCCACAATCACCTGATTTTTAATGCGGTCAGCTTTGCGGATTATAGGCACTACCATTCCAACAAGCGGAGTTATCATTACATCCGCCGCGTCAGCGATAGACTCTGCAAAGAACACGGCCTTTCCGTTATTGTGCCCGGTCAGGATAAGGGAAAGAGCTATGCGGAACACGCTGCCGAAAAAGAGGGCTCCAGCTACAAGGCAAAACTGAAAACCGCCATAGACCAGCTCATACCCGTATCCTCCGACTTTGAAGATTTACTTTCCCGCCTGCAGAACGAGGGATACGAGATTAAGCGGGGCAAATACATATCCTGCCGCACCTCCGGGCAGGAACGGTTTACCCGCATGAAAACCCTGGGCACCGACTACACGGAGGATGCCGTTGCCGCGCGGATCGCCGGGAGGCCCCGCCCGTCAAGGCAGCCGAAGAAAGACGATAAGCGGATTAACCTGCTCATTGATATTCAGAACAACATCAAGGCCCAGGAGAGCGCCGGGTTCGCTCATTGGGCGAAGATAAGCAATTTGAAGCAAGCTGCTAAGACTATGAATTTCCTAACGGAGCATGGTATCAGCAGCTACGAGGAATTGGAGGAAAAGGCTACGACCACCGCCGCCAAAAGTGATAAGCTGCTCGCCTCCGTCAAGACCACGGAGAGCCGCATGGCGGATCTCGCCGTTCTGATGAAACACGCCGCCACCTATCGGGAGTTGAAACCCGTTTATGACCGATACCGTAAATCCTCCGACAAGGAAAAATTCCTGCGAGGGCATGAGAGCGATATTATCCTTTTTGAAGCGTCGGCCAGGGCATTAAAGGAAATGCAGATTGACAAGCTCCCCTCCGCCGAGAAGATGGCAGCGGAGCATGATGCCCTCGCCGCTGACAAAGAAAAACTGTATGCGGAATATAAAGCGGCTCGCCTGGAGGCCAGGGAGTACAGCACCATCAAGCAGAATGTTGACAGCCTGCTTTCCGTACCAAAAGAACAGGAGCGGGAGAAATATACGGAAAGATGATGAATACTCTGGGCGCGGGCAATTATCAGGTTTATAATGGAAGTGAAATCATAATCAATCATTCGCTTTACGGAGGGAGGCAAAACACATGGCGGCATTGTTTTCATACGGTCTGCTTACAGTAATCAGTATTGCAATAGGGCTGATATTCACCATCATAGGCGTTTTCATAGGGCACATCATTTTGTTCGACAGTATCTTTCTGGCGGCCATCAGCGGCATTGTCTGCAATCAGATATGGAGCGTACACCCGGCGCTTTGTGTGATAATCGCAATCGCATTATTGGGGCTGCTGTTCTGGCTGCAAAACACAAAGGCCGGATTTTGGATAATCGGCGTGTTGCTATCAGCATTTTGGGCGTTTGTGTTCGGCTTCTTCGCTCATATCTTTTCCGGCGAAGATATGATATGGTTCTATGTCGTTATGGGGCTCGGTTTTATTGTGATGATGGGGCTCCACCTGAAAGCGAGAAATGCCTAAGACCTTGCACTATGGAAATATGTATAACAGGCAATTCCGCCGATGGAAAACAGCATTCACAGCACATGGAAAAGCCGAGGCTTTACCACATCCTGCAAACACCGTTTCCCACAGCTCCATAAGCACGGCCGGTTACACACATTACCACAGCGCCTACTACTGCAAATAATCAGCCTTGTCATTATCAAGATGGCAGGGCTGTTTTTGTGGCTTATTTAGCGATTTGATGGTATAATTTGTCTACCAAACTAAGGGGTTAATCTATGACGATATGACAGGGAGAGTTTCCATGAAATTTGAAAACATAAAGATAGAGAACTTTCGTAACTTTGAAAAAATAGACCTTGATTTATCAAATAAAAATATTTTCTTCGGGCTTAACGATGTGGGAAAAACAAACTTCCTATATGCTTTGCGTTATGTCTTTGATAAAGATGTCCGTCGACTGAATTTACTTGACTCGGACTTTCATAATAAGAATTTTGTCAAACCAATCGAAATCACAGTAACGCTTGATATAAGCGATACGGCTTGTACCGACTGTCAAAAACTTCGGGCGCAACTAAAAGGCGCGCTATTAAGTGAACATGAAAAAGTATATATTCGACTGAAAGCCGAATATGACCGGCATGAGATGCTTGCCCTCCCTATACTTTATTGGGGCGGGGATTTGGAGCATCTTCAAGAGATGAAACAGCGGGGTTATTTATATGAGCTCGATTATGTCTTTAATGTCATCTATATCGACTCCTATGTGGATTTGCATGCGCTATTTAAGAAAAATGTAAACACTCTCGTGAAAAATGAGAGCGAGGATGATAAGGATATTTTGAACCACATTCAGGGCACGGTGGATAGTTTGAACACTCATATAGCCTCTTTGTCAGGTATAAAAGACTTTGAAGAAAAAATTGCCCCAGAGTATAAAAAGTTCCGGAACGAAGGTGTGACCGTTTCCATAAAATCAGAAATTGCCGTAAAGGGGCTGTATTCAAATATAATCCCCTATATTAAGCAAGATGGTGACGATAACCTATACCCCACTGCCGGGGAGGGGCGAAAGAAGCTGTTGGCGTATTCAATATACGATTTGCTGTCTGGTGAAAATGCGGAAAAGAAAATCAACTTGTTCTTAATCGAAGAACCAGAAAACCATTTGCATAAATCAATGCAGATAGCCTTGTCGCAGATTTTGTTTACCGATAGCAAATACACATACTTGTTCGTATCTACCCACTCGCCTTTCATTCTTTACGAAATGGATAATGTTAATCTTATCCGCATTTATAGCGAAAGAAAAATTAAAAGTGCCAGTACATTTTATAAAGTACCAGGCAATTTTGAGAAAAGCCGCAAGATGCTGAACCGCTCATTGTCAGAAGCGATTTTTGCAGACAAAGTTCTTTTAGTGGAAGGCCCCTCTGAGCAATTACTGTTTGAAAAAATTCTGGCGACAGTAAAGCCTTTCTATGAGGCAGATGGTATTTATATCTTGTCTGCGGGAGGTATCGGGTTTGAAGCATACTTCGCAATATTAGATGCTCTTAAAATACACAATGTGCTAAAAACCGATAATGATTTACGCCTTACTAAGAAAACAGGAACATATAGTGTTTTAGGGTTTTCACGGTGTAATAAGTATATCGGTGAGAAGATTCTTCCTGTCATAAGGGTTTCTGAAAATACCGTTGAAGCCAAACGAAAGTTGTATGATGACAACAAAAAAACACTTGATGAAATAAGAGATAAGTATTATATTTACTTATCAAAATCTGACTTGGAAAATGACTTGGATGAAGTCCTGCATGGTGTATTAGTAAAATACTTAGGTGATGACCCAGTTGAATATTTGCAGGATGCAAAGCATTACCGCATGGTCGAGCTAATTGAAAAACTTTCGGATGCTGATTGCCACAAAATCTACAACCACTACAATTTCGCCTGCATAAAGGAGGTGGCTGAATGAGCTTATCCCCGATACAGGAAAAGATTATAGAAATCCCCGGGAACCTAATTGTCCGGGCAAGTGCCGGAACAGGCAAAACACATACGATGGTCAACAAAATTGCAAAGGAGATTGACGATAACCATTCACACAAGGTGGTAGCTGCAATTACTTTCACTATAAAAGCAGCCCAGGAAATAAAGGATAGATTATCTGTTGATGTTATTCATCATTTTATTGGAACAAATAATAGTTTTGTCATCGAAGAAATAATCAAGCCGTTTATGAAAGATGTGTATGGTAGTGATTTCGGCTTAGATATGAGTACAGACTATTCGGAAAAAGTCCAAACCTATCAAGAAGGCGTAGAAAAGATAAAAACAGAGGGCGTTTTATGTTCCTATCAAGATAATAAAAAAAATTTCATTTTTGATTTAGCACAAGAAATAGTAGAAAAATCCACTGTCTGCAAATTGTACTTACAAGCCAAATATTTCAAAATCTATATAGATGAGTATCAAGACTGCGATAAGTCCATGCACAAGTTCTTTATGTATTTATGTGATGAACTAAAGATAGATACTTTCGTTGTTGGTGATGAAAAGCAATCAATTTATATTTGGAGAGGAGCTTATCCAGAGGCATTTAAGAGCATATGGGATAAGCCTAATTTTGCGCAGAGATTTATGGGCGACAACTTTCGTTCCTGTCCCCAAATTCAGAATTACTCTAATTTGTTATGCGAAGAGACCCGTGAGCTATATGAAGCAACCGAAAATCTTGATAGTATAGTCTGGCTTGCTCCCACTACAACAAATTGGGCGGCAGAAGTTGTATCGCAGATTGACGATGGCAAAAAAACTGCGCTATTAAGATTTAGCAATGAGAATGCAAGGATAGGTGCAGATGAGTTGACCGCTGCCGGAATAGAGCATATTTATATCCCTCAAATACCGATTGCAGATATTACTACCGATACGGCTTGGTTATATTCCGCTATTGCGAAATACATAATTATTGAGAAATATTCGGCATACGACCTCATTAGCGAAATACCAGTCGAGGGTAATGAGAGCCGAAAAATGGTCTCAGCAATAAAGAAGTTTCTCAATGATATAGCGTTATCCAAAGATGATGAACAGGCATTTTGCTCCAATACAAATGATTTAGCGGGATATCTCGGATATGTAACCCGCCCCGATCATTTAGCGAAATTATATCGAACTGTTTCTGAGGAAAGTTTTCATGTTGCATTTGAACCTGATAAATATCAGCATGTTTCAATTACTTTCCATTCATCAAAAGGCTTAGAGTTTGACCAAGTTGTTGTGTTCGCAGGGGATTATCGACTTTCTGATATGGCAAGCATTTATAATCATTATGTTTCTGTCACTCGCGCAAAAAGTAAATTGGTTATCGTTAAGCTAAACGATTACAATGCGAATTGTTTTCAAACGAATCTTTCCCGGCTCTTTTCTGAAAGTGGCGTAAACATAGGTGATGTTGTTTCATTTCAACAAAAAAACGGGAGCGCACCCATTGGAATACACCAATGAATACGCTCCCGTTTTCATACTGTAAAAAAGGTTCAAAATCAACCTTTTTTGCCGTGGTTTTAGCGGAACACCCTCACAAGGGAAAAGATATTACCCTCTCTTTTTGAAGCCGATACAGGGAAAGAAATTGCCCTTTTTCAACCCTTTTCGGGGGTCTTTTTTGCCTCCTTACTGTCGTACCTCGGACAGACAATTAAATCCACCCGAAAACTCTGCTTGCAGCCATGTACACACCGCTTACATATTCGGTTATACTGCCGCCTACCGTTTTCGCCCAGGAAGAAGGCCCATTCTGTTTTCCATGCCTTGCTCCTGCTCATAGGTCATGCTCCGGCGTATCTCTGCCCAGTTTCTTCTCCGGAGGCTTGCGCTCAGCACATTCCCGCTTTGCCTCGGCCAGCCGTTCCCGGAGGGAGGGCTTTTCATCGGCTGCGGGGGGAGTAACCTCTTTTTCGCCGTTGTTGATGATACCGTCAATCATGCCAAAATCATCTTCCATAGCCATTTCCGCGTTCTTCAAGTAATTTTCCGGCTGCAAAAACTCCGGCACTTCCGCAAAGCCGAAGCTGTCACAGTAATGGGCGGTGTCCTGTCCGTTCTGATGAAGCACCACCACATCCGACACGGAAAGGGAGTGCCCGGTAAAATCCTGCGGATGGTCGATATTGAAGCGGGTATAGATGCTTTCCAGATTTTCGCCCGGACGCAGGGCACCGGAATATACCTTGTCATAGTTCTGCATATCCACGGTTCGCCCCTGCTCATGGAAGCGGTCAAGGGGCTCAAAGGCATAATCCCGCCTGTCGGGGCTGTCCTTTAGCTGATAAATCTCATAGGTTCGGGCATCCTCGTTTTCAATGGCAAAGGCCCGCGTGCCGTTCCCCATGACATGATACCTGCCATCATCCGAGCTATGATGATATCCATACCCCGCAGCCTCCATCTGCTCCCGTGTCATATCCGTAAGGGAAAAGCTCCCTCGCGGGGTTTCAATCCGCTCCCCGGTTTGGAAGTCATCCGGCTGGGTAAGCTCCGGCTCCCGCGCCTCCGCCGGAACGGGGACAGCCACAAGCTCGCCATTCACCATAGCGAATATTTCCGGCGTCTTGAAGTGCTCCATGTACTTTTCCGCCAGTTCCGGGGAGAGGGAAGCAAAATCTTCATCCCCAAGCCCCGTTACAAGGAACGTGCCCACCACAACATCGTACATTTCCCCGCGGTCATCCCGCAGGGCACGGTTGAGCTCCATGCCGTTCATCTTGCCCTCGTCATTGCAGATAAGGGCAACGGGGTCATCATAGGGATAGGCGGCTGAAATCCGCCCGTCAACCTCCGCCTGCATAGCGGAGAGACCGGGGTCAAGCTCCTTTATGTACGGCTCTTTCATGGGCTCCACCACAAGAACAGTCATTGTATCCTTGTGTTCCTCCGCCTGCTCCAGCTTTGCGCGGATGGCGGGAACGTCGGTATCAAGATACGCCTCATATCCCGCGGCCTGCTCATACTCACCGATACGGGAGGGCAGTTCATCGTCGGGCGTCTGCGCCATTTCCGCCAGTCTGTCCTTGATGGCGGCAGTCTTGCCCTCCAGGAGCAAATCCGCTATCAGTTCCTTGCTTGCGTGAGCGTCAGCATGAGCAGCGGCATACTGCGGGTCTTTCTGCCGGAAAAACTCATCAAGGTCAAAAGCCAAATCCTGCGCCATTTCCAGTTTTTCGTTCTCCGAGAGCTCCACTGCCTCCGGGTTTGACATTACACGATACTCGATTGGAATATCATCACGGCTGCCATCGTAATACTCATTGAAGCTGTCGCCGCTATCACGAACATAGCCCTGATCGGTGAAGTGCCCTATTTCATCTAAGGCAGTATCCCGCCCGTATGCCTCATAGTCAATGTAATTCCTGAGATGGTCGGGAACCTCCATAGTGCCGTATTCCTCAATATACATACGGCCCAGGTCATCGTGGTCGTGAACATCGGAATAAACCTCGTATTTATCCAGATTGTCAGCAAGGTTGATGAGGTCTTTGACACTGCGGGAGTAATCGCTAATTGGAATAACCGCCTCAAACCTCATAAAATCGTGGCTGTCCATATCATCAATCTTGTTTGCCAGATAATTGAGTTCATCCAGACTTTCATATTCACCGAGAACATCGTGGAGGCCGTCAACATAGCAATCGTAGTCGGTGATAAACCATTCCTCATACTCCTTGCCGATGCCGATACGCTCAAAGACTTTTTGGATTTCATCATAGGTTGTGGGAAACTTCACCCACTCGCCCACAAGCGCGCCCTCATTGTATTTGCCGAGATTGGTAATATATGCCTCAAACGGGCAATCATGGTCGTAATTCATAGAGGCACCTCCTTACAGTTCCGGCCCGGGCTTCACCGGCTTATCCGGTTTAGGCTCACGGGCGGCACATTCTTTTTTGCTTTGCTCCAACTTAGCTTTGAGGGATGGTTTTTCCTCATGCTCCGGCTTTTGAGAAGGCTGCATATACTGCCACTCGTCGCCGGAACGCATGACATATCTCTTATCCGTAAAAAAGCCCTGCTCCATTTCTCGCACGTGGCGGCCAAAGGGAACAGGGTCGATTGCGTTCTTGCAGCTTTCGGGAATTTCGGTCAATCCCTGCTGATAGAGCCAGCTCCATCCAAGAGCCGCGTCGTCCTTTATTTCAGCATCCAAAGTAAAGTAATCCGTATTCCACGAGTACGAGTGGAATTGCTCCAAGTCTGCAAATCGCAGGGGCGAGGACTGCACCGCATCCAGTTTATCGCGCTCATGGGGAGGTAGATTGTGAAGTTTCTGCGCAAGGGCGGCGAGGTCATCAATGTCGCCGTACATGGGGAGCAGCGACCTCATACCCTCGATATTGCAGACATAATCATCCATGAAGTACATATCCGGCGTTGCGTCGGGCGGCAACCTGATTTCATCGAGCAGGGCTTGTATATCTTCCTCTTTTGCCGGAAAATGCAGCCATGCCCCGACATCACGCTCACCTGCATCGTATGCCTGCATATTCACCACATACGCCTTGAAAATATATTCAGAGGTATTGTTATCGCTCATTTGCACGCTCCTTTCTGCGTTCAAACTCCAGCTTGAAATTAACATATTTGCCGCCCGTATCATCCATAATCACCGTAGCGTCATAGGTAGAATCTTTCTTTTCAGAGTACATACCTTTGACTTTGGTACGGCCTTTTTTCAGAAGGTCGGCGGCCATCTTCTTTGTGAGTTCCTTTTTTCGGGAGAGCCAGAAGCGGTCATTTATCCAGAGGACAAACCCGCAGCCGCGGTTCCCGCAATAAAAGTTTTTCTTGCCCTCATACACCTGCTCGCCGCAGCGGGGACACACGCCAACCGGCTCCTTTTGGGGAGCGAACAGCTTTTGTCCGTCCTCCGAAATATGGGAGTAGGCCGCCACAAGCTCCGCCGCCATTTTCTGAATATCCTCCATGAACACGCGCGGATCGGCGCCGCCTGCTGCAATTTCTGAAAGACGCTGCTCCCAATCAGCCGTGAGCAGCGGAGAAGTAAGCACCTCCGGCAAAACGGTTATCAGGTTGATACCGTCCCGCGTGGGAACAAGGCTCTTTCCCTTGCGCTCCGCAAAGCCAGAAGAAACGAGCTTTTCAATAATGCTTGCCCTGGTCGCCGGGGTTCCCAAGCCTTTCCGTTCGGCCTCGTCGGGCATATCCTCCTTGCCCGCGTGCTCCATAGCGGAGAGAAGTGTGTCCTCCGTATATGCTTTTGGGGGAGCGGTGAAATGCTCGGTAACGGAGGCGGCAACACGCTCATAAATCTTGCCCTGGGCCAGTTCTGGCAGGTCGTTTTCATCCTCGTCCTCTGGCTTGTTTTTCAGGGGGGCGCGGAACAACCGTTCAAAAACTTTCCAGCCCTCTGTAATAACGGTTTTGCCTTTTGCCGTGAAGCTGTACCCGCCGCAATCGAACACCGCCGTTACCGCCTCGTACTCATGGGGAGAAGCCGCTGCGCACAGCAGCTTGCAGCATATCAGCATGAAAAGGGAACGCTCGCCAACAGGCAGAGCGGCAAGATCGGTTTTGCCCGCCTCCGCCGTGGGAATGATGGCATGATGGTCGGATACGTCCTTGTCCGAGAGCAGCGCCGCCACATCCGGGGAGAACGCCGGAGCCTCGTCAAAGGGTGGGAACGCCGCCGACATTGTAATAACGCTTGCTGCGGTATCTGCCATATCGGAAGTGAGATACCGGCTGTCTGTCCGTGGATAGGTGATGATTTTCCGCTCATAGAGGGATTGCGCGTAATCAAGCGTCTGCTTCGCCGTAAATCCGTAAATGCGGTTCGCCTCCCGCTGCAAGGTAGTGAGGTCAAAGAGTTTCGGCGGTTTTACCGTCTTTTTCTCTTTGTCCAGAGAAACACAAACGGCCTGCCTTTCATGGCAAGCCGTTTTCATCTGCTTCGCCTCCGATAAATCGGAGATTTTTTCACTTGCGGCCTCGATGCCGTCCAATTCCAGCCGTACATGATGGTATTTCTCTTTCGTGAAGCCGGATATTTTGGCATCACGCTCCACAAGCATGGCGAGTGTCGGGGTCTGCACACGGCCCACATTCAAAGTCTTATGGTAGAGTACAGAGAAAAGCCGCGTCGCATTGATACCGATAAGCCAATCGGCCTTTGAGCGGCATAGCGCCGATTGATATAGCGCCTCATACTCCGCACCCGGTTTTAGGTTCTCAAAGCCCTCCCGAATGGCGGTATCCTCCATTGAGGAAATCCACAGACGGGAAATGGGCTTTGTGCAGCCCACCGTTTCATACACAAGCCGGAAGATAAGTTCACCCTCGCGCCCCGCGTCACAGGCGTTCACCACTTCGGAAACGTCGGTGCGCTCCATAAGGCTTTTCAGAACGGCAAACTGTTCCTCCTTGCCGGGGGAAAGCGAATACCGCCATTCCTCCGGCAGTATGGGGAGGTCGTCATACCGCCACTTTTTGAAACGCTCGTCATAACTGCCCGCGTCGGCAAGGCCCACAAGATGGCCGATACACCAGGAAACGATAATACCGCTGCCCTCGATGTATCCGTTCTTTCGGTTCGCAGCGCCCAGGGCGGCGGCAATCGCCGCCCCAACGCTCGGTTTTTCTGCGATAATAAGTTGCATTAGATTCCTCCTTTGATTGTTTTGGGTGGGTAGGTGGTGTATAATTGGATTAAGTTAAGAGATAATAGATGAACGGAGTCTAAGAGTTTGGACAAGAAAGCGAATGATATAATTATTATCCGTGCGGACATGGCTAAAGATGTAGATGTGCGAGCTGGGATGGCAAAAATTTTTGCTGAGGGCTTTTCGCAGTGGCTTGGTTTTTTCTCGAAGGATGAGGTCACGATTGCGAAAACCTTTTCCCATATGTTTGTATTAGACCAGTTCTACATCGCTGTGGTTAATGGCGAGGTTGCCGGTATGGTAGCCTGTACAGACGGCAAGACGCTATCCGTTCGCCTTAATAAAAAAGAATTGAGAAAGTATTTGGGATGGTACAAAGGCTCTTTAGCCGGTATCTTTCTGAAAAAGGAATTTGAAAACCCCTTTCTCAACCCTCCCGCAAATACAGGCTCTATTGAATTTGTCGGGACTTCTTCCAAGTTTCGAGGACAAGGCATTGCGTTGAAAATCATGGAGTATATTTTTGAGAATATCCCCTTTGCTGAATATATTATTGAGGAAGTTGCGGATACAAATACTCCGGCGATGAGTCTTTATCAGAAGATAGGCTTTATCGAGTACAAGTCAAAGCCTATCCCCTCAAAAAGGGCTGCAAAAATAGGAATCAACAGATTCGTGTCGCTAAAATTGACACCCCCCGGATATTAGCTTTATAAGCACAAGACTTATTACCTCACTCCCCGCCGCCCATGAGGGCGGCGGGTTTGCCATTTCAGCCACTATTCGTCTGCCCGTTCATCCTCAAAAACCTCAAACTCCGTTTCCTCATCCTCGTCGTCCTCAAAATCGTAATCGTCCAGATCGGTGCCGCCCTTGACGGACTGTTTGGGCTTCATCACTTTGAAATAATAGAAAGCGCCGCCTCCGCCCAGGGCGAGGATAAGTACAATAATCAGGACACCGCCCATGCCACCGCTTTCCTCCGCCTCCGGTTCAGGCTCCGGTTCGGCGGCAGTTTCAACACCCATGCAGTTTGTCATATCGGTTTTGCAGACGGGGCAATTTGTATTGACAGCGCCCGCCGCGCATTTATCGGTACAAATACAGGTTGCGGGAGTATCGGCAGAGGCGGTTCCGTCCTCCATCAAGGCCAGAAGGTCGGCCTCGTCCACCTGGTTCAAAAAGTGTACGGTATTCTCGCCATCCTCCGCCCGATCAATAATAATGTAGAAGTAGTTGCCGTTTTTCGTAACGACGGTTATAAACTGTTTGTCGCCGGAACTCTCACCCTTAATGTCATCAACAAGGGTCATGTTGCCCTCCGGGGTAAGGGGCTCCGGCTCATAGCCGCCCGTGGTTTCCTCCGGCTGTTCCTTCGTTACGGGGACAATGTTTTCTTCATCCTCGCCGCCGCCAGCGTAAGCAGTAACGGAAAAGCCGCCCATCATCACGAGGGCGGCAATCATCAGGGCAAATATACGGATTTTCTTATGCTTCATCTTCAACATCCTCCTGTTCGTCAAGCTCGGCCTGCATATCTGCGGGGAGTGAGATAAGGCCGCTGGCATAGGCTTTGAGGAAAGCGGTAAGCTCCTTGTTGTCCAGCTTCACAGCCTTTACCATGCGGACAATTTCCAGATTTTCTTCCTCCGCCGCTTTCTGCTCCAACTCACGAAGCCGCTTCTGCTGCTCGGAAATCTTTGCCCTGGTTTTTTCAATATCGCTGCGGATTTTATCAATGGTCGCCATAAAATTACCTCCAATTTGTTTTAATAAGGTGGTCTGCCAAAAGCATAAAAGTGGGATTGCCAGTAGCTTGTTTCAATGCTTGTGTAGGAAATCGGGTCGCCGCAGTGCAGCATGACACCGTTTCCGACATAGATACCAACATGGGATACGCCGGGGGTATCGTAGGTTCCCACGAAGAAAACGAGGTCGCCGGGTCGGGCGTTTGCAGAGGATACGGGAGTGCTTATGTTATACAATCCCTGCGCGCCCAGCCTGCCCGTGTTGCATAATCCGCTGTTCGTCAGCACATAGGAAACAAAACCGCTGCAATCAAAGGAAGTCGCCGGGGAGCTCCCGCCCCACACATAGGGATAGCCGATATACTTTTCCGCCTCGGCTATCAGGGCAGCAAAGGTTTCATCCTCCAATGCCTCCGCCGGAATATCGTAATAAGTCGGCTCTTTCAGCGTGGAGGCGCTTGGATAGCTGCCCGTGGGGAACAGGTCGGGGCGGTTGCCGAGCGTGGACATATACGTTGCGTACAAACTCAATGTTTCCTCGCTCATAATGTAAACGGGAACGTGAGAGAGGTTGAAGTTTTCAAGCTCCACGTTGAGAATGTAATAATTGTAAGGAACTTCGACCTCATAGGTGTCGCTGTATTCCTCGCCCGTTTCGGGGTCTGTCCATGTATCGGTGCGCGTTTCCGTCCGATAGCGCACCTCCACGGTTTCGGTAACGGTCAGGATATATTGCTTGTCAAAGAGCATGGCCAGGTCGCCCTGCACTTCATTTATGGTAAACACTCCGTCATGGAGCGCCGATAAAATGGAAATCAGCACATAGGGGTCGTGCCCGATTTCGTCCAGGTCAAGCCTGTACTCGTCATAGCCCGGATACACGCTTTCAATGTTATCCATCTTGTATTGAAGCTCCGCCTCCTGTGCTGCATAGGCTGCCTCCGCCGCAAGCATATCCGCGTCCTCCGAGAGATAGGACGACGCAATAATAGATGATGAAGCGCCGCCGAACATGGAGGAACAGGATTGCAGCCCGCCGATTAGGAACATCACCATAAGGCCCAGGGCAAGGAGAGCAAGTAACCCTTTCCAATGGCGGCGCACAAATCCGGCTGCCTTTTGTGCCACCTCCTTTGCTTTCACTGCTGCCGACTTTATCGCGCCGCCCGTTTTCTGCGCCGCTTTCTCGGTATCCTTAATCTGCTTTGCATAGCTGCGCTTAATCTGCTGTTTCTGCATAAACCGGGATAAGGGATTAGAGGCAAGCTGCGGACGGAGGCCGTCTGCCAGATTGTCATGGAGCGCCTTTTGGTAGAGATAATTGGTATTCGCCTTGATAGCCGACTGCTCCGCCTTTGACGCCGCCCGGTAAGGTTTCAGCTTGTGCCGGCGGATACCGCCCTTTACAAGACGGTATCCCTTGCCGGCGACTTTCTCGCCAAGCTGCTCCACCGCATGGCCGCCCTCCACACCGACATTCTCATGCTCCACCTCACGGATTTTGCCGTGGAGCTTTGTGCCTACCTCGTGAACAGGACGGGAGAGTGGATTGAGTTTAGCCTTTGTATTCAGCGGTTTTTCCGACTCTTTGAAGCGGAGCCGGGTCTTGCCCTTGCCGGATACTTCATCAAAAACGCGCTCACGGACAAGTTTTTTCTGTTTGGAAACAGCTTCACGCGCCATATCAAGCCTATCCGCTGCCTTGTCGGACTTGCGAATGGCTTTCTGTAAATCGGGAGCAGCGCGTTCTTCATCCGAAAACTGCAAACGGGAGGATGGCCGCTTTGCGGCCTCCATCCTGCCTAAAACAACCTTATTCGCTTTCTTTACCGCCTTTTTGGAGGAACGGCGTGTATGTATGGCGTCCGCCCGGTCAAGCACCTTGCCCGCGGTATTTACAGGCTGCTCCGAAATGTTTTCATCGGCAGGGCGGGCGCTGATCGGCTCCGACTCACCCGTAGTGAGGTTTTCCGCCACGGCGCCGGAACGTGTCATTTTCTGCGTAATCTTATCCGGCGCTTTATGTTCTTTCAATCATCATCACCTCCAAACACGCACCAGTCCTTACATCGTCCGGTTTCAATGTCTGCAATATATTTGAAGATAGGATAGGCCTGGGGAGGGCACACGGCATTGCCTAAAGTTTTCAGCCGTACCGCCCGCCCCTGGGTCTCCTCCGTCATGCGGGGGATACCGTCCGGCTCGCGGTTCCAGAGGATACGTCCGTCCATCCCCGGGGGAAGCCCATCAGCCATTCCACCCAATCGGGGTTCAAGGCCGCATTGTCCGATACCGGCTTCTCCAATGCCACCATCTGCGCCGCCAGATTGCTCCCGCTTTTCGCCGGATTGAAGGATGAGGGTTTCAGCGTCGAGCGGAAACCGTCTGACGCTATGGGCGTCAGGTAGAACACCGCCGCCGACAGCGGAAGGCTCCATATACTGCCGTTTTTGTTCTTCTTGCGGAAAATCCCATTGTCCGACAGGTACACATCCAGGTTTCGAGCGTCCCGGTTCGTGCCCTTGTCTGAGGCAAGGGGCGTGGGAAACATCAGCCGCGACGATAAAAGTTCGCTGGCGCTCATGCCATGCGCCGACGCCGCAAGCCGGAAATACGAATGGGAGAACAGCGTATCCCGCTTTTGCC
>DBGCDL010000113.1:0-5262 GCA_048358235.1 Oscillospiraceae bacterium
TGGTAAACCTGAAAGGTTTTCCATCATTTCCATGCCCCGGAGCGAGGGGGAAAAGGGGAGGTGACTTTCTCTTTAAGCCCCCGAAGGGGGCGCTCTTTGGCTCCCCTTTTCCCCCTTTCCGCCCGCAGGCGGGTCCCGCCGCAGCGGACTTTTCTTTTTGCTTCTTTTTCTTTTATGGACTGGAGGTATTTTTTATGACGATGGATCAGCAGGCCGTGCTGGAGTGGCAGCGGGCGCTTTATATGGAGAAGAACGCCCATCTCGGGAAGTATCTGGAGCCGGTGGAGGCGTTTGAGTTTTACAGGGAGATATTCCCGGAGGGATCATTTGAGCGCAGAGGCCACTTTGAGGACGCGAAGGGAAATGGTATTGCGCTGGTGGTGCCGCCGAAAAACGGCGTTGCGCTGGAGATTCAGGGAGACGGCAAAGCCCACCGTCATGTGATCACGGACGAGCTGAAGGAGCTGGAGGATATTAGGGACACGGATTTTACAATAATGTCCCCCATCTCGTATTTTGGTCGGCAGCGCCGTGGGCAGAATGCCCGGTATCTCTATGCGATGGTGTTTGATCTGGACGGCGTAGGTATGCCGCAGCTTCGTGACACGCTGCATCAGATGAACAAGGATATTATTCCCAAAGCAACCTTCGTAGTAAACAGCGGGACAGGGTTGCACCTGTATTATGTGCTGACCGAGCCGGTTCCCATGTATCCACAAAATCAGAAAATTTTGAAGGAACTGAAATATGCCCTTACCCGGCAGATCTGGAACAGGTTTACCTCGTCCATCCGTGAACCGCAGATGCAGGGCATTTTGCAGGGTTTTCGTGTGGTGGGAACCGGCACAAAGCTGGGAAAGGACTATCCTGTGGTGGCCTATCGGTATGGCGGTGCGGTGGAGCTGGAGAAGCTGCTTGATTATATCCCAGACAGTAACGGTGAGCAGCAACGCATACAGGCGCTCATGCGAAAGAGCCGTCTGTCGCTGGCCGAGGCGAAGGAGAAGTATCCGGACTGGTATGAGCGCCGGGTGGTAAAGAAGGAGCGCAGGGGGCGCTGGACGGTGAAGCGGGATCTCTATGATTGGTGGCTGCATCGGATCGCCGATGAGATCCGTGTGGGCCATCGGTTCTACGGAATCATGACGCTGGCCATTTACGCCAAGAAATGCAACATAGACGAAGCGGAGCTGCGCCGGGATGCTTTCGCCCTGCTTAAACCATACGATGATATGAGCGAGGAGGAGATCAACCGCTTTACAAAGGACGATATTGTGTGCGCTCTGGAGATGTTCAACGAGGACTATGTGACATTTCCGAGAGATGATATTGCCAAGCTCTCTGGCATGACTATGCCGGTCAATAAGAGAAATTGGCGTAAGCAGGCAGAGCATTTGGGACGAGCAAGAGTCGTGCAAGGATTTGATGATCCAGACGGGAAATGGAGAAATAAGGACGGTCGGCCAAAGGCTCAAAAGAAGGTCTATGAATGGCGGCAGCAGCACCCGGAAGGGCGCAAGGCGGACTGCCACAGAGATACCGGGCTTGATCCGAAGACGATCCGTAAGTGGTGGGACAGCGAGTTGCCTGCGGTGTGGCAGGAGGATGGTCACATGGTAGCCAGAGTACGGCCGTCCCAGGCAATGAGCGATCTGCTGGTGGAGGCTTTGAAAAAGGACGGGGATTAGGGTTCGTTATGAGGCATTTATCCCCGCAGGACGGCGTTTGCGGTGCGCTGAGGGTAGAGATGCTGACCTGCTCTGAAAAGCGGCCCAGAGGGGCGACAAAGAGGCTTTTTCTCCTTCTATGCGTCCGCAATACGGCGATGGCAGCATTGCATGTGGGGACCGAGGAATGATATTGACAATGTAAATAAAATCGAATACAATGGAGATACTAAAGGAAGAAAGGGGCTGCAATTATGGCAAGCACGAATATCAATATCCGAATGGATACTGACTTGAAGATGCAGTTTGAGGCTTTTTGCTCTGATATGGGAATGACAATGACAACCGCTTTTAATGTTTTTGCGAAGAAGGCGGTGCGTGAGTATCGTATTCCCTTTGAGATCAGCGGCGAAGTGCCGAATGCTGTGACAAGGAAAGCTATCGAGGATGCAGAGAATGGGATCGGAATGAGCAGGGCTTTTTCCTCCGTGAAAGAATTGATGGAGGATCTGAATGCTGACGATTAAGTATCAGACGGCCTTTAAGAAGGACTATAAGAGAATTGTCCGGAGAGGCTATGACGTGCGGCTGCTGGAGGAAGTAATTAGTATTTTGGCGGAACAAAAGCCGCTGCCGGAGATATATCGGGATCATAACTTGTCCGGAGATTATATCGGGTGCAGGGAATGCCATATAACTCCGGACTGGCTTTTGATCTATGAAATCAAGAATGATGAGCTTGTTCTCTGCTTGACCAGAACGGGAACGCATAGTGACTTGTTCTGAAAAATGAGAGGGAGAGCGTGGTGATACGGTGGCAAAAACGATCCGGCAGATAGCCGACGAGATAGGGGTATCAAAGACAGCGGTAAGTAAGCAAATCGCAAACCTTGGTTTGCGATCAGGTTTGCGAAAAAACGGAAACCAGTTTGCGATTGATGAACAACAAGAAGCGTTGATAAAACAGGCTTTTTTTGAAAAAACGCAAACTGAAATCGAAAACCAATCGCAAACTAAAACGCAAACCGAAAACCACGAAGTTGGCGATTTGGTTTGCGTTTTACGGGCCACCATCGACACGCTACAAGGGCAGCTTGAAGTGAAAGACCGGCAGATCGAGCAGCAGGCTAAGACCATTACCCGGCTCACTGACGCGCTGACCGCCGCACAGCAGACGGTGCAGGCAGCGCAGGCACTTCATGCCGGAACGATGCACCAGCAGCGTCTTTCTAGTGAGGTTGGATGTGCTGTTGCTTCGGTAGAGCTGGAACGACCTAAGAGTTTTTGGAGTAAGATTTTTAGAAAATAGAAATGAAGGTGTAACAATGGAATTTATTGCGGCTATTATAACATTTATTGCAGGCTATTTGGGCGCAACAATGGGAGCGGTTATGAATTGGCCGGATGCGGGAGCTATTGTTGCAATAACGGTTATGGGTTTTTTCATTCTAAAAAGAATGAAAAAAGACGAGTAAAAAAGCTGCAGAGAAGCCTCTGCAGCTTTTTTGTTAGGTCACGCTTTTATTTTAGTAGGTAACGGTGACAGCTCTTGCAACGTAAGGGACTACGGTAGCTACGCTGGCGGAGAAACTTGGTGTGCCGTTTACATCAATTCCAACGCTAATATCGCCGAAACCAATGGTCTTGTGTGCGTATCCAGCTTGGATATTTACGCTTTCATCGGCAATCATGCCGTAGCGAATGTATGCACTGAAGTAATAGTCCCTTGCACCACCGGTGCAATAATCACATCTTGGAGAAATTGGAACAAAGTGCATTACAGGAATAAATCGTTCATAGTCAAAGCTTAAATCTTCATCGATGGTGTTGGAACTTGATACACTTCGATTTTTGTATGTTTTTTGTGTGCAGCCGCTGGTACAGGTGAAAGTTTGAGAAACAGAACCATATTCACTATAACTGTCATCGAAAGTTCCAGAAGTGCCCAAAACAAAGGCGTCTTGCAATGCAATAGCAGGATATTCTTGCCATGTTCCCCTTGCCCATACGGAATAGTATTTCTCACGGCCAACAGTTTTGATGTAACTGTAATTTGTAGTGATTTTCATATATCCATCATTTGATGTCCAATCGGCTAAAGGAATAGCGTCAAAATTGGAAACGATGGTGTTTCCTTCATCATCAACTCGTACATAAGAAGATGAAGTGCTGATGTTATCATAGGTGAGGAAAGAAAGAATTTCTTCTTCGGGTAAATCTTGGTACTCTTGACCGGTGTAGTCCAAAATATAAGTTGCAATTTCGTAATCAGAAATGGCAGGATTTGCAGTGTGCACAGCATTCACAAAGTCGTCCAAATTATTAAAGGTGTTCGTAATTGCTCCACTTTCACTGGTTGTTTGCGTAACTTGAATTGTTGCGTCTGCGATAGCAGATAAGTCAGTTGAACTGTCGGCTGCAAAAGCGGTAGCAGACATAGTGCAGACCATAGCGAGAGAAAGAATAATCGATAAGGATTTTTTCATGTAAAGACCACCTTTTACTTTGGTGGGCAGGTATGCTTAAACTGAGTATATCGGCCCATGGGAATCACCTCTTTCTGTGGATAGGATTTAAACAAATTATACTAAAAATCGATGATAATGGCAAGATAATTTTGCTAAAATGACTCTGGCCTGATAATGAGTGTCCCTTGCTGGAGGCAGAGGCAGCGCATGACCGGCAGCACAAGCGACCGATAGACGCAGCCAGCTCCAGCAGTCCACGCGGAAGCGCGCAAAAGCACTTTCATACTGCCAGCCCATAAAGGGCGGCGGTGTGAAAGTGCTTTTGCGTTACTTTCTCACCAGAAAGTAACAAAGAGGTTGCCTAATCGGTACTTATATGGTAAAATAGCAGCAGTACGAAAACGGAAGAATAGAGCAGAGGAAAGGAAGGGTGAGCGGTATCGGAACAACGATTTCCGGCATGATGGGCCGTGGCAGCATCCGGCACAATAACCGGGAGTTCACAGCAGCCAATGTAGACCGTGGCCGGTCGGGGCAGAACATCGTCTTTGTCAACGAGGATCTGAAGCAGGTCTATCACGAGCTGTTTGACGCGGCGCTGGAGAGCTACAACGCCGGGAAGAAAAAGACTAGAGATAAGATCCCGGACTATTACGAGCATATCCGGCAGAGCAAGCAAGAGAAGCTGTTCCATGAGGCCATCTTCCAGATCGGAAATCTCAGCGACTGCGGCTGCGGCTCGGAGGGTGGCCGGCGGGCAGCCGAGGCGCTGACGGAGTTCGCAAAAACCTTTCAGGAGCGCAACCCCCATCTCCGGGTGTTCAACATGGTTCTGCACATGGACGAGGCCACGCCGCATCTTCATGTAGACTATATCCCGGTGGCAACGGAGCAGACGCGGGGGCTGTCCGTGAGAGTATCCATGAAGCAGGCCCTCAAGCAGCAGGGCTTTACAGGGCTTGGCCGGAAACAGACCGAGTGGAAGGCTTGGATGGATCGGGAGAAGGACACTCTGACGGAGATCGCCCAGCAGTACGAATTTGAAATCATTTCTCTCGGCAGCAACCGGCGACACATGGATTTGCCGGAGTACCGGGCGGCGATCCAGGAGGCCGAGGCCGTGCAGG
>DBGCDL010000114.1:0-18729 GCA_048358235.1 Oscillospiraceae bacterium
GTCCCCCACCCGGCTCGGTGTATAATCTACCGCCTCATAGAAGCCGTAGGTTCCAAAGGCGCCCAGCTGCCGAAGCCGTTCCAGGTTCCGGAAGGCTCCGGCAGGATCCCGGGACATGACCAGATAGCTGGAGTACGGAGAGATGACCAGCTCCCGGTCCATTCCCCGCTTCAGCGCCAGCTTCTGCACCCCGTTGGGACTGTACTGATAATTCAGATGAGTATCGAAGGCATAGATTCCGCTTTCGGATATCCCCCACGGGATTCCGCTTTTCCTCGTTCTTGCTTTCTGGCAGGCAATGCAGTAGGAAAGCCCTTCATATCCCAGAGATCCTCTGGGACAGTGGAGCAGCAGCTCCGGCATAAAATATTCAAACATGGTTCCCGTCCATGATATGGGGCCGGTATGCACACCGCTGCGGGACATCACCCGGGAAAGCGCCCCCCAGTGGCGCAGCGGTGCTTCCCCCCGGGCTACGGCAAAATAGCTTAGCATCCGGGATTCGCTCATCAGCATATCGTAATGGGACGGGTTTTGTCCTCCCTCATCGGAATTCCAGCCGATGGAAAAGAGATTCCGCTTTTTGTCGTAGAACACGGACAGATCGGTTTGCCGGATAAGCGTTTCGATCCGGCAGATCAGCGCGGGAATTTCCTTTTCATCGGAAGAAAGCTCCCGGAGTCCCTCCTTAAGGGCAGTCAGACAGCAAACCAGGTTTCCGCTGTCCACCGCCGAAACAAAGCCGGGCGGCAATATGGCAAGAGTCTGGGTGTCGTACCAGTTGTACAGGTTTCCATGAAACTTTTCCAGCTTTTCGAGAGTTGCCAGAACCCGGCTTACGCGGACGGCCAGCTCCTCGGAAGTGAGAATTCCAAAATCGCAGGCAGTGAGATACGACAGGAGCATCAGCCCGATATTGGTGGGAGAGGTGCGATGTGCCACTGCCCGGACAGGGGATTGCTGGACATTGTCCGGGGGCAGGTAGTGATCCTCCGCTCCCGCAAAGTCCCCGTAATAGCCCAGCATCCGCTTCATTTCCTCCAGAAGGACTTCCCGCACCTTTTCACGGAAAGCAGGATTCCTTTGGGGTGTGGGACGGGAGGAAAGCAGCGTCAGCGGGATTGCCAGCAAAAAGACTATCCCGCAGAGGGTGAGCGGCAGAAACCCGCCTGCACCATGGGCCGGAAGCAGGATTCCCACCGCCAGCTGCGGAAGATAGTAGGCCAGCCGTTCCAGTCCTTTTCCCATTTTGCTCTCCGTCTGGGCGGCGGTGACCCATTCCAGCATATTCCGCTTAGAGATACAGCGGCGGTAAAGTCCGCGGACTGCCCCGTCCAAAGAAATCCACGCCTGCTGCGGAAGCAGAAAAAAGGTAAAGCAGGCCCGTCCCAGAAGCTCCGCCGATTTGGAGAGCACACCGGAATAAAAGCGGGTGGTGAGGGTGGCATATGCCCCCACTGCCAGCATCCGCCAGAGGGAATACCACAGCGGCGCCCCGGCAGCCGCCACGGCGAGCAGAAGCAGCAGCCACGCCTGCCCTGCCGTGAGAAGCGGCGCAAAGGCCGTTCCCGCCCATGCCGCCGCCAGCAGTATCAGGGCGGCGGCGGGGTTCAGCGCCCGGCGCAGGTTGTCAAACAGCTTGAGCCTTGATAAGAAAGACAGCGGGTTTTTCCGGTCCTTGTCCCCGGGAAAGCTGCGGGAGAAAAGAAAAGGCGCATTCTGGAAATCTCCCCGGATCCACCGGTGCATCCGCTTGAAGAAGGCGGTTCCGTCGGAGGGAAACCCGTCCGTCAGCTCCACGTCCCCCACGAACAGGGTCCGCAGGAAGCAGCCCTCCAGAATATCGTGGGAAAGGAGTGTTTCCTCTTCAAAAAGGCCGGGAATCAGCTTTTCATAGACCTCCATGTCAATCAGGCCTTTTCCGGTAAAAATGCCCTCCCCGAACAAGTCCTGATACAGCTCCGCACAGCCGGCGTCATAGGAGCTGATTCCCCCGATCCCCCCCATCAGACGGGAAAAACCGCTTTTCAGGGAAGAGGTAAGGTCCAGCGCCATACGGGGGGCAAAAATGCCGTATCCGCTTTGAACGATGCCCCGGTTCTCATCAATGACGGGCCGGTTCATGGGATGTGCCGCCACCGACGTCAGATCGGAAACCGACTGGAGTGTCAGTCCTGTGTCATAGTCCAGGGCAAGGAGGTACCGGGCCTGATAAAGAAGCTCCGCTTTTCCGCAGAATGCCGCCAAAGCGGTATCTTTTCCATACCGAAGCCCGATCAGCTCTGTAATGGCGCCCCGCTTCCGTTCCCATCCGGTATACTCCCGCTGCGTCTTGCTGTAGCGCCGTTCCCGGGCAAGAAAGAGGAAGCGTTCCCCAAATTCCCGGTTCAATTCCCGGATCATTTTTTTGACTGCGGCCAGCTTTGCCTTATCGTCCTTCCGCGTGGGAACAGGCGCCCCCTTCAAATCACAGAGCAGGCAGAAGCCCACCGCGCCTTTCCGGTTGGCAAGGTACATTCCGGTCAGCTTTTCCCGAAGCGCCGGAAGATCCTTTTCTTCAGGCAGAAGGGTGGCAATGGTCACCAGTGTCCGGCACTCCTCGGGAACCGTTCCGTCAAATTCCAGCCTTGGCGGACAGGTGGTTTCGCTCCTCCACAGCATCAGCCGTTCCACCGGCGGGCGGAGAATTTCATAGCAGGGCAGGTAAAGCAAAATGGCCCAGAGCGGATTTTGGAACCAGCCCGACAAAAGCAGGGAAACCACTGCGGGCAAAAAGAAAAGAATCCGGCAATAATAAGGAACGAAGGGATTTCTGCGCTTTTGCTCCTCATAGTATCTCCGGATGGGAAATCCGATGTGAACATTTTGCCTTCTGGCCTCTTCCAAAAGGGCTTTGGCGGCGGTTTCCTCATCCGTTCCGGCCAGTTCGGCCGCCTTTGCCGCCTGATAGCGGTAATAGGCCCGGGTACGGGAGGTCTGCCGGGAATAAATTCCGGCAGGATCCTGCCGGAAAATTTTTTCAAGCGCATTGGTTTCCTCGTTCAGTGTCTCGGTATCCAGCTGATCGGCTTCATAAACCGCGCGGATGAGACGTTCGATGCGGGGCGCCTGTTTTTCCGTATCTTCGCGGCGGAGAACCCTGTCCAGGGAGATCAGAGCCGTCCCCTTCAGAATCCGGGTCATATAGTCGTGTTCCCCATTGGTCATGGGGCGTGCTGTTTCAAACAGCCGGATCAGCCGGCGCACACTGTCGTCGTTGATGGCGGTTTCGCTGCTGTCCAGCACAATTTGAAAGAATACGGACAAATCCGGCTGTCCGCCGTTTTTCCCCATGGGAAGCCTCACCTTCCGCAGCTCCCGGATGCATTCCTCACCTGCCCGCTCCAACCGGGAATAGTTCTCGGAGACCCAGCGGTCCGGCAGTGACAGTTTATTATAGCCCTGAATGACACGGTCATAGCGCCGTATTCCCCGAAGGGCCTTTTTCAGTTTTCTTTGAAAAGCACGGCAGCTTTCCATTCCGGACGTTTCAAATTCCGGCAAAACGGCGGCCATGGTTTCCATGAGCTTCTGATCCATGCAATTTCCCATAGACGTCAGTCCCCTTTTTGATTCTTGTTGTTTTTTCTGTTTCAAACTGCTTTTGGGGGTATCGCTTCCAATCCCCGTTCGGAGAAAGCTTCGAAGCGTTCTACCGGGATTTTCCCACGTTCCCTTGAGAATCCCGTTCGCAGCAGACTTTCCAAAAGCCTGCTGCGAACGGAATCGCCTCCAAATCAGCGGTTACTTGGCTAGTATCGGCAAAACCTGTAAAAAAATTCAAATTTCCCCCGGGTTTCAGGCAAAACGTCTTCCCGTTTTATCGCGGACAATTCTGGCGCTGGCAAAATCCGCCCGTCCCCTGTATTTTCTTCTCCGGTTTTTGGGATGAGTTCGACAGTAAATTATATTTTACAATTTTTTCCATATATAATTTCTCGAAATAGTGCTTTTCCGCTGATTCGCTCCGACACCGTTTTCAGTGCTTCCTCTCTATAATTATGTTCAGACGGCAAATTCCTTCCAAAGCCGCCCGCAAATCCCAGAAAGGAATGTGTACTGCAATGAAAACAAAGGCAATTCAAATCGCAGGAACTCCTGCGGATGTCAAAGAAATTCTGAAATCGGTGGGAGCGGCTCTGCTTTCCTTCCTTTTCGGAGCGGCCAGACTGTTCGGTGCAATCTCCCCCTTCAGCGTGGCGCTGGTATGCGGACTTCCCCTGAAATACGCGCTTACCGCCACGGTGGGCGGAATTGTCAGCACGCTGATTTTTGCCCGGCCGGGGTATGCTTCCTTTTACATAACCGCATTGCTTCTCGCTCTGGGTGCCCGGATTTTGCTGTCGCGCTTCATTCGCCACCGTCTCAAGCCGGTGTTCTACTCGCTGACCGCGTTTACAGTGACTGCCCTCTGTACCGTATTCTTCGGGTTGATCCGCTCGGTGACCCTGATCGACCTGATTCTGATGATCGTGGAAGTGATGCTGACCTCCTGCTTTGCCTATTTCTTTGCCGTCAGCGGAAATGCCCTGCTGCGCAGAAGAAGCACCGTTTTTTCCTACACCGAGCTGGCCAGCATCTGCATTCTCCTGATTGCGGTGCTCACATCCTTTGCGCATTTTTCCGTCTTCCGGGTCAATCTCGGGGTGATTCTGGGAGTTGCCGCCATCTATGCTGTCATGTCACGGTACGGCATCACAGGCTCCAGCGTAGCATCCATTGTGGTGTCCATTTCCCTGTGCCTGTATTCCATGGACATGCTGGAATTCTGCGGTCTGCTGATTATTGCCGGCTTTTTGGCCGGAGCCTTCGCCCCTCTTGGAAAATTCGGTCAGATGGCCGCTTTTGTGGCGGTGGGCACCTTTTGCCTGCTGATTATGGGAGCGCCTCTTTTTCTCACGTACCGGATGATCGACGTTTTTTTCGCCACCGCTTTGTTTGTGCTGGTTCCCGACAAGTGGCTCAACCGGATCAAACCGGATGACAGTGCCCATTCCGCTGCCTCCGCCGTCATCGACCCCCGGTTTATGCAGGGCAGCGTGTCGGCGAAGCTGGCCTTTGCTTCGGACACCATCCGGGATTTACAGGAGGAGCTTGAGGATGTTTCCAGCCGGTTCTGTGAAATCGACTATAACAACATCAGCTCCATCTATGAAACCGCCGCCGATTCCGTCTGCCGCGGGTGCACCAAATGTCTGGTCTGCTGGGATGAAAATTACGGAGAAACCATGTCCGCATTCAATCCCATCTCCGATACCCTCCGGGCAAACGGCGAGGTCACCCGTGAGACGCTCCCCGCCTACTTCCGGGAAAAGTGCTGTAAGGCGGACAAGCTTTGTGCGGTTGTCAACGAGTACTACCGGGGATTTGTCTCCAAACAGAACGCCAAACGCCAAATATCCGAGTCGCGCCGGATTGTGTTTGAGCAGTTCCAGTCCATTGCGGACATGCTGTGTGAAGTCAGCGAGGAAATCGGCGATGTGAGCGGCTACGATGAAAAGATGACCCGGGCGGCGGCGGCAGCTTATACCAAAATTGAAAGTGTGCCGGAACATGTAGTCTGCGCCGTGGACCGTTTCGGCCGCAGCTGTATTGAAATTTACACTGCCAACGCCGTAAAGACCTCCCCCACCGTAATTTGCGAGGCAATGTCCACCGCCGCCCAGCGGGACTTCGACCTGCCGGTCATCTCCCAGGTGCATGGACGAACCAAAATTGCCCTGTTTGAACGGGCGGGCTATACGCTGGACCTGTCCGTACAGCAGTCCTGCGTGGGAAACAACGCCATCTGCGGCGACAGCTGGGAGTCCTTCACCGATTCCAAAGGGTATGCCTACCTTCTTTTAAGCGACGGTATGGGAAACGGGAAGCGGGCCGCCATTGACAGCGTTATGACCTGTTCCATCCTTGTGAAGCTTCTGAAAGCCGGATTCGGTCTGGAATCCGCCATAAAAATGATCAATTCCTCCCTCCTGGTAAAATCCACCGATGAATCACTGGCCACTGTGGACATTGCAAAGATTGATCTTTATTCCGGAAAGGCCCAGCTTTTCAAGGCGGGAGCGGCCACAACCTTTCTTTGCCAGAAGGGTGAAATCCGCCGGTTTTCTTCCGGTGCTCTGCCCATCGGCATCCTGCAGGGCGTAACGCTGGACAGCCAGCCGGCTTCCCTAAGAGAGGATGACGTGATCGTGCTGGTGTCCGACGGCGTGACCTCCTCGGGCGAAGGATGGATTGCGGACGAAATCAAGCGGGGAGCCCCAGGCTCTGCCAAAGAGCTGGCCGTGAAAATCTGTTATGAGGCAAAGCAGCGCTGCCGGGAAATCCACCCGGACGACGTTACCGTAATGGTAGCCAAGCTGCAAAAAAGTGCCTGACGGCACAATTCTTCTTTGATATCTTCTTTTCCCTTTCTCCATTTTTCTTTTTCTGAAAGGAGCTGGGGATGAAGCTCCGGTAACATCCGGCGCCCCATCCCCAGCTCCCCACAGCAATACCCGGACCGTATTTCGGTCCGGGTATTTTCCTTTGCCTTTCCCTTTTTCCTGCTTTACGGCGGCAGCCGCATTTCTTATTTGCCGCCGAATTTGTTTCGGAACATTGTCCCCAAAGCATCGCTGTTCAGGAACGGAAGCATGGGAAGCAGCCCTTCCATGCCCTTTTCCGCAAAAATCTTCTGGGCCAGGGCGGCCAGCGCGTTCTCTCCCATAAACGGCAGAAACGCCATAAAATTGCCGCCGTCATAGTATTCCGTCACGATTTTCCCTACCGTTTCCTCGCTTAAAAAAGGGGCCAGCCCCGCCAACTCGTCGCCGCAGCCGTGGGCGGCAGCCCGAAGCGCCAACTCATTCAGCAGGTCTTCTTCCAAAAACGGTGCCGCCGCAATCAGCTGCTTTACGGTGAAGTTCTCCTCCACCTGCTCAAATACCCGCTTTGTCTGGTCGGGCTTGAGGATGGGCGCCAGCTGGGTGAACTCTTCGGGAGTCACCGTTTCCTCCCTGGGCAATTCGCCGTCATTTTCCGCTATTTGCGATGCCAGTTCTCCGGTTCTCTCATCCCCCAGCAGCTCATCCATGGAAAGCTCCAGTATGCCGCAGATTTCCGACAGTCTGGAAATATCCGGCATGGAATTTCCCCGCTCCCAGTTGGACACTGCCTGAAAGCTGACTTCAAGACGATCCGCCAGCTCCATCTGCGTCATGTTTTTCCCTTTTCTTGCCTCCGCAATCTTTTTCCCGATTTTCTTCATATCAAACATTGTCTGTCCTTCCTTCCTGAAACATTCCTCATTCACGGTCGATCTTCATTCCCATGGCCCGGGCGGTCCGGGGGAACCTGTTCCAAAGGGATGCTCCTTTTTTAAAACCGGTTTCCGGGAAAAATTCTCCCGAAAACTCCCTCAAGTTTTCCGGCTCAAAACCGGGGTTCTTTTTGCCTGTCTTTCTTCCAAGCATTGCTTCTCATCCTTTCGCTCGTCTGCATCCTGACTCTGGGATAAGCATACGGCAAATACCGGGAAAGGAACAGCAAGCGCTGCTTGAATCGGTTAAAAAGCAGGACTCAACCGGTGCTTGAAGAAAAAAAGTCCGGAAAAAGGCGAATGGACGGAGTCCTTCCGATCCCGTCCATTTCTCTTCCGTTCGATCAGAAGCTCTTACCGTTTTGCCTGGGCCTTGGCTTCGAATTTCTCCTTGAATACTACAAAACGCTCATGGACTCCTTCCCCGATGAGCCCTTTTTCGTCGCTGGCCTCAACGGCAAACGAGACCTTGCGTCCTTCCGCCGCTGTAATTGTGGCGGTGGCGGTGACCTCCATCCCCGCAGGTGTGGCCGCCAGATGGCTGGAGGAAATCATCGTTCCCACACTGGTTTCCCCTTCCTCCAGAAATTCCGCCAGCAGCTGGGCTGCTGTGCCTTCCATCAGCGCCAGCATCATGGGGGTGGCATACACTGCCACATCTCCGCTGCCCACGTTTACCGCCAGCTCTTTTTCGGTCACCGTCATCCTCTTTGTCAGGGAGGCTCCTGTTTTTACTTCTTTCATAAATCAGACCATCCTTTTCTTCCTCTGCTCTGTCTGCAGGGCCAAACTTATCTTATTCTCCATGTGAGAGCATGTATCTTCGGCTACCGGGGTCTTGGCGCGGCGCCGGATTTTCCCCTGCCCGCCATCTGATCCCGGGCCGCCGTGCCCTCCGTAAAATCCTTCAGAAACACGGAGGGCGGAGCATCCGCGCCGTTCATCCGGTTTGACCGGAACAGCGTCAGCCGTTCTTTCGCCCGGGTAGCGCCTACATAAAACAACCGCACTTCATTTTCATATTCCAGCGGGCTGCCGGTTTTCAGACCGTCTGCCGCTTCGCTGGAGGGAAGAATATTCTCCAGCATATCCAGCAGAATCACCCAGTCAAATTCCAATCCCTTGCTGGAATGAAGCGTTGACAGGGTAACCGCCGCATCCCTTTGGATGTTCTCCCTGTTTTGGAGGGAATGTTCCAGTTCCTCCAGCCGGTCAAGAAAGGCGAACACGCTCCGCTGGCCCTGCCCCAGACATTTGGCTGTGTTCAGCTTCTGATAGGCGCTGGTCCGGGCCGAGCTGCTGGAAATTCGGTTTTCCAGAAAATCGCCGTAGTTCAGCTCATTTACGATAAAATCAATGGCGCTCGCCGGCTTCATCCGAAACAGTGCGGAAAAGCCCTCCCGGTACCGGCGGGTAAACCCCTTCCGGTAGGCGGGAAGGGAGGATATGGACAGGATGCAGTCAAACACGCTGTCATATTCCCGGATGCGTTCCTTCACATACTCATACACGCCCCGGGAATATCCCAGCTTGTAGTAAATTTTCCCGAAGGAATCCACATCCTGCCCATCTGCCGCCAGCAGAATGTAAGCGATCACATCCCGCACCACAGCGGAATGGAAATAGGTGAGCCGGTGTTCCCGGACATAAAAGGGAAAGCCTTCCCGCTCAAACAAATCCATCAGGGGAATGGCTGACTCATTGTTCTTATAGAGCACCGCCGCGGTTTTCCCCGAGGGAAGGGTTTTCAGGAGCTCCAGCGTCCGCCGGTACTGCATGGCATAGTCCTCCAGAGAAAGAAGCTCTATTTCTCCCTCCAGCCCGGTCTGACTGACCATTTCCTTATCGTACCGCAGCTTGTTCTGCTTGATGAACCGGTTGGCATGGCGGACAATTTCCTGACCGGAACGGAAATTCTCCTCCATTTTGATGATGCGGGCCCGCTCATACCGCCGGGCAAATTCCAACAGCTCGCCGGGGCAGGCCCCACGAAAGGAGTAGATGCTCTGATCCTCATCCCCCACCATAAACAGCGCCGCATCTCCGGAAATCAGCTGAATCAGCCTGTGCTGAATCAGAGAGGTGTCCTGCGCTTCGTCCACATTGATAAAGTCGAAGCGGTTTCGGTAATGTTCCAGAATATCGGGGAATTTCGTAAAAATATCCAATGCCAGCGTCAGCATATCGTCAAAATCAATCAGCCGGTTTTCCCGCTTGTAGCTCTCATAGTCCCGATAGATTTCGGGGAATGAGGCAATTTCCCCTGTCTGCTCCGACATCTCCTCTGGAGAGGACATGGTATTCTTCAAAAGCCCCATCAGCCGTTCCATCGTTTCCAGCTGATCGTCGGCGAGAAATTCCCCGGTATGTTTTCTGTAAATTTCCCGCAGTACCCGGCTTTTCCGGTCCTCCCCAGCCTGTGAAATCATCTGGGGCATCCGACGATGCTTCACTGCGGCGTAATATTTGAGCACCGACAGGCAGAAGCTGTGAATGGTGGCAAAGATCGGAAGGCGCCCGGTGCTTCCCGCCTCCGGCAGACTGCCGAACAGGGCAAGGAACCGGCCTTTCATATCGCGGGCGGTTTCCCGGTTAAAGGTAATGGTGAGGATCCGCTCCGGCGGCGCTTTTTTTTCGAGAAGCAGCCGGGCGATCCGTGTGACCAGAACCGTCGTCTTTCCGGAACCGGGCACCGCCAGCAAAAGAATATTTCCCTCGTCCGCCAGCACAGCCTCCCGCTGTTGGGGGTTCAGCGAAATTCGGTGGGTTTCCTCCAGATAAGCAAAAATGTCCATGGGCAAATTCCTGTCCCGCTTTCCTGTCCGACGGAGGGAAAACGTATTATTCGGCAACCGGCTTTCCCTTGCGTACAATGCTTCCCGGCCGGAAACCTCTCCGGCAGGGAAGCCGAAGCTTCATGAGCGGATGGCAGGCCGCCTCCAGCGGATTGCCGTCCCCATCCTTCAGCCCGAAAACCTGAAAAATACAGGGCTTTTGTCCCGGCTCCAGAATCTCCGTTTCGTCCCCTTCGGAAAACTTGTTTTTCTGGGTCAGCAGCAGCTCCCCCGCCGCTTCATCCCAGCCGTCCACTACGGCCACAATGTCCCAGTCCCGCTCATACCCGCCGTTTTCCGGATACTGGTCGGGAGTGCCGAAATAAAAGCCGGTGCTGTAGCGCCGGTGGCTCACCTTTTTCACCTCGTCCAAAAGCCATGGCTCCAGATGAAACCCGTCCGGATTTCTCACATAGTCGTTCATGGCAATCCGATAGGCGTTGGTGACCACCGACACATAATAGGAGGATTTCGCCCTTCCTTCGATTTTAAAGCTGGAAATCCCGGCTTTCGCCAGCTGATCCACATACTCAATGAGGCACATATCCTTGGCGTTTAAAATATAGGAGCCCTTCTCATCCTCAAACACGGGGAAAAACAGTCCGGGACGCTTTTCTTCCATCAGGTGGTAACTCCAGCGGCAGGGCTGGGCACACTCGCCCCGGTTGGCGTCCCGCCCGGTAAGGTAGTTGGAAATCAGGCATCTTCCCGACACCGACATACACATGGCTCCGTGAACGAACGCTTCCAGTTCCAGCTCCTGCGGGGTTTTCGCCCGAATCTGGCGGATTTCCTCCAGCGAGAGCTCCCTCGCCAGCACCACCCGTTTGGCTCCCATCTCATAAAACGCCCGGGCAGTTTCGTAGTTGATGACTCCCGCCTGGGTCGAGATATGCACTTCCATATTGGGCACATGCTTTTTCAGCAGCGACAGCACACCCAGATCCGTGGCAATCACCGCATCCACTCCCGCAGACTCCACAAACCGCAGATATTCCGGCAGCCGGTCAATCTCATCGTTCCGGGGCAGTGTGTTTACCGTCAGATAAACCCGTACCCCCTTTTCATGGCAAAAGGCCACCGCTTTTTGGAGGGTGTCCTGGTCGAAGTTGGTCTGAGACGCTCTCATGCCGAACTCCTGCCCAGCCAGATAGACTGCGTCGGCACCAAACAGCACCGCTGCCAGCAGCCGCTCATAATCTCCCGCCGGGGCCAGAAGCTCGGGGCAGAAAACATTCTTTTCCTGATTCACAGCAAATTCTCCTTCTCCTGATGGTTTCACACGGCCCAAAGCAGCCGATGGGCCGCGTCCCGGAGCGGCGCGGCCCAATCCAATCAGCTAAACCAGACCTGCCTTCCGCAGGTTTTTCTCATGCTCTTCCAGCGTTTTGGCGTAGTAATACTTCCGGGTCTCCAGCGAGGAGTCCAGATTGGTGCAGAAATAAAAATACTCGGTTTCCGCGGGATAGAGGGTAGCCTGAATGGCGTCCAGCCCGGGGTTACAGATGGGGCCGGGCGGAAGTCCGGTTCCTTCGTAGGTATTGTAGGCATCCAGCACTTTCTGATCGATGACGTCCATCTGCTTTTTGAGTTCTTCCGCATAGCCTCTGGTGGGGTCGGCCTGCAGGTTCGGATACACACCCTTGTTCTTCAGCCGGTTGGAGTATACCGAGGCCACGTTGGCCATTTGTTCGGGAGACCCCGCCTCTTCCTGCACGATGGAGGCAATGGTGAGGGTCTCTTCCAGAGAAAGGCCCAGCTCTTTCATCCGGGCGCGGAGCTGCTCGGTAATGCGGCTGTCAAAGTTCTGCATGAACTTTTTCGCCACGTTGACAGGGTTGTCCCCCACATAGAAGAAATAGGTGTCGGGGAAGGCGTACCCTTCCGCTTTATGAAATTTCAAAGAATTCGTAGAAATCTCTTTTTCAAAGTCATAGCCGAAATCGGTGTTATTGATGGCGTCCAGAAATTCGTCCGCCTTGCAGACCTTGTTTTCTTCCAGACGCTTGGCCACCTGATAGAGAGTGAATCCCTCCGGGAAGGAAACCTTTACCTCATCCCGGGACTTGGAGTATTTGGACAGCTCGCTGACGATCAGGTCGTAGGACATATTCGTGTTCAGGGAATATGTACCGTATTGGAAATTTGCCTCCGGCTTCATCAGCTTAAAATACACCTTAAAGATCAGAGCCGATTTTACAACGCCCCGATCCTCAAGAATTTCAGCGATCTGGGAAACGCCGGCGTTCTGGGGGACATCCACCACAATTTCCCGGCTGGGCTTGTTGATGCCGAACATTTCCTGGGCGGTAAAAATAATGGCAACCGCGAAAAAGACGGAAAGCCCCACAATGATGATGGCCAGCATTACCTTCGCAAAGGCGGTCATTTTCCGGCGGACCCGCACGTCGCCCTTATGGGAAGCGCGGGTATAGTCCGGTATTTTTTTGAGTTCGCCGTTCGCCTGAAGATTGAAGTCTTTTTTCGGCTGTCTCGGCATCTTGGCCAGCTCTTCCTCAAGTTCGTCCACAGGCTGGTCCGACTGGATCCTCCCCGTGGGAAGATCATCAAAATCTTCCTGTTTCTTCTCATCGCTCATGAAAGTCTTCTTTCCTCTCTGACAAAACTTATCCCGATCTTCGTTTACTTTCGGATTGTCATGGTATACTTGGGTGTCACAATATAGTCTGCCGCCACGTCGAACCGCCCCCGGGGAAGCCGGTCGGCGATGCAGCTGTTATAGCACACTCCCGCCTTTTTCCCGGAATACCGCTGCAAAAACCGGTCATAGTACCCCTTTCCGAACCCGATGCGGAAGCCCTGGGTGTCAAAGGCAAACGCCGGCAGGATGCAGAGGGAGTTCCGGTAGTCGGTCAGCTTGGGGGAAAGCAGGGGGTCCGGCTCATACAGCGAGAACATGGCAGGCTTGAGCTCATCCATGCTCCGGATCACATAAAAGTCCATCAGCCCGCTCCTGTCCAGACATTTGGGCACCGCCACGGTTTTTCCGTCCGCAAACGCCCGCTCCAGAATGGGACGGGTCTCCACTTCAATCTCCGTGGAAACGAAGCAGAGGATGGTTCTTGCCTGCCGGTAAAAAGCGGATTCCGTCAGCCGGCGGAAGATTGCCTCGTCATAGCGCTGCTTTTCCTCCGGCGAAAGTTCCTCACGAATGGCGCGGTATTTCGCGCGCAGGTCCCGTTTCACCTGCCGGATATCTACTTTTTCCATTGAACCGAATCCGCCAGCTTATCTGCGCGTTCCTTTCCCAAAAGATATTCCGCAATGGCGAAGGCAAACGGATTTGCCGCACCGGCACCGCAGGCCGTAATGTAGTTTCCGTCCACCGCAACCGGCTCGCTCACTATCCGGGCACCCTTGAGTTCTCCCTCATATCCGGGGAAGCAGGTGGCTTTTTTCCCTTCCAGAAGCCCCTTGTGCCCCAGAATCGACGGTGCCGCACAGATGGCGGCAATGGGGATATTCCGTTCCGTGCACAGGTCGATCAGTCCCTGCAGCATCCGGGATTTTTCCAGATTGAGGGTTCCGGGCATCCCGCCGGGCAAAATAATCATCTGTGCCTGATCCAGCTCCACGTCATACATGGTGCAGTCTGCAATCACGGTGATCCCATGGGAGCCACGGACCATTTTTCCGTGGACACCGACGGTTTTTACCTCCAGCTCGCACCGGCGGAGATAATCCACCGGTGTCAGTGCTTCGACTTCCTCAAAGCCGTCCGCCAAAAACAAGTATATCATTTCCGGTATTCCATCCTTTCGCTGTCGTATGGTGTTGAGTCCCGCCGGTGATTTTCTCAGCGGAAATCCGGGTTCTCAGTTGATCATAAGATTGGCATAAGCATCCATGAGCCGCACCTTCCGGCTGTTGACCGAAGGGTCCAGCGTCTTCAGCATGGCAAAAGGCTTCCGGCCTCCGCATTGCCCTGTGAGCAGAATTTCGCCGGTGCCGTGCCGCTCCCGAAGAGCGCCTGCGGCTTCCGCCAGAGCCTGACCGGAGAGATCGGTTTCCTGAATCCGGTAGCAGTTTTCCCCCTCCCGGATTCCCACCGTATACCCAACGGCTTTCCCGGTCTCAATCTTTAAAATTTCGCCGCCGGAAAACAGATATTCCCGATAGGCAAACTGGCTGAATTCGGGATAAAAATCAAAGGAGCACCGCTTCTTCCGAAGCATATCCCGCCGCAGAACAAGAAAATCGTTCATGGAGCAGGGCAGCACCGCGGCAGCGCTTACGACGCAGGGGGAAACCTTTGCCGTCCCCAGATAAAACCGGGTTCGGTAGCCAAGCTTTGCGTACATGTCGAAAAGCGTTTTTCCCGCCGGCACCAGCGCAATGGATTTTGCTCCCTCGGTCTTTGCCAGGCGGCAGGCCTCGGCCTCCAGCCGGGTCATCACTCCCTTTCCCCGATAGGAAAGAGCTGTAGCAACGCCGTAGAGATACCGGGCGTCGGAGGATTCCCCGTCCATGGTCAGCAGGGCTTTCGGCAGAAAAAGCATCCCCGCCAGAACGCCGTCCACAAAGGCGGCCAGCCCGCAGGAGGAAAGCTTTCCCTCTTCAAAGACAAAATCCGTGTAATCGGGGCTTTCAGCAAAGGCATTCCGCCAGAGCTCCTTGAGTGCAGGGACATCTTCTGATCCGGTCTTCCTGATTTCGAGTTTCATTTTTCAGTTTCACTCCATACTTAGGAAGCAGGATGGCGGGCTGATAGGACAGCTTCGCCCGGCGAAGTCCTTCCACCCCCAGATCCTCCTCCCGGTTCACATAGCGGTAATTCTGACACATATTGGCCACAAATTCCCGGTTGATGGTGGGATAAGCACCCTGTATATCGGAAAACGCTTTTTCAATGTGAACGACTACAGTGTCGGAGTTGAGCCGCTCCCCGATGGTATAGGCCACCACTTTGCCGTCCAGTCTCAGCAGGCCGCCGAAAAAGTCCAGCTCCCGGAAATACTTGAAGCTGCGGCGGACAGCACACTGTTCGGTTTTTATACCCTCATCCCGGCCGCAGTCGTTGAGCCGGCACCACTCCCGGTTCATTTCCATGCATTCCTCAAAATTGTCGTCGCCCATGGGCTCAAACGCCCAGTTTCCCTCTTTGAAACGGGCGATGTGGTTGCGCTTGCCGTGGTATTTCTTCCCCGCCAGATTGGTCAGATCCTCCACGGTGTAAATGTAATCGGAATAATCCCGGTCGACCGTAAAATCAAAAAGTCCCGGGAACATCCGCTCCATCTCGGGTACCATCTCCTCCGGCATGCTGTGGAGCCGGAAAGGAAGATTTTCCGACCGGCAGTATTCCATCAGTTCCTCGATCACCGGCTTCAAATCTCCTGTGCCTGCCGGAAACAGGAAGGAAAACCCCCGTTCCCCCTCATCATCGCTCAATTCCACGGTATAGTAGTCGTTGATCCGGCAGACCCGCTCATCATAGGCGTTCTTCCAGATAAAGTGATTCCCGAAGCAGTATTCGCAGGACATATAATGGCATTGGGACAAAAGCTCATTAATCCAGTCTTTGTCCTCCAGAACGATTTCTTTGAATGATATCATAAAATAATTGCCAAGCCTTTCCACTGACTGTATTCCATTTTTTTCGGATTTTCGCCGGGCAGCTCCGGCCTCCGAAGACCGCCGGCAAAAGCCGGAAGCCAAAGCGTTTGTGAACCATAACAAATCTGCCGGTTCATGAAAACGGCAGCAGAATTTCCATAATGCGGTCTGTAATAACGCTTACAGGAAGCGCCTCACCGTTTTCCGCGCAGGAAATCACGTCCCACCCCTCCGCTTTGGCCGCATAAGCAGCGGTTTTCTGACATTTTTGCAGATAGACCCGGTCCTTTTCGTGAATATCCTTTTTGGATTCGTCTCCGTGATAGCGGCCGGTCAGCTGCCGGTCCGCCACCTCCCGGGGCATGTCCAGAAAAATAATCCGATCCGGCCGGGGAAGCGTAAGCTTATTGTATTCATAATCGGAAAGCCACTCCAAAAAAGCATCCCATTCCTGCTCGGGGAGCTTGCTCATCTGATGGATGGCATTGGAGCTCACATACCGGGTGGCAATAACGGTGGTACCGTCCTCGTACTGCTGTTTCCAGTGACGCATATAAGCGGCGTACCGGTCCACTGCATAGAAGCTGGAAGCCGCATAGGCGTTTACTGTATTCACGTCCTCGCCGAAGCCGCCGTTCAGGTACATCCGCACCAATGCCGAGGACTCGTCCCCATAGTCGGGAAAAGAGATCAGCAGAACCTTTTCGCCCAAAGAGCGAAGCCGTTCCACCACTTCCCGGGTCTGGGTGGTTTTCCCGCTTCCATCCAATCCGTCAATTACATATAGTCTTCCCTGCATGACGCAAAACCATCCTATTTTTTATTGAAAGAACACGGAAATTTATTCCGTCTCCCCGCCATGAGCCCCGCGGGCATCCGCGTGAAGCTTTGTGTAGAAGTCCCGCATTTCCGCAGCTTTCCCGCAGGACATTTTGCCTTCTCCGCAGCTTTTCTGATAGCAGGCAGGCCCGGCCGCCGCAAAGAGGGTCGGCGCCACTTCGCATACCAGCCGGAGCATTTCATCCGCCACCGCCTTGATTTCCCACTGGGCCCGGTTGCAGCACCGGTGCCGAAAGAAATTGTGAAGGCTCCGGGCATTCATCGTGACAATCATCTGGGTGTCACAGGCGTTGGGCAGCACAAAGCGGGCGTCCTCGTTGGCCTTTTTCTCCGCCGCGTAGGATGCCTGCTTTTCCGTTTTTCCCTCCGCGAGAAACGTCTGATAATGCTTTTCGTAAAGGGCGGCGCTGATCTCCCGGTAAGCCGTCAGATCGCGCTCCATCGTCTCTAAAAACAACGCTTTTGCCTTGGGATTTTCTTCAATTTCCGGAGGAGTCACAAACGAGAAGTTGTCCATGCTCACATACCGCTGGCTCTGAACGCTGAAGGAAGCAATGCGGTGGCGGGTAATCTGGGCCAGCAGCGACCGGGATACCCCTTCAATCGTAAAGGTAAAGCTCACATGCTCAATGGGGCTTTCATGTCCCATTGAAGCCAGCATCTCCACAAAATTCGCCGCCTTCTCATCCGTCAGACCGTCATACAGCTGATCGGGAGTGACAGAAGCATAGCAGAGCTTCGCTGCGCAGGCCACAATTTTTTCCGGGTTTGGAGTGTATGACAACAAAGTAACCTTCATAATGCTTGTCCTTTCTTTCGGCACCCGGATGTATCCGGGCAGCAGGGCGGGAGAGGATTTTCTCCCGCTCCTGCTTTTTTCGCCTATTCCTCGTCGGAAGCGATTTCTTCCAGTTTTGGCGGGAAGAATTCGTTTACCGGGAATTTAATTTTCTTGAACAATTCGCAGGGGTCATCCGTGGTGGTGACGCATTCCTTATCCGGGATACAGAAATCGTAAACAGGAACCATCATCTGAACATTCCGCTCCAGCTGTACAATGGAGAAAAGGCCGATGCTGATGCAAACCGCCTTTGCAGGGCGAACCACGTCGAACTCATCATCGAACAGTTTGGAAACTACCTCCGGGCAGGTAAACACGACTTCACGCGCACAGTCCGGAACATCGCAGAGCTTGCAGGAAAGACAGATGGGATTGACCACCGAGAGATTGGCCGTAGGCATATTCTCGTCGCAGCAGCTCCGGTCTCTCAAAACGGTAATCTTGTTTGAACTGAACTGATTTACACTGCCTTCACTTCCGTAAAGAATCACTTTCTTCTGGAACACGCTGATGCCTTCCACCTTAACGGGCGGAGTGAGCGGAGAAACAACGGCGTCAAGTTTCACCAAAAAATAAAACGTCATGTCAACCGAGTAAAATCCTTTGTTGAATGGTACTGCTTCTACGTCCCCGGGAACTCGTGTGCCAAAACCCTTTTCCCCATTCAAAACCGCCAGTAAACCCGCAGACGCCACCTTTCCGGGCCGCAGTCCCCCTCTCCTTGGGGAACCGCCTCCACCCGTTCAATCATCCTGGCCGCAAGATTGCGGTCGAGAATCCGGGGAAAGCAGTAACGGCGAAGCCGTTCCTCTTTAGAAACCGCTGCCAGGTTCTCCTGACCGGCAAGTGAGGCAATCCGCGTGAGAATCTTCTGCCGGTCTTCTTCATATCCCCGGTTCAGCCGTTCATACTCCCCGGGGTCAATTTCGCCGCACGCCTTATCGGCATACAGCGCTCTCTGTACCCGCAGGATTCTGGAAAGCCCGGCCTCCAGAGACTGCCGTTCCCGGCAGGCCCTCTCTCCGGGAGAAACACCCCGTTCCCCGATCAGTTTTCCCACTTCTCCCGGGTCGTACCAGCGTTCAAAATAATTTTGCAGCGCCCCAAGCAGTTTTTCCTCCACCCGGTCGTACCGTATTCCCGGCAGAACGCACCCGCCTCCGTAGCGGTAGCTTTTCCGGCAGCGGAGATAGGCGTGCCCCTTGGCCCGGCAAAGATGCAGAGGCGAACCGCAGATTCCGCAAAAGACTCTTCCCGCCAGAGGATGCGGGCAGCCCTGCTTTCCCGAGGGGTGGGCG
>DBGCDL010000115.1:0-9306 GCA_048358235.1 Oscillospiraceae bacterium
CATGGGGAAACCATTGTCCCAAGGGGCTGCGATACCATTCCTTATGAAGAACGGGAGCTGCTGATTCCCAATGTGGATATTATCGTCAGCGCCACAGCCAGCCCCCATTTTACCCTGACCAAAGCTATGCTGGAGCAGGCTCCGCGCCGTCCGAAAATATTGGTGGATCTGGCGGTCCCGAGGGATATCGACCCCGAAGCAGAAGAATTGGAAGGGGTTCAGTGTTATAATATTGATACCATTGGTTCCGGCGAAGAAGTGGATGGTCCGGAGCTTGGGCGGGTGCGAAAGATTATCGCGCAGGAGACAGAGCACTTTTACGATTGGCTCAACATCCACAACTGCCGGGATTCCATTGAGAATATCAAACGGATTACCTTTAAGAAAGTAAGCGGAGGGCTGATGTCCGGGGAAGTTTCCGAAGAGGAACGGGAACGGGTGGAGCTGGCAGTTCATAAAACCATCGACCTTTTGATGTACTCCATTAAGGAGCAGCTTTCCCCCGAGCTGGTAGAGGGGATTGAGCAGCATATATTGACCAGTAAGAACGGAGGAAAACCCATTGAATAAGCCAAATAAGCTGTATGTGGTGGGGCTTGGGCCCGGCGAGGACAGCCAGATTACCGGAAGGGCGCTGGAAGCCCTGAATGAGAGCGACGTCATCGCCGGATACGGCGTGTACATTGAACTGATTTCCCATTTAATTGAGGGAAAAGAAACCATCGTCACCTCTATGAAGCAGGAAGTGGAGCGCTGCCGGATGGCGGTTCGTGCCGCTATGGAAGGAAAAACCGTAGCGATGGTATCCAGCGGGGATGCGGGAATTTACGGTATGGCAGCACTGATTTTTCAGGTGGCGGAGGAGATTTCCGCCTCCTCTTCTGTGGAGATTGAGGTGGTTCCCGGAATTACGGCGGCGTGTTCGGCGGCGGCCGTACTGGGTGCGCCGCTGACCCATGATTTTGCCGTGATTTCCCTAAGCGATCTGCTCACCCCATGGGAGAGAATTGAAAAACGCCTGCGGCTGGCGTCCCAAGCCGGGTTTGTGCTCTGCATCTATAATCCATCCAGCAAAAAGCGGGCGGATTATCTGCAAAAGGCCTGTGAAATCGTCATGGAGACGCTGCCGGGGGATACTGCCTGCGGTTATGTCCGAAACATCGGGCGTGAGGGGCAGGAGGCGCGGACGCTCACCCTTGCCGAACTGGCAAAAACGCAGGTGGATATGTTTACCACCGTCATTATCGGCAGTGAGCAAACCCGGATCATCGACGGAAAGTTGGTCACTCCCCGAGGATATCGCGGAGTAACGGAAAAAGCCGATGAGTAAGATATATGTTTTCGCGGGAACCACTGAGGGAAAGCGGATTTCCCGCTTTCTGGCGGAAAACGGTATTCCGGTAACCGCTTTTGTGGCTACGGAATACGGGAGTCTGGTATTGGAAGAGAGGAAAAACCTCGCCGTACATACCGGACGAATGGACGAAGCAGAAATGGCGGAACTGTTTTTGCAGGAGGACACACTGGTGATTGACGCCACCCATCCCTATGCCGATGTGGTGACAAAAAATCTGAAAAGCGCCTGTCATAGAGCGGGCGCCGAATACATCCGGCTGCTGCGCCCTGCATTGAAACAGGAGGGCGCGGTGACTGTTGAGGATGCCGCTGCCGCTGCCCGGTATTTAAACGGCCGGGAGGGCAAAGCGCTGCTGACCACCGGAAGCAAGGAGCTCTCCGCTTTCGCGCAGGTGGAAAATGCCGGCGAGCGTCTTTACGCCCGGGTGCTTCCTACTGTGGAAGCGCTGGAAAAATGCGGTGAAATCGGCCTGCGCGGGGAGCATATCATCGCCATGCAGGGGCCGTTTTCCCATGGAATGAATGTGGAGACGCTCCGGCATACCGGCGCCCGGTTTCTGGTTACGAAGGACACCGGAAAAGCAGGGGGCTTCGGGGAAAAAATCTCCGCCGCCCGGGAAGCTGGGGCAGAGGTCATTTTGATTGCCCGCCCGGGCCAGGAACCGGGCGAGAGCTGTGAGACGCTGGAAAGGCGTCTGGCGCAGCGGTTCGGGATGGAAGCCAAGGGGGAAAATCATTGGTTTCCACTGTTTGTGAATTTGAAAGATCAACCGGTACTGGTAGCCGGAGGCGGTACCATTGGGCTCCGCCGGATTCAGACACTGCTGTCCTACGGAGCGGCGGTGACAGTTGCAGATCCAAAGCCTTCCCCGCAGGTAAAGCGCTTCGCAGAAGAAAAAAAGCTGCGGCTTTGGGAGAGAAATTACCAAAGCGGTGACTTGGCGGGATTTCGTCTGGCGGTTGCCGCCACCAGCGACCGGGAAACGAACCGGAAAATCGGTGAAGAGGCTCATGACCGAAACCTTCCGGTGAGCGTGGCCGACTGCAGGGACGAGGGAAGCTTTTTCTTTCCCGCGGTGTTTGAGGGGGGAGGCGTGACCGGGGGAGTGATTTCCCTGGGCGGCGGCGATCATGCCAAAGTCAGGGAACAGGCCGCACGGATTCGGAAGCTGCTGGCAGAGGAATAGCACTTCCGGTATGGGACTTAAAGTCCTGTTTCTTCTTGGAATGCACCGTTTCAGCGTATGCGGAAACGGTAATGGGCTCTGGGGATGTATCCTCGGCACAGCTTGAATTCAGCAATATGGGAAAGGAAACGGAATATGAAAAAGGTGCGAGTGGGAAGCCGGGACAGCAGACTGGCTGTAATTCAGGCGGAAATGGTCATGGAAGCCATCCGCCGGTATGACCCGGAGATTCAGGTGGAACTGATTACCATGAAAACCACCGGTGATAAAATTCTGGACAGGACTTTGGATCAGATCGGCGGAAAGGGCCTTTTCGTCAAGGAACTGGACTTGGCGCTTGCACAGGGAGAAGTGGACATCACCGTTCACAGCTTTAAAGATCTGCCTATGGAAGAGAACGAAGCCCTTCCCATCGTTGCTTTGGGAAAACGGGAAGATCCCCGGGATGTTCTGATTCTTTCCCGGGAAGAGTTTGAGGAGGGAAGCCCCATCGGATGCTCCAGCCTGAGACGGAGACTGCAGTTAAGGCAGCTGTTCCCCGATCAGGGAACGGCGCCGGTGCGGGGAAACCTGCAGACTCGGCTGAAAAAGCTGGACAGCGGAGAATACTCCGGGTTGGTTCTGGCAGCTGCGGGAGTCAAGCGGCTTTGCCTGGAAGAGCGCATCAGCCGGTACTTTTCCACAGAGGAAATTCTCCCTGCCGCCTGCCAGGGCATCATTGCCGTCCAGGGCCGCAGGGGAGAGAACACCGACTATCTGAAACTGTTTGATGATCCGGATTCCCACATTGCGGCGGAGGCGGAGCGGGGCTTTGTGAGGGAGCTGGATGGGGGATGCAGCTCGCCGGTGGCGGCTTACTGCACCCTGTCAGATGGAAACATCCATCTGGAAGGGCTTTACTATGATGAAGCCAGCGATCAGGGAATCAAGGGCTCTTCGGAAGGCAAGCCGGAGAATGCCGCCGAACTGGGGCGGGAGCTTGCCCGTCGGCTTCGGGCTCAGGCTCATCCGGAGGAGGAAAAGGATGTTTCCGCTGCCGGAAGCGTGGCTTTGGTGGGGGCGGGCCCCGGTGATCCCGGACTTTTCACTCTGAAAGGGGCGGAGCTTTTAGCCAAAGCGGATGTGGTGGTTTATGACCGCTTGGTCTCGGACGAAATTTTAAGAATGATGCCGGAAAGTGCTGAAAAAATCAACGTTGGGAAGGAAAGCAGCCATCATCCCGTGCCTCAGGACGAAATCAACCGAATCCTGCTGAGAAAAGCGCAGGAGGGGCATTTTGTCGTCCGGCTCAAGGGCGGCGATCCCTTTGTATTCGGACGGGGCGGGGAAGAGCTGGAGCTTTTAGCGGAAAACGGAATTTCTTTTGAGGTGGTTCCGGGAATTACCTCGGCGATTGCCGCTTCCTGCTATGCGGGAATTCCCGTGACTCACCGGGATTTCTGCTCCTCTTTTCATGTGATTACCGGGCATGCCCGGGCCGGAAAGGAATTGTCCATTCCCTATGAAACCCTTGTAAAGCTGGAGGGGACATTGGTCTTTCTGATGGGTGTGTCTGCCCTTCCTCATATCGTGCAGGGACTGCTGGATGCGGGAATGAAGGGCGGTATGCCGGCTGCGGTAGTGGAAAACGGCACCCGTCCCGGCCAGCGAAAGGTGGTCTCCACACTTGCCGAACTGCGGGGAGAGGCAGAGCGGGAAGCAATCCATTCTCCCGCTATCATTGTTGTTGGAAAGGTATGCGGGCTGTCCGACCAGTTTGACTGGTTCATGCACCGGCCTTTGTTCGGCAGACAAATTGTGGTGACTCGCCCCCGGAATTCCGAAGGAACGCTTTCCTCCCGGCTGTCCCGGCTGGGAGCCGAAGTTTTGGAATACCCCTGCATTGAGATTCATCCGGTTTCCGACCGTACGCCCCTGAAAATGGCAATTTCTGAAATTGGCAAATACGGCTGGCTCCTCTTTTCCAGCAAAAACGGAGTGGAGGTTTTCTTTGACACCCTGAACGGGATGGGGCTCGACTGCCGGGCACTGGCCGGTCTGCGAATCGGCGCGGTGGGCAGTCAGACGGCACAGGAGCTTTTCAAATGGGGAATCCGGGCGGACTGTGTCCCCGAAAAATTCGACGGGGAACATCTGGGACAGGCAGTGGCTGCCATGGCCCGGCCTCATGAACGGGCGCTGATCTGCGATGCACTGATTTCCGCGGGAGGGCTTGCGGGTGAACTGGGAAAAGCGGGGATTGCCTATGACCGAATCCCACTGTATGAGACAACTTATCCCGAGTCACAGGATACGGAGGTACAGAACCGAATCCGGTCGGGCGAAGCCGGTTTTGTGGTATTTACAAGCGCATCCGGCGTGGAGGGCTTTGCTCATTCTCTTGCCGGGATGGACTTTTCCAGGATCAGCGCCATCTGCATCGGAGAGCAGACGGCAGCCGCCGCGTTACAATACGGTATGAGCTGCCGCGTGGCGAAGAAAGCTTCGATGGATTCCCTGATGGAAGAAATCATACAGACGGTAAAATAGATGTCTTGTCAAATGACCAATGGAAGAAAGGAAAGCGATCATATCATGAAAGAACAAATTCGACCCCGCCGTCTTCGGGGAAGCGATCCTTTGCGGCGGATGGTTCGGGAGACCAGAATGTCCCCTGACAGCCTGATCTGGCCCTTGTTTTTGCGTGAGGGAAGCAATATTCGGGAGGAGATTACCTCTTTGCCGGGACAGTATCATTACAGCCCCGACCGGATTGGCGAAGCGGCAGAGGAAGCGCTGAAAAGCGGCGTAAAATCCGTATTGCTGTTCGGAATTCCGGATGAAAAGGACGAATGCGGCAGTCAGGCTTTTGCAGAAGACGGGATCGTACAGCAGGGAATCCGTGCGCTCAAAAAAGAATATCCGGAGCTGTACGTTATTACCGACGTGTGTATGTGCGAATACACTTCCCACGGTCACTGCGGGATTCTGACCGGGCATGAGGTGGACAATGACAAGACCCTTCCTTACATTGCCGAAATTGCCCTTTCCCATGTGCGCGCAGGTGCGGATATGGTGGCGCCGTCTGACATGATGGACGGCAGAATCGGCGCAATCCGCCGGATTCTGGATGAAAACGGATATTCCGGCCTTCCCATCCTGTCCTATGCAGTAAAATATGCTTCGGCTTTCTATGGCCCGTTTCGGGATGCCGCGGGGTCGGCACCCTCCTTCGGGAACCGGAAAGGTTACCAGATGGATTGCCATAACAGCCGGGAAGCCCTGAAAGAGGCTCTGCTGGATGTGGACGAAGGGGCGGATCTTCTCATGGTGAAACCCGCGCTTGCCTATCTGGACATTATCCGTCAGGTAAAGGACGCCACCACGCTTCCTCTGGCCGCCTACAGCGTCAGCGGAGAGTATGCCATGATTAAGGCGGCGGCGGAAAAAGGCCTGATTGACGAATACAATGTGATGTGCGAAAGCGCCGTCAGCATTTACCGGGCGGGTGCAGATATTTTAATCAGCTACTATGCCAAGGAGATCGCAGAGGCCATTCGGAAAGGGGATATCGGCTGATGAGCAAAAGTGAACAGCTCTTTGAACGGGCAAAGACAGTAATTCCCGGCGGTGTGAACAGCCCGGTGCGGGCGTTTCGGGCGGTAGGCGGAAATCCTCTCTTTATCAGCCGGGCGGACCGGCAGTATATTTACGACGCGGACTCGAATGCCTATCTGGATTATGTCTGTTCCTGGGGACCCATGATTTTCGGCCATAATGAGCCTCATGTGCGGGAAGCCGTGGAAGAAGCGGTAAAGGGAGGCCTAAGTTTTGGTGCTCCCACCGAGCGGGAAGTGCTGGTGGCGGAGCTGATCTGTTCCATGGTTCCCAACGTGGAGATGGTACGGATGGTCAACAGCGGAACGGAAGCCGTTATGAGTGCCATCCGGGTGGCCAGAGGCTTTACCGGACGGCAGAAAATCATTAAATTTGAGGGCTGTTATCACGGCCACAGCGACAGTATGCTGGTGAAAGCCGGATCCGGCGTCCTCACGGCGGGTGTGCCGGACAGTCTGGGTGTTCCTCCGGGAACGGCGGAGGAAACTCTGACAGCGGTTTACAACGACGCGGAAAGCGTTCGCAGACTGCTGGCTGAAAATGCGGGGGAAGTCGCTGCTGTCATTGTAGAGCCTGTGGCTGCCAATATGGGCGTTGTTCCTCCGGAACCGGGATTTCTGGAGGCTTTGCGGGCTCTCTGCGATCAGTCCGGTGCGCTGCTGATTTTCGACGAGGTCATCACCGGATTCCGGCTGGCGCTGGGAGGCGCACAGGAATTTTTCGGAGTAAGAGCGGACCTGGTTACCTACGGAAAGATTATCGGCGGTGGAATGCCGGTAGGCGCTTACGGCGGGCGAAAAGACGTCATGGAGTATGTGGCTCCCTTGGGGGGTGTATACCAGGCGGGTACCCTTTCCGGGAATCCGGTGGCCATGGCGGCAGGGCTGACCCAGCTGACCATGCTGAAGGAAAACTCCGGAACCTATGATAAGATCGGAAAAATGGGAGCTGATCTGGCTTCCGGACTGCGGGAGATTGCGGCCCGTCACGGTTTGGCTGTCACAGTGAACCAGGCGGGCTCACTGCTCTGTCCCTTCTTCACCGGAAATATTGTCCGGAACTACACCGATGCAAAGACAAGCGACACAACCCGCTTTGCCGGATATTTCCGCCGGATGCTGAACATGGGCGTTTACCTCGCCCCGTCCCAGTTTGAAGCCATGTTTGTCAGCGGAGCCCATACCGAGGCGAATGTGGAAATGACGCTGACCTGCGCGGAAAAAGCGCTTTGTTCCATCGATTAAGCCAACCGGAACCCCAACTGCAGAAAGGATTACATCAGCCATGAAAGCTGTTTTGATTGTTGCTCACGGAAGCAGAGAAGCAGAAACCAAAAACACCATGGAGGCCATTACCAAAATGGTGGAGAAGCGTCTGCCGGATACTTTGATTTCCACCGCCTATATGGAATTTTGCCATCTGAATATTGAGGAGGCACTGGACGCTCTTTCCGCCAGAGGGGCGGATGATATCCGGGTCGTTCCGTATTTTCTCTTTTCCGGTATTCATATCCGGGAGGATATCCCGGCAGAACTGGAAAAATATCGTCAGGCCCATCCGGAAATAAAAATATTTATGGGGGCAACCCTTGGAGCGGATGAGCGTCTGGCGGATATTCTGGCCGACCGGGTCAGGGATGCCTTATGAAAAAGCAGGTAGCGATTCTGGGAGGGGGCACGGGAAATCCGGAGGAGCTGACGGGCAGTGTCCGGCGGTTCTTAGCGGATGCGGAGGAAGTATATGCCCCCCGGCGTCTGGCAGAGCTGTATTCGGACATTCGTTCGGACATGATTATCGCCGGAGTAACGGAAACGCCGGAACGGGTGCTCGCTTCCGAAAAGGAGAAAATTGCCGTATTGGTAACGGGGGACCCGGGATTTTTCAGTGCTGCGAAGTCCCTGCGTGAGAAGCTGGCTGTCCAGACGGATGTGACGGTCTGCTGCGGCGTGAGCAGCCTGCAATATCTTTGCGCCAAGGTGGGTGTGGGATATGAGCGGGTAAAAATTGTGAGCCTTCATGGCCGGGAGAACTTCCTTCTGGGAGCGGTGTCCTATCACCCTCTGGTTTTTGTGCTTACCGGCGGAACGCACCGGGCGGATGAAATCTGCGCGGGGCTGGAAAAAGCGGGTCTGGGGCATCTTTCCGTTACCGCAGGCGAGAATCTTTCCATGGAAAATGAGAGGATTCTGACCGATACGGCCTCCCGGCTGGCACAGATGCCTTTCGGGGATCTGGCGGTTTTGCTGATCCGCAATCCTGATTTTGTCTCCAGCTGGGTGCCGCTCCGGGATGAAGATTTTATCCGCGGAAAAATCCCCATGACCAAGGAAGAGATCCGCTGGATTTCTGCGGCGGCACTTTGCCCTGCACCCACTGATGTGATTTACGACGTGGGAGCCGGGACAGGCTCCCTTTCACTGGAGCTGGGACGGCGTGCCTGCGATGGAGCCGTTTATGCCATCGAGCAGAAGGAGGAAGGAATCTCTCTCATTGAGGAAAACCGGCGGAAGCTGGGCGGCTATAATGTTCTCCCCGTTGCGGGAACCGCTCCCGGGGCGCTGACCGGGCTTCCGAAGCCGGACAAAGCGTTTATCGGGGGAAGCAGCGGAAATCTGCGGGAAATTGTAGCTTTATTGAAGGAGAAAAATCCTTTTGTCCGTATTGTGGTGAATGCCATTACCCTGGAAACCCTGAACGAAAGTGTTTCCTGCATGGAAGAAGCCGGGTTTTCTACAGAGATTTCCTGCGTTAATTCCGCCCGCTCCAAAAAGGTGGGAGGATACCATATGATGACCGCAAACAATCCCGTCTATGTGATTACGGGAATTCCCGCCGGGGAAGGGGAGAAGCACCAGTGAATGCCGTAAGGAAAGAAGTGATTCCCCGCCTGATGATTGCCGGAACCGGGAGCGGATGCGGAAAGACCACCGTCACTTGTGCGCTGCTCAAGGCTTTGCTGAACCGCGGGAAAAAGGTCGCGTCCTTTAAATGCGGCCCGGATTATATTGACCCCATGTTTCATTCCGAGATCATCGGTGCGAAATCCAGAAATCTGGATTTCTTCCTCTGCGGGGAAAAAACGGTGAAGTATCTCTTTGCCTCCAATTCCCAGGAAATGGACTGCTCCCTGGTGGAAGGGGAGGCAAAGAGATACTTCACCGTTTTT
>DBGCDL010000116.1:0-2619 GCA_048358235.1 Oscillospiraceae bacterium
ATTATATCTGTGTTGATCAGCTCGGCGGGCTGATACGCCCGAATCGGGTCACGCAGCGGTTCGCCGACCTGATCAGGCAATACGGTCTGCGCAAAATTCGGTTTCACGACCTGCGCCACACCTTCGCCAGCATCCTCATCAATCAGGATGTGCCGCTGCTGAATGTATTGACCTTCCTCGGGCACTCAGACCTGTCCACAACGGCGAATATCTATGCGCATCTGGATAAGTCCAAGAAACAGGAAAGCGCCGATGTGATCAGCAGTATCTTTAATAAAGCAAAAGAATAATGCGTCCACGGCGGGCGCATTAATGCTAACGGAAAGGACGATTTTATATATGACTGAAAAAGAATTTATGAGCGGGAGCGAGCTTCGTCAATACCTGCACATCTCCACGCGGAAAATGAAATATCTGATGGATCATAATTATATCCCACACGAAAACACGGGACACACGACCCATAAATATCGGGTGCGGACAGAGGATGCGGTGCGGTTCAAAGCCCGTATGGATACCGAGCCGGGATTTTTATCGGAGCTGAGCGGCATGTTCTCCAACCGCACAAAGTGGCATCCGCTCCCGATGTTTGAAGCCACCCCGGAAAACTGCGAAGCCTTTCGGCGGTGGCTGAGTTCACAGTGGGCAGAGCTGCCGGAGGCTCTGCCCACGCAGACGGCGGCGGAACTTGTCGGCCACAGCCCGCAGCGCATTCACGAATGGATACGGGAAGAAGTTCTGGTCGGCATCAAGCTCGGCACCATACAGTACTGCGCCAAAGCGGAATTTGTAAGCTTTATGGCCTCGCCGCAAAGGCTGGCGCACCCGCGCACGGAAAAATATAAAGAGCTGATTCGGGAATTCAAATACATACAGCGCCGTGAGCGTGAGAACGAACAGCGGCGGCAGAAAAGGAAAATGATGAAAGAGAGTACATAATCTATGCCTCACCGGAAACGGTGAGGCATAAGGGATAATTCAAAAACCATTGTCCATTCGTCTTCAAGCGGGTAAAAAAAACAAACCATACAAGAGTTTCGTGTTCCTGTGTGGCTTGTTTTTTATGCTCAGTTTTTAACAACAGAAGGTGTTTAAATCCACTGGGAGACCAACCGCTCTCATGTTTTTCCCAAGCTGCATTTTCTATGCGCCTGCAGAATCCATACTAACATATACAACACCGCTGATATCTCCGGGAGTTTCTACATTTCCCCTTACTAATGCGCAGACATGCTCTCTTCCCAATTTCCCGATTAGATATCCATGTTCAAATACCACATTCTGCCGAGCACGGTATTTTTCATCTTTCTGATCCATTTCCTTTGCTCTTCCAAGATCACATTCAGTATAAAGAACAACAGCGAAATCAACATCAGCGTAGCGCTCAATTTTCTCAATTATAGTTAGACCGGAATCCGGTTGTTCATGCAAAATTATTGCTTCAAAGCCGCCTTTTTCGAGTGTTCGAGCCATTTCTTGGATGGCAGCATTATCATGTCCGTGAACAATAAAGATTTTATTACTCATGGCTTTCCTTTCGATTGTATGTAACTCTGGCTCTTGAACCGAATAATTTATCGCTTGGTATGCAATCATTTTATTCATAATGTTTTTCAGGTTAAATATCAATGATGATCCTGATATCTCTGGATCATACCAGTGTTGCTCAGGCATACACTGATATAATCCTGCCCCCAAGTTAGGAATAATGGAATCATATCTGCTTGTAATTTCAATATACAAATCAAGCCCAACCGATTCATCTTTTAAATCAGAAAGAAAGGATTTGCACCGATCGATATCTTCTTGCAGCATTCTGCTAATAGCTGGTGTTCTGTTTTTCACGCTTTCTATCTGCCCTTCTTCTACCTTTTTTACATTAAATTCATCATCAGCCAATAATGCATGTAGGTGTCCCATCATATCCTCATAAGCAGATGGCCTGTTTCGCCGGTGAAAATATGTTTGAAAAATCTGGTCATACATTGGGTGCCCCTTAAGGTACCGCTCGTTAAAAATATTGATCTCATCCATCCATGCGTTATAAAGTGGACCGCCTACATAGGAAATAGCAAATCCACGTTCAGCAGGATGGTATTCTTTTTTGCCGATTTCTTCCCCACGCTGTATAAACTCATGTAGTTTGGTTATCGGTGCGTCTTTTAGATGACTTAGGAAAGCCCTACCTTCATATGTAGGTCTAACAATATACGTCCATCCGCTCAATGTACTCGCATCAATTTTTTTGAGTAAACCCGACTCTATTAAATGATCTATTTGCAGCTGGTCATATTTTGGAGCGGAAATAGATAACTCCGAGTTAGACTCAAATTTTTGATATAAATCGTCTAAAACAGATTGTGCTTGAGCATTAATTCTCATCATATACCTCCCTACGCAGCCACTCTGTAGCGCGTGTAAACATATTCGTAAATACGCTGACAGTATAGCATTGATTCGACGTCAGCTTTGACCCTGCGCGAAGGAGATCGGCAGATTTCCACAGTTCCGCTTCCAGTTTCCGTATGTTAATCATCCTTTTTCTCTCCTTCCGGGTTATCGGGTATAAACTCCATCATATCGTTGGGGGAGCAGCCCATAGCGTGGCAAATGCTCTCT
>DBGCDL010000117.1:0-2623 GCA_048358235.1 Oscillospiraceae bacterium
CGTCGCTGTACCGTGGCATTCCTTTCTTTCCTGACATACAAAAACCTCCAATCGTAGTTTCCACTCTACGACTGGAGGCTTTTTTATTCAATGTCCATTTTTTCTGGTTCTAAGCACTCTGCGAATCACCGCTTTTTCTCTGTTGGCGCACCGAAAGGGGAACGCAGGCTGGAAGGGGAAATGCCTTCCGAACATCGGAAAGCCCGGCTGAATACATTGACACTTTTGTAGCCGAATTCCTCTGCAATGTCAGTGAGGCTGATGTTGGTATAAAGAATCATTTCCCTGATTTTTTCCATTCTGAGCTTTTGATGATAATGCACGGGAGGAAGAGCGTAGATGCTCTTAAAGACACGTGAGAGATGGTATTTGCTGATATTGAAACGGGAAGCAAGCTCGTCCAGTGTCAGCGGATCTTTCACATGCAGATGGATATAATCTTTCACTCGTTCCATCTCCCGCGCTCCGGCGGGAAAAGGCGGGGAAGAGTTCTGACGATGCTCGTTCAGCAGATATGCCCACAACCTTAAAAATTTCAGCTTGACGGTAATCTCATACAGCGCACCTTTTGTCTGAAACTCATCAATCACATCAAAGAGCAGCTCTTCAAAATGGTCCTGATTGTGCAAAACGATTTTTTCGGGCAGATCCAATGGCGGTTCCCGACAGATATCCTCCCGGATCATTTTCTTTTCCTCGGAAGTCATTTCCGAATACTGTTTAAATGATACGGGAATCCTGGGACTGTCCTGCCGGTAAATCAGATCAAAATGAATGTGCGGCTGCCTTAAGAAGCCGGCTTCGTCCAGCTTGATCCAGTGGGGAACATTTGGCCGCAGAAAGTAAAGATCACCGGGACGGAAAAAATATTGCCGGTCTTCTATCTCAATGCTTCCGCTGCCTTCTTTTATGTAAATCAATTCATAATCGTAGATGATGCGCCGGGGAATTTCCTTTATGGGGAAACTGACGGTGCAGTCCCAAGCCATTCGTATGTAAGGGGAAAGGGCATTCAAATCCACAGAAACCGGGCCTCCTTTTGGCGAAGTCTTATTAAGTTTCTCCTGTGAACCTACCAGACCGATATTATTATAACTCCGATTGAAAAAAACAGCAATATTTGTTTAATGAATGACCAATTTGGTTAGAGACAAATTTGTTTTTCCGTCCTATACTGAATATCGGTTACAGCAGAAATTTATGCTTTTTTCACGTAAAAATCATTTATCACCTTGCTTTTTTGGAAAGCAACACAATGAATTGTATCACTTTTCAAAAAGCAAGCCGGAATCAGGAGGAAGACAACATGTCAGGATTTAATGGAATCGGAACAGATATCCACAATTTGTGGAAGGTATCCAATGCGGAAAGCCGCTCCATCTCTCCGGAAAACTATGACGGCAAAAAGGGTGCCGGAGCAATGTGCGAGCTGGAAGACGGCTTTGCGAAAAACGCTGCGAGAGATTTGGGAAAAGGCTGGAAAGTGAACCCCTATGTTCGCATTGAACCCCACACTACTTTTACCGTTGCGGAAATCGAGGGCTCCGGCTGTATTCAGCATATCTGGATGACACCGGGAGGAAAATGGAGAAATCAGATTATCCGTTTTTACTGGGACGATCAGCCGTTTCCGTCTGTGGAGTGCCCTGTGGGTGACTTCTTTGCCTGCGGATGGCAGGAGTACGCCCAGATCAGCTCGGCAGCAGTCTGTGTTAATCCCGGCAGCGCGCTGAACTGCTATTGGCAGATGCCCTTCCGAAAAAAGTGTCGGATCACTATGGAAAATATCAGTGACGATACTATGTGTCTCTACTATCAGGTTGATTATATCCTCACGGATGTTCCGGAAGATGCCGCCTATTTCCATGCGTCTTTCCGCCGGAAGAATCCTCTTCCGTACAAAGAGGTTTTCGTGATTGCGGATGGTATCGAGGGACAGGGTCAATATGTGGGTACGTATCTCTGCTGGGGCGTACATAACAATGGCTGGTGGGGAGAAGGCGAGATCAAGTTTTATATGGATGGCGATACGGAATATCCTACAATCTGCGGAACGGGGACTGAGGATTATTTCTGCGGCTCCTACAATTTTGAAGCCAATGATAAATATCAGGAATTTTCTACCCCTTATACCGGACTGGCACAGGTAATCCGTGGGGACGGACTCTATTCTTCCCAGCAGCGGTTCAGCCTTTACCGCTGGCACATTACCGATCCCATCCGTTTCAAGAAAAATCTGAAAGTAACCATTCAGGCCCTTGGCTGGCGGGACGGAGGAAGGTATCTGCCTTTGCAGGACGACATTTCCGCTGTGGCATACTGGTATCAGCTGCTTCCTTCCAAGCCGCTGCCGCCTCTTCCGAGCAAGGATGAACTGGAAATCATTTAACGGAGCTCCCCGCACATAACGACCCATTCCGATTTTTGCAGGACTTATCGAAAGGAAAGGCGATATATGAAAACAGAGGTCAGTCAGCTATTGGAAAACTATCATTGCGACCGGGAAGCCTGTTTTTCCCAAATTTTATCAGAGGAAAACCCTTGGTCCGTTTTTTTGGAGCTGTTTCAGGCGCTGAAGGAAGAAACAAGGGAGAAATATCGCCGGCTTGGGATCAGCGATACA
>DBGCDL010000118.1:0-3994 GCA_048358235.1 Oscillospiraceae bacterium
GTGAGGGAATACTGCTGGCCGTCCCATTTCAGCTCGTAGGCCCCGGCGTCTGCGGTGCTGCTGAAAAAGCTGGGCAGCATGGTATGGCGTTTTACCGCGCTCTCAATAGCGGAATACTGGCTGAAGATCTCGTTGTAAATTGGATTCTCCGGGCTGATATATTCAGCGATATTGTTCTTGCCCTGGGCGTTGGCGTCCACATGGTTAAACTGGCTGTCGCGCTCGCCTACGACGGTTTCCCAGACAAGAAGCTGGGTGGCGATTGCCCCGGCCATCTTGCTGGCGTCCTCCGGGTCATCGGTCATCCATGAGGTGCTGGCGTTGCCCTGCCATCCATAGGTCATAATCCGCCCGATATATTCCTTGATGGTGTCCGGTGGAATAGTGGGGTTCAGATCGGACGGGTAATCATCCCAGAAATCCTCGCCCCGGCCAGTAAACTGGTCGCCGGAATGAACGCCGACGCCGGGTTCGATACAGTAGATGACTTTCCCGTTAAAGGAATCCTGCGTGTGGATGGTAAAACCGTTATTTTCGCCGGTAGACCATCCGCCCAGGAAATTCATAGCAGAATGTCCCCAGCCTGCCTTGTTGGGGTCGCTGGCACGGGGGAACTCTACCATATACGTCGTCATGGTTTCCCCTGCGGCAAACGCTGTGGTTCCCGTCCCTGCGAATATGCCCAGGCACATGAGCATGGCCATGAACAGGGACAGGGGCTTTCTCAATGCTTTCATCGTGTTACCTCCTTGAAATGGCCGCAAAAAAAGCACACCGTTTCCGATGTGCTGCGGCTTGTGTTGGTTACTGTCTAAAAAAGAGAGGCCCGCCCGGTTTTCCTCGCAGCCCGATGTCTGCCTGTGGAAAAGAGGCCGGAGCTTTCTATATACATCCAGGCTCCCCAAATATCTTCTTTTTTTAGGCTGTTTAGGTTGTTTGGAAGGGGTGAGGTGTGGAGAGGGGGAACCGGCACAAGCTGGCGTTTTCCCGCAAATGGGCGCACTTCCCCCTTGTGAGTGGGCTATCTCTCTAAACTGCGCTGGCGTTTGCGGTAAAGTTCCAGCGCCTTGACAATGGTGTCCTCGATCTTCTGCGTGGGCGTCCCCGGCGCAAAAAACCGGCTGATTTTTTCCTTTGGGATTTTGAACTGTTCTTTTTGATTGCCTTTTTCCTCCTCCATGATAACCGCCATGGCGTCCTTGGACAACCGTTCATCGCCGGTCTTGGCTTCGGACATCCGGCGCATTTTGATGGCTTGGGCGTGGGACGGGGTGCAGTCCATCTCGTCCATGATAGCGAACAAGTCGGCCTGTTCTTCTTTTCGCAGGTAAGACAACTCCACCGCTGGGCGCAGGGCAATTTGCAGCATATCCGGGTCTTTGAGTACCGAGTTATCTGCCAGCTCCAGGATTTCCGGGATAAGGTGGGTAAGGCGAACATAACGCTGGATTTGGGTATTACTGTCCGGCGAATTTGTTGCAAGTAACTCTCTGGATTTCCCCACAATAGAATGGTGTCCCAGTGGGACACTATTTTCTTTTGAGGGCCGTCCGGCCTGCCGTTTCATCGCGTCCAGCTTCATCTTATAGGCAAACGCTTTCTCCGAGGGCAGAATCTGCTCCCGCTGCAAGTTGGAATCCACCATGATAATCGTGGCTTCATCGTCGGTGAGCTGCCGCACAATACAGGGGATTTCCGTAAGCCCCGCTAAATCCGCCGCCTTTTTCCTGCGGTGTCCGGCCACCATTTCATAGCCGCCCCCCGGCTTGGGGCGCACCAGGGTGGGAACCAAAACGCCGTACTGCTTCACGCTTTCAGCCATTTCCTGCATGGCCGCGTCCATCCGCACCTTAAAGGGGTGATTGGGAAAGTCGCTGATCTCCGCAGGAGAAAGGTTGACGACTTTTTCAAGCCTTGCCTCAACTCGTTCTTCCTCCGTGGAAAACAAATCATCGGCTGAGGGAAGATTGAAGTTTAGCGCGCTGTTTCTCGCCATCCGCCAACACCTCCTTTGAAAACTCCGCGTAAGCCTGAGCCGCTTTGCTTCCGTTGTCGTAGGCATAAATACTCTTGCCTGCTGCGCTGGTCTCTGCGGCTTTGATGGCTACGGGAATCTCGGAACGATAGATTTTTAATACGCTCCCGTAGGTATGCCGCAGGATTTCCGCCGTCTGGCGGGCCAGATTGGTACGTCCATCTACCAAAGTGAGCAGCACCCCGTCCACCTTCAGGGCCGGGTTAATCCGCTTTTTTACCCTTGCGATGTTTTTGATAAGCTGGGTCATGCCCTTGGCGGGCAGGTAGTGGGCCTGCACCGGGATAATCACGCTGTCCGCCGCAGCCAGGGCGTTGATCGTAATCATACCCAGGGACGGCATACAGTCGATGAGCACTACGTCGTAATTTTTCTTTGCTTCGTTGACATAGGTGCGTAAAGTGATCTCCCGGCTCATGGCGTTGACAAGGGTGGCCTCTAAATCTGACAATTCAATGTTGGCAGGCATGAGGTCTACGTCTTCGCTGTGGTGCAAAATACCCTCGTCTGCGGTAAAAGGCTCGTCGCGGATGATCTTTCCCATGACGGTAGCAAGGGTGGTCTGCAAACTGTCCTGGTCTTGCCAGCCCAGGCAGGTGGTAAGGTCGCCCTGGGGGTCTGCGTCAATGAGCAGAACTTTTTTCCCCAGACGCGCCAGGCCAATGCCCAGGTTCACCGTCGTGGTGGTCTTGCCCGTGCCGCCTTTCTGGTTGGCCAGCGCGATCACGCGGCTATCCCTGGGGCGGCTTCTTTGTTCCGGCATTTTCATGTCCTCCTTTTTCATAGATTTAGCCGCCCGTTGGCAGGACGGACGGCTATGTACGCGGAAAATCCGAAAGGTGGGCATGAAAAAAGCCGCTTACTCTTTCTGAAAAGAATAAGCGGCCCATAGGGTGCCGATATGTAATTTTACATCTTCTTCACCGGGGCGCACATCACTTTGAGCAGAAGTTCATCCAGGCAGCCGGTATCCCGATTTTCCCGGAGCATGGTATTGCGCAGGTGGTTGAGGCTCTGTATGACGATACTGTTTTCCGTAGGGGTAAGAAATATCTTTAATTTCCGCTTTCTCATTTGACACTCCTCCTTTGTGCTTCTATTATATATGTAAGGAAACAGTGCCGCAAATGTGCGATTTACACTCAGATAGAAGCTGACTGGCAAAGGTATGTATCCACATTTACCCTTAGCTTTTCCAGTGCGGCAAGGATTTTATCGTACTCCTTACGGCGCGGAACGCGGATTTCTCTTTCCCAGCCAGAATAAGACGTTTGGCCTATCCCAATCAACTCAGCCATTTGTATTTGAGTTAAGGAAAGATCCTGCCGTACCTTTTTCAAAAGGGAGGAATACGGGTAATCTACAAAGGCGGTATATTTGTCCAGAAGCCTGTTGCGGTCAATCCCCAGCGCATTTGCAAGTGCTACCGCTGTGCTGTGCTTGATGGGGTGCCGGTCATTTTCATACAGAACCAATGTCGCGGGCACAATGCCCACCTTTTCCGCCAGTTCTCGTGTGGAAAGTCCCTGGAATGTCCGGTGATACTTCAAATATTGGCCCGGTGTGGTGCATTTTTCATCGGTTTTATAGTCAAAGGTCAAATGAATCATGATTTTGCCTTTGGAATAGAGGTAAATCCCTGTGTGATTGAGATTACTATCGGTAAAACAAAAATCAAGTGCAATGCTATGCTGAGAGTAGTGATGGCATTAATTTTACTAAAGATTTTGAAAATCCACTGCTAAAGGAAACTCTTTGTAGTGCTTCTAATGAGGATTTTCGAGATCCTCAAGTATGGCGGCATGGAGATTATTGGTACCTTATTGCAGGATCTGCAGAAAATGATTATGGTTGTGTATTACTGTATCGATCTACCGATTGTAGACATTGGTCTTTTATGAATAAATTGGTGGAGAGTTTCGGTGAATTGGGATCTGTGTGTGAATGCCCCAATTTTTT
>DBGCDL010000119.1:0-26520 GCA_048358235.1 Oscillospiraceae bacterium
CATGTTCTGGACGAAGCCAACCGCTGCCTCGGCTGCAAAAAGCCGATGTGTCAGGAGGGCTGCCCCATCCACACCAATATCCCGGAGGTCATCCGTCTGCTCAAGGCAAACCAGATGGACGCTGCGGGCCGGATGCTGTTTGAAAACAACCCCCTGACCACTGTATGCAGTCTGGTGTGCAACCACGAAAAGCAGTGCGAGGGTCACTGCATCCGCAACCGGATGCCCAGCCACGACCCGGTGCACTTTTCCATCATCGAGGACTATATCTCCACCACCTATGCCAACAAGATGACCGCAGGCCCTGCCCCGAAAAACGGCATGAAGGCTGCTGTGGTGGGCTCCGGCCCGGCAGGCCTGACCATCGCGGTGCTGCTGGCACGCTGGGGCTACGATGTGACCATCTTTGACGCCCGGGATAAGATCGGCGGCGTGATGCGTTACGGCATCCCCAACTACCGCCTGCCGGACAGTGTGCTGGACGATTTCCAGTACCGTCATCTGGAGCTGAAGGGCATCAAGGTGCGCCCCAATACTACCATCGGCAAGACCATTACCATCGACGATTTGTTCCGCGACGGCTACAAGAGTGTGTTCATCGGCGCCGGTCTGTGGAAGGCCAACGCTATGCACATCAAGGGCGAAAGCCTTGGCAACGTAGCCTTTGGCATCGACTATCTGGCAAACTCCAAGGCCTTCCGTCTGGGCGATGACGTGGCCGTCATCGGCGTGGGCAACTCCGCTATGGACTGCGCCCGCACTGCCATCCGCAACGGTGCCCGCCACGTTACCTGCTACGCCCGCCGGGACGAAAGCTGCATCAGCGCTTCCGAGTACGAGGTGAGCTACGCCAAGCTGGAGGGCGTGGGCTTCCGTTTCTGCAAGGCACCGGTGGAGATCCGGGAAAACGGTCTGATCTGCCGCGACACCGTCAAGGGTGAGGACGGCAAGTTCACGCAGGTAGAGGGCAGCGAGACTTTTTACCCCCACACCGGCGTCATCGTGTCGGTCAGTCAGGGCTCTGAGAGCAACCTCGTCAAGACCACGACCGGCATCGAGACCAACCAGAAGGGTCTGCTGAGCGTCAGCGAGGACGGCCGCACCACCCGCGAGGGCGTATTTGCCGGCGGCGACGCCGTCATGGGCGCACGCACCGTGGTAGAGGCTGTGGCTGTTGCCAAGAAGGTGGCTGTCGCCATGGACGAATATATGAAGAGCCTGCCCGCCGACACCGCTGCCGACCCCTATGCCGACATCCCGGTGTTCCAGACCCCTACCTCTGACGTGCTGGCAAAGCAGCAGTTGTAATAGAACGATTTTGAATGGTACTCGGGACACCGGAGCGTCTGCGGACGCTCCGGTGTCCCATTTTCACAGCCGCAGCGGCTGCACCGCGCACCCTTTCGGCAGAGTGTTCAACGGCAGCGCGGCCCCCTTGTGCAGAACGTCCAAAAATCGCGCAGAAGCTTGTATTTTGCCTGCGGAGCGTGTACAATAAGCACAGAATATGTTTGCGCAGAGCAGGAGAGCGACAGACAGAGCAGATAGCTTTGTTTGGTGCGCTCTTTTTTGTTTTGCGCTCAAGCTTCAGAGCAAGGAGAGAAGATCATGAGCCAGACCAAATATATCCTCTCACTGGATCAGGGTACTACCAGCAGCCGGGCGATCCTGTTTGACAACGAGCAGAACATTGTCTGCGTGCAGCAGCGGGAATTTGAGCAGATCTACCCCCATCAGGGCTGGGTGGAGCACAACCCTATGGAGATCTGGTCCAGCCAGTACGGCGTGATGAACGAGGTGATCGCCCAGAGCGGCGTAGACCCCAGAGACATTGCGGGCATTGGCATCACCAACCAGCGCGAGACCACCATCCTCTGGGACAAAACAACCGGGCGGCCGGTCTGCAATGCCATTGTGTGGCAGTGCCGCCGCACCGCGGACTACTGTCAGGAGCTGAAGGAGCGGGGGCTCACCGATTACATCCGGGAAACCACCGGTCTGATTCCCGATGCCTATTTTTCCGGAACCAAGATCAAATGGATTCTCGACCATGTGGAAGGCGTTCGGGAACGGGCGGAACGGGGCGAAATTCTGTTTGGCACAGTGGACAGCTGGCTGATCTGGAAGCTGACAGGGGGGGCGGTTCATGTGACTGACTACACCAACGCTTCCCGCACCATGCTGTATGACATTCACCGGCTGGACTGGGATGACCGGCTGCTGAAAGAGCTGAACATTCCCCGCTGCATTCTTCCCGAAGTGCGGGGCTGCAGCGAGATTTACGGCACGACTACCCTGCAGGGCGCAGAGATTCCCATTGCCGGCATTGCGGGCGACCAGCAGGCGGCCCTGTTCGGCCAGACCTGCTTTGAGCAGGGGGAAGCCAAAAACACCTACGGAACCGGGTGCTTTCTGCTGATGAACACGGGAAGCACGCCCTGCATGAGCCGCCACGGTCTTTTGACCACCATTGCCATCGGCATTGACGGAAAGGTGCAGTACGCTCTGGAGGGAAGCGTCTTTGTAGGCGGGGCCGTCATCCAGTGGCTCCGGGATGAGATGCGCTTCCTTGGGGAAAGCCGGGATGCGGAGTACTATGCCCAAAAGGTGCCGGACAGCGGCGGCGTTTATCTGGTGCCTGCCTTTACCGGGCTGGGCGCGCCCTACTGGGACATGGACGCCCGGGGAACGCTGGTGGGGCTTACCCGGGGAACCCGGCGGGAGCACATCATCCGTGCGGCGGAGGAGGCCATTGCCTACCAGAGTATGGATCTGGTGGATGCCATGGAAAAGGACACCGGCATTACCCTTGCCGAGCTGAATGTGGACGGCGGCGCCAGCCGCGACCGGTTTTTAATGCAGTTCCAGGCGGACATTCTCGGGAAAACCATCCGCCGCCCCATGATTCGGGAAACCACCGGGCTGGGGGCCGCCTATCTGGCGGGACTGGCGGTGGGCGTCTGGAAGGACAAAGACTCCATCCGGAAAATGTGGAGCTGCGACGTAACGTTTGAACCCCAAATGAACAGCGGAGAACGGGACCGGCTTTGCGCCGGCTGGCACAAAGCCGTGGGCCGCAGCCTGGGCTGGGCTTCCCGGACGGAAGAACCCTGCCGGTAATGTCTGTCGGGGCCGCCACCCCTCCGATAACGGTTTTCTTGCCGGATTTTGTTGACAAGAAAACCGTTATCGCATATGATGGAAGGTGAAAATAAGAAACGTTTTCTTTTCCGGAAAATGTAAATTTTTTTGCTGTGAAAGCTGGGGAATGCATGAAACCCGAAGAACTCCGCATGATAGTGCTATGGCAGCCTTTATCGACCACATTGATGCTTTTTTCGGAAGCAGCCATGGCAATCACTGATACGAAGGGATTATCCGTATGAAAGAACAAAGGAAGCACCTGATTTTCAGCCTGACTCTGGGCACCATTCTCGTGGCCTTACTGGTCGGGGGAATCATAGCTGCCGGAAAAAAAGGCGGTATCAAACCGGAGAACGGCGGAAACGCCTCCACGGTTTCCTCACAGGTTTCGGCTCCCTCACTGCCGGAAAGCTCGGAGCTTTCCGCTTCTTCAGAGGATAGTGCCCCGGAAGCTTCTTTTGAATCCGCGCCTCCTGCGGAACCGTCCTCCTCAAAGGAGAGCTCCTCCAGGGATGCTTCCTCGAAAGATACTTCCTCAAAGGAAGCATCCTCCCAGGCCGGTTCTTCCTCTGCGCCCGCCTCCTCGGACACCAGCTCCGCTTTTGTGGATGAGACCAGCGGCGCTTCCGCTGTGATTCTTTTTGCCGACGGAAAAACCTCCCCGCTGAAGCCCTCCCAGATTACCGCTTTCATGGCGATGTACCAGAAGGTGACCATGGTCTTTGTCCGTTCCGAGGACACTACTGAAACCAATCAGGCCAGCAACGCGGGATTTATCATCCATTATGCCGACGGCCGCAAAGAGCAGTTTTACATCGGCCAGCTGTATGACGATACCTGGTGGTCCGGAAATGATTTTTATGAAGTGGATAAAAACGCCTACGCCCTTGAGGAATACATGATGCAGTTCCCCATTATTTCGGACTGGGTAAACCGGCTTCAGACTCCCTGACGAGCCGTGCCGTTCCCGATGGAATGCCAAAAGCTCCTGTACCGCTTATCAAAGCGGTACAGGAGCTTTTTCGCCCCGCCGGCGCCATGGCCTGCACTTTTTATTTTACCGGGTGGTTTGTGACCCCGTCACAGAACAATTTCAAAAAGGCCGGTATACTGAAATCAATGACCGCGAAGGATTCTTCCATTCCGGAGCGGCTGTCCATACCACCCTCTGAATCAGAAAGGAGATCGCTGCCATGTCTGTGATCACTGTAACAAAACATAATTTTGAAACCCAGATACTCAATTCCGAAAAATCCGTCCTGCTGGACTTCTGGGCGCCCTGGTGCGGCCCCTGCCGCATGGTGTCTCCCATCATTGATGAAATCGCCGAGGAAACGCCCTCCGTTACCGTAGGAAAGATCAATGTGGATGATGAGCCGGAGCTGGCACAGGAATTCGGCGTCATGAGCATTCCCACCCTCGTTGTGATGAAGGACGGGAAAATTCTTCATCAGGCCACCGGAGCCCGTCCCAAGGAAATGATCGTCTCCCTGCTGGGAAACGACTGATTTCCAGACAGGAACCTCTTCCCCGCCGGCCTTTCTAGCGGGTCAGGTCCCGGAGCTTTTTCCGGTCCAGAACCGTCACACCGCCCCGGGAGAGTTCCACAATTCCCTCATTGGCAAAATATTTCAGCATCCGGGTAACCGCCTCCCGCGCCGACCCCATATACCGGGCAATCTGCTCGTGGGTCAGCCGGATCATCGGTTGCCCGGATTTGCTTATTTCGTCGCTTAAAAAAATGGCCAGCCGCTTGTCAAGGCTCATGAAGAGGATCTGCTGCATCACCCACATTACGTCCGAAAAGCGGCTGACCGCCAGATTCAAAACAAAATTTTCGGCATAAATGTTCTCTTCCGTGAGAAGGCTCAACGTTTTTCCGCTGACCAGAAAGCAGTCGCTGTCCTCCTCCGCATCCACGAATACGTCAAACGTGATGGATTTCAGCACGCAGGAGGCCGACAGCATACAGATATCCCCGGGATAAAGCCGGTAAAGGGTGATTTCCCTTCCTTCCTCGGAAAGGAGATAAGTGCGCAGACACCCACTTTTCACCACAATGGCTCCGGTGCAGTTTCCGTTTCCCCCATGAATGTTTTCGCCTTTTGAGTACTGCTTCTGGTAGGTATTGCGGCAAAGCTCCTCCCGCTGTTCTCCGGTCAGCCTGTCCCAGAAGGGAAACTGGGCAGAAAACAATTTGACACATTCTTCCGAGATCATAACGTCAATCCTTTCTGTCTTGGGATGGCCGCCTCATTTCGGGAAGCGCAGGCCCCCTGCCTGTTTCTCAAAGGCGGTCAGAGACGAACCTTCATCTTTTTTCCCCCCGAAACACCCAGCGGCGCTGGATCTGATAGCTGACAAAAAAGAGGGCCAGATCCACAAACATCTTTACCCACGATGCGTCCCAGTGGGAAAGAAAATAAATCCCTGTGACCAGAAGCCATGAGGTCAGCATCTGCGCCACGCAGAGACTGCCGTACCGCACCAGATCGGAGATCACCCGGCCCCCGCAGCGAAAAACCACCTTCTTATTGAGAAAAAAGTTCACCAGAGCGGACAGAATCCGGGCGGCGGCGGTTCCTGCAAAGATGCCCCCCGCCGTGAGAGTTCCGGATAAAAACACCTTGGTAATCAGGGTAAAAACGGACAAATCCACCGCTGCCGAAAATATCCCCGAGGCAGAAAACTGAACAAACGACCGGAACATGACCTGATAAATTTTCACGGAATCCTTTACAACGCTGAAATGGGTGGCCCGGTTGGATTCATAATAAATGGTCTCAATTGGCTCCTCCAGAATGGAAATGCCGTTTTTTGCCGCCCAGATCAGCATATTGATCTCGTACTCGAACCGTTCCCCCTCCAGACGGGTGCAGTCCTCCAAAAAGCGGAAGGGTATTCCGCGGAGTCCGGTTTGAGTATCATGAATTACCTTGAAGTTGAGCAGTGCAAAGACACAGCTGGTAATCCGATTCCCAATCCTGCTTTTGAAAGGAACGTTTTTCCCGGAAAAGTCCCTTGTTCCCAGAATCAATGCTTCGGGATGGAGCAAAAGATCCTCGGCCGCCTTCCGGGTATCTCTTGCAGAATGCTGTCCGTCAGCGTCGGCGGTCACAATTCCAGCCCATTCCTCCGGGGAAAAATTGTCTATAAAATAGCGGAAGCCTGTTTTCAGAGCGGCTCCCTTCCCCCTGTTTTTTTCATGGCGCAGAACCGTGCAGGCCGGACGGAGAGTAAGCTCCTCAAAGTAATGCCGGTTCTCCGCTTTGCTTCCATCATCAACCACAATAATCCGGGGAAAGCCGAACGCAATCAGCTCATCCACATATTGTACCGTTCTCTCTTCCGGATCCAGCGACGGGATTAACACTGCCACATTTTTTTCTTTCATAGCCATTTTTCCTCCCAATCCATCCATGCCGCATTTTGGTCCGCACAGGCCGGGAACCGAAGGAAAGGCCGCCTCCGGTGCTCCCGTCTGACAGATCCCAACGCCAATATTCTGCATCAGGCAGTCCCCTATAACCCCCGTATTTATAAGGCTTTGTCGCTGCTTTTAAGTTCAATTGTCGCCTTGCACCGCTTCACATATTCCCAGACGGAATGTTCTTCCTTCATGATTCGTAACAGCTTCTCTTTCCCTATCCAAACGCCACTTTTTCTATTCTTCCAATGCACCTATTATATCGCATCCGATAAACTTTGTATATGCTTTATTTTAGGGAATCAGCTCATCCCAGAGAGCCCCTGCAACATTCACCGCATGTCAACTCGGATTTGATTTTCCGTATTTCCGCCGGTTGAATTTTGCAGCCTATCGTCGATTGGGAGATGTGGCGCGGCTGCAATATTGGATAGCCGGGATTGTACTTGTGGGGCATAGTTTGGCTTACAGGACAATAATTCAAAGCCAATTTCTGTCTGTGAATAACACTGAAACAGAGACATACATCCGCCTGACCATTTGTGCCCCAAATTCTTAATCCGTTTATTTCTCCTTTGAGTGCCTCTGCCGGAAACGGCAAGGATGCATTAGTAATTGCGAACCATTTCCATCGCAATCTGTTCCCAGCGGAACAGATTCTCCGGATTTCCTCCCACGGTCGTAATATCTTTCAGCGTCATGTCACAGCTGCAGCCGTTCCGCTTGCAGGCCGCTATAATCCGCCTCAGTTCACTGCGTACCGCATCTTCATCCAGTTTTCCGCCGGACAGCAGCGATGGGTTTGGCTTAGAAGCCACCACATATCGATTTCCGATAATTTCAGCTGCCACATCCACATCGGCCCATGGCGTTATGGATATTTTCCTTAGGTTTGGTATTTTTTCAACAACATGCAGCTTGCGGTGAAGCGGCTCACAGCATCCGTAATACACCAGGCCGAACCCTGCCAGAGCTTTTTGCTGATAAAAGATGTCAAACTCGTCCTGCATATCGGGGGATACCGTAGAAAATATCTGGGCGATTCCTCTTCCCCATACATTTTGGCGGGTGGGATGTTCCCAATTATCGGCGAGTTCATCGGTAAGGGCGGCTGTACTGTGGTTATAAAATGCACCGCATTCCCATAGACCCATTTCGTCGTACTGCCGATAAACGTCCAGCTGTATCTCGGTAAGGCGCTGTGCCAGTCCATGCATGAAATCAGGATTATCAATCAAGCCATACAGAATTTCATCCAAGCTCATATAACGGGAAATGTCATCCCATATTTTGAATGCGGTCTCATATCCGCTTTCCACCCCGGTTATTTTCACCGGTATGGTGTCTCCCAACAATTCTCCCAGCATTTCATACTGCCGAAGTGTTGCCGCCTCGTTATATGCAATAGTTTCAAAATGCAGTTTTTCCAAGTCCTCAACCGTTTTAAACTGTGTTTGAAACGTATGGCATTTTACTGTACCGCCATGGACTCCGCCGTCATCATAGATCACATCCACACCGTTTCCTGTGGATGAAATTTGCTTTTCCACACTAAAAAAAGGCCGGAGAACCATGTCGGCGCGCATATGCTCCCATTTAAAATTTTCTCTGCGAAAAAACTGCTCGGCAGTCTGCAGCTGTTTATCTTCACATCTCAAAGTGAGTTCGCCGTTTGCATTCATTTCCTGCCACGGAATTTCATTTATGAGCACAATAGGACGATCGCCGTTCAAGTCATTTACCCTTTTATGCCTTAGCATATTCTCACGGTTTTCATCCGAACAGGCGTATTGATAGTGGCGCGAGGCAAGTCCACGCAAGATTTCACGGTCTGACATTATTCATCCTCCCTATACTCGAAATAGTCAAAATCAGCATAGCTGCTGCGGTCGCCGCAGTCCTGACAGCATATTCCCACAAAAGCCCCGGTAAAACGATATTCCCCATGTTCCGTATAATAATCATCGGACAGGATGCTGCAATCGAACATCCGCCCAACTGCAGTCCACTCTTTCTCATCATAGCTCCAGAGGAAACGCAGCTGATCATTTTTCACTTCTGCACGCAGAAACAGAGTTCCTTCTGAAACCGGTATTCCTGCTCCCGAGGGATAGGAGATCTGCCCCAAATCGCTGGTAAGAATGCTTAGATACTTTTTCCCGTCTTCTCCCCGGGTCAGATAAAGATAAAAGAAATTGTCGGTGTCATATAGACAAATCAGTCCTGCCGTCTGATGATAATTTTCAGGAGTATACTCTATTTTGGTTTGTGCCGTATAGCAAAATGCCTGCTGACGGCGGGCAGCCAAACTTTGGCAGTATCGGGAGTGAAGGGAGTCGCGCCCATAAAGCCGCAGCCATCCCGGACGTTCGTTCAACGTCATCGTATCTTCCCCCAGCGGAACACGCATGGTCTGATACGGATACCCCAGAACCGAACGGTCAAAATCATCCCGTTCCGGCAGTTTGGGAAAAGGATGGGCCGGCAGATCCGGTGCTTTTGTTTCCATATCCGGTTCGAATCTGCCGCTGGCAAGCCGAAGCCATCCATCCGGCGACCACACCACTTTCTGCAGTGCCGTTTCCCTTCCTAAAATGCATCGTCCCTTGGAAGGCAAGGGCCTCCCCACCAAATGTGCGAGATACCATTCACCGGCAGCAGTCATTACCAGGCTTGCGTGTCCGGCCTTTTGCAGGGGATTCCACGGATTATCCCGGGAAGACAGCATGGGATTACGGGGATCTACTTCATACGGTCCCGTGATCGACCGGCTGCGCGCCATAGAGACAACATGGTTGCAGTCGGTTCCCCCTTCCGCCAGCATAAGATAATACCATCCATTCGCCTGATACAGGTGCGGTCCTTCCGCACCGATAATTCCGGTGGTGCGGAAAATTCGGTATTCCTCTCCCACCAGCTTCTTTTTGAATGGATCATACTCACGCATGAGGATACCGCCTCTGGGGGATTGAAACCACCGGCAGTCACAATCCCGGTTCACAATCCACTTGCGTCCGTTCCCGTCGTGAAACAGCGACGGGTCAAAGCCTGTGCTGTTCAGGTAAATCGGTTCCGACCATTCCCCGCCAATGGAGGCGCCGGTCACCAGATAGTTATGTGTATCCTGCAGACTGGATGCAGTATGCACGACCGTATAAACCAGATAAAACACTCCGTCGCACCAGGAGAGGCACGGCGCAAATATTCCGCAGGAATTGGGGATACCGCGCATATCCAGCTGACTGACACGGTTCAGGGGAGCTGCCGCAAATTCCCAATGAACCAGATCATACGAATGATAGATGAGAACGCCGGGAAACCATTCAAAGGTGGATGTGGCTATGTAATACTCATCCCCTACACGGATGATGCTGGGATCCGGATGAAAACCCCGAAGGATCGGATTTTGAATCATATTTCGCTGCATATCCTATTTTCCTTTCAGCTTGTAACATAAACAGACCAAGCAAAAGCCCTGTGGCTTCTACGATTCGGCAGAAGCCCAGGGCTTGGCTTAAGGAGATCATGTTAGTTGGCGTTGTAACGGGCGTAAGCGTCATTGTAAATTTTCAGAATGTCATTTAGCCCCATCTTATTCAGATTTTCAACAAATGCGTCGAATCCGCTTAACGGGGTTTTTCCGGTAATGAAGCTGTCCAGCGACTCGTCCAAATAGGTTTTAATTTCGCCGGTATAAACACTGGTAAGGGTGCTCTTTTCTTCATCTGTAAATTTCAGCGGTGGAACCGGAGCAGTGATATCCTTTTCATACATGCTGACCGCGCTTTCAAATTTATCCGACGTGTACTCAAATCCCTTGCTCTGCTTCAGAGGAATCCAGCTGTTGATTCCCTGCTTTCTCAGCGCGCTCAGCGGTCCGTTTCCGTCATTCAGGATTGACTCTACATATTGAGGTTCACCGTTTACCATGTTGTAGGTTTCACCCTCAACGCCATAGTTTGTCAGCATATAGCCCTCATCGCTGAAAATATAATTGAAAATTGACATAATGTGTTCTTTATTTTTAGAGTCCTTGCTGATTGCCATGGCATTAGTCCGCACCTGCGGCATCTGACTGTAAACCTTCACCTTGCCGTCTGTTCCTTCGGGAGGCAGAATAATCTCAAGGTCGCAGTCGGGATTCTGAATGAGAGTGCTGTCAACTCCAACGCCCCAGTCCAGCCACATGCCTGCCTTTTCATCTGCCTGGAGCCCCTCATAGCTGGCCCAATCACGGGTAAGATATTCAGGATCGATCAGTCCCTCCGAATACAAACGGTTCAAATAGGTAAGGGCTTCCTTCATCCGGGGATCTGTGGCGCCAAAGAGAATTTGACTTCCATCGTCGCTTAAATAGAAATCCTCGTCAATTCCCCAGCAGGCGTCAAACATGCTCAGCCCGGGACTTTCCGCGTCAGCCCGACGGGCGACAGAGGTGATAAGGGGAATTTCATCCTGTTCACCATTTCCGTTGGGATCCCCTGTTTTAAATGCCTTCAGGACATTGTAATAGTCCTCAAGGGTTTTGGGAACCTCCAGATTCAATTTATCCAGCCAGTCCTTTCGAACAATGACACAGTTTGCAAATTTCAGTGAAGCCAGCGACTGAATGGTATAAATATTCCCATCAACAGCAGTAATATCCTTTTTCAAAAAAGGATGTTCTTCCATTAAAGCCGCATAATTGGGACAGTTCTCCTGAATCAGATCATTCAAGGGGGCAAATGCCTTCGTGTATTTCAGAATGGGATCCTGAACATAAATCACCATATCAGGAATATCTCCGGAAGCCATCATCAGATTGAATTTTTCCTCTGTACCTGTGGTAGGAGAAACTGTAAAATCAAAGTTTGTCTTTGTCTTTTCACTCAGCGCTTTTACAACGGTAATATCATTTGTCATAGGCATGGAAGCTGTATTGGCGCAAAATGCAGTAATAGTAGTATAGGTTTCACTGCCGCCCCCGTTTTCCCCTGTACTGCCTGACGCAGTTTCCGAAGCACCGGACGACGTCTGTGCGGAATTTCCGCCGCAGGCGGTCACTGTGAGAAGCATTGCAGAGCAAAGAATTGCGCTTAGAACATTTTTGTAACTGTTTTTCATTAAGGCACATCCTTTCTGATCGTTTGAATCTGTTGGTTTACTCTTTAATAGAGCCTAACATCACTCCTTTTACAAAATATTTTTGAATAAACGGATATACACACAGAATGGGAATCGTCGCAAACATAATCGTAGCGTATTTGACTGCTTCAGCTGTTGCACGCTGCCCCATCTGCATGGATGCGAACTGCTTTTCCATGGAATTCTGAAGAACAATATCCCGGAGGATGATCTGCAACGGGTATCTTTCGGGAGTGCTGAGATAAATCATGGCATGAAAATAATCATTCCAGTGCCCCACCGCATAAAACAGCCCAATTGTCATAAGGGATGGAACGGAAAGGGGAAGCACAATCCGAAGCAGGGTATTCATTTCCGAACTGCCGTCAATCCTTGCCGCTTCCAGAAGGCTGATGGGAGTTGCCTGAAAAAATGTCTTGAGCATGATCAGATTCCATGTATTGACCGCAATCGGCAAAATCATTACCCAAAAGGTATCAATCATTTTTAAGGATTTGATCAGCAGGTAATTGGGGATCAGCCCTCCCGAAAAAAGCATGGTAAACGCAATAAAAAAGGTAAACGCTTTTCTTCCGGGAAGATCCTTTCTGGAAAGCGGGTATGCGCCCAAAACCGTCATTACCATATTGACCGCAGTACCCACCACTGTATACAATATTGTATTTATGTACGATTTTCCGATCAGTGGATATTCCAGCACCAGCTGGTATGCCTTTGTCTGAAAATCTTTTGGGAAAAACACGACTTTCCCAGCCAGAATTGCCTGATCTCCGCTTAAAGAACATGCGGCTACATAGATAAATGGATAGAGGGTAATTATGCAGACCAAAACGATCAGCGTTCCGTTGATGATCTCGAATGCTTTCCGCCCTGCTGTTTTTCTTCCGTAATACAAATAACTCCCCCCCTTACCAAATGCTGATTTCTGTAAATTTGGCTGATATCTTATTGGTAATCACCACCAAAACAAAACCGATTGCAGATTGGAACAGACCGACCGCCGTGGCAAAGCTGTAGTCAGCGTCAATCAGCCCTCGCCGGTATACATAAGTAGAAATGACGTCTGCTGTTTCATAGATCGTGGGGTTATACATCAAAATGATGCTTTCATAGCCTACGCTCAACAGGCTGCCCAGCCTAAGGATGAAAAGGATCGCTATGGTGGTTGAAATTCCCGGTAGTGTAATATGCCACATCTGTCTCCAACGTCCCCCCCCGTCAATATAGCAGGCCTCATACAGCTCCGGATTAATGCTTGTAAGTGTGGACAAATAGATAATGGTTCCCCATCCCAATCCTTTCCAGACATTAAGCCCTGTATACAGTCCCCAGAAATATTGCGGTTCATTCAAAAAATAGATGCTTTCTTTTCCGAACAAATTAAGCACACGATTTACCAGTCCCCCATCCAGAGAGAGAAACTTCACGAACATACTGACAATGACTACCGTTGAAATAAAGTAAGGCAGATACGATATCGTCTGAGAAATTTTTTTAAATTTTACATTTGTAATTTCATTAAACATTAACGCCAGAATAATCGGGGCAGTGAACCCGAAGATCAAATCATAAAAGCTGATCATAAGGGTGTTCCGAATCAGCCTTGGGGCAAACATTGAGGTGAAAAACTGCTTAAAATATTTCATTCCCACCCATGGACTGGCAAAAATTCCGTCAAACACATTGTAGTCCTTAAAAGCGATAACCAGTCCAAACATAGGGGCATACACGAACACGATATAGAATATAATCACCGGCGCCAACATGCAATAAAGCGGCCAGTACTGCTTTAGTTTTCTGATTCCTAGTCCGAATGTTCTGTGTTTCAAACCGATCCCTCCCACATTTTATGCCGTTATACGTATGCCGCAAGGCTAGCGGCAAATTCTATCGGCAATGGCAATGTGCATATTATACATTTAATCACAGCGAAGCGTCAATCTTCAGTTTTTTTATGTAATTTATACATTTTTATAACTGTATACCATCGAATTCATAGCGGATTCTAATTGTTATATGCCCATTTAGGGGAGGCGAAGACGTTTTACTGGCTGTTGCGGATTCGCAGCACTTTCCAATTAAAACTTTAAATTTTTTGAGCAAAAGGCATAAAATCTACCAAATTTTTGTTAAAAATTTGCCGTTTAAAAAATAGTAGATAGATCATCCCAATTTTTTTATGCTATAATAGAAGAAAACGTACAGCGTTTTCTTCATCATTTGGAAAACGCTGTCGCACTCTGTGCTTCCTCCGCCATGGGCGCCCCCGGGTTTTCCGTAAGGAATTTATATTATAATGAAACAAAACGTGTGATACACCCCGACACTTTTATGTCATATCAGAAACGCGTCATGCCGACTCGCTTGAAAAACGGTTATTGCAAAAGGACGGTGACACATCTCCAATGCTGCCCTGGCTCAAACAACTCCAGGCTTATATGAAAAGTCATACATTTTCTCGTATTCTGTTTACTTTTATTTCCATTCTTACCGTGACTGTGACAACTATCGGCATGTTTTCTTATTATGCCTATCGTTCCTCCACAATAAAAAGTGCAATTGACAGTGGAAAAATGAATGTCACTTTTATATCTGAGCAAGTGGACAACGAAATACAAAATCTGCGATATGCTACACTCAGCATCCTTAACAATAAAGAATTAAAAAATTTTGAATATTTCTCTAAAAGTGTGTCCCCGGATTCACTGTTCCGGACCAAAGACATGATGCGTGAGATCAGTTATCTCCAAAATTCATATCCATCGCTGAAAAGCATATGGCTGTATGGCCTTAACAATCATGTGGTACTGACAAGCCAAGGATGTTTCAATGATGAAGAATTCTTTCAGAAGCGGACCAGGATTAACAATATATCCGGCAAGGACTTCTCTTCATCCATGAGTAAAGACTTTACTTTTCAATATCTCTGTACTTCGACCATTGAAGATCCCAATGGAAAAAGCGAGTGCTTTTCTTTCATTCGCTCCATTACCAACTATTCGGAAAAACCGGACGGACAAATTCTTTTAAACATGGACAGCGGCATTCTTTCAAGTATTATGAACAAAGCGTCCCAGAAAAAGGAACTCACCGTAATCCTTCTGGATGATGAAAATCATGTGATAACAGCTACCGCAAGCGCTGTGTTCCCCTATGAGGAATACACGGACATTATGAAGGAAATCGGGGACGGGTCACTGAAGGAAAAAGGCGGAATCTATTCCATTAATGCTGGCGGAGAACAATACAGTGGCTGGATTACAGACTCATCGGAAAACGGGTTACAATATCTGACGCTGATCAACAATCGCATGCTGCTTCAGAATGTGGACTATATCCGCGTGGTCACCTTCAGTTTGCTGGCTGTCTGTTTGGTACTGAGTGTATTTCTTACTTCTGCCATTACAAACAGGATGTTTCTGCCCATAAAAAACATCCTGCGCTATATTAAAATGGAACAGCATCTCGACGGCGTCTCCGAAAACTACAATGACATCGCCCTGATTGAAAAATTCATCGATTATATGAAAGCCCAAAATGCAGTTTTACAGAATACGGTCAACAGCTATACCGCTATTATGCAGGAGATGCTGCTGACGGAATTGCTCTATTCGTCCGAGCAGCCTTCCCTGATGGAAATTTATCAGGAATATGATCTGACCGCTATCTTTCCGTACAAATGCTTTACTGCCGCCATCATACCCATTCAGCAATCGGAAAATGGATATTCCTTGGATAAGGAGGTGATGGAAGACAGGATCTTTGTGTTGCAGAACAGTGACCGACACAGACAGAACCTGAAAATCTATCCACTCACCCACAATGAATGGCTGATCCTTATCTTCAACAGTAAGAATCAGTCCAAAGACAGCATTGTAAATGATTTTATGGATGACCTCAAAACAGAATATTTTTCTCAAACGGGAGCAAACCTTCTCTGCGCATATGGAAAAACATTCGCTTCCATCCTGAAGCTTTATGATTCCTTTCATCAGGCTATCAATGTTCTGACCATCAAGCCATATACGTCCGAAAATTCTCCCGTGTCTTACCAACAGGCTATGGAGTCCACTTATATCACCAGCAATTATACAAAAGATATGGAAGTCCGCCTGATCCGAATGGTTAAATCGGGGACATCCGGCGACAGTGCAATGTGCGTATTACGCGAGATTATAGACCAAAACAAAAACGACCATTTTTCTCCCCTCAAGCTGGAAAGCCTCTTTGTACAGCTCATTATGACAATCAACCGGATTATTGACGAAATGAGTCTGGACAGCGGTGCAATTTTTGAAAAGGACATCAACCACTATCGGGTTCTGGACCGGTATCCTACTATCCAGGAAAAAGAACGTTATATTATCGGGACATATGATAAGCTGATAACCTATGCCAAAAATCTGAAGTCGAACAAGTCCTACGAGATCTATCTTGAAATGCTTAATTACGTAACCGAAAACTACAGTAATGACATTTCTTTGAATGATTTCTCATATCGGGTCAATTTGTCTCCTTCCTATTTGAGCAGCCTTTTTAAGGAATACCAGCATAACACCTTTTTAGACTACATAAATCATTTCCGCATTTCTAAAGCAAAACCACTATTGATCAATACAAGCCAACCTATCTCACAAATCGCAGAACAAGTCGGTTACGGAAACGTAAACACATTTATCCGCATTTTTAAAAAATTAGAAAGTTTAACTCCAGGACAGTATCGAATGGGAAAACCGTAACGGCACATCAAAAAGCTCTTGGCCTTCACCGGTGAAGACAATGGATAAGAATATTCGTTGACGAAACGGCTTTTAAAACCGCCCAATCAGGGGAATTGGCGGTTTAAAAGTCATAGTAAAGTCGAAATACAGGCTGAAAAAATGCTGATTTAGAGCAAATACGGCATTGGCTGGCGGTGTCAGGCTTTGGACCTGTTGACAAAATAAGAAAATCGGGCTGAAGTTTCCTCTTTTCAGCCCGATTTTCCCGTAAAAGCCCTTGTTCAGGATGGCGTTCACCATCTGTTTCGGTTCAAAGCCATGACAAACAGGAGGCATTCTGCCGCCGTCAGAATGCCTCCTGCAATGCCTGATATTCTTATGCTTCGGAAAGATTTACACAATGTCTGATTCATACGGAGTAGGAAGGCGTACAGGAATCTGATCCGGAAATGGAAAGTGAATTGCCCTTTTCACCCGCTCTTTTGAACTCATTTTTTGCTGCTTCTTTCATTTGTTTTTCCAGTTTCCAACAGTGGAATCATTTCTGCCAACGTCAGCAGATTACTGGTTTCAGACCAGCAGCTCCCGTTAAAGACACCTCCCACGCAGCGTTCCGTTTCCCAGTCGGACATATTGACTCTTTCACAGATGAATCCCTGAGGCAAACGATGACTCTCCAAGACTTGACGGGTGCCTTCCTCCCGTTCTTCGGGAGTTAACCCCCAATCATAAATAGGATCATCCTCTGTAGACATATACTGGCTGATTGTCAGCGAGATATCTTTGGCCAGCTCTAAGAACAGAATATCTCCCGTCCAATTCCATAGTTTCCACAGGCTGTCTCCGGATAAGGTGCAGATACCGGGAGCGGAGTGTTTGTTTTGCAGGTTTGCGAAGACGCTGCCGACTGTTTTCATATCATGGCGCCCAAATTCGCTTTTGGATGGAAACCGATAGTTGTAGCTTACCACCCAGCTGCTGCAATAAAAAGCGCACTCTTTGGCGTAGTTGAGCCATTTTTCTTTTCCTGTAACCTCGTAAAGTACCACGAAGCTTTCCAGCAGGCCAAAGCCGCTCTCACTGTCTACGCACTGTAAAATCTCGCCGGGGCCGCCGGTGGTATACCCTTTTGAAAGATGTTCACAATAGTAAAATTCGGCACTTTCTTCAGCCACCTGCAAATATTCCGGCCGGCCAAAAAACTCATAGGCCCTTGCCAGCCCCGCTGGTACAATGCCGCCGCTCGTGGAGCCTCCTACACGAATTTCCCCGGTATGAATATCCACAAACTGCCCAAACTGACGATAGTTCTTCCATAACTTCACAAATCCATCTGCCGCTTTTTCAGCTCCTTCTACAAAGTGACGCGGTATATCCCTCGCTTTATCGCGCATAAGAGAAAAATGCTTAAACAGGAAGTAAAGCACATCTGCTGATTTCCGGATCAAATGCCAACTTTCTGCGCCAGGAGTTCCGAAAGCATCTCCTGATGTGTTGCCATAAGCGTCTGCGACGCCGTAAAAAAAGCCGCTCTCTCCTTGGGTGGAAAAGAGAAAAAAAAGGGTCTTCATTTCCCGGTCCCATTCCAGTTTTCCCCCAAGCCTCATCAGGGCATATCCGCTCATGGCACCCCCTACCCACCCAGGCTGCCATACCTGAAACTGGCTTTTGTCCGTCCCAACGCTGTAAAATTGAGATTCCTCTATCCAGTTCATGGAATTAAATTTGTTTTTTTGAATTTCAAACTGTTCGGCAAAGGGACGCACCGGCGGGCGCTTGTCATCCATTTCCATTATTTTTCGATTTTCAAAAAAAATCTTATAAAATTCCGCAAGTGTCTCGCAGGAAAATTCCAACACCTTATATGGAATTACAGCGGGCTCATCTGCCCAGACTTCCTCATTTTTTCTCATGTGAGACCAGTAATACCGCACCTCACGCTTAGCGGGCCACGTCAACCGTATTTCGCCTTCCTCATAGGCAAGGCCAATGTTTTTTCCGCCGATCTCTTGGATGGTGAAAACCAGAATTCCACGTTTTTCTGTCCGGGAAAACACGCCGACACATGGAGTGGCGGCATCACCCGTAGTGACTTCAATCTTTCCGCTGCCGTCAGGATTTAGCCGCGGTACGTCTGTAATGGTTACCGGCATATCCACTCGGGCTTCTTCTGGGGTAAACATGGGCGGATATTCATAGTTGCGCACATCAAACTGATTTCCTGCATAACAGCAAGCTGGAATAAAGACGTAATTATCCGCCTGTTTTGGCGTACAAATTTTTATGATTGCCATTTTTCAGTCCTCCCGAGAATTCTGGGCAGCACGATATTCTGTCGGAGTCATACCTGTTGCCTGTTTAAATACTTTATAGAAATGCTGTGTATTCTTATAACCGATCTCATACCCGATTTCGTAAACCTTGACTGTAGGATCTGCCAGCAGCTCTTTAGCCCGCTCAATCCTCAGTGAAATCAAATAATCACTGTAATTCTGTCCACACTGCTGCTTAAAAAGTCGGCTTAGATAAGCGGCATTCATTGCAAGACTTTCCGCTGCATTTTCCAGTGAAAAGCTCTCATTAAAATGGCTTTGTGCCAGTTCATGCATTCGCTGTACAATATTCGTATAGCGAAGGGAAGACGAGGGGGAACCCGCAGAAGTATGTGCTTGCCTGTGTTCGTCCAAATGCGCTTTCAGCCGAATCAAAAGACTATCCACATCTGCGTAAGAGGTTGGTTTGATCAGATAGTCAAAAACATTCTGACGGATAGCCTGCTGAGCATATTCAAAATTTCGATAGCCAGTGAGCAATATCAACACAACTGAAGGAAATCGCCGTCTCACCTCTTCGCAGAGATCCAACCCTGACATCTGTCCCATTTTAATATCGGTAATTACTGCGTCAATTTGGGGTTGTTGATCCAAGTACCGCAGCGCCTCTTCCGCGCTGCCCCAAACGGCTGCCAACTCAAACCCGTATTTTTTAAAATCAATCATGTCTGTAAAAAAATCTCGGATCAGGTCTTCATCATCGACAAAAATCAAGCGATACATTCGGCACCTCCCCATATCATTCCTACTTTATATTCTAGCGAAGCAGCAAGTGGAAGGCAAGGGTTTTTCCCCTGCCTTCCACAAATCATTTCCCCACTTCGTTATTCTGTGTAGTTGCTGGCAAGTTTCAGCGCCTCAGCGTAGGCATCAGTATACCACTTAACGAAATCGTTAATTCCCATACCCTCCGCCTTTTTGATCATGTCCTCCTTGAGAGCTTCATACTCGGCATCATCCTTTGCGAAGACCATTTTCCAAGACTGGGTTTTGATGACATCGCCAACCCGTGCGGAAATCTGTTCCATCTCATCAGTAAATACCGGATAGTTTACAAACGGAGCGACAGCAATGGCATTCTTTGCGGAAAGATACTGGATTTGGTCCTCGGCGCCATAATCTTCCTGCCACATATCTACTAACTTTGTGTCTGCGGGGGCATAATCGGGTTTCGGCCACATTCCAGATCCCAGCTGATTGTTGTTATAGTCTTTCATTACAAATGTGCCATGCAGCCCCTGTGCGTTAAATATTGTTCCCACTGTATCTTTGGCCATATTATTTCCGCCGGGAAGCTCCAGAGTTGTATCCAACAGATATTTATAACCATCTTCAAGTATCCGGGGATTATTATTTTCATCCACATCCCAAACTACACCTTTGGGTCCGTTAACCAGCTCCATCTGAATGTCGGGATCATACATTGCATCTACAAAAGCCATTGCCTTTTCAGGATACTTTGTGCTCTTGCTGACTGACCAGGACCATGGCTTTCCGGTAGGGCACACACCCTGATGGAGTACTTTCGTATTCTCGGCCATAACCTGCATAAATCCTTTTCCCTCATTTTGTACTTCCTGCGTGTTGAAGCTGCCGGTAGCCCATGCCCACCAAGAGAAAAGGGTGCGGCCGGCGGTGCCTTTCGTCTGAGCGTCATCAAACCGCTGTGTCAGAGAGTCGGGGTCCATCAGTCCCATCTGGTTGGCCTCATAATACATTCTGATGCATTTGAGATACCAACTGTCTTCCGCCAGAAGCGAACGTACCAGATTGTTTTGCGTATAAGTCGGAGGAACGCTTTGCGCAGAACCTGCAAAACATGCATGCTCTCATGAAAAGTATTTCCAAAGAAACGGGCCGCAGGTTCTCCAACCGGAAACTGATTGAATCCTGCAAAAGCATTAATGTGGCACAGCAGGAAGCATATAAACTATACGGCTTGCTCTCATCCGACAATCCGCCTGTCACGGGTTCGCAGGTTATGGCAGTGCTGAACAGCTACTGTTACGATACGCCGGAAAGTTGGGCGCAGCACGCGAAAATATTGAATGCCGGACTTTCCCAAAAAGCAGCTGCCATGCAGCCTTTGAAAAGGGAAAAGCCGCGTATCTTTATTGCAGGCTCTCCCATTACATTTCCAAACTATAAACTGCCGTTTTTGATGGAAGGTCTGGGGGCACAGATTGTCGGAGACGAGACGTGTATGGCGGGGAGGCTTTTATACGACCCCGTTGTTCCTGATGAGTACAGTACAGACGGCATCTTACGTGCGCTTACGGCGCGATATGTTTGCGCATGTACGTGTCCGGTATTCGAGCAGACGGACGATCGCCTCAGCAGTCTCACAGAAAAACTGCGTCAGACGAAAGCGGAGGGCGTTATTTATCATATCCTGCGCGGCTGCACGCCTTACGACTTCGAATTGTCCATGGTGGAACAGCTGGCAGATAAGCTTGATATTCCGGTTCTGCGTGTGGAAACAGATTTCTCCGCCGAGGATGCAGAACAGGTAAAAATCCGCCTGGAAGCGTTTGTTGAATTGATAGAACAAAGGAGATAAATACATGGGAAACTATTACGTGGGACTGGATGCCGGTTCGACATACCTGAAAGCGGCATTGATAAAGGATAACTGTGTTTTAGGCGCTGAACTTCTTCCAACAGGCATCGACTGTGAGGAAACTGCGACCAAATTGCTGGAAAAGATCTATGCGAGCCAAAGTATCACACGCAATGATATCGCCGTAATCACCGCAACCGGATACAGCAGGCGCAGTATCGGCCTCGCAGATGCCACAATTTCAGAAATCACCGCTCATGCCTGCGGTGTACAATTGACAGCCCCTGAAAACGTGCATCCGCGCTTGATCATTGATATCGGAGGCCAAGACAGCAAGATCATCAGCCTTGGCCCCGATGGACATATCGTTAATTTTACAATGAATGATAAATGCGCCGCTGGAACAGGAAAGTTCTTGGAGGTCGTGGCTGATCTTCTGGAAACTACCATTGATCAGATTGCTTCGCTTGCGAAAGAGAGTACAGACCCCTGTCAAATCAACAGCACCTGCGCCGTTTTCGCCCAGACGGAAGTGATCTCTCTTCTTGCTCAAAAGAAAAGCCGAAGTGATATCCTTGCAGGTATGCATATAGCCATGGCAAACCGTATCGCCAAAATGGCGCGTAAATATAAGTCGGATGGCGATGTGATGATGACCGGAGGCGGCGCTAACAATGATGCTCTTCGATCTGCGTTGGAAGATGAACTGATGTGCGATATTTACAAAGCAAACTATCCGCAGTTCAACGGCGCAATCGGAGCTGCTTTAATTGGCATGCATAATACTGAAAAAATGCAGGTCCAAATTTCTTAATTTAGCACATAAAATTAAATATCAGAAAAGGCAAACTGACCGAAAGGCAGGGGCATAAAGCCAAGAGTCTAAGGTAAATAAGCGTACTATGATAGTCTGGTTGCAAAAAACATATCTTGACTCTGCTACTCCGGATAGAGTCAAGATATGTTTTGATTATGAATGATAAAACTATGACAGGAGTGATATTACAACGGAAATCAAATGGGTATTATGCCCTGTTTGTAATAACAAGACACGTCTAAAAATCCGTGAGGATACAATCCTTAAAAACTTTCCGCTATTTTGTCCCAAGTGCAAACATGAGACACTAATAAATGTACGACATCTGAAAATATCAGTTATCAAAGAGCCAGCCGCTGAGACGCAGAGCCGATAACATGTGAGATTAATCACAGTTATCGGCTCTCCTTGTACATGATCTATAAAGTTGATTGTACTTGCGGTTAAGTTAGTTCAAATACTATCCCTTGTTTTCATGGCGGAGTTCTTTCCAAATACCTCTTGCTGATGCAATAGCAATTTGCTGTTCTTGCTCGTTAGCATCCCGGAACTCCCGAATAAATTGTTCCTGCTCTGGCGTACCAGTTACATCCTCGGGACGAAAAATAAGATCAGCTGGAATACTTAATTCTTGAATGATTTTATAAAGGACCTCAAATGTTGGATTTCGTTTTCCAGTTTCAATGGCAATGATGGTCCTTAAAGAAACTTCTATTTTGTCAGCAAGCGCTGTTTGTGTCATTCCGCGCGATATACGAGCTCTTTGAATGATAGTACCCATTCGCTTCATGTCATAGTGCATTATGTATCACCTCTTATCTAAGTTTAGTAGAAAAAAGATGATTACATAATGTGGTTGTGCGTCATATTTACATGCAATATATTTCACAAAAAACAACAGCCGGACAAGGCAAGAAAAAAAAGACTGCTTTGGCGGGTTATATTAATGCATCCAAAATCAAATGAGTCACCTGCCAAAGCAAACTGAAAGGAGCTTTGGCAGATGTTGTTTTTACTACCAAAATACCACTTTTATAGAAAGGTGGCAGTTTAGCAGATGGCCTGAATATTCTATGGGCAACCTTCCAAGGTAATCGCTTAAAAAAAGTTATTGCTCCATAAGGATAAATTCTAACCTTGCATATGCAAGCTATGACATAATAGTATGTAATTTGTATCAATTTCGACGTACCATGCGGAGGATATTCTGCTTTGGTACGTTTTTTATCTTCTTTTCTCTGGATAAATATTTCTGGTACGTTATATCGACGCGGTGTGATATAAAGCCCCTCTGCCGCTCCCCTCCATCCTCTGTTTCGATTTGCCCAAGCCTAAAAATCGAAACGGAGGAAAGTCAAATGACAAACATCAATCTGCGGGACTACTATCCCGATTTCTATACCACCGACTGCATTATCGAGGTGCCGGACGAGATTGCGGCACTCATGGATTCCTATGAACACGCCGAAGCCGCCTACTATCTGCGGAGATACCGCCATAAAGCGTATTACTCTCTGGATCGCGGCGACGGCATCGAGCATGACATTCTGTTCGTGTCCCTGTCCCCCTGTGAAATCTATGAGCGCAAAGTGACGGTCGAGCAGCTTCATGCCGCCATTGCCGCTCTGCCGGACAAGCAGGCCAAACGTATCTATGCTCACTACTTCTTGGGGATGAGCAAAAGCGTCATTGCCAAGACAGAGCACGTTAATGAGTGTACGGTTCGCGAGTCTATTACATCTGGACTGAGAAATATGGAAAAATACTTAAAGCACTTTGCCTGACCCCCGAATCAGCCCCAAAAATGAAAAGGTTTATGAGGGATATGTTTTTATTCTTCTCTGAACCTCGAAAACTGAACAAGAGACAAGCCGGATACATACCGCAAGCAGCGGCATACAGGGAGCCGGACGGCGGGTGCGCCATGATCTTTCCTTGCGCGGGAGAGGGTGATTGGATATCAGCGTAACGGAGAGGGAGCGAAAAACACCAACGCCGCAGTCAGAGCAGCGTCCAACGAACGCAGGCGGCTCTGTGGCAAGCATCTGTATGTAATGAAACTTCCGTTCAGTCACAGTCCGAGCGTGATAAAACCGTCGCAGGCAATGAGAACGGCCCGCCATCAGAATGGGGGGAGGTGCAATTCCTATGGTAACAGGCACGCCGCCTGTTCGTCCGGAATGTCTGTAAACATAAAAAGCAAATCGAAACAAAGGGACAGCCGCGCCGAAACGCGCCAGCCGTATGGCTGCTTTAACCTGAAATCGGCGTGGCTGTCATTTTTATATGGGTATGGTTTGGAATGGAGGTGTCTCTTTATGGAGCAAGCCACACCATGCGGAAAAGCAAATACCTCCTATAAGGAGATCAAGATCGGTAATACGCTGTATCGCGTGACCAGCGTATTTTCCGGTGAAAAGGACTTGGGGCATACGTTGGAACAGCTCGCCGTTCGGCGCGCCATGACAGAGCTTACACCGCCCCGCGTCCCTTCTGCTTCTTAACGATAAAAGCCTCTCGGTCAGCCGCATCCTTGCGCGGCGAAAGCTCCCGCGTTATTCTAATGATGTCCGAGAGCCATAAAACCGCACGGGGTATGATGCTGAGATGATCGGGAGGTAAAACATAGATGATCGAAAAAACATACAACGTGGGCATCTACTGCCGACTGTCCAACGACGATGAGCGCGACGGCGAATCCGCCAGCATTGAAAATCAAAAGCTGCTTCTCCAACGGTATGTCCGTGAGCGCGGCTGGAATGAAATCGATGTATATACCGATGCCGCTGATATAATAGGACTAAATCAGAAACCCGAAGCAAACGGGCGAAGATTTAGTCCTTTTTCTTTAGTTTCAGCACATTTCAAGGCGAATGGAGGGTGTAACTGCTTAATCTGAAAAGCAGCGGCGTCCGACGAACATCCTCTCGCCGGACGCCGCTGACTTTAAGGAGGTACGAAAGATGGCAGCACCCACAAAGAGAACCGCAGTCGAGAAGGTAATGAGCATCCCTCTCCCAGACCTTTATCCCAACCCCAACCACCCCGTCAAAATGCGTGAGGACGACAGCTTCCGCGAGACCATCCAGAGCGTCATAGAACGCGGCGTACTCGTCCCCGGCATCGTCCGCCCTCGCGAGGGCGGCGGGTATGAGATCATCGACGGCAGGCGCAGAAAAGCCGCCAGCGAGCTGGCAGAGCTGCCCACTATGCCCTGCATCATCCGGGAGCTGGACGATGACGCCGCCACGATCACCATGGTAGACTCCTGCATCCAGCGGGACGAAATCCTCCCCTGCGAGAGAGCAGCCGCCTACAAGATGAAGCTGGAGGCCATCAAGAGGCAGGGCGAGCGGACAGACCTCACTTCCCGACAAGTTGGCGGGAGGTCGGAGGAAGCGGCGGATGTGGTCGGTCAAGAGACCGGTGACAGCGGTAGACAAGTCCAGAGGTACATACGCCTCACGGAGCTGTCCCCGGAGCTTCAGCAGATGGTGGATGAAAAGAAAATCGCCATGACCCCCGCCGTGGAGCTGTCCTTTCTCAAGCCGGAGGAACAGGCCATGCTCGTCACCACCATCGACAGCGAACAGGCTACCCCATCTCTTTCACAGGCGCAGCGCATGAAAAAGCTCAGTCAGGCCGGCGAACTGAACGACGACGCCATGCTGGGCATCATGATCGAACAGAAAAAGCCCGCGTGGGATAAGGTGACGCTGGGCGGCGAGAAGCTCCGCAAATACTTCCCCAAGAGCTATACGCCCCAGCAGATCGAGGAAACCATCTACCGCTTGCTTGACCTCTGGTATAAGAAGCAGAACGCGAAACCGGCCAAGCCCAAAGAGATCATCCCGTCCACGGAGGCCAAACCACTGGAGCAGGCCGGATAACAACTGAATATCACAACCGACGACCGGGCAAAGGATTCAATCCAATGCCCGGTTTTGTCATATCTATCAGTAATTTGGAGGCAATCAAAATGTTCAAGTATCAATACCAACGACACTGCCCGGAGCGTGCAGGCGGCGCTCTTGTCTGTTATGGGGAGACGATTACAGATAACGTGCTCACAGTCTCCGCTATCCGTCACAGACTGGCCTATATGGTCAGCATCTTCCCCGGTACGATGTGGCGTGACGGTGGGCATGAGGGGCGCATGGAGAGCGTCCGATATTTCTCCCGTTTTGATGAACGCTACGGCACGAATGCCTATTACGCTGCCGTCTATCTTCTCACGTCGGATATAGACCTCTATCGCCGCACCATGAGCTGCTATACTGATGAAGCTATGACCGGCACCAAGGAAACCCGTGATGAGTTTCAAAGGCTGATTGCGGATTGCCGCACCGGACGAATCGATCTGATACTTACAAAGTCCATTTCCCGCTTTGCAC
>DBGCDL010000120.1:0-82298 GCA_048358235.1 Oscillospiraceae bacterium
GGCACACCGGCTCGCCGGTTTTTCTGTCCCAGACGATGGTGGTCTCCCGTTGGTTGGTGATGCCGATGGCGGCAATGTCCTTTACGTCCACGCCGCTTTGGGCCACCGCTTCCACCATGACGCTGTACTGGGAGGAATAAATTTCCATGGGATCCTGCTCCACCCAGCCGGGCTGGGGATACATCTGGGAAAACTCCTTCTGGGAAATCTGGACAATATTCTGCTCCTGGTCGAACAGAATGGCGCGGGAGCTGGTGGTTCCCTGATCCAGCGCAAGAAGATACCGGGGAGTCTGGGACATGAAGACCATCCTTTCTATGGGCGGAAATCGCTGATCCGGAGCGCTGCCCGCCTTTTTGGGGCGCCGCACCCCTGAAAATCCTTCATGAGAAATTTTTCGGGAGGGAATTCGGGGATTCCATCCGGCCGCTTGCTTTTCTTTTATTGTAGCGTTCTCTCCCGGAAAATGCAATCGGTCAAAGACTTCTGACCGTTACAAAATCCGCTCCCGTGCCGAAGAGATCCCGGACAACCACCTGCCCGGCCGCCACAGGGCTTTGCAGGGTGATTCCGTCCAGCAGCCGCACTGCCTCCAGCACCAGCTTTTGGGGAATGGGGGCGGTAGTCTTCACCGGCATCCGGCGGTGAAGACCGCCTTCGATCCGGACGGTGGAGGTGACCACCCGCGTGGGATTGGTCAGCTCCGTTTTTCCGTATTCCGCTCCTTTGGGGCAGGCGTTCCCGGTGACGGCGAAGCCGTTCTGCTCATCCACATGGAGATGACAGCCCTTGGGGCAGACAATGCAAATCAGTTCAGTCATTGGCGTTTCCCTCCTCAACGGATACCGTTACCGTATCTCCCTTTGCCCGGTTCAGAAGGGCGTAGGGAAGAAGAATGTGCTCCATTTCACCGGGAGCCAGATGCTCCCGCCGGTATTGGGCCAGAAGAGCGCCCTCCCCGTCCCGGACAAGAATACGGCTTTCCCCCAAAATGCGGTTTACCCGGAAAAACACCTCCGCGCCCTTTCCGGCTCCGTCCCGGTGAATTCGCTGGGGGACGGTGTAGGTGACGCCGCCGCCGTTTTGCAGGTAAAAAAAGCCTTGGGCGGACGAACCGTTTCCGTTTTTCACAAAACGGGCGGCGGCCCCTCCGGCACGCTGGCTTTCCGCGGTGACAAAGTCCACCAGATCGTGAACGTGAACCACGTTGCCGCAGGCGAATACGCCGGGAAGGGAGGTTTCCATGCTTTCGTTTACGATGGCGCCGCTGGTGCGGGGATCCATTTCAATTCCCGCCTGACGGCTCAATTCATTTTCGGGAATCAGCCCCACCGACAAAAGCAGGGTATCACAGTCGAAGATCATCTCCGTGCCGGGGATGGGAACCCGCTTTTCATCCACTTGGGAAACCGTAATCTGTTCCAGCCGTTCCCGGCCGCGGATGTCGGTGACCGTGTGGGAAAGGTAAAGAGGGATGTTGTAGTCATGGAGACACTGCACAATATTGCGGTTCAGACCGCCGGAATAGGGCATCACCTCCACGCAGGCCAGCACTTCAGCGCCTTCCAGCGTCATCCGGCGGGCCATAATCAGCCCGATGTCGCCGGAGCCAAGAATGACCACCCGCCTGCCCACCATATAGCCCTCCATGTTTAAGTAACGCTGGGCGGCTCCGGCGGTAAAGATGCCTGCGGGGCGGGTGCCAGGCAGGCCGATGGCGCCCCGGGTGCGTTCCCGGCAGCCCATGGCGAGAATAACGGTTTTGGTCCGGAAGCACTGGTACCCCTTTGCGGCGGACACCGCCTGCACTGTCCGGAAATCCTCCCCGCCGCTCACATCCAGTACCATGGTGTCAAGCTGTACCTCCACCCCAGTGGAGGTAAGCATCTGCACAAACCGTCCGGCGTATTCGGGGCCGGTCAGCTCCTCTTTAAAATAGTGGAGACCAAATCCGTTGTGAATGCATTGGTTGAGGATGCCCCCCAGTTCCCGGTCCCGTTCCAGAATCAGAATGCGGGTCAGCCCCTCTTCCCACGCCTGACAGGCCGCGGCAAGGCCGGCGGGGCCGCCGCCGATGACAATCAGTTCGTATTCCATCTAGTTTTCCTCCTTGGCGGGCGACTTGGTTTCGCCGGTGAGCAGAATGCTGCCCTCTTTGTCCTGTGAAATTTCCAGCGGAGAAACGTGCCGTTCCCGGGCGATCAGATCCACAACCCGGGGGCCGCAGAAGCCTCCCTGACAGCGGCCCATCCCCGCTCCGCACCGGCGCTTTACCCCATCTACCGATATCGCCGGAATGGGGGAGTGGAGCGCGGCCACAATCTCCCCTTCTGAAACGCCCTCACAGCGGCAGATGACCCGTCCGTACAGGGGATTTTTACGGATCTGTTCCGCTTTTTCCTCGGGGGAAAGCTCTTTCAGGCGTACAGGCCGGGGCTGCAGGAGAAACTGCTGTTTGGGAGTAAGGCAAAGCCCCGCTTCCTCCAGAAGCTTCGCCGCCATTTTCCCGATGGCGGGTGCGGCGGAGAGCCCGGGGGACTTGATGCCCGCCAGATCAATGAATCCGGGAGCACCTTCCGCGGGTGCGATGATGAAGTCGTCAAAAGCTTCGCCGTCTTTTTCGGCAATGGCACGAACACCCGAAAAGTTCCGGATGGAGTTCCGCAGGTTGACGGAGGGAACGGATTTGGCCGCCATTTTTGCCACAAAATCCATGCCGGAGCGGGTGGTTGCCACATCTTCTCCGTCCGGAACATCCTCCGCGTTGGGGCCGGCAATCAGGTTGCCATGAACGGTGGGGGCCACCAAAACGCCTTTTCCCGCCCGGGTGGGGCACTGGAAGATCACCCGGGAGACCCGCCCGCCCTCACATTTGTCCAGAAGATAGTATTCGCCCCGGTTGGGACGGATGGAAAAGGCGGGGGCAGCCGCCATGTTGTGAATGTCGGCGGAGTGAACGCCGGCGGCATTTACGATGGTTCTGGCTTCAAACTCCCCGGAAGAGGTGTGTACCCGGTAGCCGCCGGGGATGGCATCAATGGCGGTTACCGTACAGCTGCGGTGCAGCTCGGCACCGTTTTTGACGGCAGTTTCAGCCATGGCCAGCGCGTATTCCCACGGACTGACCACAGCCGCGCCGGGAGCCCACAGCGCTCCGGCCACATCTTCGTTTATATTGGGCTCCAGCCGGTGAACATCCTCGCCGCTGATCAGGCGCAGATCGGGCACACCGTTGGCGATTCCCCGGCGGTACAGCTCTTCCAGCACCGTCAGTTCCTCGCCGGAAAAGGCCAGCACCAGCGAACCGGTACGCCGGTAGGGAACATTCAGTTCCCGGCAGATGGTCTCCGCCATCCGGGCACCTTCCCGGTTGAGCTTCGCCATAAGAGTTCCCGGGCGGGGATCATACCCGGCGTGGATAATGGCGCTGTTGGCTTTGGTTGTTCCGGCAGCCACATCGTTCTCCTTTTCGAGAATGCCGATGGAGAGGCGGCAGCGGGAAAGCTCAAAGGCGGTGGCTGCACCTACGATGCCGCAGCCGATCACGATAACATCATACATGAATTGCGTCAATCCTTTCTGGCGGTTCATTCATTTCATGCGGATTTTTTCAGCCGTATGACAAAAAAGAGCAAAACAAATACAGCCATCAGGCTGTATCCGTTTTACTCTCATCTCTCAAACCGGATACCGTTGATTTCTTCCAAAATATTTTACCGCTTTAGTATAACACTAAAGTCTTTCCACTGCAAGCGTTACTATTTTCACAATTGCTTTTTGATTGGTTTTATGGGAAAATTGTGGTATAATAACCTCTATGGTACCCGAAATCAGAGATTTCGACCATAACGAGAACATTTTAGCACGGGAACCTATTTTGCGGAACGCAAAATAGCCTTTTGATGCTATAATAGAACAAAACGCATCGCGTTTTGTTCTTCATTGCAAAAACGCTGTCGCGATTCCTCCGCCCTGTGGGGCGGCATCGCGTTTTCGGGCAAGGAAACTATAATAATTCGTATGCTGTCTGAATTTGAACATTACAATGAATTACACCGTTTCAACGGATGTTGAAACGGCATTGGGATTGTCAAGGGACAAGTCCCTTGACCGGGGTTTGGGGCAGAGCCCCACAAAGGAAGGGGTAGAGCCCCACGAAGGAAGGGGTAGAGCCCCACGAAGGAAGGGGCAGAGCCCCTGCAAGGAAGGAATGATGGCAATATGGCCAAAGCTGTTACAGCCCGGAGGAAAAAGGTTACAACGTTATTGATGGATCTTCTGTCCTTCCTGGTGGGGAGCATCATATTTTCGGTGTCGGTAAACGTGTTTACCGCGCCCAACAACATCGCTCCCGGAGGGCTGACCGGCCTGGCCACAATGGCCAACTATCTGTCGGGGGGCCTGTTTCCCATCGGTATCACCATCATTGCGCTGAACGTGCCCATTTTTATCTGGGCGCTGTGCGCCGGGGGATTCCGGTTTGTTGCCAAGACAATGGCGGCAACCCTTATCAGCTCCCTTGGGATTGACCTGATGGCGGGATTTCTCCCGGCCTACCGGGGGGATATGATGCTCACGACCGTATTCGGCGGGGTGCTGGCGGGGCTGGGGCTGTCCCTGATCTTTATGCGGGGGGCAACCACCGGAGGCACGGATATGATTGCCAGTCTGGTGGGCCGCCGGTTCCGGCATCTTTCCATGGGGCGGCTCTTGATGATTATCGATATGATCGTGGTAGTCATTTCCGCCGTCGTGTATCGGAACTTTGAAAGCCCGCTTTATGCTACAATTGTCATCTTTATTACGTCAAAGGTCATCGACGCGGTGCTTTACGGCGTCAACAGCGGCACCGGAAAAATGATGTTTATCATTTCCCAGAAGAACATGGAAATTGCAGACAGAATCATGGCAGAGCTGGACCGGGGCGTTACCGAGCTGAAGGCAAGGGGATGCTACAGCAAGAAGGACAACGGTGTACTCCTCTGCGCCGTCCGGCGGCAGGAGGTGCACAAAACCTACGACATCGTCTATTCCCTTGATCCGGATGCGTTCATTATTGTAGGCGAAGCAGGCGAGATCAACGGCGAGGGATTCCGGGAAATTCCCGGCGGCCGTCAGCAGGAAGCCAAGCGGAAAGAACGGCGGGAAAAACGGAAGCGGAACAAGGCAAACCGAAAAGCGGCAGGAAGCGGGGAATAGTGCCTTATGCAGCGGATAGACGGAAAAACACTGGGAGAATATCTGGAAGAAGCCCCGGTGATTGCGGCTGTAAAAAGTGAAGAGGGACTGGCGCGCTCTCTGGAATGCGAAAGTCGGGTGGTTTTTGTGCTGTATGGCGATCTGGTAACCATTCCGGCAATTACGGCAAGAATCCGGAAGGCGGGAAAGACCGCCTTCGTACATATTGATTTGGTCGACGGGTTGGCCTCCCGGGAGGTTGCCGCCGACTTTATTGCCCAGACCACCAGTGCCGACGGGATTATCTCGACGAAGCCCGGCATCATCCGTCATGCCCATACGGCGGGGCTGCTGACGGTTCAGCGGTTTTTCCTTCTGGATTCCATCGCCCTCCAGAATGCCCGGAAACAGCTGGAAGGCGACGCCGCGGACTTTATCGAGGTACTCCCCGGAGTCATGCCTAAAATTATCCGCCGCCTTGCCGCGGATACCCAAAAACCCTTGATTGCGGGGGGACTGATCAACGACAAGGAGGACGTCCTGTCCGCCCTCTCCGCGGGAGCGGCGGCGGTTTCCTCCACAAACCCGGACGTCTGGTTCCTGTAAAACCGAGTCTTAGGTCATCCGGGGGCGCACTCCCGGACCCCAATACAGAGAAAATCAGTTCGCCAAAAGGCCCGGCCGCAAAATGCGGCCGGGCCTTTTGCAATGGGATTCTTAAGGGGCTGGGCCCCTTAAGGGCACTCCCAATGGGGAAAATACTGTCTTAGATCACGTAGTTGTCCGCAGGACTGTTTTTCATCAGGTCGGCGATGGTCACGCTGTCCAGATAGCCGCTGATCATTCGGTCAAGCTCGCTCCACATGGGAAGCGTCCGGCATTCTGCCGCCCGCCCGCAGGGCGCGGCACCGCATTCCAGACAGGCCACGGGAGCCAGCGTTCCTTCCGTCAAACGAAGAATGTCGCCCACCCGGCACTCTTCCGGCGGGCGGTTCAGCCGGTATCCGCCGCCCTTGCCGTGGGCGCCCTCCAAAAAGCCGCTCTTCGACAGAAGGGGCATGATCCGCTCCATATATTTCAGGGAAATATCCTGACGCCCCACAATATCCTTCATGGGGATAAACTCGCCGTTCCGGTGCTCCGCAAGGTCAATCATGACACGCAGCGCATACCTTCCCCGGGTTGAAATCATCATTGCGATCACCCTGCCTTTCCGCCGGCTGAAAGATCTCTTTCTGCGGCTGCATTACTCTGTAAAGAGGGGAGTGGAAAGATAGCGGTCACCGGTATCAGGCATCAGAGCCACAATGGTTTTCCCACTGTTTTCCGGACGTTTCGCCAGCTCAATGGCCGCCCACAGTGCGGCACCCGAGGAAATTCCCACCAGAACGCCTTCGCTCTGTCCGATCAGCCGTCCCGAAGCAAATGCGTCCTCGTTGGTTACAGGGATTACCTCATCGTAAATTTTGGTGTTCAGCACATCGGGGACGAAACCGGCGCCGATGCCCTGAATCTTGTGCGGGCCCGCGGTACCGGCGGACAGCACGGGAGAGGAGGCCGGTTCCACGGCAACAATCTTTACTGCCGGATTTTTCGATTTCAGGTATTCGCCCACACCGGTAATGGTGCCGCCGGTGCCCACTCCGGCCACGAAAAAGTCTACACTGCCGTCCGTATCCTCGTAGATTTCCGGACCGGTGGTTTCAATATGCGCCTTGGGATTGGCCGGGTTGACAAACTGCCCCGGAATAAAGCTGTCGGGAATTTCCCCGGCCAGCTCTTCGGCCTTGGCAATGGCGCCTTTCATTCCCTGCGCCCCGTCGGTGAGCACCAGCTCCGCACCGTAGGCCTTCATCAGAACCCGCCGCTCCACGGACATGGTTTCCGGCATCACGATAATAATACGGTAGCCTCTTGCCGCCGCTACGGAGGCAAGCCCGATTCCGGTGTTGCCGGAGGTGGGCTCAATGATGACGGAGCCGGGCTTCAGTTTGCCTCTTGCCTCCGCGTCGTCAATCATCTTCTTCGCAATGCGATCCTTTACGGAACCTGCCGGATTAAAATATTCCAGCTTTGCGAGAATTTTGGCCTGAAGATTCAGCTTTTTCTCAATGTGGGTCAATTCCAGCAGCGGGGTCTTGCCGATCAGCTGATCGACGGAAGTATAAATGTTGGACATGATAAAATCTCCTTACTGCGTTTTTATTCTGCCGGTTTCCCGGTTGGGTCCTTTTGGGGGTGGAACGTTTTCCACAGCGGGCGGTCTTTCCTGTGGAAAACGGAAGGCGGGAAAAAGTCCGCCTATTTCACTGCGGCAAAGCCATGCCGCAGATCCTCCAGAATGTCGTCGATATGCTCGGTGCCAATGGAGAGCCGGATGGTGGAGGGGGTAATTCCGGCGGCAAGAAGCTCGCTTTCGGAAAGCTGGGAGTGGGTGGTGGAAGCCGGATGGATCACAAGCGACTTTACATCCGCCACATTGGCCAGCAGGGAAAACAGCTCCAGACTCTCGGTGAATTTCTTGGCCGTTTCCCCGCCGCCTTTGATTTCAAAGGTAAAGATAGAGGCGGCGCCTCTGGGGAAATAGCGGTCATAAAGCTCCTTCTGCGCTCCGGCCGCCAGCGATGGGTGATTGACCCGTTCCACCTGGGGATGGCGGTTCAGAAAGTCCACCACCTTCAGAGCGTTTTCCGTGTGCCGCTCCACCCGGAGGGAAAGCGTTTCCAGCCCCTGCAGAAGCAGGAAGGAGTTAAAGGGGGAGATGGCGGCTCCCTGATCCCTCATCAGCGTTGTGCGGAGCTTCAGTATGTAGGCCAGATTGCCGCAGGCTTCCGTAAATACCACGCCGTGATAGGAGGGGTTCGGCCGGGACAGCCCGGGGAACTTATCGTTCTGCGCCCAGTCAAACTTGCCGGAGTCAACCACTACCCCGCCCATTACGGTGCCGTGACCGCCGATAAATTTTGTAGCGGAATGAACTACTACGTCCGCGCCGTGTTCGATGGGGCGGAGCAGGTAGGGGGTGGCAAAGGTGTTGTCCACAATCAGCGGAATGCCGTGACGGTGGGCAATTTCGGAGATCGCTTCCAGGTCGATGACATCGGAATTGGGATTTCCAAGTGTTTCGGCATAGAGAAGCTTCGTGTTGGGGCGGATGGCCGCCTCAAAATCGGAGGGCACGGACGGATCCACAAAGGTTGTGGTCAGGCCCTGCTCCCGCAGTGTGTTGGAAAAAAGGTTATAGGTGCCGCCGTAAAGATTGGCGGAGGAAACGATGTGGTCGCCTGCCACGGCAATGTTCTGAACCGCATAGGTGATGGCAGCCGAACCGGAGGCTGTGGCCAGGGCAGCGGCTCCGCCTTCCAGAGCGGCAATCCGCTTTTCAAAAACATCCGAGGTGGGGTTCATCAGCCGGGTGTAAATATTTCCGTTTTCCGTAAGGCCGAAACGGCCGGCGGCTTGAGCGGAATCCTTGAAGACATAGGAGGTTGTGGCGTAAATCGGGACGGCGCGGGCATCGGTGGCGGGGTCGGGTGATTCCTGCCCCACATGGAGCTGAAGGGTCTCAAATTTATAGGTATGGTTTGACATGAAAAATCATTCCTTTCGTTTTTGTGACGCGGCTGGCATGGTTTGTGTCAACAGCGGCACATTCGACCGAAACGGAAATTCGTCCGCAGCAATATTTCCAGTAAATGCTTCATTTGAAAGATCATCCCTCTTTCTGCATCCGTTCGCCGGGGGCGAGCGGGGCAGATTCGTTGAAGATTTAACTCCTACCAATTTGGTATGTTGGTTGTATTATAGCCCTCATTTCCGACTGTGTCAATAGGAAAATCCAAATTTTTCATTTTCTGTTTTGCCCGCTTTTCCCCACAATGAAAAAATCCGGGAATATCATTCGATATTCCCGGATTCTGCCCGGTCAGACAAAGCCTGTCCGGTTATTTCGCGAGGCTCATGGGGTCGATCCATTCGCCGTCTTTCTTCACGCCGAAATGAAGGTGGCTTTCTTCCGCCTGCTCAATTTCCGCGGTTTCTCCCACAGCTCCGATGACTGCGCCCATCTTTACCTGCTGTCCCTGCTTTACGCTGACAGCGGATTTCAGGTTCGCGTAGTAGCTGACGATACCGTCTGCGTGTTCGATTGTGACGGTGGTACCCCACATATCGTCGTTTTTGATTTCCGTTACCTTACCGCCCGACATGGCCTTTACGGGAGTTCCCACTTCCGCTGTAATATCCACGCCGGTGTGCATCACCCAGTCGTCCAGAGTTTTGGATTTGACCACTTTGTCACCGCTGTAAGCGTTGAGCACGGCTCCCTTCAGCGGGAGAATGTAGCCCTGTTCCACAGCAGTGCTGGCTTGTTTGTCCTGGGTCGGCTGGCTGGAGGGAGTCGCCTCTACGCCGGACTGGGGAGCCGCTGCTTCATAGTCCGAGGGGAGAGACCACTCATCTTCCTGCTGCAGCTGCGATGTAACGTTGTTAGGTTCCGGAGTTTCGCTTTCCAGCTTGTTGAGCGCCGAGTTTACACCCAGCCATGCCGCGCCGCCCACTGCAATCAGGCTGAACGCCAGCGCCGCGTAAAATCCCTTTCCGGAGAAGAAGCGGTGTGCCTTGGATTCGCCAATCTGTGTTTTTTTCATACCTGTGACCATTCCTTTCTGATTCCTGCGCTTTTGAAACAGGCGCAAAATCGAAGCCTGAATTTTCGTTCAAACTTTGACCTTTTAATGAGCCCGAAGGCCGATTTCCATAGCAGAATCATCTTCCGGCTCACCGCCGCCGTTTTGCCGGGCAGCGCCGAACCATATCTGACTGTGATTAGTTTTGCCGGATTTGAGAACCTTTATGCCGAAAAAATCCTGCAAATAATTGGCGCTGTTTTCAGTTCCAAAAACAAAATTTTTGACGCTTAATTTCCTTTTTCCTGCAAATTTCAACAAAAGCTTCGTTTTCTTTTGCGATTCATTAATGCAATCAGGTAAATCGATAAATGAAAAGGTGGAAATTCCCAAAAAACGGTTGACATTATTTTTTTAGGTCCTATAATATAATAATACAAATACTACAGACAACTGTAGCCGAGGCAAAGACAGCTCGTCTATCTGTCTGAATTTAGGAGAATAGGGTGTTGAAAAGAATGAGCAGAGTTTACAACTTCAGCGCGGGACCTTCTATGCTTCCCGAAAGCGTACTCCGAACAGCCGCCAGCGAAATGCTGGATTACCAGGGCAGTGGCCAGTCAGTGATGGAGATGTCCCACCGATCTAAAATCTACGAATCTATTATCAACGCCTGCGAAGCAAATCTTCGGGCTGTGATGAACATTCCCGACAATTATAAGGTGCTGTTCCTTCAGGGCGGCGCTTCCTCCCAGTTTGCCATGATCCCCATGAACCTGATGAACAAAAACCACAAGGCGGATTTTGTCATCACCGGCCAGTGGGCCAAAAAGGCTTACGCCGAAGCCGCCCGTTACGGCAAGGCCACCGCGGTGGCTTCCTCCGCAGACAAGACGTTTTCCTATATTCCCAAGCTGGATGCGTCCAAATTTGACCCTGATGCGGATTATTTCCACATTTGCATGAATAATACGATCTACGGAACCAAGTTCGCTTCCCTGCCGGAAACCGGCAATGTGCCGCTGGTGGCCGACATCAGCTCCTGCGTGCTGTCCGAACCCATTGACGTATCCAAATTCGGACTGCTCTACGCGGGCGCCCAGAAAAACATGAGCTGCGCCGGTCTGACTGTGGTCATCGTCCGGGAGGATCTGGTGGGCAATGCCATGGACATCACTCCCACTATGTTCAACTATCAGATTCATGTGGAAAACGGTTCCATGTTCAATACTCCGCCCTGCTATGCCATCTACATCTGCAAGCTGGTGCTCGACTGGATTCAGAATGAAGTGGGCGGGCTGGAGAACATGAAGGCCATCAATGAGAAAAAGGCCGGAATGCTCTACGATTATCTGGACAGCTCCGCGCTGTTCAAGGGCACCGTGGAGAAGGATTCCCGTTCTCTTATGAATATCCCCTTTGTCACCGGCAATGAGGACATCGACAAAAAGTTTGTGGCCGAAGCCACTGCCGCCGGCTTTGTCAACCTGAAGGGCCACCGCAGCGTGGGCGGCATGCGTGCCTCCATCTACAATGCGATGCCGGTTGAGGGCGTTGAGAAGCTGATTGACTTCATGAAGGCATTTGAAGTCGCCAATAAAAAATAAAATTTTTTCGCCGCAGCCCTGCATTTCGCAGGGCTATTGCGTCTTTGCCGGAACTTTTTTCACAACTGAAATGACTGAAAGGATGATAGCCATGTTCCAGATTAATACGATGAATAAAATTTCTCCCGCAGGGCTTGATAATTTCGACCGGTCCAAATATTCCTGGGGTGAGGATCTCCCCGATGCCGACGCCATCATGGTGCGTTCCGCATCTCTCCATGAGATGGAGTTTTCCCAGAACCTGAAAGCCATTGCCCGGGCAGGCGCCGGCGTCAACAACATCCCGGTTGACAAATGCACCGAGGCAGGCATTGCCGTTTTCAACACCCCGGGCGCCAACGCCAACGCAGTAAAGGAAATAGTGATTCTGGCACTGCTCATGTCCGCCCGTAAGGTTGCCGCGTCCATGGAGTGGGTCAAGACGCTCAAGGGCTGCGACGATGTTTCCAAGCAGGTGGAAAAAGGAAAGAGCCAGTTTGTCGGCCCCGAAATCATGGGCAAAAAGCTGGGTGTGATCGGTCTGGGCGCCATTGGCGTTCTGGTGGCCAACGCGGCGGAAGCGCTGGGCATGACCGTTTACGGCTACGACCCTTACATCAGTGTTGACGGAGCGTGGAGCCTGTCCCATTCCATCATCCATGTGAATTCCCTCAAGGAAATTTACGAAAACTGCGATTACATCACCCTTCATGTCCCCGCCACCAAGGAGACAAAGGGCTTTATCAACGCTTCCTCCATCTCTATGATGAAGAGCGGCGTCCGGATTCTGAACTTTGCCCGGGGCGATCTGGTGGAGGAGCAGGATATGCTGGACGCTTTGACGGAGCGTCAGGTAAAGGTTTACCTGACCGACTTCCCCACAGACGCCATGCTGGACTGCCCCGGAGTAGTAGCATTCCCTCATCTGGGCGCGTCTACTCCCGAAAGTGAAGACAACTGTGCAAGAATGGCGGCTTTGGAGCTGATCGATTACCTGGAGAACGGCAACATCAAAAATTCCGTGAATCTTCCGGCGGCCTCCATGCCGAAGTCCAATCTTTCCCGCATCTGCATTATTCATAAGAATGTGCCCACCATCATCAGCCAGATTTCCACGCTGATGGGCGGCATGAACATTGAAAATATGCTCAACAAGTCCCGCGGCGACTACGCCTACACGATGCTGGACGTCAACGGCGAGCCTGACGACGCCACCGAGGCGAAGCTCTGCGGCATCGACGGCGTGATCCGTGTCCGGGTCATCTAGCCGGACTCCGCCCGGATCGCGTGGGCTCCGCCCGGGCTCAAGGGTTTGCACCCTTGAGAATCCCATTGCGCCGCATTGGCACAATGCGGCGTGAATGATCCGATTTTATCCGTCTCCCAAAAGGGAATGTTTCAAATAGACTTCCTCTTAAATCAAACAATCCGGCGGCAGGAATTTTTTCCTGCCGCCGGATTGTTTTTTTGCTTTTTGAACGTGCCGGTTCCCTTTTCCCAAAATAAAATGAAATGAGTGAGTGTGGCTTTTCTCTTTCATGACATTAGAGTACCATATAAATACAGATTTGTCAACTGTAAATATACAAGTATATTAAGAATATCCCTTGAAATAGTATTGTCGAAGCAAGAGGTGTTCGTCATGCTGATATATTTTGGGATAAAGTTGAAACAGCTTCGGGTAGAAAAGGGCAGAACGCAAAAGCAGTTAGCTGAATATTTAAATGTAACGAAGGCAATGGTCAGCAAGTATGAGACCAACGCGGCATATCCTTCGGTGGAAGTGCTGGCAAAAATTGCGGACTATTTTAATGTATCGACGGATTATCTTCTGGATCGGACGGAAAACCGGGCGTTTAACGTAGCGCCTTTGACCGATGTGCAGGTGGCGCTGGTGGAGGGAATGATTAACCAGTTTAACCATCTGAATGAAATTGCGTTAAAAGGGAACACCAAAGAGGCGGAGTGAAAACTCCGCCTCCCACTCTGTTAAAAACTCCTTTAGGGTGTCGGAACCGGCGACGATGTGCAGCGTCTTGGAAAAGCCGCTTGGTTCCGACTTCAACAAATCCCGCTGCAGCGGGATTTGCGGGGGTGGTTCATGGCGGGGGGTTCCCCCCGCCATGAAGCGAAGTCGACTTTGTCGACAAGCTTAGAGGCGGAGTGAAAACTCCGCCTCGCCTGATTGTCAGTCAAGTGAACTGCATTTTATTGTTTCCATAGAAGGGGCAAAGCATACCGAAGAATTGCCTAGAGTAATATGTAGACCAGCGCCATAATCAGCTTGGAATCCGCGCCTTCGTTTACCAGCAGAAGAGTCAGCAGGAGAAGCATGATGCTTTCCGAATCCAGATTCAGCCGCTGTAGGATTCCCTTGAAGATGCTCTCCGGCTCGCCGCCTTCCGGGCGGGGGACGGGATGGGGCTCCTCATGATGTTCCGGCGGATGGGGAGGATGCGGGGAAAGCTGGGGCGTATCCACCCGGTGATCGGGAAGAGGAAAGGACGGGGGGGAGCTTCCGGACGGGGACGCAATGTGGTGAACAGGGATGGAGCTGCCCTGCCCAAACGCGGCATTGCCTGAATGAGGGGGCGGCTCGGACGGACGCGGGGCGTTCTGGGGGGCGGAAAAGGCCTGATGGGTCTGACGAAGCTTTTCCTGGGAAATACGCTGCATTTCGTTGACCCGCCGGATGGCGTCCCTCTGCATGGCGCTGATTTCAGAATTGGTATAGCCGCTGTTTGTCGGCATAGGAATCCTCCTTTCCCGAATGTCTCACCTGTTTGCCGGGGACTACAGCAGTCCGCTGAAAATGCCGCTTTCCTTCAATGCGGGAAGCATGGAAAAAAGCCTCATCATGCTGATGGCCTGATCCACCTTGGTCTGTCTGCGTTCGCCGAAGTGGGGCTTGAGCGCCAAAAGCAGCTGGGAATTTTTATCGTTCACGTTTACGCTGCGGAAAATCTGCTGAAGCTTCAGAATCATATTGATGTCGATGTTGGGCATCCCGCCGGCGGCGGGAGCGGCCTGCTGGCCGCCGGACGAAGCGTTCGTGCCGGAAAGCATTCCTGCCAGTGCGGAAAAATCAAAACCGCCGTTTTGCGGGTTCTGGGTCGGGGCATTGGGCGGGGGACTGTTCTGGGGGGCGGATTGCTGACCGCCGCCCGCCATGCCGGAGAGCATCCCAGCCAGTGCGGAAAGATCAAATCCGCCGTTTTGCGGGTTCTGGGCCGGGGGATTGGGCGGGGGACTGTTCTGGGGAGCGGATTGCTGACCGCCGCCCGCCATGCCGGAGAGCATTCCCGCCAGCGCGGAAAAATCAAATCCGCCGGATTCCTGCGGAGAAGAAGGCTGTTGAGAAGTCTCCTCGGGGCCGGAAGAGTTCCCCAGCATGTTTTGTATGTTTTTCAGTTGTTCCTGCCCTTCGGGGCTGGACAGGATATTCTGAAGCTTGGATAAGAGATCTTCCATATCCGGCGCCTTCCTTTCCTGCAGAATACCGGCGGCGCTCTTCGGGCTGCCGGCAGTGGGCTATTTTATGAACTGTTTAATCAGCATTTTGGCCTGGGGGGTGTTGAGCATCTGCTGGGCAAGCTGGGGATTGGATACAATCTGGCGGAATTTTTCCGCGTCCTTTGGGCTCATTCTGGAAAGCAGCTCATCCAGCTTTCCGCTGTCAATTGTATTTTTGAGAACCTTCGGATCAACCCCGGATTTTTTTCCCGCTTCACTGATGAGATCGTTCAGATTGTCGTTGTTCTTGTATGTCATAAGAGCTCCATTCTCCGGCGCAGAAATTTTTGCCCTGTGCGGGACACGTTTTGATACGGCCCCGGCGGCATGGGCGTTTTCGCTCCCGAAAATCGGAATTTCACCACTTTCGCCGGCGGGTGGCGAATACGCGAACACGCTATATACTATGTGAAAACGAAAAAAGAGATACCAAAAACAGCGGGAAAATGTAGGCTTTTTGGTTAAATCCGGCGCAAATCGCCCTCATGTGACGTTCTTTCCTGTAAAAACAGCACAAACTCAATGAAATTGAAAAAAACTTGTTGACAATTGACAAGCTATTCGATATAATATAACTCGTTCTCCCATGAGGAAAAGAAGGAAAAGATGGCGGTATAGCTCAGTTGGCTAGAGCATGCGGTTCATACCCGCAGTGTCACCGGTTCGAATCCAGTTACCGCTACCAGTATGGCCCGTTGGTCAAGAGGTTAAGACACCGCCCTTTCACGGCGGAATCGCGAGTTCAATTCTCGCACGGGTCACCATAACGCATCGCGGTCTGCAAAGGCTGCGGCGTCTTTTAAAAAGCGGCGGGGCAATAGTTTCGTTGTTTTTGCAGGATAAAATGCCATTAAGCGCGACTGATGGCGTTTTATTTTGGAGATTACACGCGTCGCGTGTTTTCTATAATGAATCCGCTGAGGATTCACCACAAGGCCCCTTGGTCAAGCGGCTAAGACGCCGCCCTCTCACGGCGGAATCGCGAGTTCGATTCTCGCAGGGGTCACCATAAAAAACAGGTTGGAAAAGAAGATTCTTTTCCAACCTGTTTTTTATGGTATGCTAAAGTGTTTTGTCTTCCTTGCTGGGAACATATTCTGCAATTTCGTCCAAAGAGCATTCAAGGATTCTGCAAAGGTCATTGAGAGTTACCGTGGAGAGCGGTTCGTTTCTGCGCAGCCGTGTGAGGGTGCTGCTGCTGATTTTGCAGGTGTTGATTAAATAGTAGGTGCTGACACTTTTTCTTTTCAGCGTTTTCCAGAATTTATCATATACAATCACGTCGCTCACCCCGCTTTCTCTTTCTGAAAGTATTATAAAATAGTGGCGAAACATTGACTATGTTCGATATAACGACCATACTTGTAAATGGGGTGATTGTATGCCGAATGATAAGGAAATGTATTTGACGATGGTTCGTCACACGGAAAAGGCAATTCAATTGTTAATTGAAGCACAGCGGAAATGCGAAGATATGTATGTGAACGCTCCTGACGCAAGCTTTGTCCTGGTGGAAAAAAGCACGGAAAAGAAACACGGGAAAGAGTAAGACGGTGAAAGGGCGGCGCGCATCTCAAAGGCAAACGGCCTCTTTGTAGCAAAGTACCGGAATTCCGAATAGAATGGGGTACTGAAAGCGGCTTTCGAGCAAAAGAAGCAATTTTTCAGGAAAAGCCGCGACACAAGGAGGGCGTTTGAATGGAATCCGATAAAATTCAAGTTGATTTTTTTATGGGGTGTAATTCTCCGGACGGTTTTTACTCTCTGTATAGTGAGCTGCAGCACCCTGTAAAGGGAATCCGCCGGTATCTGGTAAAAGGCGGCGCGGGAACCGGAAAGTCGAGCCTGATGCGGCGTGCGGCGGAAGAAGTCGTTGATCTGGAGGATTTGACGGAGTTGATTCACTGTTCCTCCGACCCCAACTCTTTGGACGGAGTAATTTTACATACCGGAAATGTCAGCATTGTGGATGCCACCCCGCCCCATGTGATTGAGCCAAGCTATCCGGGAGGATTTGAGTCGGTCATCAATCTGCTGGCCTATTTTGACGAGAAAAAGCTGGAGGAACGGCTGGAAAAAACCGTGGAGCTCCAGACTGCCAACGGCGAATGTCACCGGAAGTGCCGGGGCCTCATGAAATGCGCGGACATCCTGATGAAGGACAGTGCATGCTATGTGGAAACCTGCACTGATTTTGAAAAAATTGGTGCGCTGGCGGCCCGCATCTGCCGGACGGAGCTGAAGCCTACCGGACGGAAAACGCCCGGCGTGGAACAGCGCCGCCTGCTGAGCGCCGTTACCAATCAGGGCGTGCTTACTTACGCAAACACTGCCTCCGCTCTGTGCAGCCGGATTGTGTTGATCCGGGACGATTACGGTGTGTCCAGCACGGCGCTTCTGCAAAAAATCCGGGAGGATGCGCTGAAAAAGGGTTACGCAGTGTTCTCCTGCTTCTGCCCCTTTGCGCCGGACAGCAAACTGGAGCATCTGTTTCTTCCCGAGCTGGGGCTTGGATTTGTAACCCAGGATCGTTTTACGGATTTCAGCTCCATTCAGCCGTGGAAGGTCATCAATTACACCCGCTTTACCGATGGGGAACGGCTGCGGCTTCGCAAGCAGTACCTGAGCTTCAACCGGAAGGCGGCCGCGGAGCTGATCGATGCGGCGGCAGACTGCCTGAAACAGGCAAAAACGATCCATGACGAGCTGGAAAAGCAGTATACGGACGCGGTGGATTTTTCCGGCGTGACCCAAAAGACGCAGGAGGTTATCCAAAGCATTCTGAATCGCTATCCGGGCAGATAATCCGGGCGTTTTGCCAGCCGAAAACGCATAAAAAACCGGGAACGCGTCATAATACAACAGCAAGGCTGCGGGACGGCAAACTGCCGGTTTGCCGTCCCGCAGCACCGTCTTTTCCAAACGGACACTTTTTCGTTGAGAACTTGCCGGCAGCGTCCGGCAAGTTCTCAGTTTGTTTACGATTAATTCAGTTTCAATCGGAGGAAAGGCCTTTACTTTGGAATAGAATGGTGTTAAAATAATGACAAGTGTGTGGGCGTGTCCGGATAGGCCTGAACACGCCCGTTGACCCGTCTTCTGTCTGGTATGTACCGGAGGCAGTCCGGCGGTAAGACAGCACAAAATTCAAGGAGGAAAAATAAATGGCAAGAAAAATGAAAACCATGGACGGCAATAATGCCGCCGCGTTTGCTTCCTATGCCTTTACCGACGTAGCCGCGATCTACCCGATCACCCCTTCGTCCACCATGGCGGAAGTAACCGACAAATGGGCTACCGAAGGCAAACTGAACATCTTCGGCGAGAAGGTGCGCGTTGTTGAGATGCAGTCCGAGGCTGGTGCTGCCGGCGCCGTTCACGGCTCTCTGTCCGCCGGTGCTCTGACCACTACCTACACCGCTTCTCAGGGCCTTCTGCTGATGATCCCCAATATGTATAAAATCGCCGGTGAGCAGCTGCCCTGCGTGCTGAACGTTTCTGCCCGTGCGCTGGCTTCTCATGCACTCTCCATTTTCGGCGATCATTCCGACGTGTATGCCTGCCGTCAGACCGGCTTTGCAATGCTGGCTTCCACCTCTCCTCAGGAGGCAATGGATCTGGGCGTTGTCGCTCATATGTCCGCCATCGAGGGCAAGGTTCCCTTCCTGCATTTCTTTGACGGTTTCCGCACCTCCCACGAGCTGCAGAAGGTTGCCTGCTGGGATAACGAAGACCTGAAAGACATGGTCAACTGGGAAGCCATCGACGAGTTCCGCTCCAAAGCAATGAACCCCGAGCATCCCACTCTGCGTGGTACCGCCCAGAATCCCGACATCTTCTTCCAGGCTCGCGAGGCCTGCAATGTTTACTATGACCGTGTTCCCGCTGTTGTGGAGAAATACATGGCCAAGGTAAACGAGAAGATCGGCACCAACTATCAGCTGTTCAACTACTACGGCGCTCCCGATGCGGATCAGGTAATCGTAGCCATGGGCTCCGTCCTGGACACCATCGAAGAGACCATTGACTACATGAACGCTCACGGCAGCAAGGTCGGTCTGGTGAAAGTCCGTCTGTACCGTCCCTTCTGTGCGGACAAGCTGATTGCCGCCATCCCCGACACCGTGAAGAAGGTCACCGTTCTCGACAGAACCAAAGAGCCCGGCTCTCTGGGCGAGCCTCTGTTCCTGGACGTTGTTGCCGCTCTCAAGGGCAGCAAGTTTGACAGCGTTCCGGTATACGGCGGACGTTACGGTCTGGGCTCCAAGGATACCACCCCCGCACAGATCATCGCTGTTTACAAGAACACCGAGAAGAAGCGCTTCACCATCGGCATCACCGATGATGTGACCTATCTGTCTCTGCCCATCGGCGAGAATCCCAACACCACTCCTGCAGGAATCACCTCCTGTAAGTTCTGGGGTCTGGGCGCAGACGGCACCGTCGGTGCGAACAAGAACTCCATCAAGATCATCGGCGACCATACCGATATGAACGTTCAGGCGTACTTTGATTACGACTCCAAGAAGTCCGGCGGTATCACCGTTTCCCATCTGCGGTTCGGCAATCCTGCCATCAAGTCCACCTACCTCATCAACAAGGCTGACTTTGTTGCCTGCCACAATCCTTCCTATGTCCGTAAGTACGACATGGTTTCCGACCTGAACGAGGGCGGCACCTTCCTGCTGAACTGCGGCTGGAACATGGAAGAGCTGGAAGAGCACCTGCCCGGTCAGATGAAACGCACCATCGCTGAGAAGAAGATCAACTTCTACACCATCGACGGCGTTAAGATCGGTAAAGAGATCGGCCTGGGCGGCAGAATCAACACCGTCCTGCAGTCCGCATTCTTCAAGCTGGCCAACATCATTCCTGCGGAAGACGCCATCAAATATATGAAGGACGCCGCCACCGCTTCCTATGGCAAGAAGGGCGAGGCCGTCGTTAAGATGAACCATGACGCCATCGATGCCGGCGCACAGAACGTAGTGAAAATCGATGTTCCTGCTTCCTGGGCTTCCGCTGCTGACGAGGATCTCTCCTCCACAGCTTCCGGCCAGCGCAAGGATGTAATCGACTACGTCAACCACATCCAGAACTCCATCAACTCCTTCGAGGGCAACAAGTTGCCTGTTTCCGCATTCAACGAGTATGTAAACGGCGTTCTGCCTCTGGGCTCCTCCGCTTACGAGAAGCGCGGCATTGCGGTTGACGTTCCGTCCTGGAATCCCGAAAACTGCATCCAGTGCAACTTCTGCTCCTATGTCTGCCCCCATGCTGTCATTCGTCCGGTTGCCATGACCGACGAAGAGCTGAAGAATGCTCCGGAGGGAACCAAATCCGCTCCGATGACCGGCGTTCCGGGTATGCACTTTGTTATGACCGTTTCCGCTCTGGACTGCACAGGCTGCGGTTCCTGCGCAAACGTATGCCCCGGCAAGAAGGGCAACAAGGCTCTGACCATGCAGCCTCTGGAATCCATGCTGGAAGAGCAGACCACCTTCGCTTACGGCCAGAAGCTGGATGCGAAGCCCGAAGTTGCCGAGAAGTTCAAAGAGAACACCGTTAAGGGCAGCCAGTTCAAACAGCCTCTGCTGGAATTCTCCGGCGCCTGCGCAGGCTGCGGCGAGACTCCTTACGCCAAGCTGGTAACCCAGCTGTTCGGCGAGAGAATGTATATCGCCAACGCAACCGGATGCTCCTCCATCTGGGGTGGTTCCGCTCCCTCCACTCCTTATACCGTAAGCAAGGCTGGTTTTGGTCCGGCTTGGGCGAACTCCCTGTTTGAGGACAACGCCGAGTACGGCTACGGTATGTATCTGGCCCAGAACACCATCCGCAACAAGCTCGTTCGCAAGATCGAAGCTCTGTCCGCGAAACTGGTGGGCGAGAAGAAGGAAATTACCGAGGAATATCTGAACACTCTGAACAGCGGTTCCGCAAACCGTGTCGCTACCGATAAGCTGGTTGCTATGCTGACCGAGTGCGGCTGCGAAGAGAGCAAGGAAATTCTCAAGAGCAAGGATTATCTGGCGAAGAAGTCCGTCTGGATCTTCGGCGGCGACGGCTGGGCATATGATATCGGCTTCGGCGGCGTTGACCACGTTCTGGCTTCCGGCGAAGACGTAAACATCCTGGTATTCGACACCGAGGTTTACTCCAACACCGGCGGACAGGCTTCCAAGGCTACTCCTACCGGCGCAATTGCACAGTTTGCTGCCGCCGGTAAGGAAGTCAAGAAGAAAGACCTTGCCGCTATCGCAATGAGCTATGGCTATATCTACGTTGCACAGTGCGCAATGGGCGCCGACTACAACCAGACCATCAAGGCAATGATCGAAGCAGAAAGCTATCATGGCCCGTCTCTGGTGATCTGCTACGCGCCCTGCATCAACCACGGCATCAAGACCGGTATGGGTACTGCCCAGACCGAGGAGAAGAAAGCGGTTGAGGCTGGTTACTGGAATATGTTCCGTTATGATCCGCGCCTGACGAAGGAGGGCAAGAATCCGTTTACTCTGGATTCCAAAGCTCCTACCGCCAGCTACCGCGACTTCATCATGGGCGAAGTTCGTTACAACTCTCTGGCTCGTCAGAACCCCACCAGAGCGGAAGAACTCTTTGCCAAAGCGGAAGAGAACGCGAAAGAGAAATACGAGAAACTGGTCGAGAAATCCAAAGCCGAGTAATTCTCTCCTGCATTCCTGTTAAGTGATAGGAAAATCCCCTGCCTGTGGCCACAGGCAGGGGATTTTTGTATGGCATTTTTGCCGAAGCTCAGGGGGGTTGGGGCTGCGCGCCTGCGTTTTTTTGATTGATTCTTTGTTTGCCAAAGGTTTCTTTTGGGGGTTGCGCACCCTGCGGGTTTTGATTAAATCTTTGTTTATCGGAAGTTTCTTTTTGCGGGCTGCCCGCCCGCGCCCGGCTCTATTCTTTTGGTTCCGTCCAAAAGAATAGAGGAAGAAAATCCGGCCAAAGGGGGCGCTCCCCCTTTGCAATCCCCCCGATGCGGGGGCGCGCCGGAAGACATTGCAAATCAAGATATTGCGTGCCCGCGGACGTTATGGCGTGCGTATCTTGGAGGCGGAGGCCTCCGGCTTGTAAGGGCTTTTGATTGATTCTTTGTTTGCCAAAGGTTTCTTTTGGAGGCGGCGCACCCTGCGCCTGCGTTTTTTAATTAAGTCTTTGTCTGCCAAAAGTTTCTTTCGCAAGCCCTCTTCCCCGAAACGAAACTGTGGTTACGATATCCTCAAACCCACAAACAGAGAGGCCTCAATGTTGAGGACACTGTGTGCAATACTTTCGGCTTCGCACAAAGGGGAAGCCGCGAGGCAGACAGCAGAATATGGAGCTTCGTACCTGCTCGCCTGCCGGCCTTTTTTGCAGGAAGAGGGGCGCGTGTGTCCGAGACGCGGAGGGATGCTCGCCAAAGAAGAGAGGCTGACCGGAGCGAAGGGGATTCTCAAGGGTGCTCCCTTGAGCCGCTTTCTTTTCCATATTTCTTTGGCGGCGCAAAGAAATATGGCTGGGTTTGGGCGAGTAGCCCAAAAGGTGAACAGAAAAGTCAGGTTTGGGCGTGCAGCCCAAAAGACGAAGAGAAAAGCCGGGTTTGGGCGTGCAGCCCAAAAGACGAACAGAAAAGGCCGGGTTTGGGCGAGCAGCCCAAAAGGTGAACAGAAAAGTCAGGTTTGGGCGGGCAACCCAAAAGACGAAGAGAAAAGCCGGGTTTGGGCGGGCAGCCCAAAAGACGAAGAGAAAAGCCGGGTTTGGGCGGGCAGCCCAAAAGATGAAAAGAAAAACCGGGTTTGGGCGGGCAGCCCAAAAGATGAAGAGAAAAGGCCGGGTTTGGGCGGGCAGCCCAAAAGACGAGGAGAAAAGCCGGGTTTGGGCGAGCAGCCCAAAAGGTGAAAAGAAAAGTCAGGTTTGGGCAGGCAGCCCAAAAGACGAAGAGAAAAGCCGGGTTTGGGCGGGCAACCCAAAAGACGAAGAGAAAAGCCAGGTTTGGGCGAGCGGCCCAAGAAAGCCAAAGCCTTATCTGACAGGGTGTGCACCCGCTTTTTTAAAAAAATTGTCGGAACTTACAAATCGTTGACACAACGTTGACATTGACTCAAAATGTGGGTATCCTTATAGATGAAAAAGTCTGACGGCCGCCCTCCCGCAGACGAAAAACAGAGGGCAAGGAATACAAAGGAGAGATAGAATGGACGAATTAAAGACCGAAATAGTGGGTGACCTTGGTATTATCTGTATGCCCGGCTGCGAGAAATTTGTTGACCAGGTTCAGTATTACCTTAAAAAGTGGAACCTGAACGAAATTGACAACTATGTTGTCAGCGGCTTTATTTCCCGTTTTGCCACCGGCGAGGCGAAAGGCCTGATTAAACAGTCCGTTCGCGGAAAAGACTTATATATCATCACCGACTGTTTCAACTACAGCGTTACTTACAAAATGTACGGCATGGAAGTTCCCATGAGCCCTGACGACCATTTTCAGGACCTGAAACGTATGATTTCCGCTGTGGCAGGCAAGGCCAAACGCATTACCGTAATTATGCCTATGCTCTATGAGGGACGCCAGCATAAGCGTTCCGGCCGTGAATCTCTGGACTGTGCTCTGGCGCTCAAAGAGCTGGTTCACATGGGTGTATCCAACATTATTACCTTTGACGCTCATGACCCCCGGGTGCAGAATGCCATTCCGCTGAGCGGATTCGACAATATCCATCCTACTTACCAGATGATGAAAGCACTGATCAACAAAGTCCCGGATGTGGATATCGACGATCAGTCCCTGTCCATCATTTCTCCCGACGAAGGCGGTGTGTCCCGCTGCCTGTATTATTCCTCCGTTCTGAATATCAATCTGGGTATGTTTTATAAGCGCCGGAACTATTCCGTTGTAGTCAACGGACGCAACCCCATCGAGGCCCATGAATATCTGGGCAACAGCGTTGAGGGAAAGGATATCATCGTTGTAGACGACATGATCTCCTCCGGTGAGTCCATGCTGGATATTTTCCACAACCTGAAAGAGCGCGGCGCAAGAAGAATCTTTACCTTTGTTTCCTTTGCCCTGTTTACCAATGGCTTTGAGGAATTCGATCAGGCATATAAAGAAGGCCTGTTCAATAAAATTTTCTCCACAAACCTGATCTATACTCCCCCGGAGCTGCTGGAGAGAGAATGGTACGAATCCGTCGATCTGTCCAAGTATGTGGCCTACCTCATTGAGGAGCTGAACCACGAAAAATCCATCAGCAGCCTGATCGACCCCTTCACCAAAATTAAAACTCTGCTGGCAAAGCATGCGGAAGACCGCAAACAGTTCGAGCAGACCAAAATTGAAATGTAATACCACCCGCAAAGAGAGCGTGTCCGGTCAAACAGCCGGACACGCTCTCTTTTTCGAATAAATGCCTGATTTTTTACCATACTAAACTCAATTGGAACCGGCAGGAAAGGGCGGAAAATGAAATGAAATCAGAACTCACCGGGAATTACGGCAAGGATGCCGCTCTGCTGAAAAGCATGCTGCGGGTGGACAAGAGCTACGATGTGGTGACCAGAGAAATCGACACGGGGAGCAAAAAAGCCATCCTCTTTTTTATAGACGGGTTCATTAAAGACGAAGTGATGGAAAAAATCATGGAGTTCTGGATGAAGGCCAAGCCGGAAGAGGTTTCCGCGCTCAAAACGGCGGAGGACTACGGACGAAAGCTGGCCTCCTACGTGGAGGTGGATGTGCAGAAAGACTGCGGAGAAATCGTCACGGCAGTCCTTTCCGGAACACTGGCGCTGGTGGTGGAGGGGCTGTCCGAGGCGCTGATGCTGGACGCCCGCACCTATCCCTCCCGGGGTGTGGAGGAACCCGATGACGACCGAGTGCTACGCGGCTCCCGGGATGGATTCGTGGAAACGCTGGTGTTCAACACCGCACTGATCCGCCGGAGAATCCGGGACCCCCGTCTGACCATGGAAATCATGCGGGTAGGGAAAAAATCAAAGACGGATGTGGTGATCTGCTATATGGAGGGCTTGGCCGAGCAAAAGATTCTCGACTCCATCCGGAAACGGATCGGCGAAATCACCATCGAGGCACTGACCATGAGCCAGGAAAGTCTGGCGGAATGCCTGATCAAAAAGCAGTGGTACAATCCTTTCCCCCGGGTGAGGTATACCGAACGTCCGGATTCCGCTGCCGCCTGCGCACTGGAAGGGAAAATTCTGATTCTGGTGGATAATTCTCCCGCAGTGATGATCCTGCCCACTGCCATTTTCGATTTCGTGCAGGACACAAATGATTTTTATTTTCCGCCTCTGGTGGGCACATATCTGCGCATTGTACGGATTGCGGTGTTTTTCGCCACCCTCTTTCTGACGCCTCTGTGGTATCTGATGATACAAAACCCGGAATATCTGCCCTCGTGGCTGGAGTTTGTTCAGGTGAAGGAGCCCAACAGTGTGCCGATCATCGTCCAGCTGCTCCTGATTGAGTTTGTAATCGACGGGCTGAAGCTTGCGTCCCTGAATACTCCCAATGTGCTGGCCAGCTCGTTCAGCGTGGTGGGCGCGTTGATTCTGGGGGACTTCGCGGTAAAGGCACGGTGGTTTGTGCCGGAGGTGGTGCTCTATATGGCATTCGTCACCATCGCAAACTTTACCCAGCCGAGCTTTGAGCTGGGCTACGCCTTCAAGCTGTTCCGGGTGTTGATTCTGGTGTGTACCGCCCTGTGGGGGATCTGGGGCTTTGCGGGGGGAGTCATCCTGATGATCCTGATTGCCGCCACCACCAAGACCATTACCGGCCGGAATTATCTCTTTCCGCTGTTTCCCTTTAACGGAAGCGCTTTTGTGTCCCTCTTCATCCGAAAACCCATCAGCCGCAAAAACTCATAGCGGGAAAACGGGGGGGAACGTCAATCGGATGAAACAGCCGCGAATTCTGCCCAAAGGCTTGCCTCCTTGAGAATCTCCCCAAGAGAACAATCTCCGGGAAAGCATTTGCTTCCCCGGAGATTGTTCTCTTTTCCGTCTGTTCAAAAAGGAGGTCTTATTCGCACCCAACGAGCTTCGGTCCTGCCTTCAGGGCGGCAATCAGCTCTTCGTTTGAGGTGATGGGGGAGGAGGTAAGGATACCGCCCCGGTGAAGATCCTCCAATTCATGATAATCCGAACCGCTGGACTGGAGCAGACCGAATTTTTCCGCCCAGGCAAGCGCGATGTCGTTGCGGGAATCATGCCGGGGATTTCCGTTGTGCACCTCAACGCCGTCCAGAAGATTGTGGTCAACCACCGTCATCCTGTTCCGGAAGGGGTGGGCCTGAAACAGCAGAAGCCCGTTTTCCCGGGCTAATGCGCTGAACGCCTCAATTCCCAGCTCCATCAGATTGGGGTGAGCCATGAGAAATTCCTCGGTTACGCCGTAAACCAGGTAATCGTTATTGTTTTCGTAAAAGGTGAGCTCCATTCCCAGAAGAACAATCAGCCGGTCGCCCGCGGCAGCTTTTGCCCGCCGGTAGCCCGTCAGGTAAAACTGAACTGCCTCTTCTCCGCCGCGCCATTCCCGCCGGGAAAAAGTATATCGGTTAAAATGATCGGTAATCACAATTCCGGAATAACCGGCGGCAATCTGCTCCTCCACCACACGGGCGGCGGGAATGTTGGCACACCCGCTTACGTCGCTGGTATGGCAATGGGTCTCAAAAAGATATTCTTCCATGAACATTTCCTTTCCTGTCAGCAATCCGCCGGCCTTACAAAGCCTCCCGGAGGTTAGACAGGTGCTCGTAAGAAAGTAATTCACTCAAAATTACACTTACGGCATCTGTCAGACGGGATTGGGTAAATGAAATATGCTGGACATGGTTGATTTTAACCGTGTCCAGCATATTTTTTTGCCTATTTGCGTTTTCTTTTCCCTTTTCCGTGGGTCATATTGGTTTTCCCTCGTTGGTTAATAGAGGGTTTCAGGTGTTTGGACAGTTTCAAAACCTCTATTAGATTTACAAACTGCTCCATCGTGATCGCATCATAGTCAATACCAAAGGTTGCGAGGAAAATGCGGGCCTGCTTTTCCGCATTGCTGCCTTTGTAGTTCGTGGCTTCCTGCAAACTCTTTTGCACATCCAGCGCCGGAGAATGGCTGTCCGCAGTGGTTGCATCATTTTGATGGGCTTCCCGAATATCCCGAAGGATCAGTTTCAAATCGTCAGAAATAACATGGCAAAAATACTCGTCCTCTTGTATTTGTGCAAGTTCCAGTGTCCGCAGATACAGATCATTTTCCGTTTCTCCCTGCTGCATCAGTACCATTTGACGAACGGCTTGCAGTACAGCGTTCATATCGCTAATCCGCATATCAGCGATCCGATCTACATAAATCTCCGCATCCAGCATCATTTTCTGAAAATCATGGTGACTGATAATTTCCGACAGCAGCCGGGGGTTGAATTTCCCGGCTTTCAGAACATCAATCGCATCATCACTCAGGTGCAGGGCACTCAGCTCTGTGTCTGAGTGATTTTTTTGTTCTGACACCCCTAACAGATAATCCGTAGTCACATGATAAAACTTTGCCAGTGTGACGATGGCAAAAGGGCTTATGTCCTTATAATCATCATTCTCGTATTTGCCGAGCGCAGATTTGGAAAGCCCGGTCTGGTCGGCCAGCTGTTCCAAGGTAAGTCCGTGCTCCACCCGCAAATCCTTCAATTTTTCTTGAATAGTTAAGGTCGTATTCATGCCAAGCCTCCCCACCGCTCTATTTCTTTTATTATAACACAGCTTGTCCATAAGCGTGGAAATTGCTGCTTTTTCAGAGCCTTTTCCATCCTTTTGGATATACGGGAATGGTCATGTTTTTTCGCTAAAATGTACTTGTCGCAAGACTCCGTAGCTTGAAAAGTACATGACCGTCCGAATGGGATATGTTCTCCGGCGAAGTATCGCCACGACATGAGCGTACCAAAGAGAACAAAACGCTGGGGTGAGATTCCCGGGCAGGAACGGCATTCGGGAAAAACGGCGCTTAAAAACGCAGGCAAAAATCAATCCATGTGAAATCAGCGAACAAACTGCAATTTTAGTATTGCTACCCACACCAAAAAGCGTTGCACCGTACAGCATACACAGTACATCGTTCCGTGTGGATATTCGCTGTTTGGCTTGATTTCGCACAAACCAGCAAAATGGAAAAGCGGGGGCTGTGAACAGGGCATCACAAGCCAAAATTCCAGTTTGAAATTGAGTTTTAGCAAAACAAAGCTTTGCAGCAAATGGAGTTTATCACGGAATAGATTTTGTTCGCCGCAGAGCAAACAAAACAGGAGGACTTTTTATGAGCGATCATGAGAATTACAGGAACGAGATCAAAGCCTACATTGTCAGGGCTGGCATGACCATGAGCGAGGTAGTGGAGGTTTTGGCTGACGAATACGGATGGAGCAGCAGCGTCCCCAACCTGTCCGGGAAATTAAAGCGCGGTTCTTTACGCTATGGCGAAGCGGTGGAGCTGGCAGATGTGCTGGGGTATGACATTGTGTGGCAGAAACGGAGGAAATAAGATCGAGCAGAAAATTTATGGGTACATCCGTGTTTCCACCAGAGAGCAAAATGAAGATCGCCAAGTCATTGCCCTCCGGGAAGTGGGCGTACCTGAGAGAAATGTTTATATCGACAAGCAATCCGGCAAGGATTTCGAGCGTCCGCAGTATAAGAAGCTGCTGCGAAAAATGAAAAAAGACGATCTGCTCTATATCAAGAGCATCGACCGTCTGGGACGCAATTACGCCGAAATATTGGAGCAATGGCGCTTTCTCACAAAGGAAAAAGGCATTGACATTGTGGTTCTGGATATGCCGCTTCTGGATACACGGAGAGGCAAGGATTTGCTGGGAACCTTCCTCAGTGACATTGTGCTGCAAGTACTGTCTTTTGTGGCAGAGAACGAGCGCACCAACATCCGGCAGCGGCAGGCTGAAGGTATTGCTGCGGCCAAAGCCAAGGGCATTCGGTTTGGGCGGCCGCCCAAACCGTTGCCCGAGAATTTCCACTCCGTTTACCAGCGTTGGAAAATGGGGGAAATCACCGGGACGGCAGCAGCAAAGGAATGTGGGATGCCCCTTGCTACCTTTCGTTACCGGGCAGAGATTTACGAAAAAGCCAAGTTGTTGTAAAGGGGGTGTTTTTACAGGAATGTGTACTTTCCTGTAAATAGATACACCTTTCCATAATATTTTTATTATACCTCTTTTAACAGAAAAAGTCTATCAGTAAAATTCCTTTTTCGCTATTCGGCAAACAACTACAAGTTATCTAAATCTCCTACAAAAAAGTACACCTTCATGTAAAGGATTCTAATGGAGGGTACTAAAAGTGGGAAATACCAATGAGACTTTAAGAAAGCCGAGAATTGTTTCTATCTTTTCCGGCTGTGGAGGCCTTGACTATGGCTTTCACATGGAAGGATATGAAACAATATGGGCTAACGATTTTGCAGAATGGGCGTGCAAATCCTTTGCCGCCAATTTCGGCGATGTTATTCACTATAAGGATATTACCAAGATAGATCCTTACACCGACACCACCATCCCGGAATGTGACATTGTTCTGGGTGGTTTTCCGTGTCAGGACTTCTCTATTATCTGGAAACAGCCCGGTCTGAACGGCACCCGTGGCGGTCTGTTCAGACATTTTGCAGAATTTGTTGATGCAAAGAAACCGAAAGCGTTTGTTGCTGAGAATGTTAAGGGGCTAATTACGGCCAATAACGGGAGGGCCATTGACACCATTATCAAAGACTTCGAAAGCATCGCTCCCGGCTATGTGGTAAAGCCCCATCTGTATAACTTTGCGGAATACGGCGTACCACAGTTCAGAGAGCGTGTCCTCTTTGTCGGTGTCAGAATTGATACGGGATTTGACTTTGTTCATCCCAAGCCTTCTCATGGCCCGAACGGTACACTTCCTTATGTGACAGCAGGCGAAGCGCTGGAGGGTGTTGAAAAGGTTCCTACTAATAACGAGCATATCAACATCAAGGAAAAGACACGGAAGGTTCTTGAACTAATTCCCGAGGGCGGCAACTTCACGGATATTCCAAAGGATAATCCACTGTATGTTAAGGGCATGATTAGCCATGTTTACCGCAGAATCAAGAGAGATGAGCCAGCTAAGACAATTATTGCTGCTGGTGGCGGCGGGACATGGGGATATCACTATCCTGAACCTCGTCCTCTGACTAACAGAGAGCGTGCACGGCTGCAGTCTTTCCCTGACGATTTTATTTTTGAAGGCAGTGTCACGGAAGTACGCAGACAAATCGGCAACGCTGTTCCTCCTGTGGGTGTGCGGGCTGTTGCTAAGCGCTTACTCCCCTTGTTTACAGGAGAATATACCCCTGTCGATTTGCTGCCGGAATACGAGAAGATGAAAGCCATGACGGTTAAGCAAAGACTTGAGTATGTAACATTACAAATGAACTAAGGGGGACAGAGTATGGATTTTTTGTTTTCCAACTATCCTCCGATGAAGACTGGAAACAAAACATTCGCGGAGGCGTTCTACAGCCTGCTCCCGAAAACTTCAAAATTAGATATTGCCGTAGGTTATGTGTCTGCCGATTCATTGATTGAGTTGCAAAAAACTATCGAATTGAACAGCAATATTCGCACATTGAACCTCATTATCGGGATGCATTATTTTGACTATTTTACCAAAGTACAGTACGATGCGGCAATGCACCTAAATGATTTCTTGGCGGGTAATCAGATGGGTGGCGTCCGGCTTGTCAATGCTTTCCGCTATCACGGAAAACTGTATTCTTATAGCAATGCTACTGGTCCGTTTGCAGGAATTGTAGGATCGAACAACCTAAGCAGCATTGTAGATGGCGGCGTTCGTATGTATGAGAGTTCTGTTTTATTGAACGATGAGGTATCTGCTAAACAGATAAACGCGTTCATCCGTCAGCTTATGCAAACCTCTACAAGAAACATTGCCGAGTTGGAAATTGACACATTCAATAATGAAAATGCACTGCTGGATGGACACGAATTTGTTGAGAAAGTGGCTCCTCAGAATCTTGCAAAAGCAATAAATGCGAAAACAGACATTTCTTTTGAAATACCCATTAAACCATACGAAGTGTCTCCGCAAAGCAACTTGAATGTATTTTTTGGAAAAGGCAGAGAATCCAAAAACGGTCTTGTCAAACCACGACATTGGTACGAAGTTGAGCTGATTGTACCCAAAAATGTGACAAGTCAGCCTGGATATCCGCAAAGCCAAACCGATAATGCAGTTTTCACAGTTATTACCGATGATGGATGGTCATTTAAGTGTAAGGTCAGCGGTGATTACAGCAAAAATTTCCGTTCAGAAGGCGATTTGAAAATTCTTGGGAAATGGCTGAAAGGGCGCTTGGAAAACGCAGGTGTACTGGCCGTCGGTAATCCGGTTACCGCAGATACGCTGAGGCGTTATGGGCGCAATTCATTTGCACTTACAAAGACAACCATACCGGGAATCTGGTTTCTTGATTTTGGGGTGGGACAATGAGTTACTTGCAATCTTATTTAGATAGAATCCGTGGCAAAGGAAACCCTGCTCTTGCAGATGCAATCCATAAAACAGTTGAGGATATAGTTCCGCAGTACATTTCCAATTTTTCTTTTACTGATCATGTTGTAAGCCTGTTAGTGGGTGATGTTCAAAGCGGTAAAACGAGCCATATGTTTGGACTTATGTGTGCTGCTGCTGATGAAAGTTTTATGAATTTTGTTCTGCTGACAACAGACAATATTCTGCTACAACAGCAGACCTATCAAAGAGCGCAACGGGATCTTTGTGATTTCTGCGTTTGCGATGAAAATGATTACCTAAAATTTGTTCAGAACAATCTGCACAAACCCGCAGTAATTGTTTTGAAAAAGAATACTTCTGTGCTGAAGCAGTGGAAAAACAATTTCTCTTCAACCAATTTCTGCGCCGGTAATCCGCTGTTCATTGTAGATGATGAGGCCGATGCTGCCAGTCTGAACACTCAGGTGAATAGAAATAAGCAAAGTACCATCAACAAAAATTTGGAAGCCATCAAGAAAACAACTTCCAGTAGTATTTATATGCAAGTAACCGGTACACCGCAGTCTATTCTTCTGCAAACAGCCAAAAGCGGTTGGAAACCCTATTTTATCTATTATTTTAGGCCGGGCAAGGGTTATATGGGAGGGGATTTCTTTTTTCCACCGGAACCACCGAAACAGGTTATTCTTACAGACAATGATGAAGCCGAAGAACTTTTGAATGACGATGAATTTCCAGAAAATGGACTAAAAACTGCGTTGATCATGCATTTGATTTCCTCCGGTCATATTATGCTGAACGGTGGAACGGTCTGTAATTTTCTAATTCATCCGAGCATGAAAACCAGCCAGCATTCCTGTTTTGCAAATAAAATCGGGAACTATTTGAATGAAATTTCTCATTCCCATAACGAGGCGGAAACGAGAGAAGCATTTGAACGCGCCTATGAGTCATTGAGAGAAACAAAAACGGACATTCTGCCGTTTGAGCAGATTTATGGCTTTATAGCAGAGCAGCTTCAGGAGGATAAAATCGGTATTCTAATGCTGAACTCTATCGTATCTTATGATGAAAATACGCAGTATGAAAAAGGCATCAATGTTATTGTTGGAGGCAACAGTTTAGGCCGTGGAGTGACTTTCCCGCAGCTCCAAACAATTTACTATTGCCGTGTTGCAAAAAGTCCGCAAGCTGATACTATGTGGCAACATGCAAGAATGTTTGGCTATGACCGTGATCCCTGCCTGCTCCGTGTATTCATGCCACCGAAACTGTTCAAGTTGTTCTCTGATATTAACAGAACCAACAACAGTATCATCAAGCAGATTGAAAACTCCAGCAACGGATGTGACATTAAGATTTTCTATCCTACTGGCCTGAAGCCCACCAGAAAAAATGTGCTGGACAAAAAAGCTGTTGGAATCTATTCAGGTGGAGTCAACTATTTCCCGTTTTATCCTGTGAATAAGGATGTTGCATCCATTGATATGTTGCTTCAGTCGTTTGGGGATGACTTGTATACTGTTAGTTTGAAACTAATTAAAAAGGTCATGGAGCAGCTTGATTCTGAAACAGCAGACGATTGGAATGCAAAGGCCTTTATTGGTTTTGTCAACACGCTGTTGGCTACCGACCCGACAGCTCAAGGAAAGCTGATCGTCCGCAGAAATAGAGATATTGGTAAGGGAACCGGCACTTTGCTTTCTCCCACCGACCGCAATCTGGGCGATACCTATCCCGATGATCTGGTACTTACCATGTACAAAATTACAGGCAATAAGGCCAAGGGGTGGGACGGAACACAACTTTGGATTCCTAATATCAAATTGCCTGGTGACTGTGCATACTACACTGGGGAAACCATCTGAGTATAGATGGAGGTGATTTCCAATGGCTGATACCAAAACTCCCGCTGAACGCAGCGAAAATATGTCTCGAATCCGCAGCACCAACACCAAGCCGGAGGAAATCGTAAGGAAATATCTATTCAGCCACGGTTTCCGTTACCGCAAAAATGACAAACGCTATCCGGGAAAGCCCGATATTGTCCTGCCAAAATACCACACTATCATTTTTGTCAACGGATGCTTCTGGCATATGCATGGTTGCTCCCGCTCCAGACTTCCTCGTTCCAATCAAGAATACTGGAAGCCCAAAATTGAACGAAACATCCAGCGGGATGCAGAAAATCAACAAAAACTGGAGGCTGACGGTTGGAAGGTGATTGTAGTCTGGGAATGTGAATTGAAAAAGCGTACAGCCGAAGAACGACTATCCCGATTATGCAATGAAATTCGAAAAAGCAATGATTATTAGGAATCTCGAAAAGCCCTTAGGGACTAAGGGCGCACTTCTATACAGGGTAAACCCTGTATGCGTGCGCTCTGCGAGGCAAACAGCCCGGACGATGGAAGTCCGGGCTGTTTTGCGTCACTGCGTTCCGTACAAGGGGCTGCACCCCTTGCACCGCTTATGCGGCTATCCCTGCCCGCTTTGGATGGGAAACAATCTGTTTGCACAGACAGTTTCCCATCCAAAGCCTAAAACTCAACACGCAAATTTTACCGCTTGTCCGAAAGACAGGCGGTATTTTTTATCTGCAAATAAAGGAGGAATCTACGATGCCAACAACCGAAAAACTGAAACAGGAGATCGCAGACGCAGAAAAGAAGCTGGCGCAGGAGCGCAGCAGGCTCCAGCGGCTGGAAAACCGAAAATCCTATTATGAGAAGGGAGACAGGAAGAAACGGGCGCACCGCCTCATTACCAGAGGGGCTGCCGTGGAGAGCATTGCACCGCTGGTAAAGGCTTTGAGCGAAACGGAGTTCTACGCTTTTACGGAAAAGGTTTTTACCTTGCCGGAAGTCAGGGCTTTGTTGATGGAGGCAGTCAATACACACAATCAAGAAAGCCAGAAAGGAAAGGGATAAGTATCGCACTATTTCACTTCCATGTTACCCAGATAAAACGCAGTGCAGGGCAATCCGCTGTTGCGTCCGCTGCTTACCGATCCGGGGAAAAGCTGCACAGCGAGTATTACGGAGAGGACAGCGACTACACCCAGAAAGGCGGTGTCCTCTGTTCTGAAATCCTGCTGCCGCCCCACGCTCCACCTTCCTTCGCAGACCGGCAGACCCTGTGGAACGAGGTGGAAAAGGCAGAACGGGGCAAGAAAGCCCAGCTTGCATACAGTTTTGACATTGCCTTGCAGAACGAGTTTTCCATGCAGGAGAACATCAGTCTTGCAAGGCAATTTTTATTGGAGCAGTTTGTGAGCCGGGGTATGGTGGTGGATTTCTCCGTTCACGCCCCCGACAAGGGAGATGGCGGCATTACCAACCCGCATTTTCATGTCATGTGTCCTATCCGTCCCCTGCTGACGGATGGGAAATGGGGCAACAAGCAGCGGCGGGAATATCTCTTGGATGAAAACGGGGAGCGCATCCGGGATGAAGCAGGAAATTATGTGTTCAACGCTGTCCCCACCACGGACTGGGGTAAACCGGAAACGCTGGAACATTGGCGGGAACAGTGGGCGGCAATGTGCAATGCTCGATTTGCCGAAAAAGGGCTGAATTGCCGCATCGACCACCGCAGCTACGAGCGTCAGGGCGTGGAGCAGCTGCCTACTGTCCATGAGGGACCGGCGATCCGCCAGATGGAGGCCAGAGGTATTCGTACTGATAAGGGCGATTTCAACCGCTGGGTCAAGGCGACCAATGCGTTGATCGGCAAACTGAAAAAGAAAATTACGGTGCTGCTTGACTGGCTGAAAGAAGCGCATGAGGAATTGAACAAATCGCAAGCCCCCAATCTGGCGCAGCTGCTCAGCGAGTATTACACCAACCGCAGCACAGGGGCATGGAGCCGGAAAGCGAAAATCGGAAATCTCAAAGAATTCAATGAGATTTGTAATTATCTCATGCAGAACAATTTGACAACGCCGGAACAGTTGCAGGAGCGTGTATCTGCGTTGAGTGACCGCATTGACACTTTGAAAAGTACCTTGTCTGGCAAATCTGACCGCAGGAAGGAGTTAGATGAGCTTCTCCGCATGGTACAGTTTTACGCTGACGGAAAACCTGTTGCTGACAAGCTGGCAGCCATCAAGTGGAAAGGTAGGCGTGAGCAATTCATGTCTGAAAATGAAAATGCACTCCGCCTGTATCACATGGCAGAGCGCAAATTAAAGCCGCATTTTAAGGATGGGAAATTGCCGGTCACTGCATGGCGCAAGGAGCATGACCGTCTGGAACAGGAATACAAGACGGGGCAAGCGGAACTTTCCCCCATTTATGCGGAGGTGAAAAAACTCTGGCAGATCAAATACAAGGTAGAACAGGTTGTTCGTGCGCAGGAAAATCCCGAACAGAGCCGCAGGAAACAGCACCAGATCGACCATTAAGGAGGATTTCAAAAATGGAACTCAACTGGAAAGAGGATAGCAACCTCATAAGGAAACTTGCAAAAATACTTCTTGGAGATACGCTGCCCAATGGTAAACCTGTAAGTTCAATCATATTGCTTGATGATACTTCACGGGCTGAATTGCAGCGGTGGGCAAATATGAATGATGCGGAATTTGCAGCCGCACAACGCAGCGGCGATTCCGTCCGCATTGATGTGGATGATGTCATCAGGCAGCTGGAAGAAAAATATGCTCTTGACCCACAGTTACTTGATGATTTGCTTTCGGTGTTTGATGCAGATGATTTGGAACTTTGGGAAGAAATCAGTCAATGGGAAAATTCTGACCACGACGAGCCAACGGAATATGTTTTCTCCAATCCCTATTTTAAACTCGAACCGCTGTCGCCTGACCGCCCCAGACACAATTTCTGGTTTGACGAAACTGGACATATCCGAGTGAAAAATCCATCTGCTTTCTGGCTGCCGGAGTTCACCTTACAGCGTGAGATCGGTGGCACCATTTACACCATCACGGGCAGCTATGACGGGACAGAAACGCTGGATAGAAAGATGGAGCGTATTCTGACTGAAAAGTTTACAGAAAATACGGAGGATGATGAATGACAAATACCGGGAATCTTGGTACAATAGAAGCAACCAGTCCTGTACTGACAGTTGCCCCTTTGAAGGAGGATACAGAAATGTTACGGGCAACTGATAAAATCACCGCACTCTATTGCCGCCTCTCCCAAGAGGATGCCAACGAGGGCGACAGCAATTCCATCACCAACCAAAAGGACATCCTGCTCCGATATGCCAAAGAGCACCGTTTCCCGAATCCAACATTTTTTGTGGATGACGGATACAGCGGTACAAACTATGACCGCCCCGGATTTCAGCAGATGCTGTCAGAAATCGAGGCAGGAAAAGTGGCTGTTGTGCTGTCGAAAGACCTTTCTCGGCTGGGACGAAATTCCTCGCTGACTGGCTTGTACATCAATTTTACTTTTCCTAAATATGGTGTGCGCTATATCGCCATCAACGACCACTTTGACACAATTGATCCCAACAGCACCGACAACGATGTTGCGGGAATCAAAAACTGGTTCAATGAGTTTTTTGCCAAGGATACCAGCCGCAAAATCCGTGCGGTACAGAAGGCCAAGGGCGAGCAGGGCATCCCGCTGACAACCAATGTCCCCTTTGGCTACCGCAAAGACCCGGAGGATCGAACAAAGTGGGTCGTGGACGAGGCAGCCGCTCTTGTGGTCAAGCGCATCTTCAAACTGTGTATGGAAGGCCGGGGGCCGATGCAGATTGCCAAACTCTTGCAGGCAGAACAGATGCTCAACCCTACCGCCTATAAGAGGAGAGAGGGCATTAACACCCCAAGTCCTGAAACCGCTGATCCGTACCACTGGAACCCCAATACCGTTGTTCATATTCTGGAACGACGGGAATACACCGGCTGTACGGTTAATTTCAAGACCTACACCAACTCCATCTGGGACAAGAAGCAGCGGGAAACACCCATTGAGAAGCAGGCGGTATTTTACAACACCCATCCGGCTATCATTGAGCAGGAAGTCTTTGACAAGGTGCAGGAGATCCGCAAGCAGCGCCACCGAAGGACAAAAACCGGAAAGAGTAGCCTGTTCTCCGGCATGGTTTACTGTGCTGACTGCGGGGCAAAGATGCGCTACTGCACCACCAACTACTTTGAGAAGCGGCAAGACCATTTTGTATGCGCCAGCTACCGCAGCAACACAGGAACCTGTTCGGCCCATTTCATCCGGGCAGTTGTACTGGAAGAATTGGTCTGGATGCACATGAAAACAGTAATCTCCTATGTAACCCGGCATGAATCCCATTTTCGGACAGTTATGGAGCATAGACTCCGGCTGTCCAGTGAAGAAGCTGTCCGGGGATACAAGAAGCGTCTGGCGCAGGCAGAACGCCGTCTTGGGGAACTTGACCGGCTGTTTATCCGTATCTATGAGGATAATGTGGCCGGGAAACTTTCTGATGAACGGTTTGCACTGATGAGCAAGACCTATGAGGACGAGCAGGCGCAGCTTAAAGTGGAAATCCAGACCTTGCAGCAGGAAATCGAAGTACAGGAACGACAGATTGAAAATTTGGAGCAGTTCATCCAGCGGGTACACAAATACGAGGATTTGCAGGAAATGACCCCTTACGCCTTGCGGGAGCTTGTCAAGGGAATCTACATCGAAGCGCCTGACAAGAGCAGTGGGAAGCGCAGACAGGGTATCCGCATCTCCTATGACCTTGTGGGCTTTATCCCCGTGGAGGAACTGATGAAACAGGAAACGGCATGACCGAAGCCATGCCGTTCCTGCAAAAAGCAATATTACTTTCTTATGACCCCCGGCCATTTGCCCGGCAGATTTTATTTTACTACTTTGCCTCGGAAAAGTCCAGAGGTCGCAACCCCCGCCGCTGAAGCCGGGGCATTCTGCAGACGCAGAGAAAAGGAATGGGGGCACGGGAAAGAATTTCGGACCCGGGAAAGGGAAGTCTGTCTTGACATTTGGAGGGTGAAACGGTATCATAAATAATGTGTTATTATACATATTTACCGGAGGGATTCCATTCCGGGGGCGAAACGAAAGGAGTTTCAAAATTGGGCGACGACATAGGCCGATATTTGTGGAGTACGGTATTTCTGCTTGTTCTGACACTGATTGCCGCTTTCTTTTCCGCAAGTGAGGTTGCGATTGTATCCTGCAGTGAAAGCAGACTCAAACGGATGAGCGACGAGGAAAACACAAAAGCCAAAGCGCTCTATCATTTGAAAGAGCATCAGTTTGATTTTTCCATGTGGGCAGGCACCAGCGCCATCCTTTGTATGACGGCGGCATGCTGTCTGGGAACATACACCTATTCCTCCGCTTTGGAGAGGGCCTTGAAAAACTGGCTGGGCGAAGAAGTCTCATGGACTTCCGGTGCGGCGTTTGTCATCACCTTTCTGATCGTTGCTTTTGTTGTGATGGTATTCGGGCAGGCGTTTCCCAAGAAGATGACCTCCTACCATCCCGATTCCTTCGCTTTCTTCTCCGTAGGGCTGATCCGGGTCCTTCGGGTGTTTTTCAAGCCGCTGACCTGGCTGATTATCAAATTTGCCCGGCTGCTGGTCCGTCTGTTCGGATTTGATCCCAATCAGGAAAACGCCGACATCACCGAGGAGGAAATCCGGATGCTGGTGGACGCGGGCAATGAGAACGGCACCATTGAGCTTTCCCAGCGGGAAATGATCAATAACGTGTTTGAGTTTGACGACCGTACCGTGGGGGAAGTGATGACCCACCGCACCGACATTGAAGCGGTGTCCAAGACGGACCGGATCGCCGATGTGCTTAAAATTGCCACCACGGAAGGCTTTTCCCGGATTCCGGTGTACGAAGACGATATCGACGATATTGTGGGGATCATTTATGCCAAGGATTTGCTGGAACTGGTGGGAACCGCGGATATCGAAAGCAAAACTATCGAAAACTATATGAGACCGGTGATTTACGTGCCGGAATCCACCCGCTGCCGGATGCTGTTCAAACAGTTCAAGGAAAACAAGGTGCATATGGCGGTCATTGTGGATGAATACGGCGGGACCGCCGGAATTGCCACGATGGAAGATCTTTTGGAATCCATCGTGGGAAATATACAGGACGAATACGATCAGGAAGTGGATGAGGTCGAGACACTGGGCGAGAACTGCTGGTCCTTCGACGGCGGAGTCCTGATTGAAAAGGTAGAGGAGCTTCTGGAGACGGATCTGGATGCGGACGAGGACACCGACACGCTGGGCGGCCTGATTGCCAATACTCTGGGAAGAATTCCGGGCGACGGGGAAATGCCGTCGGTCATCATCAAAAATATTGAATTTACGGTGCTTCTGGTGGAAGAGCGGCGGATTGTACGGGTAAAGGCCCGGAAGCTTCCGGAGGTAACGGTCGAGGAAAATTAGCGGGAGCCGCCGGCTGCCCGAAACTCCATCCGCGGACGCGGATGATACGGCGGGGAAGGAGAGTGGCGCTCCATGCGTCTGCTGATGATTGGGGATGTCATAGCGCAGGTAGGCTGCGACTTTTTGCGGCAGCGCCTGCCCGGGCTGAAACGCCAGTACGGGATTGACGTGGTCATTGCCAATGGAGAAAACGCCGCTGTCGGAAACGGCATCCTTCCCCATTCGGCGAATTTTCTGCTGGACAGCGGTGTCAATGTCATCACAACCGGAAATCATGTCTACAAACGGCGGGAGATCTTCTCCTATCTGGAAGAAAACGAGATGGTGATCCGCCCCGTGAATTTTCGGGAGGATGCCCCCGGCAAGGGGGTTTACCTGTATGATGCCGGAGCGTTTTCCATCCTTGTGGTGAACCTGATGGGAACTTCTTATATGGAGCCGCTGGAAAACCCCTTTGACGCCATGGACCGTATTTTGGAAAAAAATGATGGTCCCGGCGGTTTTGGGGCAACCTATATTGTAGTTGATTTTCACGCGGAAGCCACCGGTGAAAAAAAGGCCATGGGCTACTATCTGGACGGGCGGGTCAGCGTAGTTGCCGGTACCCATACCCATGTCCAGACCGCCGACGAACAGATCCTTCCGGCCGGAACCGGATACATTACCGACCTTGGAATGACCGGGCCGGTGGATTCGGTGCTGGGAGTGCTTCCCGAAAACATCATTGCCCGGCTCCGCACCCATCTTCCCACCCGGTTTGAAGTGCCGGAAAACACCCCCTGCCGGATGGATGCCTGCCTTTTTGAGCTGGATCCCGGAACGGGGAAATGCCTCTCTGTGGAACGGCTGGGCATTCTCTGATCCGCTGCCCATGGCGGTGTACCGCGGCAGTATGACCTTTCAGAATTCGCATCAAGAGAGATTGGAGCGATCATAATGATAAAATTTGAAAATCATCTCGGCGTCATTGACATTTCTCACGATTACTTTGTGAATCTGGTGGGTGAGGCCGTCATCAGCTGCTTCGGAGTGGCGGCCATGGCTCACACGGATACCCGTCAAAGCCTCCGCGACAGGCTTCGGAAAACTCCCGACAGCATTGACAAGGGAATCCGGATCCGGGTGAAGAATCAGAAGCTGGTCATTGATCTTCATATCATCGTCACTTACGGAACGAATATTTCCGCGATTGTGAAAAGCATTACCCACAAGGTGCGCTTTATCGTTGAGGATAAAACGGGATTCGGAGTGGCAAGAGTAAACGTCTTTATTGACGGGATGAAAACAGAATAAGAATAATGATGCCGGAAAGCCGGCGTCGTAGATAGAGGAGTGCATAGACGTGATAGAAGGCAGCATGCTGGCGAAAGCCATCATTTCCGGCGCGAATCATATTTCCAATCAGAAGCAGGCGGTGGACGAACTCAACGTATTTCCTGTGCCGGACGGGGATACGGGCACCAATATGTCCATGACCATCAACGCGGGCAAACGGGAGCTGGAGCTTCTGGAGGAGCCCACGGTGGAAAAAACCGCTGAAGTGGCCGCCGCCGCATTGCTGCGGGGTGCACGGGGAAATTCCGGCGTAATCCTGTCTCTTTTGTTCCGGGGATTTTCCAAGGGCCTGAAAGGGAAAATGGAGGCCAACGGGCAGGATCTGGCGGAGGCGCTGACCATTGGCGTGGACGCCGCCTATAAAGCCGTGATGAAGCCCACCGAGGGAACGATTCTGACGGTGGCCCGTCTGGCCGCTGAAAAAGCCCGGGAGAGAGCGCTGGAAACCAACGATCCGGAAATTATTTTTGATGAAATCGTCGCTGCTGCCAAGGCCGCTCTGGCCACTACGCCGGAGCTTTTGCCCGTACTGAAAAAAGCAGGTGTGGTGGATGCCGGCGGTCAGGGACTGGTCTACATTTTTGAAGGAATGCAGAACGTGTTCAAGACCGGCGAGGTCATTCCCTCCCTTCAGGAAAAGACCAAAGTTAAGACCGATTCCCCGGTGCTCAATGCCGTGGCGGAATCCGATCAGGACATCAAATTCGGTTACTGCACCGAATATATTGTGGATAAAGCGCCGGGCTGCCCCGACGCCATGAAGCTGCGGGCCTTTTTGGAGAGCATCGGCGACAGTGTGGTCTGTGTGGACGACGATGATATCATCAAGGTCCATGTTCACACCAACCATCCCGGAAACGCCATTGAAGAGGGAATCAAGTTCGGTTCTCTGGTGAATCTGAAGATCGACAACATGCGTGTTCAGCATCAGACGAAGATTGTGGAAGCGGAAAAGACCATGGAAGGCGAGGAATATGTCCCCGTCAACCCGGAAAAGCAGTTCGGCTTTGTGGCTGTGTCTGCGGGAGCGGGTCTGCAGGAGCTGTTTTACGATCTGGGCGTGGATAAGATCGTCAGCGGCGGACAGACCATGAACCCCTCCACAGATGACATTCTCCGGGCCATTCAGGCCACCCCGGCGGAAACCGTTTTTGTCCTTCCCAACAACAAGAACATCATCATGGCGGCAGAGCAGGCAGTAAAGCTGGCGGATCGCCGGGTATGCGTGCTCCAGACCAGAACCATTCCCCAGGGAATAGCGGCCATGCTGGCGTTTGACCCGGAGAAATCCTACAGCGACAACCGGCTGGCCATGACCAAGCAGTTCGATCTGGTACAGACCGGCCTTATCACCTTCGCTGCCCGTGACAGCGAATTTGACGGTCACACCATTAAAAAGGGAGAAATCCTGGGTCTGGACAACGGCAAGCTAAGCTTTACCGACCGGGATCTGAACCGGGCGATCATGCGGCTTACCAGACAGCTTTTGAAGAAGGCCAGCGAAGGCAGCTTTATCACCATGATTTACGGTGCAGATGTGACGGATGAACAGGCCGAGAAGGCCGCCCAGCTGGTACGGGAAAAATACGGCGACAACTATGAAGTGAACCTGATCAACGGCGGTCAGCCGGTGTATTATTACATGCTGTCCGTGGAATAACGGATCTGAAATTCCGCAAAGGCTTTTCCGGGGCGGGAATTTCCCGAAAGAGCGCGGCGGACGAGTTGAATCAAGAAAAAGGAGCTGCGTAAAGCAGCTCCTTTTTTGGGGCCGGACAGTATGCAGGCCATTTTATGGCCTGCATGCTGTCCGGCTCCTGTGCGGCAGGGAAAACAGAGAGGAAGCGTATGGTTTTTTATGAAGGTTAAATTGATGCTCCAGATCGGAATTGTATTCGGGGTTTGCCTGGTGGGCGAGACAGTGGCCCATTACCTGCCCTTTCCCATTCCTTCCAGTGTAATCAGCATGATACTGCTGTTTGTCCTGCTGCTGACCGGCTGGCTCAGGGTGGAACACATCCGGGAAAAGACCGATTTCCTGCTGAAGAACATGGCTTTCTTTTTTATTCCCGCAGGCGTGGGAATTATGGGGCAGTTTGATCTTTTGCGGGACAACCTGCTGCCTTTTGGGGTGATCTGTGTGGCAACCACGTTTCTGACCTTTGGGGTCACGGTGCTGGCCGTACGCGGAACCATCCGTCTGCAAAATAAAATTGCCGGCAGATCCCGGAACAGGGCTGACGGCAAAAAAGGGGGGGAAGAGTAATGTCGGAAGTAGTACAGTCTCCGCTGTTTGGAATTGTGCTGAGCATCTTTGCTTACGAGGCAGGCGTGTGGATCAACAAAAAGACCCACTGCGCCGCGGCCAATCCCCTGCTCATCGCAATTTTGCTGGTAATTGGGGTATTGGAGCTGTTCCGGATTCCCTTGGAAAGCTTTCAGAAGGGCGGCAACTTCATTGCGCTGTTTCTGGCGCCTGCCACTGCTTCATTGGCTATTTCCATTTATGGGCAGTTTGCGCTGCTGAAGAAAAATCTGCTGCCGGTTCTTGTGGGGTGTGCGGCAGGTTCCCTGACTTCCATGGGAAGCGTGTGGCTGCTCTGCCGGGCGTTCCGGCTGGACGAGGCCATTACTGCCTCGCTGATTCCCAAGTCGGTTACAACGCCCATTGCCATTGAAATTGCCGCCCAGCATGGGGGGATTGTCCCAATCACCGTCGCCATGGTGGTGATTACAGGCATTTTGGGCGCCGTTGCGGCGCCGCTTCTGATCCGCCTGTTCCGAATCGAAAGTCCGGTGGAGGCCGGCCTTGCCATCGGCACCGCCAGTCATGCGGTCGGCACCAGCAAGGCGCTGGAAATCGGGGAGGCGGAGGGCGCTATGAGCAGTATCGCCATCGGGGTTTCGGGGGTGTTGACAGTGCTTTTTTCCATGGTGATCGGCTGATTTTTGGGGAAAGGCCAATCCCGGTATTCCCGCCGTGGCCTGCCTTCCCGGGGCAGGCAAAAAGGCCGATGAAATCATCGGCTGGTCAGATGAGGACTCCCACCAATTCCTCAGTGATTGCCTGAAAATTTTCAGGCATCAGGTGATTTTCCGTATAAAGCCGTGCAAGATTTATGGCCTGATCGTAATTGTCCGATAAATCGCGAATTTCCCTTATGATGATTCCTGTTTTGTCGATCGCCCGGATTCCGACAACGGCGTCGTCCTGCTGAAACGCCTCATAGCGTGTTCTACTGTGCATTGGTGTCAACTCCTCAACCTATATTTGGGAAAGAAATCCTGCATGGCTCCATATTACCTCTACTGACAGAAAATGTCAATTAATTTAAGACAGAAAATACACTATTTGTATAAATATATAAATTTTATCCGGTGTTTTCAATATTATCACCAAATGAACCGCCATAATTCTACAAAATATTGTGCTTGGTTTTTGAAATATAGGGGATATGTAGGGCCATTCCTCAAAAGGCAGGGGAATCCGCCGCTTTCATAACGGATTGTATATATACGTGAAAACGTATAAAATTTGTTCCTCAAAAAAGTCGTTTTTACCCGGGTGTTTTTACCGGAAAAGAATTGACTTTCCCTTGCTGTCATATTATCATGACGATAGGGGTGTTATGCTCTTTACGGGCGAACAGCCTGATTCGGATTGAAGGAAGGTACATTATGGAAAAGCTTAGAATCGGAATTATTGGTACGGGCGGAATTGCCCATGCACATGCTGACTCTTATTTAAAAATGGACGACGTGGAGATCGTTGCCGGTGCGGATATTATCGAAGGAAAGGCCAGAGAATTTCTGGATTCCTACGGATTGACGGAAGCCCGTGACTTTAATACCGCTCAAGAGATGCTGGACACCATGAATCTGGATGCGGTCAGTGTCTGCACCTATAACACCACCCATGCGGTCTGTGCCATTGCGGCGCTGAAGGCCGGATGCCATGTTTTGCTGGAAAAGCCCATGACCGTCACTCTGGAGGACGCGATTGCCATCCGCAAGGCGGAAAAAGAGGCGGGAAAGATTGTCACCGTAGGCTTCCAGCCCCGGTATGACAGCCGCATGAAGAAAATCAAAGAAGTTGTTCAAAGCGGCCAGCTGGGTAAAATTTACTACATACAGACCGGCGGCGGCCGCCGCCGCGGAATCCCCGGCAGCACCTTTATTGAAAAGGATCTGGCGGGCGTAGGCGCTCTGGCTGATATCGGATGTTATTCGCTGGATATGGTGCTCAATGCCATCGGCTATCCGAAGCCCCTGACCGTTTCCGCGGTGTCTTATGATTATTTCGGAAAAGACCCCCGCTATAATTCCCCCGAGGACGCAAAACGCTTTTCCGTGGATGACTTCTGCGGCGCGTTTATCCGTCTGGAGGGCGGAATCACCCTGGACTTCCGTATGTCCTGGGCAATGCACATGGACTCCACCGGCAACACCATTTTCCTTGGCACGGATGCCGGACTGAAGGTAGAGCCTGCCAACTTCGGCTCCGCGTGGGGCGGCGCATGGGACGGAAGCTGCGGAGACGTTACGCTGTTCCATGATTCCTTCGGCGAATTTACTTATACCCCCATCCCGGTTCACGATGCCGGAGAGGATCGGTTCTTCCTGAAGTGCCGCTCCTTCGTGGATGCGGTAAAGCAGGGTCTGCCTGCTCCCATCCCCACATCCCAGATCATTTACAATCAGGCAATTATCGACGGAATCATCCGCTCCAGCGAAAGCGGGCATGAAGTGGAAGTTCACATCGAAGAGGTCTAAGGCAAATTTTCGGAAAACCAAAACAGAAAGGGTCTGCTCTTAGCAGACCCTTTCTTCGTTTGGGGAGGGGGAGGGCAAAGACGCCGTCAGGTTCAAAGGAAGAGCTTCCAGCGCTTTCTCCTGAAGGCGTGTCACCTGCATATAGCTGTAGTGGGCCTTTTGGGAAACCTCCTCCCAAGTGGCGCCGTTGAGGTAGTAAAGTCCCAGAATTGTCCGGAGAGTGGGATCCTCCAATGCTTCTATGGCAGCGGAAATTTCCTCCCGCTGGTTCAGATATTCATCAATCTCCCGATTGATTGTTTCGTTGACTTCAATGAGCCGCTCCACCACATTTCCCACCCGGTCAGTGATGCCGCTTCCCTTGGGCATACCGCTTAAAACGGGGGAAATGCGAAGGGCCCACGCCCGCAGACGGGCGTATTCCTCCAGCTTGCGGTCAATTTCCATCCCAAGCTTTCGGAATCCTTTCAGGTACTCTTTTTTTTCCGGACTAGTCACCGGCAGCCTTCTTTCTGTTGTTTTTTTATGTCCGGGCAGCGAGGGATCCTGTCCGGGGAAAAATCGGAACGCGCAAAAAGAACGGATGTTCTCATAGCTGTATTATATTCCGAATCTTCAAAAAAGTCAATCATAATGAGATTGTTTTTTAGATTAATCTCAAAAAGAGATAAATGTTTTTGCAGTCCATTCTTTTCATCAAACGGTTTTTGTGATACAATAAAGTCAACTGTCAGCAGAATATTGGGCTCAATTGCATATGGGCGGCGGCAAAAGCCGAAATTGTGCGGGTTAAGGAATGAATCAGAGGTTCGATAATATAATAGAATATCCGCAGGCGGCGGCCTTTTGGGGCTGAACGATTTGGCATCTGCTGATTGAGGGACAGCGCCCCCGGTAACTCGCAGGAGAGGTGAATTTTGCTTATGGCTGAATTACCCACAGTGCTGATTGTGGATCCCCATCCCATCAGCCGGATTCTGATGAAAAAAATGCTGCCGGATTTCTCGGCAGTAGAAGCCGAAAATCCAGAACAGGCTTTTGAGATGCTGGATGACCATCGCGGTGGGATTGCGGCGGTTCTCCTGAACACGGGGCTCCCCTCCGGCGGCAGCCATACTTTTTTGAAAAAGGTGCGGGAGAATCCGGATTATCACGATCTTCCCGTCATTGCCATTGCTGCCGCAGGACAGCAGGACGAGACTGTGCCGGCGCTGGACTGGGGGGCCACAGATTATCTGGAGCGGCCTTATCCGCCGGACATCTTTCGTCAGCGCCTCCAAAATGCGCTTTTGTTCAGCCAGGCCATCCGCCGGACCAAAACGGATTCCCTGACGGGGCTTTTGAACCGTGCCGGATTTGGGGCGGCGGCAGAAGCCTATCTTTCCCAGACAAGGGCGGAGCAGGAAACAGCGGCGCTCCTGATGATTGATGTGGACAATTTCAAATACATCAACGATACCAAGGGCCATGCCTACGGCGACGCGGCGCTGACCTATTTTGCCGGGGTGCTGCAAAAAGCCTCCCGGGGGAATTCCGTGATCGGAAGACTGGGCGGGGATGAGTTTGTTCTCCTGTTAAAGGATATCCCCGACTGCTGTGCCGCAGAAGACTGTGCCGTGGAAATTTGTGAACTCCTGACCGGGAAAGAGGGAAGTACTCCCAAGTTCCCGCTGACCTGTTCGGTGGGAATTGCGTTCTGCCCCGATGACGCTCAAACCAGGAGTGACCTGTATACCAGAGCGGATGAAGCCCTGTACGAGGCAAAGGTTAAAGGGAAAAATCAGTACTGCCGGTACAGCTCCTCCTGCGATCCCTGCCGCTGTCTGTCTGCGGGGGAAAAGGGGTGGCTTCTGGACGAAATAGACGCCTATCTGTTTATCTGGGATGCCGAAACCGGGAAAATGTGCTATATGAACCAAAAAGGAAAGATCCTCCTGACAGGCGAAGAGGAACACTCGTCACCGGTGGTTCACCGGCTGCTGCATTTGGACGAGATCCCTCTTTTGCAGCGGGAACAAGGGAAGCCCTTGGGGCAGGATGGCTGTGCCGCCCTTTTCCGGAATGAGGCCAGGGGAGAATCCATTGTATATCAAGTGCGGGATATTGACTGGAACGGCAGAAAAAGCAGGATGGAAATGATTACTGTCACACGGTAAAACGGAAGGCGGCAGCGGTGAAGAGGGGCATTTCGCCTTGCGGAGGGCAGAATGATTGCTGCAACACAACGGGTGCAAAGGGTACTGCGCAATAAGACAATCATAGTTTCTGGTATGGCGCTGCTGATTTTTTTAGCAGCGCATGCAGGCATATGCCTGGCCGCAGAAGTGAGAAAAAGGATGATTTCCAGTTCATCGGACACCTTATTGGAAACGACCCAGATGATCGGAGCGGATTTGAATGCGCAGTTTTGCCGGGATCTGGAGCTGATGAAAAGCTGCGCCGCCATTTACGGGAGCGGCACAGAATGGGCGGGGGATGAGACGGTTCGGACCCTGCGGCTTTTTTGTAACGCTTCTTCCTTTTCCAATGCGTATTTTTTTACCGGGACGGGAAAAGGGTTGGACAGCTGGGGAAAATCAGTCCGTCAAAGGGCACCCTTTGACGGACTGCCTTCCGACCCGGAGGAAGCGGACTGCTCCCCGGTTTACCGGGGAGATTCGGGAACACTGCAGATTACCTTCCGAATGCCGGTATTTCGGGAAGGCAGCCTTGTGGGAACGCTGTATGCCGATAAAAAATTGGAAAGCTATCAGGTTCCTCTGTCCCTTCGCACCTTTGACGGAAAGGGACAGGCGTTTCTCATATGGCTCCCGGACGGCATCCGGATTGGCCAAAGCGGAACCGGTGATTCCTGGCAGTCCGCAAAGGGGATTTTTGAGCTGTTTTTGGACTCCGGAAATTCTCCCGATCGGGTCTCCTCTCTGCAGAACGCCATGAAACAGGGAAAATCGGGTGTTCTTCCGGTAACGGTGGGAGAGACGCCGTATTATATGGGATATCAACCGGTGTCGTTCGGCTCGCCGGAATATCTGATTACAATGATTTCCGCAAAGGACCTTCGGGAAGAAAGTGTAAACCTCCTTACAATTTTAAATGTGATGGGCGGGGCTTTTCTGATTTCGGGGTTTCTGACGGTGTTTTTGCTCTTTTGGCTCGGGTTGGGATATTTCAGGCAAAAAACGCGAAAATATGGGGAAACTATTTTAAGCAATATCTCCGCCAATATTGACGCCGCATTTGCTATCTACAAGGCCAGCTCAGGCAATGCCATTATGGCTTCAAAAAATTTTTACCGGAAATTTCGGATTCCCTATTATAAGGTGTTGTCGGAACCGCAGTTTCTTTTTGATTACTGCGGGATTTCTCCGGACAACCCATTGCGGGCCGCTTTCTTTTCGCAGAAGCTGGATCGGGAGATGAAGGGGCAGTATGAGGTCACGGATAAAAAGACAGCCAATCATCAGTGGGTGGAGCTTAGCCTGATTCCTGCCGATTCCGGGCAGTATCTTGTCCTTCTTCGGGATATTACGGAACGGGTAACAATGCAGGAATCCCTCCAAAAGGCGCTGGAGGAAACCCGGAGAGTCAGCGCTTTGCGGCAGGAGTTTCTCATGGCGCTCTCCCATGATATCCGGACGCCGATGAACGGAATTACGGGAATGACCGACATTGCGCTGAAGAACATGAAAAATCCGCATAAGGTGGAGCATTGCCTGAAAATGATCAGCGCTTCCGCCGAGCATTTGTCCGGATTGGTCAGTGAGCTGCTCGATCTTTCACACATGGAAAGTGCCGCCGTTACAATCTGCCGGGAGGAGTTCCGCCTGCCCAAACTGATTCGGACTCTTCTTTCGATCGTTGTACCCGCTGCGGGAGCAAAAAATCAGCGGGTGGAAGTGACTGCGGACCAGGTTCGGAACGACAGGCTGATCGGCGACGAAATGCATCTGCTGCAGATATTGACCAACCTGTTGTGCAACGCGGTCAAATATACGCCGGAAGGCGGCAGAATCACGCTGGAAATTCATCAGGAAAACAGCCCCGATGAGGACCGGGGCATCTTTCGGTTTGTGGTGGAGGACACCGGAATCGGGATTCCCGCCGATTTTTTGAAAAGTATCTTCTCCCCCTTCCGCCGTGCCGAGGATGAGCGGGTAACCAGAATTCAGGGAACAGGGCTGGGGCTTGCCATTGTCAAACGGTTGGTAGATCTGATGGAGGGCACTGTTTCGGTGGAAAGCCGTGTGAATCTCGGTACACGGTTTACGGTGTCCGTTCCCCTTGCTTTCCTGAAAAGGGACGTCTGTGCAAAGCGGCTGGATCAAAAAAAGATTCTGGTCTGCGACGACAGTCCGCGAACGGCGGGAAGCATCCTTCATATGATAGAAAACTTGGGCGGAAGGGGAGTCTGGGTAAAATCTGCAGCGGAGGCGGTGGAGCAGCTTCGCCGCTGCCATGAGGCAGGACAGCCCATCGATACTGTGGCAGTGGAAGAATCCCTTTCGGAGGGCAGAGCTCTTTCCGCGATCCGGGAAATTCGAAACCAGCCGGAAGGACGGAATGCTTTTGTGCTGCTGTGCTGCCATGACTGGAGCGAAATGGAAGAGGATGCCCGTGAGGTTGGAGTCAATGGATTTTTAAGAAAGCCTGCTTTTCAATGGGATTTGTGCCGTGCTTTAAACCCATGTAAAAATTTGTCTGCCGCAAGGCAGGCGGGGTGTTCCTGTCGTATCTGCCAACAAAAAAGATTACAGTCGGGAAAGGATTTGCCCATGGCAATGAACAATTACAGCGGTAAGGTTGTGCTGCTGGCGGAGGATCATCCCCTGAATGCGGATGTTCTGCAGCAGCTGCTGGAAACGGTGGGAGTAAGCACCGTGCTTGCCCGGAACGGGAGGGAAGCGGTTAGCCGGTTTCTGGAGTCTCCGGAAGGCCGGTTTGACCTGATTCTGATGGATGTCCAGATGCCCCTAATGAACGGGTACGAAGCCGCCCGGACAATCCGCGCATCGGGACGGGGGGATTCTCATATTCCCATCGCCGCCATGACAGCCAACACGTTCCCGGAGGACATTGCCCGGGCCAGGGAGGCCGGAATGGACAGCCATATTCCAAAGCCGGTTACGCTGGACCGCCTTGTGAAAACACTGGAAAAGTATTTTTCTCCCGGGAAAAACTGAAAAGGAAAGAAGCCATGGGGCGAAACATTGTTTCGCCCCATGGCTTCTTTGAGTTTTCCATCAAGTCGATGCCGCCGGTTCCCCCGCCAAGGTATTTCCGACCGAGTGAAGGGAACGGATGGGTGTTATTTCAAAAGCTTGTCGGCAATGTAGAGGCCGTTTGCGGCAGCCTGCGACAGGGAGCGGGTAAATCCGGCGCCGTCACCCAGCGCGAAAATCTTTCGGCAGCCTTCAATTTCAAAGTCATCCGCGGCAGGGCGGGCGGAATAGTATTTGCATTCAATCCCGTAGAGGAGGGTATCGTAATTGGAGGTGCCGGGGGCGATGGCATCGAGGGCGTAAAGCGTCTCAATGATGTTGTCCAGCTGCCGTTTGGGCAGGCAGAGGCTCAAGTCTCCAGCCACAGCGTTCAGGGAGGGCTTGGTGGTGGAAGAGCGCAGACGCTTGTCGTCAGTTCGGCGTCCGTTGATGAGGTCGCCGAACCGCTGGACCAGAACGCTTCCGCCGCTGATGAGATTGGCCAGAGAAGCCACATGCCGGGCATATTCAATGGGTTCCCGGAAGGGCTCGGTAAACCGGATGGTGGACAGCAGGGCAAAGTTGGAGTTTTCCGTCTTTCGGGAAAGATCCCGGTAGGAATGCCCGTTTACCGTAAGAACTCCGCCGGTATTCTCGGTGACCACCTGTCCCCGCTCGTTAAAGCAGAACATGCGGGTGGTGTCGCCGTATTGCTTGGAGCGGTGCCAGATTTTCGGCTCGTAAATCTTTTTGGAGAAATCCTCCCAGATGATCCACGGAAGCTCTACGCGAACGCCCACGTCCACCTGATTGTTTTCCAGTGCGATTCCGTTTTCGGAGCACCATTTGGAAAAGAACCGGCTGCCTGCCCGGCCGACCGCAAAGATGATGTTTTCTGCTTTGACGGAAGTTTCTGCACCTTTCTGAACGGCAGTCAGGGTGTGGTTTTCCTTATCGACAGCGGTGATTTCAGTTTCTGTCAGGATGTCGCACTTGTCCTCCAGAAAGTCAATGATGTGCTTCATGGTATCGAAATTCGCATCGGTGCCCAGATGCTTGAGCTGTGCCTGGGACATATGCAGGTCGTGCTGAAGGCAGAGCTTTTTCAGCTGGTTGTCGGGCTGGAACCGTTCTGTGGTTGCACCGAAGGATACCAGAATCCGGTCAGCCTGCTCAATGTAGTCGATGACGGTCTCGTCCGGAAGAAAATCGGTCAGCCATCCGCCGTATTCGGTGGAGATGACGTACTTTCCGTCCGAGAAGGCGCCTGCTCCGGCCATGCCTTCCATAATGGCGCAGGAAGGGCATTTGATGCAGGACTTCACCGTCTTTTTCACAATGGGGCAAATTCGTTTGTCCAGTGCCTTGCCTTTTTCAAAAATGGCCACCGACAGGGAAGGGGACTGGGTAACCAGACGGTAAGCGGTCATGATTCCGCCAATGCCGCCTCCGATGATGGCGATATCGTAGTAATTTTTCATGGTGGATAAAATTCCTTTCTGCCTTTATTGAGGGCATAGCAAAAGGCGGCCTGCAACGTCCGCCTTTTTTTTCGTTCCGCCCCGGAAAGAGGCTCTTGTGCGTATCTTCATGGATCGGTTGGCTTTTCGTCAGAACGAAAAGGAGGTACGATGGTGACAGCTGCCTGTCCTATCGTACCCCCTGATACATTGGCTGGGGTAGATGGATTCGAACCATCGGGATGGTAGATTCAGAATCTACTGCCTTACCGCTTGGCTATACCCCAATTTCCAGCCGCATCGCTCCACAGCATGACTGCTACGACGCGACATTTAATATTATATCATCCTTTTTTGAAAAATCAACAGGTAATTTGAAGTTTTTTAAATTTTTTTTCCGTTTCCGCTTTTGCCATAAGGCTTATTTGGGACGCGGGCCTCCGGCGGCCGGGCCGCAGGCCCGGACCCCCCTGCCATTTCAGCAGAAGCTGAAATGGGGGGAAGAGAGGGAAAAGCGGTAATACGGTTGGGCGGATTTGAAGTGCGGGCCTTTTTCAGAGAAAGTCTCTGTCAAAGACCGTCTCGCCGTCTTTCACCGTGCGCAGTACACGGATATCCCGGATTTGCAGCGGGGGCACTGTCAGCGGATTCCGGTCCAGCAGCACAAAGTCGGCTCTTTTTCCCGGTGTCAGACTGCCCTTGCATGTTTCCTCGCCGTACTGATAGGCAGCGTTGATGGTGACGGCCTTGAGCGCTTCCCAAACGGGAATTCTCTCATCGGCGCCCAGCACAATTCCGGCGCGTGTCACACGGTTTACCGCACACCAGACGGTTTCCAGCATGTCCGGCTCGATGACCGGGGCATCCTGATGAAAGGTAAAGCAAAGATTGTTCCGGAGCGCATCCGCCGCGGGGGAAATGAGGGAGGCGCGCTGCCTTCCGAAGTTGCGGATGTGAATGTCACCCCAGTGATACACGTGGGCCACAAAAAAGGAGGGAAGCACTCCGCAGGCGCACAGAGTGGGCAGCTGATCGGGAGCCAGCAGCTGTCCGTGGATCATGACCGGACGCAGGCGGGCAAATTCCGGAAAGCGGCGTTCCACCGCCTGGGCTGCAGTGAGATATTGCTGTGCGGCGGCATCTCCGTTGCAATGGGCGAGAAGCTGGACACCATGCTGCACTGCCCAGAGCATGGCCTGCTCCACGGCCTCGGTTTCCATTACGCCGCTGCCGGTTTCCGGAGCCCCCCCGGGTGCCAGCGGCAGATAAGCCGACTGCTTCCGCATCCATGCCGTGCGCTCCTGCGGGGAGCCGTCCAGAAAAATCTTGATGCCGCCCAGCCGGTAGTGATTCCGGTAGTCGTCGGTGTAGTCGGAAAAAGCACGGTACAGCTCCTCCGCGGCGGAAAACTCCGGGTAACTGACCAGATCCAGCTTCAGCAGGCCGCTCTCCAGCAGCATCCGGTGAAGGGGAGCGATCTGGGAAACCATCATTCCTTCCTGCACAGTCGTGATCCCATAGGAAGCATACTTTTGCTGGGCACGCCGGTAGGCATCCAGCAGTGCACTGCCTTGGGGGGAGGGAACTTTTCGGACATTCTCAAAAAAGGCGTTTTCCTCCAGATATCCGTTCAGCGCGCCGCTGTCCTCACGTCCGTAACGGCCTCCCGCGGGGTCGGGCGTATCGGATGAAATTCCCAGAAGCCGCAGCGCTGCCGAGCTGCACACGCCGGTGTGGCCGCATTTGTGCTGTACCATCACCGGATGATCGGGCGCCGCCGCGTCAAGGAGCGCGGCAGTCAGGGGCCGGCACTCTGCCAGACGGTTCTGGTCGTAGTCTTTCACCAGCACCCATTCCCCTTTTTTCACGGCGCCGCTGCCCGCGAAGTCCGCAATCTTTTTGCAGGCTTCCTCTAGGGTGGAGCAGTCCTCCAGCGATACCTGAAGCAGGCCGCTTGCCACAGAAGAAAAGTGGCTGTGGGCATCAATAAAAGCGGGCAGCATGGTTTGACCGTCCAAATCCATACGCTCCGCGTCCGGATAAGCCGCAGCCAGATCGGCGGCAGTACCCACCGCCAGAATTTTTCCGTCCTCTTCCACCAGCGCCTCCGCGGCGGGGCTGGCGTCATCCATCGTTACAATTGACCCGTTCTCATACCGCTTTTTCATTGTTTCACTCCTGTATAAGCCGATTTTCACGGCTTCGCTTTTTGGTTTGGAACAGCAAAGCCCCGGCCCCCTCCCGAGAAAGGTTTCCGGAGCTTTCCGTTTTTCGTGCAGTGTTCAGGCGGCCGGAATCAGAGGGAAATTCCCCGGTAGGAATCCAAAAGAATGTCCGCCGAGGCGTAAAGCTGTGAGGTTTCGGGGGGAGTCAGGGCAAGGGTAATTGTGCTTCGGACGCCTTCCCTTCCCACAATGCAGGGAGCCCCGATATAGACGTCGCGCAGCCCGTATTCTCCCCGCATCATGGAAGACACGGTGAGAACGCTGTGCTCATCTCCCAGAACAGCCCTGGAAATTCTGGCCATTGCCATGCCGATGCCGTAATAAGTAGCTTTCTTGGCTTCAATAATCTTTTGTGCGGCATCCCGCACCTCCGAGCTGATTTTTTCCATATCCTCCCGGCGGAAAGGCCCATCGGACTGCTCCAGAATGGTCAGAATGGGTTTTGTGGCAATCATGGCCTGTGACCACGGAACAAATTCGCTGTCGCCGTGTTCACCGATCACATAGGCGTGAACGTTTCGGGGGTCCACAGAAAAGTATTGTCCCAGAAGGTAGCGAAGCCGCGCCGTATCCAGCGCTGTTCCGGTGCCGATTACATGGCGGCAGTCAAAGCCGGACAAAGCCTGGGTCACCTGCGTCATGATATCCACCGGATTGGTTGCGATCAGGAAAATGCCATGGAACCCCGAATCCACCACCGGCTTCACAATGGACTGAAATACCGCCGCATTCCGCTTGAGCAGGTCGATCCGGGACTCTCCCGGCTTTTGGGCAACGCCGGCGCAGATCGCCACAATGTCGGCGTTGCTGCAGTCCGAATACTCACCGGCATAGATTTTCATGTTGGAGCCGGAAAAGGCCAGACCGTGATTCAGATCCATTGCCTCCCCCTCGGCACGTTTTTTGTCAAGGTCAATTAAGACAAGCTCATCACAGATATTTTGGTTCAGCAGGGCATAGGCGTAGCTCATCCCCACGAAACCGGTGCCGACCAATACCATTTTTCGATTATCCGCCCTCATTTTCAACTTCCTTTCTGAAAGTCAGCCGCACTTCCTGTCATCAGTATTTCCTCTTTTGGGCTTCTCATTCCGCAATTTCGGCGGTTTTGGCACCTGTCAGACTCAACAGGTCGCCGGGCGCGATTTCAACCTGTGCGCCGATTTTTCCGGCGCTGAAAATAATCGTGTCCCAAAGGATACAGCTCTCATCCACTACCGTAACGTATTGCTTTTTCATTCCGATGGGGGAACACCCTCCGCGGATATATCCTGTCACCTTGTTGATCTCGTCCACGTGAATCATTTCGATCGACTTTTCGCCGACACTTTTGGCAGCCGCCTTCAGGTTCAGCTCCATTGCCACGGGAATGACAAAGACATAAAATTCCCGGCTGGCGCCCCGGGTTACCAGAGTTTTAAAGACCTGTTCCGTGTTCTGCCCCAGCTTTTCCGCCACGGAAACGCCGTCGATTTTTCCGTCCTCGTGATCGTAAAAGAAGCAGCGGCAGGGGATACCCTTCTGTTCCAGAATTCGCATCACATTGGTTTTATTTTCTTTTTCCTTTGCCACATACATTCATCCTTTTCTCTGCTCTCACCTTGATTATAGCCGTTCTCTCTCCGTCTGTAAAGCAGAATCGGAAGGCGGAGCGGCTCCGCACGCCATGAAGCGAAGTCGGCTTTGCCGACAAGCGCCAGGGGGCTGCAAAAATATTTGCAGCCCCCTGTAACGAATTGCTATAATGGGAGTCATATAGGAGAAAGCGAGGTGAGCATGTGACCGATTTTGAAACGCTGTACCGGCAGTACTTTACCGACGTCTACCGATATGCGCTGTCCCTTTGCCGGAATGAGGGCATGGCGGAGGAGATCACACAGGAGACATTCTTCAAGGCGCTTCGGGGAATCGATGGGTTTCATGGAGAATGCAGGGTTTATGTCTGGCTGTGCCGGATTGCGAGAAATACGTACTTTTCTTTTTTTAAAAAGCAAAAACGTCTGGTTTCGCAGGAGGAGGTTCCGGAACAGCCCGGGGAAGATGAGCCGGAGCAGAAGTATCTTGCCGTTGAAACGAACTTTGAGCTTCGGAGGGCGCTCCATGGCATGGAGGAGCCCTACCGGGAAGTAATCATGCTCCGCATCTTCTGTGAGATGCCTTTCGCGCGGATCGGTCAGCTGTTCGGAAAAACGGAGAGCTGGGCGCGGGTCACGTATCACCGCGGCCGGATCAAACTGAAGGGGAAGATGGAATGAAGATTTCATGCGAGGTCATTCGGGATTTGCTGCCGCTGTATCATGACGATGTGTGCAGCGCCGAAAGCCGCAGGCTGGTGGACGAGCACCTGACGGACTGTCCTGCCTGTCGGGAAGAACTCAAATCATTTGAGACAGAGCCTGCAAAAGCGGGGAATGTGGAAGAGGCCAGACTGATTCAAAGGACAGCCCGGGCATGGAAGAAGAATAAGGCGGCGGCCTTTTTTAAGGGGGCGCTGATTGTAGCAGTGCTGGCCTGCATTTCCTGTCTGGTGGCCTTCAACGTCATTGGAAGCTATGTAGCGGCAGACGGCACACTGGTAGAGCCCTTTGGCCTGATTCCGCTGGCATGGCTGTTTGCCTTTCTCGGCATACTCTTTGCCGTCTGCTTTGCAGTTGTACGGCGGAGGGGAAAAAGGAAATAGACTGCCGGTAAGGCGCCGCCTGAAAGCTGCCGGTCTGTTGGTCAGACCGGCAGCTTTCCTTTTTTCGGCGGTTCCTGTCCCGGTAATTGTCCGGCGGAAAGCGCCCGGACCAGCTCCACGTCGGCAGGGCAGAATTCATAATCGGCAAGCTCTTCGGGGGAAACCCAGCGGATCTCCTCATGGACGGCGGGGGTGAGGCTGCCGGAAACCGGTACTGCCTCAAAAAAGGTAAAATCAATGGTTCGGTCGGGATAGTCCCATGTCAGCCGTACGGCACTTCCCGTCAGCCGGATGGTGATCCCCAGCTCTTCCCGGCACTCCCGCACCGCGCAGTCTTCGGGGGATTCCGCTTCTTCCTGCTTTCCTCCGGGAAACTCCCATAAGAAGGCGCAGTTTCCTCCGGCCCCCCTCTTGCAGATCAGAATTTTTCCGTTTTGCCGGATGACTGCCGCCGCTACCTTTGTCATTTTATTCTTTTCCTTTCTCCATACCGGTGGAATTGCCGGAACGGCCTATTTTCCGTTTTGAATCCGGTAGGCACACCGGAGAAGAAATTTTTCGCTTACAAAATGTTCGCCGAAGCGAAACAGCTTCATCAGCGTACCGGGCAGAATGACCATCTTCCGGGCAAACATTTTTCGGATGGCGTATTCCGCAACAAACCCACTGGTTAGGCCCTGTATGGCAAATTTTCCTCCTGCCGTCTGGTTGAACTCCGTCTGGACGGGGCCGGGGCAGAGAACGCTGACCGAAACCCCGCTGCCTTCCCGGCGGAGTTCCTCCCAAATGGCCTCCGTCAGCCGGAGCACATAGTTTTTGGTGGCATAATAGGCCGCCATCAGCGGGCCGGGAAGAAACGCGGCCGAAGAGGCCACGTTCAGGATATAGCCGGAATTACGGGCTTTAAAGTCCCGCAGAAAAAGCTTTGTCAGAATGTGGAGCGCCCGGATGTTGAGGTCGATCATCGCAAGCTCGGTATCCAGTTCCGTCTGGTCAAAGGCGCCGAAAAGGCCGAAGCCCGCATTGTTGATGAGAATATCAATGTCGCCCCCCTCCGCCGTGATCTTCTCGTACAGGGCGCGGCAGTTTTCCGCCGTTCCCAGATCACAGCGGATGATCTCCACATGGCAGGCCAGCTCCTTTTTCAGCTCCTCCAGCCGGTCTGTACGGCGGGCGACCAGAATCAGATCAATTCCCCGCTTGGCCAGTTCTCTGGCCATATCTCTTCCGATACCGGAACTCGCACCGGTAATTAATGCTTTCATCTTCGGTTCCTTCTTTCTTATCATTGCGTCTCATATCCTGCCGGAATTCAGCCCGGCCATCCCATGGTAAACGGGTAGCCCAGAGGGAAGTTGGTCCGGATATAGTCGGCCATGGCCGCCCGGCCGTAGGAATGGGTGGAGTGAATATTCAGCTTCGCCGGAAATTTTTCGTGTTCCTTCATCCATTTCAGTACATCCAGCCCCGTCCAGCGCTCCCCCAGAGAATAGTCCAGGGATACGGCCTCATATTCCGTGATGCTCAGCGCGAAAATGCAGTCCCGGAAATTGGTTACCGTCTGGTATCCTGCGGGAGCTTTTCTTAAATCATCCAAAAACAGTTTCATGGTTTCGCCTGTCCTTTTTTATCAGTGCCGGAGGAAAAGCAGGTTTCTTTTCCCGCCCGCTGCTTCCATTATATTTCTTTTTCGTCCGCTTCACAAGGAGTTTTTGCAGGCAATACCCCATTATAAGAAAAGCAGGAGAAAACCATGTGGGTTTTCTCCTGCCCGGGAACATCACCAGTTTCCCATCGCCTTATAAATACACAAGCCTTCAAAGTCCTGTATCACCTCTTCCACCTGTTCTCCGCTGACGTCCGATTCGTTGAGCAGCGCAAGCAATTCTTCAATCTCCCTTTTTTCAAAGGTTACGCAGGGAAAAATTCTGCCGTCCTCCGCACAAATTCCCCAGCAGGGACGGCCTTGATTTTCCCCGGCGTCGGAATTCTCTTTATGGATTGAAAAAACCACACCCATACTCCTCCTTTGTCCTACTGTTTTCTGTTTGGTACCGGCGGTAATACTGCCTACTTTTTATTCTAGCCCTTTCAAAATGTCGAATGCTGTCGAATAAAGGAAGATGTATCGAAATACTTTGTCGAATTCAGTCGAATCAGCGGTTTTTTCGCCATTTTCCGACACCGCCCGCTGAAAACGTGCAGACCCCGTCCGGCTTGCCGGACGGGGTCTGCACGTTTTCAGGTCAGATCAGCTGATAAACCAGCCCCTCTTTGGGAGCGTACCAGAGGAGCATTCCATGCCCCCTCCGTTGGATCCGCACCTGCAGATCCCATTCCGGGTATTGCTTGACGATTTGTACCCGGTCCCCCGCAGCGAAGGCCACAAAGGAGATGAAATCCTCCTTGCTCATAGAATGGCCGCTGGTAATAAACCAGTCGTCCTCCGCCTTTTCCACGGTCAGCCGTTCCGCTTCCTCCGCTTTCCGCGGAGTCAGCGGGGAAAGCCGCCTGCCGCAGCAGGACACAGAGGCCTCTCCCGTGCAGAGACTGATGTTTCCGCAGACGGGGCACACATAATATTTTGTATTTTTCATATTTCCTCCAACCAGGGGATTTGCCGCCAGATCCCCGTACAGCATTTCTTCCAGACTGCACCCGAGGATCAGGGAAAGCTCCCCCAAAAGCGAAACATCCGGGCATCCCAGCCCCCGTTCCCACTTGGATACTGCTTTATCGCTGATATTCATTTTGTCTGCCAGCTGTTTTTGGGTCATCCCTTTTTCCAGCCGCAGGGCACGAATAAATCCGCCTACTTTTCCGCAATCCATAGCGCAGCCGCTTCCTTTCCTGCATTGTGCTGTCTTAAGTGTACACATCCGGGGAATAAAAATCAATCAACGTTCCGTAGAGAGCTTTGCCGGAAGGAAAGGCCCGATGGGGGAAAAAGGCGCTGGCTTACGGCGAAAGTTCGGATTTTTTCCATACAGGGGGGAGAGTGTGGTGCAAAAAAAATGCGAACGTTTGACGGATTTTGAAAAAAAGAACAAAAGCGGCACGAAAATCGCACAAAAAGTTTACACTCCCATTACAATATGTAATTTATACAATGGGAAAAAATGTATTCCACCCGGTTTCCACCTGTCTTTCCACCTTCTTTTATACGTTTTACAGGGGCTGTCATGCCGGATTTCCGCATATTCTGACGCAGAATGAAAAAGATGCCCGATATAGGCCTGTCCGCGATTATTCCGTTTTCCGGTAGTCTCTGGGGGAGATCCCGTATTTCTGCTTAAAGCGGCGGGAAAAATGTGCCAGTGTTCCAAAGCCGTGGCTCAAGGCGATCTGGGTAACGCTGACGTTGGTGTTGACGAGAAGCTCACAGGCTTTTTCCAGCCGGAGATTCAGCAGGTATTCACAGACCGAACAGTGAAAGGCGCGCTGGAACAGCCGGTAAAGATAGGAGCGTTCAATGCCTGTCTCCCGGGCAATCTGGCCTGCGGTAATGGGGCGGGAGATATTTTCCTGCATGTACTGAAGCACCCGGTCGATGTATTCCTCCGCAGGTTTGCGGGGATCGGGCGTCTGGGAAATAATTGCGGAAAAAAACAGGTAAAGGTACCCCAGCATGGCATACTCCCGGGAGGAATAATTCCGGGAGGAATAGTAAAGGCTCTTCAGCAGTTCTTTCACCGTATCGTCCCGGTCATAGGAAAAAATCAGATTTTTTCCCCCCAGCCGCATCATGGGCAGCAGCTCGTTTACCTCACTGCCCTGAAACCCTGCCCAATAGTATTCCCACGGTTCCTCATCGTCCGCTTTGTAAAAGGTGGAACGGCCCGGCAGAATCAGAAAGCCCTGATTTTTTTCCAGCCGGTATTCCCGGCCGTCGCAGCGGTAGATCCCCTTTCCGGACACGATATAGTGGATTACGTAGTAGTCCCGGATGGCGGGACCGTAGGAATGCCCTCCGCCGGACTTCTGCCATCCGCACTCGCATACCGACAGTCCCCGGCTGGTTCGCTTTCGGGTGTCGTAGGAATCCATAATGTAATTCATGGCGCCTTCTCCTTCGCTTTTTTCAATCTGCCGTTTCTTCCAGCATAGCGCAAACTGTGAAAAAAAACAACATACAGACAAGAATATGCATCAAACAGAGATAGAAAAGCATCAAAATAAGAAGTAGAATGAAACCAAAATTTCAGGCGGCTTGTGCTGCGGCAGAAACCGTCCAAGGAGGCTTTCTTATGGATGAAGCAAAAAAACCGGTGAAGGTTGCCATTGTGGGGCTGGGAAGCCGCGGCAAGGACACTTACGTCCCCTGCGTCAAGGAATTTCCGGAGAAAATGCAGATCGTGGCCATTGCCGATATTGTAAAGGAAAAAGTGGACGAAGTGGCGGCGGAATATCATATTCCCAAGGAAATGTGCTTTTCCAGCGCCGAGGAGCTGCTGGCCCAGGACCGGCTGGCCGACGCCCTGTTTATCTGCACCATGGATCAACAGCATTTCGGCCATGCCATTCCGGCGCTGAAAAAGGGGTATCATCTTCTGCTGGAGAAGCCCATCTCTCCCAGCCTGCAGGAATGCGCCGAAGTGGCCCGGGTAGCAAAGGAATGCCGCCGGCATGTGGTGGTGTGCCATGTGCTGCGCTACACGCCCTTCTATCAGGAGCTGAAGAGGATCATTGATTCCGGAAAAATCGGTGATGTGGTTTCCCTCCAGGCCATTGAAAACGTGGGCTACTGGCATCAGGCCCACAGCTTTGTCCGGGGGAACTGGGCAAACTCCGACACAACCAGCCCCATGATTCTCCAGAAATGCTGCCACGATATGGATATCCTGCTCTGGCTTGCCAACAAAAAGAGCAAGTACGTCTCCTCCTATGGCAGCCTCCGGCTGTTCAAGCCGGAAAATGCTCCGGCGGGAGCGGCAGCACGCTGCATGGACGGCTGCGCGGCAAAGGAAAGCTGCCCCTTTGATGCGGAAAAGATCTACATTACCAATCCAAAAACCGGTGTGGCCGCGGGAAATACCGGATGGCCCTGCAATGTGCTGACGCTCACCCCCACCGTGGAGAGCATTACGAAGGCCATTCAGGAAGGCCCCTACGGTGTCTGCGTATATCATGCGGGAAACAACGTGGTGGATCATCAGGTGGTCAACATTGAGATGGAAGACGGCGCCACAGTCAACTTTACCATGTGCGCCTTTACCAGCGAGGGCGGGCGTTTTACCAAAATCATGGGAACCAAGGGGGACATTCTGGCGGATATGGGCACCAACCTGATTACGGTCTGTGAGTTCGGCAAGGAAAAAGAGGTCATCGACGTTTCCAAGCTGGCGGAGAATTTCAGCGGCCATGGCGGCGGCGACGTCCGGCTGGTGGAGGATCTGATGGATCTGATTCAGAACGGGGCAGAACCCGGTCAGGGACTCACCTCCATTGACCGTTCCGTGGAAAGCCATTTTCTTGCGCTGGGCGCGGAATATTCCCGGCTGCATCACGGCGAAAGCATTGCCATTGCCGATGTGGAAAAGCTGGTAAAATAGTTTTTGCCGAAAAAGGCAAAGAGGATGAAAATCAGATTCTGATTTTCATCCTCTTTTTTACGGCTTAAGCAGTCCGTATTTCTCTTTCAGACTTAAGATCCGGTATACGCTTTCATCCAGCCGCTCCTCGGGGATGGTGCCGTCCGAGACCGCGGCCAGAACCGCGTCGAAGGCCTGCCGGTAGTCATAGGGCATCAGCAGAATGTCCACGCCCGCCTGAACCGCCGTCACTGCCGCCTCGCCGGAGGAATACTGGGCGGAAACAGCCCCCATGGCCAGTGCGTCGGTGATGATGATTCCGTCATACCCCAGCTCGCCCCGGAGCCTGTCGGTGAGCATCTCATGGGAAAGAGAGGTGGGAAGTCCGTCCGAAGTCACATTCACCGCCGTAATGTGGGCGGCCATCACCATGTCCGCTCCCGCCTTGATTCCGGCCTCAAAGGGAATGAGCTCGCAGCTCTGCATCTCCTCCCACGTCTTTTCCGTTGTGGCATAGCCGAGGTGCGTGTCGGTTTTCGTGTCGCCGTGGCCGGGGAAATGCTTGATGACGCTCATCATGCCGGATTCGTGCAGTCCCCCGATCTCCGCGGCCACCATTGCGGCGGCCGCATTGGGATCGCTGCTGAACGCCCGGATGCCGATCACCGGGTTATCCGGGTTGGTGTTTACGTCCGCCACCGGGGCAAAATCCAGATTGAATCCGTACTTTTTCAGATATCCCCCGATGGTCAGTCCCACCTGACGGGCATTTTCCGGATCTCCCGTGTTTCCCACCGCAGTCATGCTTTCGTAGGTGGGAAGTTGGAAAGCGCTGTTTTTGGCCAGCCGCGAGACGGTTCCGCCCTCTTCGTCCACGCCCAGAAACGGAGGTGTCACCGAGGCGTCTTTCAGCGCTTCGGTCAGTCCGGAAAGCTGGGCAGGGGTTTGAATGTTCTTTCCGAACAGGGCAAAGCCCCCGGCGGGATACTCCTTCAGATTCTGTTTCAGAGTGTCATTCCAGATGGTGACACCCTTCATTTTGGAGGATTCCACCTGCTTGCCGGTCAGGGTAAAATCCAGCGCGTCCGGGCGGATGAAAAACACCTGCCCTACCTTTTCCCGCAGTGTCATTCCCGCCATCCGCTGCCGGACGGCGTCCTGTTCGGGCTCCGGCGTGAGAGAGGAGTTGCCTCCTGCGGAGCTGCCTCCTGCGGAGGACTCCGGGGAAGACAAGATCTCGGCGGCGGAGGACGGAGCGGGTTTGGAGGAGCCTTCTGCGCTTCCGGAAGAGGAAGGCGGGGAGGCCGTCCGCCCGCAGCCGCTGAACCCCATACAGAGTCCGCAAACCAGCAGACAGCATATTCTTTGTAAAACCAAATTCTTTTTCATAAAGCTTCCTTCCTTTGCAAGGGCCGGTGCCGGGGAGCGGCCCCCGGTCGGGGATTGATTCCGCTTAAAAGAACGATTGCCGGTTCCGAAAATCTACAGTTCGGAACCGGCATGGAGAATGTTTTTCTTAGGGAAATCTTTCCTAAGAAATTATTTTGCGTAGTTGTCGAAATAGTTCTGGATATAAACGATGGGAGTACCCTTGTCGCCGCTTCCGGAGGTCAGGTCGCAGAGAGAGCCGATCAGGTCGGTGAGACGGCGTGGGGTCGTGCCCTGGGATTCCATCTGGCCTACCAGGTTGTCGGATTTTTGCTTGATGTAGTCGGAAATGGCTTCCTTCAGCTTGTCGCCCGAAAGATGGGCAAAATTGTTGTCTGCCAGATATTTCAGCTTGATTTCATTGGGGGTGCCCTCCAGACCGCTGGTATAAGCGGGGGAGACCACCGGGTCGGCCAGCTCCCAGATTTTGCCCACCGGGTCTTTGAAGGCGCCGTCGCCGTAAACCATGACTTCGACGGTTTTGCCGGTGGCGTCTTTCAGCTTTTTCTGAACAGCGGCCACAAATTCGCCGCAGTTTCTCGGGAACAGCTTTACGGTTTCTTCGGTAGCTTTGTTGGAGCCCAGCAGTCCGTAGTTCTCATTGTATCCGCTTCCGTTTACCGGGGCGGTGAGAATGTCGTCCAGCCCGTACACTTTTTCCGCCCCGCCTGCGGCGAGGATGCGCTTGGTGCGCTTGCGGGTATGGATGTCGCAGGTCAGCACATTTTTGGTGTAGTCCAGAATGGTGCGGCAGTTGTTGGAGAAAACGATCTCCACTTCGGCGCCCATTTCCCGGATGAGGTTTTTATAGTACTCCACATAGTCCACGCCGGTGAAGGGGTGCAGAATCACGCCGAAAAGCTCCCGGTATTTTTCTTCGGTCAGCACGTCGGTATACGGATTGATGCCCTTTTCGTCCAGAAGGTCCTGGTCCACCAGATGGTTGCCCACTTCGTCCGAGGGATAGGAGAGCATCAGAACGATCTTTTTCAGCCCCTTGGCAATGCCCCGGAGGCAGATGGCAAACCGGTTCCGGCTTAGGATGGGGAAGATCACGCCCACGGTTTCATCGCCAAACTTTGCGTGCACATCGGCGGCGATGTCATCCACAGAGGCATAGTTGCCCTGCGCACGGGCCACCACTGCTTCGGTTACGGCCACTACGTCCTTCTCCTGGGGAGCGAAGCCTTCCCATTTCTGGGCTTCCAATACGGACTGGGTTACGATTTCCGCCAGATCGTCGCCCTCCCGAATGATAGGGGCGCGCACACCTCTTACAACTGTTCCGACTTTTCTTTCCATGCCGATTCACGTTCCTTTCCGCTGCAGTTCCGCTTAATTTTGTTGAACGATTCTTTTTAAAGCAATTTTCAGCCCGCTCCCGGAAGTTCCGACGAAACAGCGGCTGATCAAAATCAGTCTGAAAATCACTGAAAAATTTCACACAAGGGTTGCTTTTTTATTACTTCTTTAGTATACTGCAAATATTTCTATAAGTAAAATAGATTTTATTAATAGGTTCCATCTGATTTACTTATATATCATTCCAAAGGGGAGGGGAAACGGTGTTATGACCGCAAAGCTGGAGCTTTACCGCATTTTCCGCGAAGTCGCCCGGTGGGGCAGCATCTCCGAAGCCGCCAAGCAGCTGTACATTTCCCAGTCGGCCGTGAGCCAGTCGGTAAGGCAGCTGGAGGAGCAGCTGGAAACACCGCTGTTTCGCCGAACCGGCAAGGGCGTTCTGCTGACCAGAGAGGGGGAGCTGCTGCTGGGATACGCAGCTTCGGCGGTGGATCTGCTGGCAGCGGGAGAGGAAAAGCTGGCGGCTGTCCGGAGCCTGACGGACGGAACTCTGGAGATTGCCGCTTCAGACACTATTTCCCGCTATCTTCTGCTCTCCCGTCTGGAACGGTTCCACAGCCGCTATCCCGGTATCAAGCTGCGCATCGTCAACCGCACTTCGCCGGAATCCGCCGCGCTTTTAAAAAGCGGGCGGGTGGATCTTGCCTTTATCAACCTGCCCTTCGAGGATGAGGAGCTGTCCATCGACCGTTTTCTGGAGGTGCAGGACGTTTTTGTGGCCTCCCCGCATCAGTCCCAGTGGCTGGAACAGGTTTTCTCTTTGGAGGAAATCGCCCGCCTGCCCCTGATTCTTCTGGAATCCAAATCCAATTCCCGTCGGTATGTGGAGGCCTTCTTCCGACAGAAGGGGCTTTCGCTGGAGCCGGAAATTGAGCTGGGCTCCCACGACCTGCTGCTGGAGTTCGCCCGCATCCGGCTGGGAGTATCCTGCGTCATCCGGGAATTTTCCCGGCAGTATCTGGACAGCGGCGAGCTGACGGAGCTCCGTTTGGCGGAGAGCATCCCCGCCCGGCACATCGGCATTGCTTCCCTCAAAGGGGTTGCCCTGTCCAGCGCTGCCAGGCGCTTTCTCGAATCGGAATAGGGAGCGGCTTCGGGCGGCCGCCTTATGGTGCTGCCTCTCCTCTTATGGTGGCTGCCGCCCCCACCCCCCTGCCCGGGCCGCAGGCCCGGACCCATGTAAAAACGGCAAGCCATACGGTATGGTATGGCTTGCCGTTTTTATCACATGGACGAACTTCCATGACAATTTACCCGCAGTAGACGGCGATGGCCGCACTGATAAACCGCGCCAGCCCGTCGCCAAACCGGTCGATGCTTTGGGTAAAGCGCGGGTCGGCAGTGTACATTTGACCAAGCCCCGCCAGGATTTCCTTTGTGCAGGGATAAAACCGTTCGGTAATGTATTCCTGCCAGCGGGCCGCCAGCGCCTGCGCCTCGGGAGACTCCGGCGGCTGATCCATCACCGCCGCAAACCGGCGGAAGATCTCTTCCTGTTCGGCGGTCACAGCGTTCCAGTCCTCTTTGCTGTAGCCGGAGGTTTTCTTCTGACTTTCCCGATAGGCTTCGGTGCCGCCCCAGCGCTCCCGGGCCTCGGCGGCATACTTTTCCTGTGCCGCTTCAATTTCACTTTGATCGAATTCCGCAAAACTCATGGCTTTTTCTCCTTTCAGAATGGAATCCACCAGGGAGATCAGCCCGTTTAACCGATCCCGTTTCAGAGTCAGTATTTCCCTTTGGGAGGAAAGGGCTTCTCCCGGATCAAAGGACGGATTGTCCAGAATTTGGCGGATTTCCTTCAACGAAAAATCCAGCTCCCGGAAAAACAGAATCTGCTGAAGACGGGAAAGCGCGTCTTTCCCGTACATCCGGTATCCTGCCCCGGTCACGGAAGACGGGGAAAGCAGTCCCAGCTCGTCGTAGTAATGCAGCGTCCGGACGCTGATTCCGCAAAGCCGGCTCACCTGATTCACCGTCATCATTTTTTCTGCCATTTCCGTTTTCCTTCCCTTTTCCTTTGATAATTTCAGGATAAACCATTACGGAACGTAAGAGTCAAGAGAATTTTTAAAATTTTTTACAGCCCCGGGCGAAGAGCTATTTCCCGTTCTGCCAATATTTCCGGTCAAGACTGCGGTACTGCACCGCCTCGGCAATGTGGGCGCCGCCGATCACTTCCTGCCCATCCAGGTCGGCAATGGTGCGGGCCACCTTCAGAATGCGGTCGTAAGCCCGGGCGGAAAGGCCCAGCCGGTCGAAGGCATTCTTTAACAGCCGCATTCCGTCGTCGCTGACCGGGCAGGCCTGCTGCAGCCGGGCGGAGGAGAGCCGTGCGTTGCAGAAAATGCCCTCATCCGGGGCAATGGCCTGATAGCGTTCCCGCTGCACCGCGCGGGCCTTGTCCACCCGCTGCTTGATGGCGGCGGAGCTTTCGCTCTTTTGGGGAGAGGAGATGCTCTCAAATTCCACCGGCATGGCGTCAATGTGCAGATCCAGCCGGTCCAGAAGCGGGCCGCTGACTCGTCCCAGATAGCCGGACACCTTGCCGGGGGGACAGGTGCAGGGACGGGTGGGATGGCCGAAATAGCCGCAGGGGCAGGGGTTCATGGCGGCGATCAGCATGACTGAACAGGGGTAGGTCAGCGTTCCGTTCACCCGGGAAATGGTGACCCGCCCGTCCTCAATGGGCTGGCGGAGGATTTCCATGGCAGCCCGGCTGAATTCGGGAAGCTCGTCCAGAAACAGTACGCCGTTGTGGGCCAGCGAGATCTCTCCCGGACGGGGAATGGCGCCGCCTCCGGACAGACCGGCGGGAGAGATGGTGTGGTGGGGCGCGCGGAAGGGGCGTTGGGTAATCATTGCCTCGCCTTTGGGAAGCAGACCGGCAATGGAGTAAATTTTGGTGGTCTCAATGGATTCTTCAAAGCTCATGTCCGGCAGAATGGAGGGAAGCCGCTTGGCCAGCATACTTTTTCCCGAGCCGGGCGGGCCGATGAGAAGGGCATTGTGTCCTCCGGCGGCGGCGATTTCCAGCGCCCGCCGGGCGGACTGCTGACCCTTGACCTCCGAAAAGTCGGGGCAGAGCACCGGTGCCCCATGGGCCGGAACCGCAGGCTCCAGCGGGGAAAGCTCCAGAATCCCCGCCAGAAATCCGGTCAGCTGTTTCACATGCTCCACCGGATAGATGCGGATGCCCCGGATTACGGCGGCCTCCGCGGCATTGCCCGCCGGGACAAACAACGTCCCGATTCCTTCCTCCATGGCGGAAAGAACCATGGGGAGCACACCGTTGACCGGGCGGATTTCACCGGTCAGGGAAAGCTCACCGATAAAGGCGCAGCTTTCCTCCACCGGTTTCAGCTGCCCGGTGGAGGAAAGCAGGGCGATCAGCATGGCCAGATCGCATCCCGCACCGGTTTTCCGCACGTCTGCCGGAGCGAGATTCATGGTGATTTTCCCCACGGGAAACTCGTAGCCGCAGTTTTTTACCGCGGCACAGACCCGGTCCCGGCTTTCCTTTACCGCCAGATCCGGCAGACCGATTACGTCAAAACGGGGAAGTCCGGTGGCCAGATCGCACTCCACCTGTATGGGATACGCGCTCATCCCCAAAAGTCCGATGGTTTTTACCACTGCTGTCATATCCTTCTCTGTCCTTCCCCGAACTGCCGGAAAATCCCCCTCGGGAGAAAAATCCGCATTTTTTTCCATTGACTTCAGTATAGTGGAAAGAAAAGGAAAGAGCAAGACGGAAAGAAAAATTGAAGAAAAACCACCGGTAAAAATATTTTTATTTTTTTGGCAGATTCTGCAACTTTTCTGCATCCTGATCGTTATTATAAATGAAACTTAAAAAATGTTCCCGGTTTTTCCGGATTTTCACCATTTGTAACCTTTTATTGTGAAAAGAATGTCAATTTGAAATTGAACGTCTTTTCTGCCCGTGGTACAATGAAATAAAATGCAGTGCATTTTATTTCCCGGAAGAGTTGGTGCGCCGCTCATGGCGGAAGAAGTGCGAAGCACGACAGCCAATTCTTCAGCGGGGAATTTATGGTGCAATCGAGAAAAATCCGTCATTCGCCCTTTTTATATCATTACCGGCGGGAGGCCGGATTTCCGGCCCCGGCCGTAAACATAGGAGAATGCCAATGCCAAAACCGCTGATTGAAATCAAAGACCTGCGCAAGGTCTACCGATTGGGTTCCGAAAAGACAGTGGCGCTGAACCATGTAAATTTGGACATTTACGAAGGGGAAATCTGCTGTCTGCTGGGAACCTCGGGCTCCGGTAAGTCCACGCTGCTCAACATGATGGCAGGTCTGGAGAAGCCCACCAAAGGCAGCATTGCCATTGACGGCAGCGTTGTCACCAAGATGAATGAAAAGCAGCTCGCCATGTTCCGCCAGGGAAAGATCGGCTTTGTTTTTCAGTCGTATAACCTGCTTCCCAGCATGAACGCCATTGAAAACGTGGCGATGCCCCTGATGTTTCTGGGGGAAAGCAAAAAAGTTCGTATCCAAAAGGCAAAGGCCATCCTGCGGGCGGTCGGGCTGGAAAAGCATATGCTCCACAAGCCCACCCAGATGTCCGGCGGCCAGCAGCAGCGTGTGGGTATTGCCCGCGCTTTCGTGAACATGCCCCGCATTGTGTTCTGCGACGAGCCTACCGGAAACCTGGACTCCAAGACCACGCTGGAGGTCATGGCGATTATCGTCAATATGGCCCGGAAGCAGAATCAGACGCTGGTGATCGTCACCCATGACCCCTCCATTGCCCGGTATGCGAACCGGATTGTCCACATTCTGGACGGCAACATTGAGAGTGTGGAGGAAAATCCCGATCCGATTGTTCCGCCGGAGCCCGAGCTGGTTGACGAAGGGGAGGAAGAACCCGCAAAGAAAAGGCATAAAAAAGCCAAACCATCTCTCAAGCCGAAAAAAGCCACGGCGTAATTTTTCCGCATATCTTAAAAAATTATCAACCGCCGCAGGCGGAAACGGAATAGGAGTTATGAAATCCATGAAACATTTGAAGAAATTCTCCGCTGTTTTTTTCAGCATGATCTTATTTTTGACGGTGTGCCTTCCTTTGAGCGTATTTGCCGAGGGCCAGACGGTGGACCCCGATCCGCAGGAGGATGCCAAGCTGTATGTTCAGTCGGTCCAGAAACCGGTGCTGAAAGCCGGCGATATCGTTCAGTTCCCCCTGCAGATCGGCAGCCGGAGCTATGACTATGCCAAGGATCTGCGGATCTCCATTACCGGTACCGGCGATTATGAGAAGAGTTTCAGCGTAAATGACGCTTCGGGCTGGTACAAGATGGCGGAGTTTGTCAACAAAGCCACGGTCACACCTACTCTTCAGGTGGCTTCCGATCTTCCCGATGGGAAATATACCCTGAATGTGAAGTTTGAATATGCGGACGCCTACGGGTACACGTTTTCTTCCACGGATACCATCAAGGTAACCATTTACGGAAAATCCGGCGATACCGCCTACATAAAAAGCGCCGCCTTTCAGTCGGCTGAAATCGGAAAGACCAACAAATCCAAGCTGAACGTCAATATCTACAACTCTACGAAAAACAGCATCTACAACACCAAGGTCACCTTTGACACCGCCAAGAACGACAAATTTTCCCTGTATGAGAATTTCCGGCCCGCTGAAATCGCCTCCATCAATCCCGGCGAGACAAAGGCGGCGGTATTCTCGGTATATGTGGGCGATCTGGCCACCGGAAACTATCCGCTGACGCTGACGCTTTCCTACTCCGATGCGGCGGGTACAGTGTTTACCTCCACGGAGACCATTTACGTCATGGTGACCCGTTCCGCCGAAGCGGCCGCCGACAAGGGGAGCAAGCCCCGCATCATCATCTCCAAATATAAGACCGATTCCGAGGTCATCAACGCGGGCCAGAGCTTTACGCTGGACTTTACCCTCCAAAACACCAGCAATACCACTGCCGTTACCAATGTCAAGGTTGTGCTCGGATCGGAGCAGGCTTCCGGAAGCGGTCAGCCTGCTTCCACCTCCACCAACGTGTTTTTCCCGTCCGAGGGAAGCAACTCCTTCTTTATTGAAAAAATCCCGCCCAAGGGAACTGCCTCCAAAAGCATCAAGCTTACCACCAGCCGGGATGTAGAGCCGGGCGTTTACGCGCTGAATCTGGAAATCGAGTATGATGCGGACGGCGCTGCCGCCACTCCTTCCACAGAAAAGCTCTCTTTCCCCATCGCGCAGGAGCAGCGGCTTGACATCCAGAATTTTATGCCTGCGGCAGACGCCGTTTCCGGCACTCCCATGAACGTTTCCTTCCAGTACATCAATAAGGGAAAAGCCACCATTTATAACTTCTCCATCGGGGTGGAGGGCGACTTTACCCTGAACGAAGGCGGCGGCTACATCGGCAACCTCACCTCAGGCTATAACGATACCGCAGATCTGATGATTATGCCTACCGGTGAAGGGGAATGCAAGGGCGCCATCCTATTGAAATACGAAGACTCCCAGGGCAAGGAAAAAGAGGAGCGCAAGGAATTCACTGTAAATGTTACATCCATGGAAACTCCCACCGGCGGGGACATGGGCGGCGGAGCACAGATCGATCCGGAAACAGGGTATCCCATTGATCCTGCCACCGGCCTTCCCATTGACCCCGCCACCGGCAAACCCGTCCAGAAAGGCGGCATCCTGCCCATCATTCTCTGGTCTGCGGGTGGTGTTGTGGTCGTGGGCGGCGGCGTTGCCGCATTCCTGATCATCCGCAAAAAGAGAAAGGCGAAAAAGGAACTGGTAGAAGATGAAGAAGATTGATATTCTCGGCATTGCTTTCAGCAATTTCGGAAGACGGAAAACCAGGTCGATCCTTTCGGTGCTGGGCGTTGTCATCGGTACCGCCTCCATCGTCACCATGATGTCTCTGGGAATCGGTATGGACGTAGCGTTTCAGGAACAGCTGAAACGCTACGGAAACATGAACCAGATTACCGTGTCTACCGGGTGGGACGAAAAGACAGGGAAGCGCACCCCGCTGACAGACAAATCGCTAAGCCAGATTTCCGTCATCGATAACGTCACAAGCGTTACCCCCCTGTTAAACCTCAACGGAAAAATTTTCTGCGGCAAATACCAGAATTACAACAGCATTGTGGGCATTAAACTGGAGTATCTGGAGGCTCTCGGCGCGCAGGTGAACAAGGGCCGCCTTCTGTCCGCAGAAGACCAGAACAGCGGCAGCACCATCCATGTCCTCATGGGCTCCTCGATTCCCTATCAGTTCAGCAAGCCCCAGCGGTCAATGGGGGGCGGCGGAATGATGTGGGGCGGCGGCGGTGTTCCCGACGGGGTGGAGGTGCCGGAGGGCGGCTGGGCCAACGACGGCATCATTTACGATGACAAAGGCAAAGAAGTGGGCACTTATCCTCCGGAGATCGACCCTCTGGACGAAACCAAACGGATCAAATACACCTGCGATTCCAGCTACGGCGACAATACTCCGGGCCAGGATCTTACCGTTAAGAAGAAAGCCAAGATTTACAACCTCAAGACAGTGGGCATTCTGAAACCCGGAAACGACAGCTACAATATCTATGTGGATATTGAAACGGCAAAGCGGCTGAAAAAAGAAGCGAATAAGTGGCAGAGCAGCCAGAATCCCAGTGGACCTTCCGGCAATAAGACAACGGAGTTTTCCTACGATCAGGCCTATGTTCTTACCGACAATCTGAAAAACACGCTGGATGTTACGGCGCAGATCAAAGCACTGGGCTTTGAGGCCTACAGCAACGCGGACTGGATTACAAACCAGCAGGAATCCCAGAAAATGATTCAGATGGTATTGGCCGGAATCGGCGGAGTATCTCTGCTGGTAGCCGCCATCGGCATTACCAATACGATGGTCATGTCCATCTATGAGCGCACCCGTGAAATCGGCATTATGAAGGTGATCGGATGCTATCTGAAGGATATCCGCACCATGTTTTTGACAGAGGCCGGCATCATCGGCTTTTTTGGAGGTCTGGCGGGTGTCTGCCTAAGTTACATCATCTCCATTGTGCTGAATGTGCTTTCTTCGGGCGGAGGCGGCGGAATCAGCGGCATGTTCGGGGGTGCTTCGGGGGCGAAGCTGTCCGTCATTCCCCCGTGGCTGGCACTGGCCGCAATCGCGTTTGCCATTCTGATTGCTCTGGTTTCGGGCTTTTTCCCGGCGCGAAGGGCAATGAAGCTCTCTGCTCTCACCGCAATGCAAACCTGATTTCACGGTTTTCTCCGAGGGGGAGCACCGTTTTTCCACAGAACCCTGAAAAGCCACCCCTTTCCGACCGGAAAGGGGTGGCTTTTCATTTGAGTTCGTCAGCAGGCGGCCACAAAAAAGCAGAAGGACGGCATTCGCCGTCCTTCTGCTTTCCGCCACCGGCGGAAGAGGAAGAAAGGAAGAAAAGAAGAAAAGAAAATTACTTATAAAGAGGGCCGTAGAGCTGGCAGGCTTTATAGTCCGCCGCTTCGGTATCCACAGTGCCCAGAGCAGCCCATGCATGGGGACGGTAAATCTTTTCGGCGGGAACGTTGTGGAGGGAAACCGGAATCCGCAGCATACTGGCCAGCGTAATCAGGTCGGCACCTACATGACCGTAAACCCATGCGCCATGGTTTGCGCCCCAGTTTGCCATCACGGAATAAACGTCCTTGAACGCACCCTCGCCGGTAAGGCGGGGAGCAAACCAGGTGGTGGGCCAGGTGGGATCGGTACGCTTGTCAAGAATTTCATGTACTTCCGGATCGAGAACGGCGGTAGTGCCCTCGGCAATCTGAAGCACCGGGCCGACGCCGTCGATCAGGCTTAAGCGGATCATGGTAACCGGCATTTCGGCGTTGGTCTTGAAATGGGAGGAGAATCCGCCGCCACGGAAGTATTCATAGTTGGCGCGGCACCAGTCGGTGGCATCGGTGCAGGCTTTGATGTCCTCGCTGGTCATATCCCACCACTGCTTCATGCAGCCGTTTCCGGATTCGTCTCTGGCGGCGCCGGAGCCGTCCAGTGCGGAAGCACCGGAGTTAATCAGGTGGATAAAGCCGTTGGCGGCAGCACCGGTGGGCCGCTTGCCGGCAACACGTTCCACTGCGTCGGGGCTCCAGTAGGTTCTCACGTCGGAGAAAATGGCGGGGCGGCCGGAAACCAGCTTGCCCAGCAGCATGGAAATACCGTTCAGGTTATCGTTTTCGGTAGCGAAAATCAAAGGCTCGCGCTTGCCGTTCCAGTCAAAGTTGGAGTTGAGGATCGCCTCGGGAAAATCGCCGTTGGGCAGCCAGTCCGTCCACATCCGCTGACCCTGGAATCCGCCGGCGATGGCGTTGCGTCCCAGAGCTTCCTCATGCCAGCCCATGGCGTCCAGCTTCTCGTTGCCCAGCATGACATCCCGGAAAATCAGGGACATCTTCATAATGAATTCCCAGTCCTGATCGGGGGGAACCACTTTGGACTTTGCCACTACCGGAGCAAGGGTCTTGCCGGCGTTGCAGTCGAATCCCTCTTTGCAGTTGGCGTTTTTCCATGCCAGCGCCTTTTCATACTCCTCGTGATCGTAGATGCCCAGTGTAATCCGGCGGAGCACTTCCGTCAGGTCCACCCACTCCGGACGGATGCCCAGATATTTCTGGAAGAAGGAAGCGTCGCAGTAAGAGCCTGCAATTCCCATGGAAATAGAGCCGAAGTTTACATAGGCCTTACCCCGCATCTGGCCTACGGCCACTGCGCAGCGGGCAAACCGGAGCAGCTTTTCTTTTACGTCTTCGGGAATGGTGTTGTCGGTGACGTCCTGCACATCATGTCCGTAAATGGAGAAAGCGGGCAGGCCTCTCTGTGCGTGAGCCGCCAGAACGGCTGCCAGATAGACAGCGCCGGGACGCTCGGTGCCGTTAAAGCCCCAGACCGCCTTTACTGTAGTGGGGTCCATGTCCATGGTTTCGCTTCCGTAGCACCAGCAGGGGGTTACGCTCAAGGTGGCGCAGACGTTTTGGGTGCTGAAGAAGTCGGCGCATTTGGCCGCTTCCGCGCCGCCGCCGATGGTGCAGGGGGAAATGACGCATTGAACAGGGGTGCCGTCACTGTATTTCAAAGAAGATTCGATCAGTTCTTTGGCGCCGGTGGCCATGCTCATGGTTTTGGCTTCCAGCCCTTCCCGGATGCCGCCCCAGCGGCCGTCGATGATGGGACGAATGCCTATTTTCGGATAATTCATACAGAGTTCCTCCTTATAAATTTGATTGATCCAGTCGGTAGCTGTTTGTTCTGAAAACGAAAGGGGACGCCGCCTATTTCTCATATCCCGGGTGGCGGCCGGTCACCTTGTAATAATTCTCCCGCAAATAGAGAAGTTTGTCAATCTGGGGCTTTTCAATTTCCTTGGCGCCGCCCAGAAGATGGGCCGTAAGACTGATCTTGGCAAACAGCTCCAGCGTTTCCATGCGGTAGTATGCGGTAATCAGATCACATCCCACCGTCAGTGCCCCATGGTTTTGGAGCAGCATGACGTCATGCTTTTGCAGATAGGGCGCGATCGCATCCGGAACCTCGTTGGTGGAGGGGGTTCCGTAGGGGGTCAGCGGGATGGAGCCGACGGCGATCACCGTTTCAATCATGGAATATTCATCGAGGCTTTTGCCCGCCACCGCATAGCCCGTGGCCGTGGGAGGATGGGCGTGAACCACCGCGCCTACGTCATCCCGCTCCTTGTAGCAGCGCAGGTGCATTTTGATTTCGGAAGAGGGCTTATAGCCGGGGAGCCCCTCCAGTACATTGCCCTCCCCGTCGATTTTCACCAGCTTTTCCGGAGTGATGAAACTCTTGCTGATGCCGGTGGGAGTGGCCAGGAAGGTGCCGTCCCCAAGCTTTACGCTGACGTTTCCGTCATTGGCGGCCACCCATCCCAGCTGCCACATTTTGTGGCAGACATCGCAGATCTGGTCCTTGATTTCCTGCTCGTTCATTGTAATATCCTTTCTGTCTGAAAAATAGATCCGGGATTTTCGGTCTGTACCCGGTCCTTCCAAAAAGTTCTCCCGGAGTCCTGTTGTCTCCATGTTATCCGATTTATTTTCCTTCGTCCAGATACGGCGAATGGATTGATAAATTGAGCAGAAAATGTTATACTTTTAATCATGAATGATCGCATATGAACATTTGCGCAAAAAGCCGGGGTGAAAACGATGCTTTCCGACCAAAGACAAAACCAGATTCTGGACATCCTGAAGGAGCGGCAGTGCGTTACGGTGGCCTTTCTTTCCAAAAATCTGTATGCCAGCGGCGCAACCATCCGCCGGGACCTTACCGAGATGGGCGAACGGGGGCTCATCCGCCGGGTGCGGGGAGGGGCGGCGCTGATTGAGGGCATCAACAATGACGCGCCGCTCCTTGTCCGAAGCATGGAAAACCGGGAGCGAAAAGAAAAGATTGCCCGGATTGCCCTGCGTTACATCAAGGATTCCTCGGCGCTCTTTATGGATTCCAGCAGTACTGTCACAGTGCTTGCAGGAAAGCTCACGGGATTTCACAATCTGACGGTGGTGACCAATGGTCTGGTGACGATGAACACCCTCAACGAAAACCCGCTGATCAAGGTGGCGGGCAGCGGGGGGTTCATTCAGAATGCCGCTACCTTTGTGGGGCAGACCGCCGTTGATACCATCTCCGGTTTCCGGGCGGACGTCTTCTTTTTTTCCTGCTGCGGATTGAGCGCGGAGTTCGGAAGCTCCGAGGCGAGGGAAGAGGTGGCCGCCGTCAAAAGGGCCATGCACCGGAACGCGGGGAAGCGGGTTCTTCTCTGCGACGCCACAAAGATCGGCACGGACTATTTCTGCCGGGTGTGCGGGCTTTCGGAAATTGATTTGATTATCACCGACCGGAAGCCGGAAGAAGGCATTCTGGCAGCGGCTGCGGGCAAGCTTGTCTGGGAATGAGCCACGCCCGAAAAAGAAGAGGGACACAGCCTGTATGTAAGGGGTTGTCCCTTTATCCTCCCAAAGAAAAGCGAAAAGGCAGCGCGGAAAGCGGTCGCCGACTGACCGGAAGAAAGGCAGGAAAAACAACTGTGGAAAAGACATCAAAGGGGAAAAAGAGGGAAGCACTGAAAAAGGCGACACCTGTAATTGCTTTTTTGGAGCGGTACGTGTGGGTAATCTGGGCGCTGCTGATCGGAGTGACGGCCTTTTTTGTGTTTTTTCGTCTGGGAGCCCAGCCCGCCCGGGACTTTGACGAAGCCCGGCATGGCGTCTCCGCCTATGAGATGCTGCAGAACGGAGAGGGCGTCGTCAATACCTACGGCTATCAGAACGATTATTACAATCTGAAACCGCCCATAAGCTTTTGGGCAATTATGGGCGGCTACAAGCTTTTCGGATATCAGCTGATCGGACTGCGGGTCTATTCCGCTGTGGCCTATCTGCTTACCGCGGTGCTGGCCGCGCTTTTCGCGGGCAAACGCTACGGAAAGCTGGAAATGCTGGCGTCGGCCGTGCTTTTTAGCTGTGCGGCTCCCTTTTACGGGTATCACTATGCCCGCAACGGCGATGCGGACGCACTCTTCGGCCTGTTTTTTATGATTGCGGTGCTGGCCGCCATGCTGACCCGGGAGAATCCCAAATGGTTTCCCCTCTGCGGACTGGGGTTTGCGCTGGCTTTTCTGACGAAAAGCTGGCATGCCTTCCTCATTGCCGCCATCGCCGGGCTTATCCTTCTGATGGGCCGTTCTTTGACAAAAATACCGTGGAAACAGTGGCTCCTTTTTTTGGCGGGCGCAATTCTTCCCATTGCCGTCTGGGCAGTTCTGCGCTATCAGGCGGACGGAACTGAGTTTTTTCGGAAAATGGTCGAGGTGGATCTGCTTCATCGGGTCTCCGGCGCTGTGGAGGGCCATACAGGCGGATTCTTCTTCTATTTCAAGGCGCTGCTGACGAAATCCTGGTGCGCCGGACCGCTGTTCCTCTGCCTGTGCGCCTATGCTGTGTGCGGAAAACGGATCGAAGGCCGGCGGGAGGGAAAGCTCTGGCAGGACATCCCCGCATATCTGATCTGGATGGGGGTGCCTCTCGTGTTTTTTACCGCGGTGCCCACCAAAATCGAATGGTACATCCTGCCGGCTTTTGTGCCGGTGTTGCTTCTGACCGCTTTGCTGCTGTGTCATGTTGCCCGGGACTGTCCCCGAAAGATTCTGACGTGGGGAGCGGCGGCGCTCTTCCTTCTGTGCGCAGCGGCGGACTACCGGGCCTCATGGAGAATGACGATCCCCACCTATGAGGATTCCTTTCAGATTTACCTTTCCGAATATGCCGCGCCTCTTTCCGGGGTGCACAATCAGGATGCCTATGTGGAGATTGACGGCATAGACAATCCGGATCAGTGGAAGCAGCGGCATCTGCTGATGTCGGAGCTGCTCATGAACCTGAAGTGCAAAAACGGGGGAGCGGAGGCGTTTGGGAAGGACGGCCGCCCCGGGAGTATCCTGATTACCACGGAAGAGGTTTATTCCGCCCGGGAGGAGCTGTTGAAAGGGTTTCCGGTGCTGGACCGGACAGGCGGACTGATCTGCATTCAGAAGCCCGGTTCCTGACGGAAAAGAGCCCGTGCCCTATGGAGAAATCAGATCACCGAGGCGATGACCATCATTTCCAGCGTCTTATCATAAATGCTTTCCAGATCGGTGATCGGCAGAGGATTTTCCCCTTTGCCGATTTCAACGGTAAAGCCCGGACGGTAATACTTTTCAATAAAGTAATCCTTGAATCCCCCATGGGAGGCGAGACCGTCATTCTGGACGGGGGTGTATCCGCTGGCTTTGCTGAGCAGATGAACGATATACCTGCTTTGGGCAGGAGTGTGGGTGCCGTACTCGCTGAAAATTTCCTCCCCCTGGGAATGAAACGCATAGGCGGTTTCCACCCGCCGGGTGCGGAGAAATCCCACCAATGCCCGGGTTTCCGGCTCACTGTGGACAAAGGCGCCCCCGTATTGGCGGGGAAACGGCTGGGTAATCCCCATGCTTTGCTCCATCTGCTTCAGCTCCCCGTATCCGGCGTCAAAATTGTGATTGAGATCCACTCCCCGGGCATTGGCCTGCCAGCTAAGCGGGCTGCGGGCTTGAATTTTTTCCACCATCGGCGCCAGCGCTCCGGCGGATTTCGGCCCCTCCAGTGCAATGCTGACCCCATCCGGGTTTACCATGGGAATGATCGTGAGGCCCCGGGAGATAAAGCTGTTGTTGAAGAGGGTGCCCATAATGGTGGTGCGCTGCTGACAGCAGAGGCTGACATTTTCCAAAAAGCGGACCAGCAGACTGGAGGTCAGCCATTCCTGGGCGTGAAACCCGCCCGCGAACAGTGCGCAGGGATTGGGAGTCCCCAGCGTAACGGCATAGATCTGCCGCCCCAAAATGGATTGCCCGATGGACTGAAGCTGAAGAAAGGGAAAACGCTGCTTCAGTTCCCGCAGCTTTTTCTGGAGACAGGCATAGGTGGGCGGCGATTGATAAAAATCAGTATCCATAGCGTCTTATTCCTCCGGCTGTTGTACCAGTCTCCGGCGGTTCCGGTGTGGGCGGGATTGTTCCCCTGCCGCCGCTTGAGAATGGGATGATCGGTATACTATATGATCTGCCCTTCCGGAATATGTGGCACGCCCTCGTTCAAAATTCCCGACGTTCTTGCGTATCCCGCCCGATGTTGCTATAATGGGGTCAGACGGTCCGGACTTCCGGCAATTCTCCGGCCGAAAAGCCATCACGGGCAAAAAAGGGGCTTGCAATATGAAAGACATGAATCTGGAAGAAAAAACGGTGGACACCAAACGAATTTACGACGGTAAAATCATCAACCTCCGGGTGGATACGGTACAGCTTCCCAACGGGCGCGAAACCTACCGGGAAGTGATTGAGCACGGCGGCGCAGCCTGTGTGGTGCCGGTGACCGAGGACAATATGATCTATATGGTGCGGCAGTTCCGCTATCCTTTCAACGAGGAAATCCTGGAGATCCCCGCCGGGAAGCTGGATGCGGGCGAGCAGGTCTGGGGAGCCGCCAACCGGGAGCTGGAGGAAGAGATCGGCATGAAGGCCGGCGAGCTGACCTATATGGGGGAGCTTCGTCCTTCGGTGGCCTATCTCACCGAGGTCATTCATATGTTTCTGGCCCGGGGGCTCAAAAAAACGCAGCAGCATCTGGATGAGGACGAGTTTTTGAACGTGGAGACCTATCCCTTTGAGGCGGTGGTGGATATGATTATGGCAGGCAAGATTACCGATGCCAAAACCATTGCGGCGGTGCTGAAGGCGAAAGCACTGCTGGGAAATTCCTGAATCGGTGAGTACCGGAAAGCACAAGCCCTGCCGCTTCCCCATCTGGGAAAACGGCAGGGCTTGTACGGGATTCCGGGGAAGTTCTTACAGGATCAGCACAAAGGTTCCTGCGGTGATGAGCAGCCCGCCCAGAACCGTTTTCCAGGTAAGCGCCTCCTTGAGGATGACAAAGGCCAGCACCATGCTGATGACGACGCTGAATTTGTCAATGGGAACCACCCGGGAGGCATCTCCCAGTTGGAGCGCCTTATAGTAAAACAGCCAGGAAAGTCCCGTGGCAATACCGGAAAGAATCAGGAAGATCCAGCTTTTGCTCCCGATATTGGCAATTCCGCTTTGGGCGCCGGTGAGGAAAACCAGTCCCCACGCCATGACCAGTACCACCACCGTGCGGATGGCGGTGGCCAGATTGGAATTGATTCCTTCAATGCCTATTTTGGCCAGAATGGACGTGGCCGCCGCGAAAAACGCCGACAGCAGCGCGTAAACGACCCACATGGGATGACCTCCTTTCGTCGTTGCATTCATCGTTTTCCCTCCTCACAAAAGGAATATCAAGCACAGTATACAACCACCGGCCGGAAAATTCAATTTTTTTTGGGCGGCGGGGTTACTTGACAAGCTTTTGCACGGGAAGTATAATGTGGTTAAAGTTGATCGATACAGGCTGTGACGGGAATGGTTCCGTTATACCGTTTTTCAGAGAAGGGGCGGAAGGTGAAAGCCCTGAAACGGTGATGGAATTGCTCTCCCCGAGTCCGGTTCGAAAGAAACCGCGTTTTTCCGCGTTAAGGAAGCACAAGAGGCCGGCTGTCTCGGGAGAATTTTCCCTGTGCCGGCAATTTGGGTGGTACCACGGAAGCATGCCTTCGTCCCATAGCCGGACGGAGGTATTTTTGTTTTTGCTGCCGATTGCCGCGGAATCACCCGGAACAGAATGGCAACGTTATGAAATGCAGATTAGAATAGGAGAATGAAACAATGAAATGGACCGGATTAAACGAACTGCGGGAATCCTTTTTGAGCTTTTTTGAAAGCAAGGGACACACCCGCCTGCCCAGCTTTTCGCTGG
>DBGCDL010000121.1:0-7826 GCA_048358235.1 Oscillospiraceae bacterium
ACATGGGGGAGTGAATTTGTTTTCGAGAATTCTTCAATTTCTTTCAAAAGGTAATCGGTGTACTGCTCCGTTTTCGCAAACGCATTCAGCTTTTCAGCGGCATTCCGGAAAATCCGGTCTGTGAGCTCGCCGCGTTGCTGAAGAATACGGCGTTTGGCATCAAGGCCAAATTTGGCAATCTCCCGTTTGCTCTTCTTCTGGAGATCCTGAATCTGCCGCTGTACCTCGTTTGCAACACGAATTTCCTGCTCTTCCGCGTTTCTCTTTACTTGTTCAATTTTATGTTTCTCCGCTTCCTGCCGGATCTGGGCGACTTTAGCGTCGACCTCGGCAAAAACAGCGGTCTCAAATTTGCTAAGCTTTTTCTGCTGTTCCATAGAAAAGACCGTCCTTTATATACAGGCTTGGGGAGACGGAAACAATTATGTAAAATAAGCGGTATTTCACACAAAAAGCTTATTTCATATTGCTCCGGATGGTTCATCAGATCTTAATTCCTACCGCTTCCTGAATATAGCGGGAAATTGTCTCACTGATCTGGGAGGTGGCATGGCGGTCAGGAATTTCAACAATCAGTGGCCGCTTATTGTTCAGCTTATATTCAAAAACGGTGTCCGAGCAAAGCTGAATCAGCTTGTGAGTCATCAGGACGATGCCGATCTCGCTGTCAGCGTATGCCGTTTTCAGCGCTGTTTCCACCTCATGGGGCTCATGCACCACAATGCCTTCGATACCGGTCAGGCGCATGCCCATCTGGGTATCAATATTGTCGCTGATCACAAAAAATTTCATGGAAATGGCCATCCCTTTCTGACTTTTGGCTGGGGCAAACGGGGCAAGCGCCCCGGCTGCCGATAAAGAAAAGCGAAATCAGCCCAGTTTGTTCAGGATCATGATGGAAATCAGCAGACCATAAATTGCAACACCTTCGCCCAATACAACGAAGATCATTGCTTTACCGAAGGATTTGGGATCTTCGGAAACAGCTCCGATTGCGGCAGGAGCGGCAGCGGCAACAGCGATACCGGCGCCTACGCAGGAAAGGCCGGTAACCAGAGCAGCCGCCAGATAGCCCATACCAACGGACGCGCCGCTTACAGCAACAGCTTCACCGGCTGCGGAAGCAATACCGCCAATGGGGAGGAGAAAAGCAATGACGCAGATTCCGGCAAATGCGCAGAGGTTGGCAATTACGGAACGTTTCGCTTTTTTGCCGGTGGTCACACCGCGGTAAACAGGAACCAGGGGAGAAGCAAGAAGAGCAATGGCAAGAAGGGGCAGAAGCAGCATCATAACAGTATTCATAAATAATTCCTCCGTTTTTCTGATGGGGATTCCATCGATAGTTTAAAAGTGGATTTGCCAATCAATTTGCGGATACAACGCATCATGGACGCGCCGCAAAAAGCCAAAATTCAACCGATTCCGTCAGTTTGCAGCAGAGTAGTTTACGGAAGCGGGTTCAAAAGGTTTGCCGTTGCCTTCAAAATGACGGCTGAACAGCTCGTAGAATTCCAGACGAAGAACCTGAATGCCCACGATCAAACCTTCCAGCGCCATGACAAACAGGTTGCCGAGGATTACCACAATAGGACTTGCGGCGGTGCCGACCATTTCGGAAAGGGACATAACCACCGCCATCATTCCGGCGTGGCTTAGGATAAATCCGCCGACACGCAAAAACGACATGGAGTTTGAGAGATAGCTCAATACATATTCAAAAACCTCAAAGAAATTCTCAATAAAGAATTCTCCGATTCCTTCGCCGAACAGATCCTTCCGCCGCTGAAGCAGACGGGAAAGGGGAACCCTGCAGAAGATTACCAGCAAAGGCAGCACAATCAAAAAGAGAACATACCAGATATTGCAGATATTGGTTTGCAGGACCATCATGTTAAGAATCATAAAGGCGGCGGAGAGGTAGAATACCAGACCGGCAATGCCGTTGTGACCGAATACGGCCCGCTCATAGTTCTTCTGACGGAAGCCGAGATAAATGTTGATCCCAATGGAAGTACAGATCAAAATCACGCCGATGGCAATCGCGCCCAGAAGCAGCATATTGGTGACATTGCCGTCAAAGACTTTGAGGGGAAGAAAATGAATGCCCATGGCTTCGTAAACCGGATCCAAAAGCTCTTCGTAGCCGAACACCGATCCGTAGAGGGTGCCGAAAATCATTGAGGAAACGCCAAGCCGGATTGCGATTCGGCCGAAATTCATCTTTTTCCACTTGGCAAGAATAAATCCGATCAGCGCCAGCAGGAAGCCCTGGCCCAAATCCCCGAACATGATGCCAAAGAGCATGGTATAGGTAAAGGCAAAGAGCCCGGTAGGGTCAATGTCCTTGTGGGAGGGGAGAGAGTACATGTTGACGAACTGCTCGAAGGGAGCGGCAAAACGGGTATTTTTCAGTTTTACCGGAGGCACCAGCGAGGGGTCGGCGTCATAAGGCTTGGCAACGCAGTCCACACTGACAATGTCGTCAAACAGATTGCAGAATTCTTTTTCCTTTGCTTTGGGAATGAAGCCCACCACATAGAAGCGGTCGTTGATGGTGGCAACGTACTTTCTCAAGTTGAAGGCCGCCTGTGCAAACTTCAGCACACTGTAGGCTTCCAGCAGTTTGTCTTTCTGATCCTCCCGGATTGCAGCCAATTCGTCCCGGATTTTCGTCAGTTCCTCACGTTCGCCGGCAAGCACCGCGTTAATATTTCCGGTTGCCACTTCCGGCGTACCGTGAGCGTAATCCGGAACCCGCATCCGCTCAAAGTAGAGAGAACTGAAGATGTCGTCAATGACGGCAATTTTGGTTGAAGGCGCAAAATAAACGCCCCAATAATATTCCTTATCATTGTCGAAGGGGAAGAAGAAAAAGGTTTTGTTGTCATAATAGGAAAGCTTTGTGTAGCTGTCATAGGGGAGACGGCCAAACCGTACCTTGACGTACTGGCAGGCAAAGATGTCGTCAAAACTTGCATTGAGTCCTGCCAGATGCCGCAGCTGAACGATTGCCTGCTCGTGCTGGGAAATGCTTTCCTTGATTTCCCGCTTCTTTTGAACGAGTCCGGAAACCTTGTCTTCAACTGATGCCGTGAAGCCCTTGATTTCTTCCAGAGAGAATGCGCTATAGTCGAAATCTCTTTTTTCCGCCTCCAGTTTCAGATCGGAAAAAAGCTTGAGCACATTGTTCAGCGGAGCGGAATAAGGATTTTCACCCTCCAGTATTTTGAAGCCATGGGAAGGCTCGGTTGTATGAATTGCCATTTCCGGATGGAAATACTCGCACCTTAGACATCGCAGTAATGTACTGTCCAAGTCGACCATATTGCCAACCAGATTAATGAGGGACATTTTTTCGATTGCCAAGATAGTGCACCACCTTATCGTTATTATCGCTTAATCCAGAATCAGTAATTTTTCAATTTCCGAAAGGGGATGTCCGTATCGAATTCCTTCGATAATGAGTGTGATATTTTCAGTTTCAATTCGCAGCAGCGTAATCAAAGCGTAAAACGCGATCGGCGCGCTGGAAGAGAATCGGATTTCTTTTCGGGTAATCAAATGCTTCAGCCGTTTGGTATAGTCTTCAATATAATGGAATTCCGCATCTTTTTCCTTGGGATGATAGGCGGAAAGTCGAAGAGCGCTTACAAATTCCGCATCTGTCTGTACAGCCAGCAGGTTTTCAACCGCACGGGGGGTCAGCCGGAAGCTGAAGGGGAGAAGCTGCGCCCGGATCTGTTCGGGGGAACGGCGGAACAAGATATTAAGCCGATAAATCAGGGCCAGATTAGTCAGGTCAATCTCCATGAGAATGGTTTCCCGGAGTTCTTTGCGAAGCGCTCCCTTGTAATTCCGGTCGATGATGGAAAGAGTACGCTTATAATAATAGGTTTTAAGCGCAAGTTCACAGTCCGTCAGTCGGATCTGTCCGTTTTCTTCCCGAAAAACTTTCAGCACCGCAGCATAGGGAGTACCTTCCAGCACTTTCAGCAGGTCGTCAAAGTTCCGGATGTTGGAGAGCGCCATAAAATCGTAGGAAATGTAATCCTGCATGTACAGGGGCAGTCCCGTAATAATATTCTGCGGGGAGTCCGAATTCAGATGGACGATTGCCCGGAGAATCATGGATATTTCCATGTCCATGATGGCGTAATGATAGAAACTTCTGCTCTTTGAGAAGTCGTAGTGACAAAGGCTGACAAATTTCTCCAGCCGGGAACGGTTCAACAGGAGCTCAAGCTGTCCGCGGTGAATCTGCATTTCGCTGATGCCGGACAGGTATTTGCTGTAGCTGGTACTTGTTTTCAGATAGGAGGCCACGTCTGAAACAGTACGCTGCCGAAGAAGCTCATGATAATCCGCACTGGTCAGACGCTTGCCGTAAATGGCCCTTGCCTTGGCGGTGATGGCGTTGCTTGAATAAGAGTTCATCATAAAGATATCTTCCTTTCAAGGCTGGACAAGCGGCTAAAGGCCCAATACATTGCGGACAATATCCTGCTCCAGTTTCTCGTGATTTTCTTCATAAATTTGTTTCAGGCGGCGAAGTTCGGCATCGCTTCTGGCGGAAATGGATTCCTTTTCCTGCTCGGACTGGCGAGACAGCTCCTGGCGGACAGCATCGATCTTTCGGTCGGCATCAGCCTGAATCGCAGCATTGGTTCTGGCAATCTCTTCTTTGGTTTCCTGTTCATATTGTACCTTTATCTGTTCCGCTTCATCCAGCTTCTTCTGCGCGACGGAATCGATTTGAAGAATCTGATCAATAATGGTTGCCATATGGTTTCATTCCTTTCGTGGGGATTACGCTGCCCGCTTCGCCGTCAGTATTATTCTGACCGGAATTTCATACAGAAGCCGTGCCGTGTAATAAAATAGCTCAAATACAACTGGGGAAAAAACGACACTCACAGCTCAAATGGCGCAAAGAGACCGCCTCCAATCGCTAAGTGAAAGATTCGACCCGCGTAGCGCGGATCCTGTCACCAAGGGCATAAAAGCTCGATTGCGGCGGTCGGTTTCGCTGTTTCGTCTATTCAATTCCCAATATCATAATTTCGATTTTTATATCATACTACGATATCGTTAAAAAATCAACAATTATTTATGACTTTTTTCGGCGGTAAAACAGAAAAGAAAATATCCTGCAAAACAGGATTTTCTGTCAGTTTTTCAGGCTCTGCAAAGGAGCCGGAATCTGTCCGCCCCGATTGACAAACTTGGACGAGGATCTCCCGTTGATGGGCATCACCGGGCCGCTTCCGAAGAGGCCGCCCCAATCCAGTTCATCACCGACTTTTTTGCCGATGGCGGGAATGACACGAACCGCTGTTGTTTTGGAGTTTACCATGCCGATGGCAGCTTCGTCTGCAATGATTGCAGCGATTGTATCCGGAGTGACATCGCCGGGAATACAGATCATATCCAATCCGACGGAACAAACTGCGGTCATCGCCTCCAGCTTTTCAATGGAAATGGCGCCGGAACGGGCGGCAGCGATCATGCCTGCATCCTCGGATACCGGGATAAATGCGCCGGACAGGCCGCCGATACGGGAAGAGGCCATGACGCCGCCTTTTTTGACCGCATCGTTGAGCATAGCAAGCGTGGCGGTGGTTCCGTGAGTTCCGCACTGCTCCAGACCGATTTCTTCCAGAATGTGAGCCACGGAGTCACCCACTGCGGGGGTAGGGGCGAGAGACAGGTCTACGATGCCGAAGGGGACGCCCAGCCGCTCGGAAGCCACGGTGCCTACAAGCTGACCCATGCGGGTAATCTTAAAAGCAGTTTTCTTAATGACGTCGGCAATCTCGCTGATACTGGCATCCGGATATTTCGCAACGGCGGAACGAACCACACCGGGGCCGGAAACACCTACGTTGATGATGCAGTCCGGTTCTCCCACGCCGTGGAAGGCGCCCGCCATGAAGGGATTGTCTTCGGGAGCGTTGCAGAACACGACAAGCTTGGCTGCGCCGAAGCAGTTGCGGTCGGCGGTCAGCTCGGCAGCGCGTTTCACGATTCCGCCCATGAGCTTGCAGGCATCGAGGTTGATGCCTGCCTTGGTGGAGCCGACATTAACGGAGGAGCAAACACGGTCTGTGACAGCCAGCGCCTCAGGGATGGAGTGAATCAGCTGCAGATCGCCTGCGCTGAAACCCTTCTGAACCAGGGCAGAGTAGCCGCCGATCAGGTTGACGCCGCAGGCCTCGGCAGCCCGGTCCATGGTCTGCGCAAAGCGAACCGGAGACTGACCGCAGGCGGCGCTTACAATGGCGATAGGCGTAACGGAAATACGCTTGTTGATGATGGGGATGCCATATTCCGTTTCGATGTCCTCGCCGGTTTTCACCAGCTTTTCCGCACAGCGGGTAATTTTGTCATATACATTCTTACAGGCTTTGTCGATGTCCGGATCAATGCAGTCCAACAGGGAAATCCCCATGGTAATCGTACGGATGTCCAGATTTTCGTCCTGTATCATGTGAATGGTTTCCAATATATCGTTTACGTTCAGCATTGGCAGTTTCCGCAGTCCTTTCCAAAATAGAAATCAGATTTTGTGCATGGAGTTAAAAAGGTCCTCGTGCATGACGTGAATCGTAAGATTCTGTGTGTCTCCAAGCTCTTTCATCTGGCTGACAAACTGTGAAAAGGGCTGGTTCATTTTACTGATATCAGTCAGCATAATCATGGCAAACAAATCCTGCATGACCGTCTGGGTCACGTCAATGACATTTGCGTTGTAGTCTGAACAAATGGCGCTGACTTTCGCAAGAATGCCTACACAATCCTTGCCGATTACCGTAATAACTGCTCGCATAAAAGTTTCCTCCAAAATTTATTTCCGGTGTGGCTGATTTCCCCCTGGAAAAACAGCTCGGGCAAAAGTTCGATCTGCGGACGCAAATCAAGTACTATAGAGGCTATTATACCATATGTTTCCGTAAAATCAAACGGACGCCATGACAATATTTTCTTTCATATTCCAGAAAAATAGTGCAATCTCGTTAGGAGTGTGCTATAATTTTAAAAATATAGCAGTGAAAAAGCAGGATTCACCGGCTGCCTGGAACTGCCGGCGAATTTTGCCTTTTTGCCCGTTTCCTTGCGAGACGGACAGAAAATTGCAAAGGCAGGGAATGCGTTTGAACATTGATCTTCATAACCACAGTATAAATTCCATGGACGGGGAGTTCACGGTCCACGAAATGGTTTCTGCCGCTGCCGGAAAACATGTGGACGTATTCGCGGTGACTGACCATTGTGAGGTGAACCAATGGGAGGAGCTCCATTTGTCAGAGACGGTGCCCGCCAGCTTTTTACAGATCGAGGCGGAAAAGCCGCTGACGTCCCTCTGCCTTCTGGCGGGAGTTGAGCTGGGGCAGCCGCTGCAGAATCCGGAGAGATCCCGTTGGGTGCTGAACCGCTTCCGCTGGGATTTTGTGATCGGTTCGCTGCACAATACCTCCGGAGACCCGGATTTTTACTTTATGGATTTTGCCGCCATGTCTGACGGGGAAATTCACCGTGCTTTGAAAAAATATTACAGCGAGCTTCTGGAAATGGCGGAGTGGGGAAATTTTGATACCCTTGCCCATATTACCTATCCTTACCGGTATCTGAACGCCGCCAGGGCCAAACGGGAAATTCAGATTTGCGCCGAAGATTTTGATGAAGACGCCGCGGCAGTCATGAAGAAGCTCATTGAAAAACAGATTGCTCTCGAGCTGAACGGCTCCAGCATCTCCCGGTACATTTTGAAATAGCGAATATTCAGTTCCCTGTCTTCCGCGGTACGGGTGATGCTGGAGCCGTTC
>DBGCDL010000122.1:0-8663 GCA_048358235.1 Oscillospiraceae bacterium
TGGGTGGCCTGTGTCGGGATCACGTGGATCCGGCTCGTTCCGATCTTCAACGGGGTTACAATACCGGCAGGATCCACGCTCACGGCCACGTCATCACCCAAGAACAAAACATTCTGCAGGGAGTACGAGGGGAACATCTTGGCCACGATACGCTGAACGTAAGGATTACGCTGGGTGATGCGTTTCGTGTAGGTCAGTTCCATCCTCGTGGGAGCCAATGAAGCTGCACCCGATATGGATTCCTGCAGCTGCTTCATCTTCTCGATTTCGGCCTCTGCTGTGGTGGCCGTACTGCTCGCACGGGCGGCAGCGGCAAGAGCTTCCGATTTGGCCGCATTTACAGAGCTGGCCTCCTTATTCGCCGTATCAGCTGCGGAGGACGCTTTCGTGGCGGCATTCGTGGCATTGGAGGCGGCTCCGTTGGCCGCATCCGTGGCTTTCTTTGCCGCTTCGGTAGCTGCTCCGGCAGTACCGGCGGCATCATTGGCACTTTTGGCAGCGTTATTGGCCGCTGTGGTTGCCTTATCTGCATTACCTGCAGACGTGTTGGCTTTTACTGCGGCTTCATTGGCGGCTTTCGTTGCCCCACTGACCGCATCCAATGCCACGTCCTGCAATTTGGAGATAGGAGCCTCTACTACTTCCGGCACGCCACCGTTAAAGCGCAAGGCCGGAAGCGAGAGAAGCCCATCCAACGAGGTGGCCACCGGTAGATCACCCACGCCTTTGGATTCGGCTCGGATGATCGCACGCACACGTTTAGCGATTTCCTGCAATTGAGCTTCTGTCAGTACCATAACTTATCCGTCTATCAATTTGACAATTTGTGCGTAACCGCCGGGGCTCAAAACCAATGCGGCTTCTTTTATCATTAGAGCCTCCTCCGCTGAGATTTCGATATCTCCGGTGGATTGATAGATCTTAAGGCTCAAGCTATAAGCACGGATTTTTTCATCACCACTCAAAGCATTCACCCTCTCATCTCTCCACTCCCCACTGAATAGGATCGGAGCAATGACATCTTTCATCAGCTGCTCCTGTTCCACATCCGTACCCTCTACCTTTTTCGTGATCACCAACCCCTTATAATTCATAAAGGGAACATTCAAATTCACTTTCATAAATACCTCCTTTTTATTATTACCAGTTATTATCATTCATTGCGCCCACTATCCATCCTCTGCCTAATAAGTTAGAAGCCGGTGAAGGACTCATGAAATCCGCTATATTCCTACAATCAGCGATAGTACCGCCCGGCCATTTTACCTTATTGCCATTCGAGTAGATATAAATTTCACTATTTTGATTATTCGCATTCATGACCGTTACCCGCTGGCTTTTCATCCCGCTCAATAAATACCGGTACGTCCCTGAAACCTTTATGATCACCAAGTCAACAGGGAAACCGGAAGCATCCCCGGTGGTTCCGTATAACGGAATGGTATAATAGGTCTCGTTATTGGATGACGTGGCCGAGGGTAGGGAGACATATACCTTACCGGTTTCCGTATCCAAACCATTTACGTAATAGTAACCATAACTGCCATATACCACCAGTGTATTGCGTTGCCTTGCCCCGAAATTACCACGACACCAAACATCGGAGGTATAGAAACGGAAAGAACGTTTTTTGTCATAGTCATAGCCCTGATGATACAGGTCACCGTTAAACCACATCTTTCCATCACTGCCAAAGGAGATGCCTCCGACAATATCCCCGCTATTATTCACGCAGTTTAAGGATTTGAAGGAACCCGACACACCGACAACCGTTCCGCTGAACTCGCCGTTCTTGGCGATTATCTTTCCATCCGTGGTGAATTGTACGTTACCATTCGCAGTTACAAGCCCCTCCAGCTTGATATGCTTGGCGTTTATTGTCACGGAGTCCGCCGCTTGGTTGATATAGGAAACAATCGTATCACCATTCTCAAGCGTCTTGCTCGCCCATAACTTATTGCCGTCTGCAGTAGTAATCCACCCAGCCTTGCTGATGGTTCCGTCTATCGTATCCACCCGGCTAACAATGGCATTGATTTGTTGTGCCGTCACGTGAAAGCTGCTCTCGTGCGTGGTGACACGATTGCCAAGGACATCCACCCGGTCAATGGTAGCCCATAGCTTGTTGCCGTCTGCCGTGGTGATCCAACCGGCAGTCTTGATGGTATGGTCTATGATTCCCAAATCATCCTCCGCCTTATCGATACGGCTCACGATAGCATTGATCTGCTGCGCCGTCACGTGAAAGCTGCTCTCGTGCGTGGTGACACGATTGCCAAGACTGTCCACCTCGGTTATGGTAGCCCACAGCTTGTTACCGTCTGCCGTGGTGATCCAACCGGCGGTCTTGATGGTATGGTCTATCTTATTCACCTCCTCGGCCACGGCAAGAATATGCTCGGCGGTCTGCTCGAACTTGGTACTGACCTCTTTTTTATAATCCTCTAACGGATGATTGGTCAGGGTTAGCTGCTCGATATACAAGTCACCGGTAAATTTCAGGAGAAAATCACCGGTTCCGTTCCATACTCCTGATATCTCCAGTATATCAAAGCCCTCACCAGCCGGAATAACCTGCTCCACATAGGGAGCGGATCCACTGAAACCGGCAGTCAGGATCCCCTCCTCGGCGCAATGATATTTCAAGGTTAGAAATATGACGCTGCCATCTTCCGGCTTGGTGATATCCGCATTCAGCTGGCGAATGTGACTCCGTTTGATCCGGAGCATGAAACGGCCATCGAAAGAGTCAATATCGGCCACCTTGTTTTTCTCGGAATAGAAATTCACGCCTAAATCAAGCAGCTGCCCTCCGATATCAAATAAAGCCATATCACTCTCACGCTCCCAATAAGCCATGTCATCCTGAAAGCTGGCGTTTTTCAAAAAGTTATCCTCCTCGGTCATCGTGCCCACAACGCTCTGCATGGCACTTTGCAGCATACCCTCCATTATCTCGAATTTCGTCCGGACATCCTCACCGGTACGCAGACGGAAATCACCCAGCAGATAGGCGTTGTTGGAATACAGACCATATCCCTGCAGCTGCCCCCACCAATAGGTAATAATACCGGCCAGACGTCCAAGCCGGAGACGCACGGCGTTGTCAGGATCCGTTTTCATCCCGTACAGGACATCAAGATACGGACTGCCCTCCTCAACGCTGGTTTGTTTGATAACCCCTTTGCGGTCTGAATTGGTGGCGGAGTCCACACGGGTAAGCACGTCACGAAAAACAACACTACCCTCATCGCCTACAAAATTCTTATAGGTGATGCTATCGAGCCGTTCCTCTCCTTTGGAGGTATCACCGACTTTGGCAGTGACCACCTGCAGTTCGTACTGCTTGATGATACCATCCACGGAAAAACGCTGAACCATCAGGATATCACCCGGACGGAAAGGGTTGTAAAGGACTCCTTTCTCCGTATCGAGATAGATTGTCTTTGTGCCCGCATCGATGTGATCGACACGCATCATGTCAGTTGTCAGACGGGTTCCGTTCTCACCCATCAGTTGTGAGATGACAAATTCATACACTCGCATAACCCCACGGACGGTCATCTCGTCCAGCTCCATGACGGCTTTCTTTTCCTTTACTCCTGCGGCATTAAGCATCTCTTTCCAAAACAATGCCCATCCGGTTCCGCCGGGGAAACCCGAAGTAAAGACCTCGGAGGAAAGCAGACCTTTGAAAGTGGAGTCTTTCTCTACCGTAAGGCTTTCAACAAGAGCCTCGCCGATAACCTTTATCCCCTTCAAAAAGGTTTCAAGCTCTTTCGCCGTGTCGGGTATGTCCTTTCTGAGGTATTTGTCTGCCGTTTCTTTTTCCAGCTTGCTCAAGGAATTTGCGATCGTGCGTATTGTCCGGACGGCGGAAAGGACGTTATACTCGGTGGGATCAATACTGTCCCAGCTTTTCAATACGGTCAGCACGTCCTTATTCAGCTGTTCCTTATAGGCTGCCTGAATATCCACGATATTACTCTCGATCTGATTGATACGCCCGTAATCAACCGCATACGTGCATTCAATATCCATATCTGTGGTATTATTCACCCGGCGGGAGATCTTGGTCACACGGCTCTCGTGAGTGCCGGTGGGGAAATAAATCTCATTCTCCAAAAGGACACGCCGCCCCAATTTCAAATCGATATGGTTCTCATCCAAATAGATGTAATCGGTTGGAGCCTTATAGACTGACGTATCAATGCTTATCGACTCGATATGCTTCTGAACGGCCTCCTCGAATTCTTTTTCCGCCAGCGGATAATACTCTTTAGGCATCCGTATGTTCCAAAGGATATACTCGTCACCCGGCTTCGGGATCAGCAGGCCGCCCGGTAGCTGCTGGTTCTCATACGGGAATTGCGTGATAATCTCGAACTCCTTTGTCTCGGAGTTGAAATTCACCTCAAAATCACGCCCGTTCAACTCCCCGCCTTGAAACGACACCTGTTTAACAAGCCCCTCGATCTCATACGTGTTCGGATCGAAATTCAACCCCTCATCAGTAAAATAATATATAGTGAACGCATTGCCGTCCTCACCTGTGGCCTCTTCCGTCCTGACACCGGTAACAGTACCGATTCGTTTCGGGAATATGTACGCAAAGGCCTCCTCCTCCGCCTGCTCCACGATTCCGAGATGGATATTCCTTTCCACGTAACGGACACCACCCGGAAGCTGCAGGCGGCGGTGGCCGTAATCAGAGGCCACGATATTACGGGTACTGCCAAGAGGATACAACCGGGTAAAGAAAGGAACCGTATCATTCTCCACACGGGAAAGCCTGAGCAGCCCCTTTCCGTACCCCAAAGATACGGGAGTGCCGTGTTCACAACGGCTCAGATTGATAGTGGTTCCCTCGATCCACCATTCGGTATTGAAATTCTTGGCTATTTCCGAAAGGGCATCGAAACAAAATATCTTATCATACTCTATGTTTACATTAGCGGAGGACACCACCTCGCCGATAACCCAATTTTTCGTCCCCTTGATACGGTTTATATTGTCACATATCAGCTGCAGGTGTTCGGCAGCCGTGGCATCATAGGAAAAGGAAAGCTCATCGTCACCGTCCACCATCTTGAGGACTTTGGCCTTTTTAAGCTCACTCTCTATACCGTAGAACTTGCAGCTGTAGGCATACTCAACGGTGGATTTCTGCTCCGGCTTGTAATCCTCCAGCAGCGTGAAGCGTTCACCCTCAAAATCCACGTAATCATTCACGCCCAGTTCCACGTACTCGTAAAGGGTAAACGACAAATTCAGGATATTGTCATTCATCACTTCCTTTACGTGGCGGTCGGAGTCTGACGGCGATACCGCAGTCTTGAACACCCCTTGCTGGTTGTATATTTTAAGCTCCATTTTGAACGCTGTTTGAATAATGTTTGAATACTATAACGAGGGAACCGGTTCCCGAAATTTCACGCTGAATTTTGCGATGACCTCACCCCCGAAATCGGTCAGCTGGGTGTAATCCGTGCAATCCTTGTAATACATCCGGTAACTCCTGCCAAGCTCCGGAGGGTTGATGGTCAACCATCCCTTATTACCGGCCTTGAGAAATTTCAGGAATGACGAATAACGGGACAGGAATTGCGCCCGGTCTGCCGCTATGATCGCAAATTGCAGGGTGACATCACGAGCCTCCCATGCGGGTAAAAGCGCATCAGGCAGTTTCTCCCCGTCTTTTTCCCGGAATGACACAGCCGTGTGCGGCTTTGCCGATGGCGGTTTCAGCAGGGCGGAGTAATTCTTGGTATCACCCGCTTTCTCCTCTGCGAGGAATGCCCCATAATCCACAAAGACATCAACCCCGTTTATCAGTAACAAGCCTTTTAAAATATCCATTGTCATTTCATCTTTAAACCGTTTTGTTTGATATCCCTTATCTCATCGTATATCTTTGGCAAGGCATCGGTGTTCGTCTTTATCTTATCGATCGTTTCCAATGCTCCGCCTATGCCCTCTGATATATTCTCCACGTTCTCATCGATGGAGGCATCGTGCATCTGCAGGGAGGTCATCAATCCCTCCAGCTTTGTACCCTGATCCTGTGTGAGGGTTTGGAAAGCACCGGCACGCCCGCTTTGGGTGGTAGTCTTTTCCTCATCGTTTTTCCAAAGATCATACCCCATAGCGGCGGCCTTGTCTTTCCACGCTTCCATCCACGATTGAGCCGCATCAACGTTATTCCCGATATTGTCATAAAAGCTATCGATCAGGTGCATGGCATCACCCGCAATCTGTTCCTCACTTTTACCGCTTCCATATACCGCCTTTAACTTTTTCTGCAGGTCATCGAACTTATCGGCAAAGAACAGGGAATATGCGATCTGCTCTCCGAGGTTCTCCAGCACGGAAGCGGCCTGATCCGCAAAATTCTCCAATGCCGTGCCGCTTCCCTTGATGGCGGAAGTGATAGAGTCGAGCATTCCCTGACCGAGGCTCCCGAACGTTTCCTGCAGATAATCCTCCAAAGCCTGTTCCGCCTCGTCCATCGCATCTTTCAGGTCGATCAGGTTCTCAAGATAGTTCCGGGTTTCATCGCTCATCTTACGGGTATCGAGAATGACTTGGAGCATCTCCGTATCCAGCTCGCCGTTGGCCTTTATCAGTTCAGGGTAAACATCAAGGATCCCGCTATAAACATCCTTTCCTTTTCCCCAGCCGAACAATCCCGTTTTTTTATGTCCCGTAACGATCTGCGCATCGTTCAACCCGCCAAAACCTTTCTGATAGTTCTCCAGCCGTTTGCGGTAGGTTCCGGCAAAATCACCCGTCATGCGCTCTATCCAGTTCATGGTGGGAGCGTCACCGGCCAGTTCTTCCTTGAATTGCGAGAGGGCATCACGATAGACCTCTATCGCATTGGCGGCCTTTGCTACCTGACGCTCCCCGAATATGTTCTCCGCCTTTTCGAGCAAAAGGTTCTGCTCCAGCAGTAAGAGGTTGTATTGCCGCTGGAAATCGAGCTTTGCCTTTTCAATCTCTTTTAGAGCCTCCTTGTGGCGGGCTTCCGCAGCAAAGGCCGAGGTCAGGAAATTTGCGGCCTCACCGATAGCCGCACCGATGCCACCGATCAAGCCACCCTTGGCGAAACCTTGTCCGATATTGGAAACCGCCCCCATCACCTGCTGCATACCGTTCAGGGCATCGGCAACCTCGTTGTCACCCATCTGGTCAAACATATTGGCAAGTTCACCAGCCGCCTCGGACGCTGCCCCGCTGATCGTACCGATTGCGCCGGACACCTCTTTGGCTCCTTTCGCACCTTTGAGTTCGGCAAAGCCTTTCTCAAATGTCTTGAAGATGTTCTCCCACTTATTATTGCCTCCCTTGCCGGTATCGAGCAATTTATCAAGGGCTTTTTTCAGCTTTTCAAGTTCTGCCGGACTTTTCTCTATGTTTTTCAGTTGATCCGGAGAGATGAACGTGATACCTTTCGCATCTCCCTTGCCGGATAAATATGCACGCAACTGCTTCGCCTGTGAGATAAGTTTCTGCAGTGAGTCGAAAGACATGGAAGAATAATCCCCAAAGAGCTTTTTAAAGAAATCATTGTCCTTTGAGATACTGTCAGCCTCCGCATCATTCACTGATTGGATGCCTTGTTTTACCTTTTCTCTTGCGACGGCTATCGCCCGGTCAATCTCCGCCGAGTTTGCCTCAGTCCGCTCCGCCTCCAATTTAGCGATATCATCATCACCTTGTTTCTTTATAGCCGCACGCTGTGCCTCATAGTCACGATATTTAGTCAGAAGTTCCTGCAGGGTTTCCTGCTGTTTCTTCTTTTTCTCCTCGTTATCCTTTTTCTCCTTACCGTCAATCTCTGCAACGGTGGCATCATATATCTGTGCAACCTGTATACGCTGGGTTGCGGCCTGTGCCGAGATATTGGCAAGCTGCTCAGGAGTAACTTTTTCCCCGGCGGCTTTCAGCTTGTTATAAAGTTCAATGCGCTGTTGCTCCTCACGGTTGATACGCTCTTTCTCCCGCTCAAAGTTCAACGATGCCTCCTCACGCTCCTTGTCATATCCCTCTTTCAGGATGGCAATACGCTGATCCTCTATCTTTTGCCGGGCTTTCAGTTCCAGCTCGGCGAGGTTGTTGGCCGGTTTCGCTTTATCCTTGTTGTTCTCAGGAGCCACGAACCCGCCGATACCGGATTTCTTTCCCAGCTCGGCATATTCCTCCTGCAGTTTCCTTGCCTCCTCCAGATAAGCGTCCCGCTGTTCCTCGGCGGCTTTTACGGCTGCATCCTTGGCCTCCTTATTATGTTTCTCGATCAACGTCTGAGCGTCAATCTGACCGTAAGACTCGCTTTGAGCCATATAAAGTCCCATTTTAGAGAACCAGCCCATCGAACCCTCGACATCGGATTCGGGAGTAGCCTTTACCTCGTTCACCTTTTCGTCCGCTTCCACCGCCTTGTTCACAAGGCTTTGGGCTTTCGCTTGCAGGAAAAGCATTTGGATATAGTCATCACTCTTTTGGATCAGCACATCGTACCACTCGGCAACGGTATTGTAATACCCGAAGCTCTCGCCGTATTTCCGGTTCAACTCCTCGACTTTAGCCTTTTCCTGTTCCTTACTGCCGGTAAAGTCTTTCAGGCTCTTTGTCGTATTTTCTATCTCGAAACGGGTTTTAAT
>DBGCDL010000123.1:0-5295 GCA_048358235.1 Oscillospiraceae bacterium
CGTTACCAATTAAAATACCGCCTGACCCCATTTGAAAAACGGAGCCAGACGGCGTAAATCATTGATATTCTACGACTTGCTTTTCTTTTTCGTGTCTATTCCTTCTGGGGCGGTTCACAGTGACCTGCGGATCACCGCTTTTTTGTTCCGTCACGCCCGGCTTCTTCCGCCTTCAAGCCTTTGGATTGCCGTTTCAATATAGGTAAGCACGTTGTCTCTCGGAATTTCCAGAGCTACAGAAAGCTCCCCGTAAAGAAGCTCCTCGGCGCGCTTCATATATCTGGTGTCCACCTGCCCGATCCGTTTACCCTCGCCGATGGCCTTTTCCTTTTTGCTGTATATGCTTTTAATCAGCTGCACCAAATCTCTGCACTGATGGGAGTGGAACGCCTCCTCATAATGCTCCTTGAGCATCGTGAGGTTCCGGCTTACATAAACATCTTCCTGAATCTGCGGAATCTGTCTCACCAGATCCTCCGCTTGCTCTTTTGATATTGTGGGCCGCATATAGGTATCGCTGTCCACCGGAATATAAATGATCTCATTTCCGAATACCGGCTTTAATGTATAGTAAAGCCGGTCCGGATCAACAGTCGGTGATTCCAGCTTTCCCACACTGACTACTCTGCAGACGCCGCAATTTCCATAAACAATCAGATTTCCAGGTTGAAACATCAGTTTTGCCTCCCATTCCTCAAAAAAACCACACCAATGAAAAAGCGTGCACCCCTGACAACCGGATTTACGTTCGTCAAAACTACACGTTTGTATGTCTATTACAATTTCTATTATAGCACAGATTTCAAACAAATGTAAGAAGAATTTCTTTTTTGACTTTCTTCCTCTGTGCGTTCGACACAAAATGCAATAACCGGCGGACGAATCTGTCCGCCGGTTATTATATCAAACATATTCAGATCGATCAAAGACCGACTATTTGCCGCATTTTTTCGCTACAGTCGCATATGCTTCATCATCAACAATAATCGTCACATCCGGATGCAGCTGCAAAGCGGAAGCGGGAACATTGGGAGTGATGGGGCCAAAGCAGGTCTCATAAATGATGTCTGCCTTTTTTGCGCCATTGGCGACCAACACGATCTTTTTGGCCTGCATAATGGTGGCGATGCCCATGGAGATCGCCTTCTTCGGCACTTCATCCATGTTGGAGAAAAAGCGGGCGTTGGCCTCAATGGTGGATTTGGTCAGCTGAACCTCATGGGTAATCTTGTCGAAAGAATCATGGGGTTCGTTGAATCCGATGTGTCCGTTATTTCCGATGCCCAAAAGCTGAACGTCAACACCGCCCATCGATTGAATCAGTGCCTCATAACGATCTGCTTCCGCAGTCATGTCAGCGGCTTTTCCATTCGGAACATTGGTATTCTTCTTGTCAATATTGATATGGTCAAAAAGATTGTGATTCATAAAATAACGATAGCTCTGGTCATTTTCGCCGTCAAGCCCCACATATTCGTCCAGATTCACGGTTCTGACACGGCTGAAATCCAGTTCTCCGGCCTGATACCACTCAATCAGCTGCTGATAGGTGCCAATGGGAGTGGAACCGGTTGCCAGACCAAGAACACAATCCGGCTTCAGGATAACCTGAGCGGCAAAAATTGCTGCTGCTTTCCTGGACATATCCTTATAATCTGCGCAATGAATCAGTTTCATGAATACACGCTTCCTTTATTTATTTTTGTAATGTTAGTTTACCACAGCGGACTGAAAAGGTAAAGGCATTGAGCTATTATGAAAAGTTTTTTACCTTATTGTGCAAATTCCTTTTTTCGTTCTTTTTTCTTCCAAAACGACGAAAATATTTTTCATTTCTTTCCTAATACTTTGACACAATCCCATTGCCCCGAGCAGAAATTATGCCGCAGCATTTGCCCGTAGACATCCGAAAAGTTTTTTGAAAAGAACATTCCCCTTTTTTCGCACCGATGACATAACCTGTACGAGCGCTTCATAGTATTAGATAGAAACTCACAGAATTTACACAAAGGAGTAGGAGTAACCATGGAACAACTTAAGCTGACAAGAGAGTCCATCTGTATAAATGAAGTTGTATTTGACGGCACTTTAGAGCAATCCATTGAACTTGACTATTTGCTGCCGGATTACTGCCAAAGCATATTCAAGGTGTTAAAGTGCAAGGTGGTGCCGAAAATCACTTCCGAGCGGATTATGAACGGGAAGCTCCTCATAGACGGTGTGGCCTGCATTAAGGTCATTTACGTCAGCGAAGAAAATTACCGCATCCGCTGCATCCTTCAAAAGCAGGCATTTTCCAAATCAGTGGACCTGAAAGACAACTATGAAGACGGTGTAATCAATGCATTTGTCAAGTGTGATTATGTCAATTGCCGGGCGGTAAATCAGCGCCGTCTGGACATTCGGGGCGCCATCAGCATCAAGGCTACCGTCAGCGCCGTACGAAAGCTGGAAATTCTATCGGGCGCCAGCGGCATGGGGGTTCAGGTAAATAATCAGAGTGTAACCGCTCTGGATAAAAAGCTCTGTACCAGCAAGGAGTTCACAATCAAAGAGGAATTGGAGCTGGCATATGGAAAGCCTCCCATCTCAGAGCTTCTGGATTCCTCCGCCACTGCGGTTCTCACCGATTACAAGCTGATCGCCAACAAGGTAATTCTGAAAGGTGAAATTCTTCTGCATACTCTTTACTGTACTTCAGATGCTGCCGCCGGACCCGAAATCATGGACTACAACGTCCCGATCAGTCAAATTGTCGACCTTGCAGGCGTCAGCGAGGAATACAAGTGTGTGGTCACCTTTGATGTGACCGGCATTGATGTCAATCTGAAGCAAAACGGCGACGGAGACTGTAACTGCTTTGATGCGGAGTTTGCGGTGCGGGTTTCCTGTGAGGCGGATAAAAATGCCGAAACCCAGCTGATTAACGATATCTTCTCCACCGGATTTGAGGTTCAGTCCTCCACAAGCAAGGTGAAAATTGAGCAGCTTGTTGATGTTGTAAACGAAACCTGCATGTGTAAGAGCACTGTGAAAATTCCGCAGGGAGAAATGTCCTGTGTCTATGACATTTGCTGTGATTTCACCAATGAAAGCAGCAAATTTGAGAACGGGAGCGTTACCATCAGCGGCAATCTGGACACTTCGGTGCTTGCTTTGGACAACGAGAACATGCCCACACTTTTTGAGAAATCATGCCCCTGCGAGATGAAAATTGAAACCCGGTGTGAGGATGCGGATATTCTGTTCAATCCCAGCATCGCCGTATCGTCCATCTCCTACAGCCTGATTTCCGGAAGTGAAATTGAAATAAGGGCAGAAATCCGGGTTTGCGGCAATCTTTACCGGTACTGCTTCTATGATGTGGTAAACACGGTATCCATCGATGAAAACAGCAAAAAGGCTCCTTGTGCCGACGCAGTCCTTCGCCTTTACTTTGCGGAATGCGGCGAACGGGTGTGGGATATTGCCAAGCGGTTCAATACATCCGTGGATGCGGTTATTCTGGAAAATAATCTGGAAAGCGATACCCTTCCGGAAAAAAGTATGCTGCTGATTCCCATGGTTGAATAATCCGGTTCCTTCAGCTGATTTTGATTGCTTGACAGCTGCTTCAGAAAAATCTAATCCGCAGGGAAAATGCTCGGGATTGAAAAAAATATTTTTCAAACATTTCACTTTAATTCTTTAGGAGGAAGGACACCTATGGAAAATTCCAATATCTACTCCGATATTGCCAAACGAACGGATGGGGATATCTATATCGGCATCGTAGGGCCGGTCAGAACCGGAAAATCCACCTTTATTCAAAAGTTCATGGAAACCCTCGTCATCCCCAATATTGAAAGTGAGTTTCGAAAGGAACGAGCCATTGACGAGCTTCCCCAGTCTGCCGCCGGGAAAACGATTATGACTACCGAGCCGAAATTTATTCCGGAAGAGGCTGTAAAAATCAGCCTTGAAGGCAATGCGGAAATGAACGTGCGGATGATCGACTGTGTGGGATACATCGTCCCCAGTTCTCTGGGCTATTTTGAAAATGAAGCTCCCCGCATGGTCATGACACCATGGTTTGATGACGAAGTTCCCTTCAATATGGCAGCTGAGGTCGGAACGAGGAAGGTCATCACCGAGCACTCTACCATTGGAATCGTTGTTACTACCGATGGCAGCATTACTGACATTCCTCGTGACGAATACGAGGAAGCGGAAGAGCGGGTCATCAGTGAGCTGAAAGAGATTAATAAGCCCTTTGTAGTTTTGCTCAACTGCGTTAATCCTATGAGTGAACGGGCAAAAAATCTTTCCGAACAGCTTAGCCAGAAATATGGCGTTCCCGTCATTCCATTAAACTGTCTGGACATGGGCAGCGCGGACATCAAAGAAATCATGCGGGAACTCCTGTTTGAATTTCCGGTGAAAGAAATTGCCGTCGATATGCCCCGTTGGATCAACTCCCTCGGGAAAGATCACTGGCTTAAATCCTGCGTATTCAACACGATAAAGGACAGTGCGGCGGGAATCTGTCATATCGGCGATGTCCAGGGAATCACCAAAAAGATCTGCGATTGCGAATATGTCAGCAAATGCAATGTAGACAGCATCAGTCTGGGGGCCGGAAGCGCCAAAATTTGTGTTACCCTGAACTCCGATTTGTTCTATAAGATTTTAGGTGAGGTAACGGGAATTGAGATTAACGGCGAAGAAGGATTGATGCCCTGCATGATCGAGCTGGCGGACATCAAGCGAAAATACACCAAATTCCAGGGCGCTCTTGAGGAAGTGGAGGCCACCGGTTACGGCATCGTCATGCCGACGCTGGATGAACTGTCTCTGGAAGAGCCTGAAATTTTGAAGCAAGGCGGAAAGTACGGAGTAAAATTGAAAGCAAGTGCTCCCAGTATACACATGATGAAAGCGGTTATCAATACGGAAGTATCCCCTGTTGTGGGCAGTGAAAAGCAATCCGAAGAGCTGGTCATGTACCTGCTCAAGGAATTCGAGGAAAATCCCAAGAAGATTTGGGAGTCCAATATTTTCGGAAAGTCTCTCCATGCGCTTGTCAATGAGGGGCTGCACAACAAGCTCTACCGTATGCCCTCCGAAGCGCGTCAGCGCCTCCAGGAAACCATTGAGCGGATCATCAACGAAGGCTGCAACGGCCTTATCTGCATCATCCTTTAACTTTCGGGTGTCCTTCTTCTTTCATACAATAGAATAGTGTCTTTTCGGGTAAAATGGAAGAGCCTCTTGAAAATTAAAATTTTCAAGAGGCTCTTCCATTTAGGAGAACAA
>DBGCDL010000124.1:0-16077 GCA_048358235.1 Oscillospiraceae bacterium
CGTTACCAATTAAAATACCGCCTGACCCCATTTGAAAAACGGAGCCAGACGGCGTAAATCATTGATATTCTACGACTTGCTTTTCTTTTTCGTGTCTATTCCTTCTGGGGCGGTTCACAATCTGGAGCTGCGCTTTTCCTTCAAATAGCGAAAATACGGGAGCTGCAACTGACAGTTGCTAAAAAATTAAAGTCCGGTTGGTCGACTTATAGGCTGTTTCCTGCTAGAATATGAACACAGAAAGGAGGCGTCTATATGACATTAGGTGAGAAAATCTCTGCTCTGAGAAATCAGCACGAAATGTCCCAGGGAGATCTTGCAGAAAAAATGAATGTATCCCGCCAGTCGATTTCAAAGTGGGAGACTGACACAAGTGTTCCTGAATTGGATAAGCTGATTCAGTTGAGCGAAGTGTTTCATATAACTTTAGATGAATTGGTAAAGGGAGATACTCCTCCGGAACAAGATACAGATGAACCCAATGAACCGGAGTGCGATACGTCGGCACAGTCCGTGCAGGTCGTTGTTCAGAAGTCGGTTAACACGCAAAAGGTCATTGGTTCTCCATCTGGAAAGTCTAAATGAAATTTGCTCAAATCGATGCCTCCAAGAAGATTAAAATAGTGTTCAATGATTCGACGCATCGTATTTGCCAGTGTTATAGAGTTACATTCAGATGGTGCGCTACTTGCGGCTTTCACCTCATCCCACAACATTTCGTAAGTCGAGCTTACAGGATTCTCTTTGTAACCGGTAATTTTCGAAATATTGTTTGATTTTGTTATCATCCAATATCCGGTTTTCTTTTTATCTATCCCTTGTTTATAAGAAACTTCTTTGTAGAAGTAACTGTTATGAGATAGAATAAAAAGCTGTTTTATTGTTCCCGTTCCTGCATATATATCCTTAAACAAATCACGAATTAAGGAACTAACGAGGAAAAGAACATCATTGTCTAAACTTGAAACAGGGTCATCAATCACAACCACCTTATCATCGTTGTGCCCACTTTCATCTCTGTTTCCTTTGAGCGAATACATAAAGTAGAGGAAAGTCACGAAGTTACGTTCGCCCTCGCTCAACGATTCGTATGCAGGGACTCCGTTTTCGCGTACAAACTGATAACTGTTTTCAGAGTCATTGACCCTGAGTGAAAACCCTGTCACACCATAGTTCTGAAGCAAAGCATTAATACCATTTGCTGTTGGAACAACACTTGTCAACCTCTGCTCAAGAGAACGCCGTTTTTGACTGTCCTCAGCGATTTCTTTCCCCAACGCTTGAATTTCCGCCTGTGTTGCTTCGATTGCTTGCTTTAGCTCAGTTTCCTCTTTTAAGTAAGCTTCAATGTCGTTTTGTTGAGCGTGGATAATATATTTCCAGACTTTGCTTATCAATGCCTCCTTTTCGTCCTTTATGTGGTCTATACGTTCGTTGTATGTAACGATTGCTGCGTTCGCCTCTGTGAAGAGCTGTGTGATGGTCTCTGCTATGGCGTGGATTGGTTCCAATTGGACAATCGTATTCGGTGAGGTTCTTTTGTTTGATAGCTTTTTCTTGTTGTTTTCAACCACCGATTTCAACTGAAGAACCGCAATTTTTAGCTCGCTCGTTTTCAAAAAAACTGACGGTTTTTCTGCCATCGCGGTCAGATTGTTCACTAATGCATCTGCGACAAGCGTATAATCGTCACATAGTCTGCCAATATCATTCAGGGCAGAAAGGTATGTTTCATCAAAGTATTCTTCAACCTGGTCAAGGAATTCCTGATCAAGCGGCCTTTGGCAGAACGGACATAAGCCGTTGCTCTCTTCGAGATATGGTACGCCTTGCCTGAACCACCCGTCACTCCCCAGCTTTTTAATAAGACCTGCAATGGCAACATCTTCCTTGCCGACGATTACTCTTTGAAGCAGCTCATTCTCGCCAAAGGAAATCAGCTTGTCAAACGACGGGACAGATAAGAGAGGAGCCTTTTCTTTGCTGCTTGCAAATAGCTGGGTGCAGAGTCGTTCTAATTCAGCCCTTTCCAGCAGTTCAGAATTGTTAGCCCGGTACTCAGATATTATCTTTCGCTTAAAGCTTTCTTTACTTCCTCTAAAACCTTCAATGGCTAACTGTAATGGACTATGCTCCTTGTCGAGCTGCTGCTTCAAAGCCCAAAATTTCTCCGTGTATGTAGCACCCAAAGCCTGTAGTTTGGCTTTCAACCCGACACCGTTATCAGTACCATTAAGTTTGTTCTCTGCCAATGTCTGTTGTTCGCCAAGGTCTTTAATCCTTGCAGTAAGTACTTCAATCTGGCCTTGGATTTCAATGTTTTCTTCGCCCAAAGTGAAGATACCTGGGATTGCAGATTCGCTAAAATTTTCTCTTACATAGTCCCTATTATATACCTCACATTTGATTGGAGCATCTTCCCACTCAACAGAGCAGTCGCTATATAAAGGTAACATCGGCGATCTCAAAAATCTGCTAATGGTCGTCTTGCCACTCCCATTAAGTCCAAACAGAAAATTGACGTGCTTAGCTTCGATAACTTGTTCTCCGCCAAGATATGGAGGTATATTGTTGATTTTTATTCTATTTATCATACAGATCCTCCAATTCTGCTTTTAGATTTTTAGCTTGCTGAGCAAGCTGGAACTTCTTGTTCGGCTGTTTTTCTTTCCGAGCCTGTTTTTCCAATTTTTCAATCTCTTTTGTGAGCTTCGCCTTGCGCTCGTCCAAAGCAATCTGCTCTTCCAGAGAATTCCCTTGTGTGATTTCCAGTCCGCCAACCTGAATAATAAAGTTGTCCCAAACGGCATCCATGTTCAGGCCCTCAATTTCAAGCGTCAGCTCGTCCTCTAACATCCATTCGGTGTGATAATACTTGTTCACCTTAAACGCGTTGTTACCGGATTCTGCCGCTTCTTTGTAGCCCGTCCATGCCTGCACTTTGTTCCCATAGGTTAGAACAAAGAGAATGTGGTAGGGGATTTCCTTATCCATTTGTCGTAGTACGGCTTCGTCGAGCTGCGGCTGTGTCAGCTTGATTTCGATTACTTCAATCTCCGTTACCGCCTGCCCAGGTACAATATTCAATGTGGATTCAGCAAGCTTATTTCGCCAATGGATCAGCTTAATCTGTTCCACGAACACCTTTTTGAGGGCAGGAGAAACATCTATGTTCTCATAGAACTTCTGCTTCGGTATTCGTTTGTTGAATTCCGTAGACTTTGGGAAATCAAACATTTTCTCGCTGCCTCCTTCTGAATCTATTACTTCGTGAGATCGTTGTCTTTCAAGAATGCGATAAAAGCCGACATAATATTATCGGTACGGCTTTGTGTTCATATATGGCCTGCTTCATATTCTCATTCATCTTTCAGAACTAAGAAGCAAATCAGCTCAAAATCCTCCAGTCCGGAGACTGCTGACATCAGTGCAGATGTACCACCGGGAGAAAACAAGCTGTCGATATCGCTTTCTTCCTTCACATCTATGATGGAATTGATGGCCTCGGACAGCAGTTCCGAAATATCTTCCATGCTGCGCCCATCATTGGTTTCTTCGTTGAATCTGTGATACAGCACCTCAATCGGCTTATCCTTGCCTTTGCATACAAAGCGCATCGTATCCAGCAGCTTTTTGGGCTGGAGATAGTCGCAGATTACTTCGCCATCCTCGCTGATGTAGACCATATAGAAGGGATGAAGCCGGTTCCGGTTATCCACATTGACGCTCTGGGTACGGTTCTTCAGAACAAAGATCACGCCTGGAGGGCACTCAGCGCCCGCGGGAGCTACTGCATGAAGCCCCATAGGCGTATGTTCAACTTCCGGATGCTTCTTGATATACTCCAACAGATCCATCCGGAATTCATTGAGTCCCAGATCCATGATGGAAATTCCGGTAGACATTTCTTCGATATCGACGACTTCTTCCTGAAGCCGTTTTAACTGTGCCTTGCGGTATTCCAGGTCATGCTTTTCTTCATCCGACAGAATATTGTCATCTCCTGTCGCGGTCATATCCACGATCTTCATTCTGGTTTCTACTCTGGATTTCAGATTGATGTATTCGTCTAGAGTAATGTCCGGCCAGAAGTTCACCAGCTGAATCACGCTGTTTTTGCTGCCGATACGGTCAATGCGTCCGAACCGCTGAATGATTCTGACAGGATTCCAGTGAATGTCGTAATTGATCAGGTAATCGCAGTCCTGCAGGTTCTGTCCTTCCGAGATACAGTCCGTTGCAATCAGAATATCAATGTCCGGCAGATTCCCCATGTTCAAAAGTGCTTTGTCTTTTGAAATGGGCGAGAAGCAGGTCAGTATGGTGTTCATATCCGCTTTTTTCAGGCGAGCCGTCGTGCGTCCGTCTACCGAACCTGTTACAACAGCTGTGTGCAGCCCGAATTCATCCTGCATGACATTGCTGACATGCTCGTAAAGATACATGGCAGTATCGGCAAATGCCGTAAAGATGATGACCTTCCGGTTTCCGGGATTGATCGGATGGGTCACTTTTTCCCGCAGAACGGTCAGAAGCTCCTGCAACTTGCTGTCATGCGCCGGCGTGATGTCAGCCACCATGAGGGTCAGAAGCTCCAGAATTTCCTGATCTTTTACCAGTTCAGCCCTCCACGAAATCCGGTCCATATCGGCAAGGTCAATCTGCACCTTTTTGCCGAAAGCCGCAAAATCATCGCTGTTCTGATCGTCCAGATCGTATTCATCGGCATCTGTAATATCGGTGAGGTTAATTTTCGCTCCTGCCGATGCTTCAAAATCATCGATAGAGTCAATCGTAGTATCAATCAGTTCCTTTATACGGCACAAGGTCAGATTGAAGGAATAGACAGAGCTTTCCATTCGCTTCATCAGATTGATTGCCATCAGGCGGCGAATACCCATTTCACGGCCAACCTGATTAAATCCAATCTTGCCCTGCTTATCACCATAGAGCGCCGCATATTTCTCCATACGGCTCGGCAGTATGTAATGCGATGGCCGGTAGATATCCAGATTCAGCTTTGTCAGCTGTTCGAAGATTTCGTTGTAACTGATGGCATCTTTCAAATCCGTCAAGTGCGGACGGTGTGAGATTGGCGCAAGCCGCTCTGGGAACTTTCCGATAGAAGATGTATCATAATATTTCTCGATGTGCTTTCTGGATCGGGCAATGGTTACGCTGTCCAGCACTTCGAAGAAATCAAAGTCCAGCATTTTCAGCAGGTTATCAGTCGTGCGGTCGCACGGCTCCCACTTGCTCCATGTGTTGAACGCCTTCTGGGCATTTCTGAAAATCTCGTCAATCGAGCGAGTAGTCTTCAGCTTACTGTCAATCTGAGAACTGTCACCCTCATAGGCGAGCTGAAGCTGATTTTTAAGATCGTTAAACCTGGTATTGACCGGCGTTGCAGAAAGCATCAGGACTTTTGTTTTGACACCTTTCCTAATGACCTGCTTCATCAGCGTGGTATAGCGGTTATCTTTTTCGTCGCTCTCAGAATCCAGCTTGCCGCCGTTGCGGAAGTTGTGGGATTCATCAATCACAACAAGGTCATAGTTATCCCAGCGCAGTCTGGAGAGGTCGATTCCGTTGGAGGTTCCGTGCGTTCTTCCAAGGTCGGTGTGGAACAGCACATCATAGTTGAATCGATCTTCCACCAGCGGGTTGTTGGTGTAATTATCCCGATATGTATTCCAGTTGTTTGCCAGCTTCTTCGGGCAGAGGACGAGAACACTTTTGTTGCGGGATTCATAGTATTTTATAACTGCCAGCGCCGTAAAGGTCTTACCAAGACCAACGGAGTCAGCTAGAATGCATCCATTGAACTTTTCCAGTTTGCTGATGATGGCAAGCGCCGCATCACGCTGGAAATTGAACAGCATACCCCAGATTTTGCTGTTCTTAAAACCGGTTGCCTCGTTGGGCAGTGTGTCCTCCGATATATCATCGAGGAATTCATTAAAGATATTGTACAGGGTAACAAAGTAGATGAATTCCGGTGAATTCTCATTATATACCGCTGTGATATTTTCAATCACCTGGTCGGTCACATCCTGGAAGTGCTGCTTGTCGTTCCAGAGCTGTTCAAACAGATCAATATAGCTTTTGCTCATCGGATAGCTGAGCCGCTGGGTAAAGTTATAAGCATAGTTTCCCCGTTCGCAGCCAAGCCCTACCGTAGTAAATTCGTTGAACGGCATATAGGTATACTGATCCTGGTCTGTCACGACATTCATAAATCCGGGAACAACCTGATCGGTGGTGTTGGACTTGAATGTAGCTTTCTGGCGAATCCACTCGGCGCATTCTCTGGCGATGGCTCTCTGCGTCAGTTCGTTGCGCAGCCGCACTTCAAACTCAGTGCCGTAAAGGCTCTGCTCGCGATTCAGGCGGGGGATATAGAATTCACGCTTCGATTTCTCAGCCTTATCAGTCGTAAAGGTTGGAGAGGTAAAAATAAATTTCAGCTCATCGATGCCGGAAAGGCTCTTTTTCAGTTCTTCGTAGGCATAGATTGAGAAGCAGGCCGCTGCAATTCTCAGCTTGCTTTTCCGGGTAATGGTTTCCTCCAGATCGTCCTTGACCCGGAGTGTCACATTATCAATCGTTTTGGGCATCCCCGGCATCTGAGGGAAAACGGGAGCTGCGGCTGGCGTGTCAGCTGCTTTCGGTGCAGACGTTTGGGAATTTCTATGTTCTTCATCCGCAAAATGGATCAGTGCATCGTCTACTTCAAAGAAATTGAGCTTTCCTTTTACAGGGAAGGCTTTGATTTTTCTGACGTTGCTCAAGTGCCACTCATAAACATCATTTGCAGAATCATACTGTGTATCAACTAACTCAACAACACAAAGAGCGCAGCCTGACATCATCCCGGGAACTTGAGGATTTGCACTGCTGCAAATCAACAGATCTCCGCGATGTTTTGTATCCCATGTGCGATATTCAATATTTTTCGTCCCTCGCATGATTTGCGTTGCAAAGGGATTTTTAATAGATATTGCTTTCATTTATATATCTCTCCCGTCAGGTATGCGCGCTCCGCACTCTTAGTTTATTTTTCTTCGTCTGGATCTGGATCAGGAACAAACTCCACTATGTCATCAAGAGAGCAATCCAGCGTTTTACAAATCCGCTCCAAAATATCGATAGTAACATTTTCGCCGCGATACATCTTGCTGACGGTGTAGTGACTTACTTTTGCCTGTTGCTCCAGTTCCTTCTTTTTCATGTCTTTGTCAATAAGGAGTTTCCATAATTTTTTGTAGCTTACAGCCATAATTTATCCCTCTCTTATTTTCGGCAAGTGGTTAATATAACTCATATTTTATTATAGCACGAAAGTGTGAACAATTCAATCTCAAGGTGTGTCATAAAACACATCCATCCGAAAGTTTTTTGGAACGAACTCTTCTTTGGCAAGCAATGCCTTCCTGATCAGAAAGGCTCAAAACAAAAAGATTCCGCCCGAAGGCGGAACTTTCTGTTTCTGCTTGTTGGGGATAATCCCCAAACCCCAATGATCGAAGATTTCATCTTCGGCGGCGCACCTGACGGCGCTTATTTTTCTTCCTGCTGGTGCTCTCGCTGAGGCGCACTTCTGACATTTTCAATGCCGAACAGCCCGGCCAGATTGGCCTGATAAGTCAGCAGCTCCCGATACTCATCTTTCGCCTTGTAGTATTCCGGGTATGCCGCCTTTTTCATCGCCAGCAGCTCGGCATACTCCGCCCGGAGCGCTTTCAGGGAGGGAAGCTGCTTCTTGTGGGAACCGGCGGTTTTGCTGGAATGGTCAGAGGGAAGCAATTCGTCAAATGCCCGTTTGGATGTTTTGCAGAGCCTGATCGCATCCTCATGTTCTTCGTAGTACGCTTTGGAATAGCCGGAGGCCCGATAACCGGCATAGACATCTTTGGTTTTGAGATAGTTGGTAATGTGCTTCTGGAGCACCGCAATCTCATTCAGCCGCTTTTCGGCAGAAGTGATCTGCGCGGACAACGCATCCCTGCGCTGCTTTACAGCCTCCACTGATTCTGCAAATGCCTCGAAATCATCTGCGCTGGTAAAACCGTGCTGCTGATAATACAGAAGCGCCCTGGCCTGCTGTTTGGTAATCTGGTTCTGGATAGACAGATCGTAGTAACGGCCGCGCCCCTGATTCTGTTTTGCCTCCAGAGCGCTGACAAGCTGGGCTTTCTGCTCTGCCAGCGGACTGCGGCGTTTTCTCGGATTATGGATACGCCTGCCTGCCAGCACCTCCCGAATGGCATCCTCCCGGTATTCTTCCGGAAGGGAGCGCATACGGATATTGCGCTTCTGGCGCGGATGGCTGAAGGTGATGTTTTTCCCGCGGGTAACGGTGTACCCCACCTGCTCCATAAGCGAATAAAAGCCCTCGAGGTCATGCGGCTTTTTCGCCAGTGCTGCATCCATATCCAGACAGAGGCGGTCACGGTTTGAGAGCTTTTCAATATCGCCCTGCCAGCGGTTGTAGCTTATGCCGTGGGGCTTCGGATTTTCAATGACGGATAACAAAAAATGCGGGCAGCAAAGCGTGCGGCTCTGCTGCCCATGGGGTGTAATTGATGTCCTGGAACTGCACCGTCTTGGTGTAGTAATGATCGGTCACGCGGCAGATGCCGTCCGGGAACATGCGCTGAAAGGGGATGGAATCCTGTGCGGATTTGTGTCTTTTGTCCTGTCGTCTGGCGTTCTGAATGGCAGCGTTATGACAACTGACGAAAAATGTCGAATAAACGATTTGAGAAAGCAAGGATGCACCTATGCGAAGATTGCGGAGATGCTTTCAATCCCAGAAAGCACAATAAAGACCTTTTGCCGCAGAGCACGGCTTGCCGGTGATACCCACGATGTTAAGCCGGTCTGCAAGCAGTGCGGCCAGCCGATAACCGTCAAAGCAAAATGCAAGCCGCGCCAGTTCTGTTCGGACAAGTGCCGAACAGCATGGTGGTTCGCAAATCACAGCACCAAGCACAAAATGGAGTATCACCTGACCTGCGCCTGCTGCGGTAAAGCATTCGTGAGCATCGGGAACAAGGCTCGGAAGTATTGCTCACACGAGTGCTATATCACCGCTCGGTTCGGAGGCAGTAGTAGCAATTGAGATAACGAAATATGGAGGCGGAGCGATGAAGCTCCGCTTCTTTTTTTTGCTCTCTGCAACCTATCGTTAGCACGGGTATGAAACTATTTTTCCGATAATTGAAACCATAGAAAAAAGTGAAACTATTTCGAGTAATTGTCAGCGCAGGTATAGTGCGCGGTGCTCATTCAGAGAAAACTTCCGAAATTGAACTGTCGTTTTAGAAAGCAAGCTGGCACAAAAATAGCCCGAAATCCCTGTAAAATCAAGGTTTTCGGACATAAAATAAGAACGCTAACATCGATACTCACTGTATCAATATTAGCGTTCTTATGTGGTGGAGACGAAGAGGATCGAACTCTCGACCTTACGGATGCGAACCGTACGCTCTCCCAGCTGAGCTACGCCCCCATATGTTTCCCCGGCGAGTTGCAAAATGGCACCACCGGGACAACAGAAACTATTTTATCACAACAGCATCTGTTCGTCAAGATGTTGCCGCTGATTTTATTCACAAAATAGGAAGGACTTGTTGTCCGGAGTATTGTGGGGATAAGTATGTGGAGTTAATAGCCAATCAGCTTCAGGACAAGGTACAGCAGAACCAAAGAGCCGAAGTTGACCAGAGTAAAAACTTTAAAAAAGAGGGGCTTGTCGGCATGTTCACTTTTCGCATAAAACTTGTAGGAAATCAGACTTGCCAGAGAAGCGACGATGGTACCGAGTCCGCCAAGATTTACGCCCACGAGCAGTGGGACAGCCTGATCGGTAAAATGGGAGAGCATAATGGAGGCGGGAACGTTGCTGATCACTTGACTTACCAGCACTCCAACGAGCATCTCTCTGCCGGAAACAATCCCCGAAATAAAGCGTTCGATTACACCGATTCTCCCCAAATTCCCAACCAGAATAAAAAATGCGGCGAATGTGCCTAAAAGCGCGTAATCAATCTTTCCGAATACGGTTTTATCCACGATCAGGATGACTGCCACTGTGACAATCAGACATACCCTGTAGTCCAAAACATGTAGTACAGTCAGAACGCAGAGAAGAAACAGGGCAGCAAACACACAGAGCCGTTTCTTGTCAATCACAGCATGGACAGCAGTATACTCTGCCTCCAGTACTTCCGAGCGGAAGCACAGCACCATGAGCAGGATCAGAATCAATCCGAACAGGCACAGAGGAGCAACCGCAGAAAAAAATTGTCCGGCATCCATGTGATAAAAAGAGTAAAGATAAAGATTCTGCGGATTACCGATAGGGGTGAGGGAACTGCCGACATTTGCAGCTGCTGTTTCCAAAACAATTATGTAGACGAGCTTTCGGCCGGCAATATTTTTAAAAAGGATCAGGGTAAGCGGGATAAAGGTAATGAGCGCTACGTCATTGGTAATAAACATAGCGCTGAAAAAGCAGCAGAGAACCAGCATCAAAAAAATAGTTTTGGCATTTCGGGATACCGATAAAAGACGGGCAGATAAAAAGTCGAAAAGGGAGCACCTTCTAAAGCCCGCAACCACTCCCATCAGACAAAACAGCACGGCAATTACCGAAAAATCAATGTATTCCAAATATCTGGAATCAGGCGGCACCAGGCACATGGACACAACGGCCAGGATAGCGGCAGCCGACAATACCGTATCTTTTTTTAGAAAGTCAATTACTTTTTTCATGTTCCGGGATTCCTTTCCCATGCGGCACATCTGTTATCGTCCATCCGTGCAGCATACCTTTTTATTGTAGCACAGCCCTAAATCGTTTTCCACGTTTTGGAAAAAATCTTTTCCCGTGAAAATGAAAAAAGTAAAAAACCGGGAGACTGCCATGCAGCCTCCCGGGGAGAAATGTTCCATTTCTGTTTTATGATTGGATATGAGCAAGTAACCGGCAGACTATTTCGTAATCAGGCCGCACACGAGATCGGCGTAAGCGGTAGGATCCTCTACAGAGAAGCCCGCAATCAGCAGTGCCTGATTGTAGAGCACCTGGCTGATTTTCGCCGCACGTTCCTTGTCCTCGGCATATGCCGCACTCAATGCAGCGAACATGGGATGCCCCGCATTCAGCTCCAGAACACGTTCTGCCTTCATGCCATTCTCAGTATGCATCTGCGCGAAATACTTTTCCATTTCCAAAGAGATGCCGCCCTCGCTGGAGAGACATACCGGATGGCTCTTGAGCTTTTCGGAAATCTTTACTTCCTTGACCTGGCCGTTCAGACTTTCCTTTACAAAGTTCAGAAGTTCCTGATTTTCCTTGGTCTTATCCTCCGCGTTTTTGCGGTCAGACTCATCCGTAACATCCTCGCTGTTGACGGATTTGATCTCCTTTCCGTCCACATCATGGAGAATCTGCATGACAAATTCGTCCACTTCATCGGTAAGATAAAGAATTTCGCAGCCTTTGTCCTTGATTGCTTCCGTCTGGGGCAGACGATCCACTTTTCCGGTCGTCTCGCCGCAGGCATAATAAACAAATTTCTGGTCTTCCTTCATGCGGGAAGCATATTCCGCCAAAGTGACCATCTTCTGCTCGGTAGAGGAGTAGAACAGCAGGAGATCTTTCAGATTGTCCTTGTGAGCACCGTATTCGCCGACCACACCGTATTTCAGCTGCAGGCCGAAGTTTTTATAGAAGCCTTCGTATTTTTCCCGTTCATTTTCCAGCATTTTCAGCAGCTCACGCTTGATTTTCTTTTCGATGCTGGAAGCAATCACCTGTACCTGACGGTTTTGCTGCAGCATTTCCCGGGAAATATTCAGGGAGAGATCCTGGGAGTCCACAACGCCTTTGACAAAGCGGAAATGCTCCGGAAGAAGATCCGCGCATTTGTCCATAATCAAGACGCCGCTGGAATAGAGCTGCAATCCTTTCTCGTATTCCTTGGTGTAATAGTCATAAGGGGTGCGGGAAGGAATGAAGAGAAGCGCCTCATAGGAAACGACACCTTCCGTGCTGACATGAATGGTCTCAACAGGGTTCTCGTAGTCGAAAAATTTCTCCTTGTAGAATTGGTTATATTCTTCGTCAGTTACTTCACTCTTCTGCTTGTGCCAGATCGGTACCATGTCGTTCAGAGTTTCGTTCTCGATGTAAGTCTCGTATTCGGGTGCTTTATCCTCATCGGACTTTTCCGTGTCGGCTGCATCATCTGCTTTTTCCACCGGCCGGCTTTTCTCAACATCCATCCGGATGGGGTAACGGATGTAATCGGAATATTTTTTAATCAGGCTGCGGAGGGTATACTGGTCGAGGAAGCGGGAGTACTTTTCGTCCTCGGTGTCTTCCTTCAGCTTCATTATAATATCGGTGCCGACAGTGTCTTTTTCACACTCGGTGATGGTATAGCCATCCGCACCGGAAGAAACCCACTGATATGCCGTATCGGAACCATAGGCCCGGCTGATGACGGTGACAGTATCGCTTACCATAAATGCGGAATAAAAGCCTACGCCAAACTGCCCGATAATGTCAATGTCGCTCTTGGGAGAGTCGGCTTCTTTCTGGGCCAAATCCTGTTTAAACTGGAGAGAGCCGCTTTTCGCAATAACGCCAAGATTCTCTTCCAGAGACTCCTTGTCCATGCCGATACCGTTATCCGATACGGTCAGGGTGCGGGCTTCCTTGTCCGGCTTAATCTGAATGGCAAAATCGCCGCGGCTCATGCCCACGTTTTCATCGGTAAGCGACAGATAGCAAAGCTTGTCAATGGCGTCGCTGGCATTGGAGATCAGTTCCCGAAGGAAGATCTCGTGATTGGTGTATATGGAGTGGATCATCAAATCAAGCAGGCGTTTCGACTCCGCCTTAAATTGTTTTTTCTGCATGACGCTGTCTCCTCTTTTTTTATGATAGTTAGCACTCTATCTATTCAAGTGCTAATAATTACTATATACCACACAAAGAAAGATTGGATTAATAATTTGTAAACATTTTATTCCCGCTGTTCTTTTGCTCCGGCGGGGACGCTTTTTGCGCTGTTATAGGAGACCCCCGTAAAAAATGTTGAATTTTTTGCTGATTTATTGCAATAAAGCGTTAAAATAGCCGGAGATGTTCCCTGATATATTGACAATAAAGAGGGGAACGTGGTTTAATAAAAGATAAAAAGAGAAGTGCAGTCTTTCTTGGTTTTGCCCACGAAAATCCGCTGCGGAATGCGGAAGGAAGATCGTGGACTTCAAAGCTGCAAAACCATATTCTGCCGTCGGCAGATTGCCCCGACGGCTTTTCGGTTTACGGCAGCTTTACGGCTTTACTTGGAAACAGCAGAGAGGAATGGTTTTATGAAAATTTCATTTTCAACCTTGGGGTGTCCCGACTTTGGCTGGTCGGACATTTATTCCATGGCCAAGGATTTCGGCTTTCACGGAGTAGAACTCCGGGGCCTTGGCGACGAGATTTTTTCTGTATACGCAAAGCCTTTCCGGGAGGACAATCTGCCGGCTACGGTGGAGCATCTGAAAAAAATGCGGCTGGAGATCCCCTGTCTGTCTTCCGGATGCTGTCTGAAGGACACGGACAAGGCCGAAGAAACCCGAAAAGAATTGATCGACTATATTAATTTGGCCTCGAAGCTGAACACCCCCTATATTCGGATTTTGGCCGACCGCAACGCCGATGTTGAGGGTGAGGTGGACGATCAGGTCATTTTGGATGCATTGCGGGCATTGCTGCCCTATGCGGAAGAGAAAAATGTGACGCTGCTGGTGGAAACCAACGGTGTGTACGCGGATACGGCACGTCTGCGGGATCTTCTGGCCCGGCTGGAAAGCGATTATGTGGGCGCGCTGTGGGACATGCACCATCCTTACCGCTATGCCGGCGAAACTCCGGAGCAGACGGTGCAGAATCTGGGAGCCTACATAAAGCATACCCATATCAAAGATTCTGTGATGATAAACGGAAAGGTGAGCTACCGGATGGTAGGGGAGGGCGACCTTCCCATTGACGCAATTATGCGGGCGCTTCGTTCCATCAATTATGAGGGATACGTTTCGCTGGAATGGCTGAAACGGTATGCGCCCGATCTGGAGGATGCAGGCATCGTATTCCCCCATTTTGCCAACTTTATGAGCCAGTATCTCAATGCGGATTCCGGCGTCCGCCGCCTCTATGACGATAACCGGAAAACGGGAAAGTACGTATGGCCCAAGGAGCATCTGATTGACCTTACCTTTCCGCAGGTGCTGGACCGTATGGTTGAGGAATTCCCGGATCAGTATGCCTTCCGCTATACCACTCTGGACTATACCCGTACCTACGCCCAGTTCCGGGACGATGTGGATACGTTTGCCCGCTCACTGATTGCCATGGGTGTAAAGCCGGGCGATCATGTGGCGATCTGGGCCACCAACGTTCCCCAATGGTATATTACTTTCTGGGCAACAACCAAAATCGGAGCGGTACTGGTCACGGTAAACACCGCCTACAAGATCCACGAGGCAGAATATCTGCTCCGCCAGTCGGATACCCACACTCTGGTTATGGTTGACGGCTATAAGGATTCGGACTATGTGTCCATTATCAAGGAGCTTTGTCCGGAACTGCAAACGGCAGATAAATCCCGTGGACTGCATATCCGTAAGCTCCCGTTCCTCCGTAATATTATTACGGTCGATTCCAGACAGGACGGCTGCTACACATGGGAGGAAAGCCTTGCTCTGGCAGAGCAGGTCCCCGTGGAAACGGTATATCATCGTGCCGCCGCCATCAGTAAAAACGATGTCTGCAATATGCAGTATACCTCCGGCACCACCGGCTTTCCCAAGGGCGTTATGCTCACCCACTATAACGTAGTGAACAACGGCAAGGCAATCGGTGACTGCATGGATCTTTCCACGGCTGACCGGATGATGATCCAGGTTCCCATGTTCCATTGCTTCGGAATGGTACTGGCGATGACCGCGTCCATGACGCACGGCGTTACCATGTCGCCCATTCCGGCCTTCTCCCCCCGAAAGGGACTGGACTGCATCAACAGGGAAAAGATTACGGCATTTCACGGCGTCCCTACCATGTTTATCGCCATGATGGCCAACGAAAATTTTGAAAAGACCGATTTCAGCCATATGCGCACTGGTATTATGGCGGGCAGCCCCTGTCCCATCAAAGTCATGCAGGATGTAATCCAGAAAATGCATATGGATGAAATCTGCATTACCTATGGTCAGACCGAGGCATCCCCCGGCTGTACTATGAGCAAAACCACCGATTCCATCGAAACCCGGGTCAATACGGTGGGCGGGGCGATGTTCGGCGTTTCGTGTAAAATTGTGGATCCCGAAACAGGGGAGGATCTGCCGGACAATGTGGATGGCGAATTTGTGGCAAAGGGCTACAATATCATGAAGGGCTACTACAAAATGCCGGAGGCAACCGCGGCTGTCATCGACGGGGACGGCTGGCTCCATACCGGCGATCTGGCCCGCAGGGATGAGAACGGAAACTACAAGATTACCGGCCGGATCAAGGATATGATTATCCGGGGCGGCGAGAATATTTACCCCAAGGAGATTGAGGATTTCATCTACACCCATCCGAAGGTGTCCGACGTTCAGGTAATCGGAGTGCCGGACAAGCAGTACGGCGAGGAAATTATGGCCTGCGTGGTTCTGAAGCCGGGTGAAATCATGACGGAAGAGGAACTGAAAGAGTATGTAGCCAGCCATATGGCCAAGCACAAAACTCCCCGGTATGTGGATTTCGTGTCGGGCTTCCCGATGAATGCCGCGGGAAAAATCCTGAAATATAAAATGCGGGAGCAGGCAGTGGAAAAGCTGAACCTCCAATCCGCAAACGCTGTGGAAACAGCATAACGGGATTGCGGGATGAAAAAGCGGTAAGGGCTTTATGCTTAGAACCAGAAAAAATGGACATTGAATAAAAAAGCCTCCAGTCGTAGAGTGGAAACTACGATTGGAGGTTTTTGTATGTCAGGAAAGAAAGGAATGCCACGGTACAGCGACGAA
>DBGCDL010000125.1:0-14551 GCA_048358235.1 Oscillospiraceae bacterium
AGAATGGTATATTTTTTCTTCATTTCCTTCGTGAAAAGCAGCCGTCCGGTCTGGTCGTATACCAGCCTTGCAGAGGCACTGCCGGAATTGTCTGTCCCGGGGCGATCCCGCTTTTCTGAAATTTGTTCACCCATGATTGTCTTCCTTTCGCTCACACCCTGCCGGAATGTTTCCGATTCCGGCGCAGAATCAAAAATCTGCCCGCACTCGCTTTTCAGGCGGGAGTCAGTCAGCCCTGTTTTGCCCCATCCCGCTTCTGCTGCTCTGCGGCGGCAAACAGGCTTCTCAGCCGAATTTTCACCGCGCCCAGATTGGAGATTTCGTCAATTTTAATCTGTGTATAAATCTTTCCCGCGGATTCCAGAATATCCCGCACCTCATCGGTGGTAATCGCATCCACACCGCATCCGAAGGACACCAGCTGCACCAGATTCATATCCTCCCGGCCGCAGATATAGCGGGCTGCCGCATAGAGGCGGGAATGATAGGTCCACTGGTTCAAAACGTGGGTGTGGAATTTTCCCACCCGGCCGCTGATGACATCTTCGGAAATAATAGCGGCACCGAAGGAGGAAATCAGCTTGTCAATGCCATGGTTGATTTCCGGGTCAATGTGGTAGGGGCGTCCTGCCAATACGATGATCGGCCTTCCCTGCTGTTCGGCAGCGGCGATGATCTCATCTCCCCTGCTGCGGATATCCGCGAAATAGGCGTCGTATTCGGCATAAGCCGCCTGCGCCGCTTGGGCGACTTCCCTGCGGGTAATCCCGTCAAAATACCGGGACAGAACCTCATGCATCTTCACCGGAAAGTCCTTCTTCCGGTGAAGGCCTACATAATCCTTGATAAAGGTAATTTTGCGGGTGTCCTTCATGTTGGCCCCGATCACTTCCGGATAGTAGGCCACCACCGGGCAGTTATAATGGTTGTCTCCCAGCCCTTCGTCCAGATTGTAGGACATGCAGGGATAAAAGACCGTTTCCGCTCCCCCGTCGATCAGGCTCTGCACATGCCCGTGCATCAGTTTGGCAGGGAAGCAGACCGTATCCGACGGAATGGTCTGCTGACCGCGCAGGTACAGCTTCCGGTCGGAGATGGGAGAGGGTTTCACTCCAAAGCCCAGCGCAGTAAAGAAGGTATGCCAGAAGGGCAGCAATTCGTACAGATTCAGTCCCATGGGAATCCCTATGGTTCCCCGCGGCCCATGGGTCTCCCCATACCGTGCCAGCCGGGAAAGCTTGTAGGCATACATATTCAGACTTTCATCGCTGGTCTTTTTGGTCACGGGACGTTCGCAGCGGTTGCCGCCGATGAATTTTCTTCCCCCGTCAAAGCGGTTTACTGTCAGACGGCAGTTATTGCTGCACAGTCCGCAGGAAACCACGCTGATCTCATGGGTGAACTGCTTGAGCTGCTCCGCGGTGATGAGACTGGAGCGGGAAATCCCCTGCCGCTTGGCATACAGGGCGGCGCCGTACGCGCCCATCAGCCCGGAAATATCCGGACGGACAACCTCCACGCCGATCTCCTGCTCAAACGCCCGCAAAACGGCATCGTTCAGAAATGTTCCGCCCTGCACCACGATCTTCTTTCCCAGTTCCCCGGGCGAAGAGGCACGGATTACCTTATAAAGGGCATTTTTCACCACGGACAGCGACAGCCCGGCAGAAATATCCTCGATGGTGGCTCCGTCCTTCTGGGCCTGCTTTACCGAAGAGTTCATAAACACCGTGCAGCGGGAGCCAAGATTGACCGGCTGTTTGGCGAAAAGACCGAGTTTGGCAAAATCCTGAATGGAGTACCCCAGCGCGTTGGCAAAGGTCTGAAGAAAAGAGCCGCAGCCGGAAGAGCAGGCCTCATTCAGAAAAATATTGTCAATGGCACCGTTATGTATCTTAAAGCATTTGATGTCCTGACCGCCGATGTCGATCACGAATTCCACATCCGGCATAAACTGTCTGGCGGCGGTAAAATGCGCCACCGTTTCCACCACGCCGATGTCCACCGAAAATGCCGCCCGGATGATGTCCTCGCCATAGCCGGTAACGGCGCTGGCCGCAATTTTCAGGTCCGGAACCGCCTGATACAGCTCTTCCAGATACTGTTTCACGATAGGAACCGGATTTCCGCTGTTAGGCAGATACCGGGAGTCCAGCACCGCGCCTTCCCCGTCCATCACAACTGCCTTCACTGTGGTGGAGCCGGCGTCAATGCCCAGATAAACGTCTCTGCCGCCTATAAGAGGGCCTTTGCGTACCGAGCAGGCATTATGCCGTTCCACAAAGCGGCGATAGTCCTCCTGATCCCGGAAGAGAGGTTCATTATAGGCAAAGTTGCCGGAAGCACTGTAAGCGCGGATCTGCTCCAACGCCTGTTCGATATCCACCTGCTCATCAGCGCAGAAAGCCGCACCCAGCGCCACATAATAAAGCGAATCCTCCGGACAGACACCGGTGGTATGTAAAATCTTGTCAAAGCTTGCCCGAAGCTGGGAAAGGAAGGTCAGCGGGCCTCCCAAATACACCACATTGCCCTCAATGGGCCGGCCTTGCGCCAGACCCGCCACCGTCTGATTGACCACAGCCACAAAGATGCTGGCGGCAATATCGGTCTTGCGGGCACCCTGATTGAGGAGGGGCTGAATGTCAGACTTGGCGAAAACACCGCAGCGGGAAGCAATGGTATAGATTTTTTCGTACTGGGCCGCGCACCGGTTCATTTCCTCGGGAGTCAGATCCAGAAGGGTCGCCATCTGGTCAATAAAAGCGCCGGTGCCTCCCGCACAGGTGCCGTTCATACGGACTTCGGTACCCCCTGTGAGAAAAAGAATCTTGGCGTCCTCCCCGCCCAGCTCAATGATGACGTCGCTGCCGGGAAGCAGCCGGTTGGCGGCTACCCGGGTGGCGTATACCTCCTGAACAAAGGGCAGTTTGCAGTTTTCCGCGATTCCGATCCCCGCGCTTCCGGAAACGGCGATCCGGGCCGTTTTCCCATCCAGAACCTGATCCAGGACGGTCTGAAGCATCTCTGAAGTTTTTTCGGTAATCTGAGAGTAATGTCTCTCATACGAGCGGTACAGGATTTTCCCGTTATCGTCCAAAACAACGCATTTCACCGTTGTAGAACCAATATCCAAGCCTATTCTCACGGAACTTCTCCTTCATATGACATGATACCCATACCGACCTTCCGCCGTGGGATTCGGGAGCCTTTCTGTGGGTTCCGAACTTCGGCGCATCGGTATTCAGCAAATCGGATACACAAATCAAAACAATATTGTTTTATATTATACCATTAAAGTGGACATTGAGCAATAGCAATTTCACCTTTCCCGCAAAGTCCCTGTTTTCCCTAAAACCTTGACAATATGGGAAAAAGCGGTATAATGAAAGCAGTTCATTATTGTAAACTATTGCTTACTAACTGCAGTATATCACTTGACTGCACGCTTGTCAATTCGGCCTGTTCCGGTTTGGAGAAAGGTGCAGGCCGTGCCTTTTCCGGCTTTCTGCCGCTTCTCCATCCTTGATCGGAGGTGACAGCCATGGACGAAGTTTTACCGGCGGATTTTGGGGAAAGCCTGTTTTCCTCGGTTCCCCTGCTTCACGACCAGCTGATCAAGCCCTTTGAAAATACGTTTCGCGCCGTTGTCAGCCCCATGCAGTTTTATACTTTGGCGGCGCTCTACCGAAGAGGCCCCATGACGATGACGGAGCTGGCGGAGTATTTCGCCATGCCCAAGCAGCAGATGGCCAAAATCATCAACCGCCTGACCGAACTGAATGCGGTCGAGCGCACCAATGACCTGACAGACAAACGCATTATCCGAATTCGTGCCAGTACCGGCAATGACTCCTGTCTGGAACAGTTCCGGGAGATCATCTGCGGTCGGATCAACCGTTCAGCCGCCTCCCTTCCGACGGAAGAAAGAACCGCGCTTCTGGATGCGCTGAAAACCATTCACCGGGTTCTGCCCGATCTTAGCCTCCGCGAGGATGGCCCATCCAGAGAAAAATAGGGTATCCGGGGCTTGCGGCAAAGGCGCTGCGCATGGTCACCGATTTTGACACCCTGAAGGGATTTTGACAGACTGTGAGGGGGAAGCCGATCTGCCGGCTTCCTCTTTTCTTTTTTTCAAAATGCGTTATAATAGAATCAGGTACACTGCCGACAGCGTGCACTTTGGTGACGCAAAGTATGGTTTTATGCACAGATTAATAAAATCAGGCGGCACCCCATAGAATAGAAAAGAGCAATCCTGCAGAATGATATGCGAAAATGAAAAAGGAGAATGACTATGGCTGATTTTCACAAAATAGACCCGAAACAGATTCCGGATAATCCCTTTCAGCTGATCGGGGGAGACTGGATGCTTGTGACTTCCGGCGTTCCCGGCGCCTGTAACACCATGACCGCCAGCTGGGGCGGCGTAGGCGTTATCTGGAATAAGCCCGTCACCACCATCTATATCCGTCCCCAGCGCTACACCTACGAATTTCTGGAAAAAAACAGTCTTTACACGCTGTCCTTCTTTGATGAGGAATACCGCGCGGCACTGAAGCTCTGCGGTTCCAAATCCGGGCGGGACATGGATAAACCCAAAGCTGCCGGATTGACTCCCGTGGAGCTGGACGGGTGCGCCGCCTTTGAAGAAGCCCGTCTGGTGCTGGTATGCCGCAAGCTTTATTTCAGCGATATTGTGCCGGAAAATCTGCTGGATTCCACCATTGACAAAGTGAATTATCCTGCCAAAGACTATCACCGGATGTATATCGGCGAAATTGTCGCCGCCTATACCAAATAGCGCTTCTCCCAAAAGCTCTCCTGCTGCCTTAGCGATGTCCCTCATCGTTGACCTTTTTCATGCTTTCGGCTTTTCAGGAATCCCCACAATCGAACATTCCGTTTTGGAGGCTTTTCCCGCATAGAATCGGGCGGCAGCGCTCTGATCCCGTGCTTTGTAAGCACTGCTACCTACTTCTTTAGGGAACAGAGCAGAGCACTTTTCCGTACGGTTCTATACCGGAACGCCGGATAGGAGCTTTTTATGGAAGACTATTTTCCGTTCGTAAATGTTCCCCTCCCCTATGCGTACAATGCACTGGAACCCTACATTGACGCTCAGACCATGCATCTGCACTACGATGCGCACCTCCAGACCTACATTGACAACCTGAACGCTGCGCTGAAGGATCACCCCTCTCTTCAGATGCTGTCCCTCGACCAGCTCATTCAAAGGGCCCGAAGCCTTCCCCCGGACGTGGGCACTCCCATCGCGCGGAATGCGGGCGGCGTCTATAACCATCGATTCTATTTCGACGGCCTTACTCCCGACACCGGTCTGCGCCCCGCAGGGGTCCTGGCTGACGCCTTAAACCGGTCCTTCGGAAGCGATGAGGCGTTTCGCCGGAAACTGACCGACACGGCCAAATCCGTCTTCGGGTCGGGCTATGCATGGCTTGTGGCAGACCGGTGCGGCAATTTGAAAATCATCACGACCGCCAATCAGGACACTCCCCTGACCCTGGGCCTTTGCCCCATTTTAAACGTGGACGTTTGGGAGCACGCCTATTATCTCAAGCATTTTAACAGGCGCGCGGATTACCTGGGTGACTGGTGGAATGTGGTAAACTGGCCTGTGGCGGAAGAACGATACGCTGTCTGTACCGGGCACGATGCAATGTGATTCCCCTAAAAAAGCAGGATGGCACAGCCGACGCTGTGCCATCCTGTTTTTTCTATCCGAAAAATCCGGTCATCCCCAGATTCCGCTGATGAGCCAATCCGGAAGAAGATTCAGATGATAAAGGGACAAACCGACACCAATGAGCAGCGCAATGGCGGAAATCACAATTCCCGCTACAGCAATTCCCTTGGTCTTGTCGCCCCGGTAGCCGATAATCGAGCAGATCAGCCCCACGGGGACAAGGATCAGCCAAAAGTAAAAAATTCCTACAATACCGGAGACAAACCCGATGATGGAGCAGACATCCGGCACTGTGAAGCTCTTTTTCGGTCTGGACACCACAACCGGCTGAGGCGGGACAGGAGGTCTGCTTCCCGGATAAGGCGGGGGATACGCTCCTTTGGGAGGAGCCATGTTCTGTGCGGGAGGAATGGGCTGCTGAATGCCGGGAGCCGCCGGATTGCTTGGAACCAGAGGAGAACCGCAGAACTGACAGAACTGACTTCCCTCCGTATTTTCGCCATGGCATTTACCGCATAGAATCATTAAAACCGCTCTCCTTTCATAAGAAATCTCTGATTGTTCCTTATTTCAACTTGATTCTGGCTTTAAAACCGCGAATTACTTGATTGAGCGGTTTTAAAGCCATGAAAACAGGGATTCCTTAATACTCCGCGTTTCCTACCGTTCTGGGGAAAGGAAGTACGTCGCGGATATTGCCCACGCCGGTGATATACATAATCAGGCGCTCAAAGCCCAGGCCGAAGCCGGCATGTCTGGTTCCGCCGTAGCGGCGAAGATCCAGATACCAAGAATAATCCTCGGGGTCCATCCCAAGCTCACGGATACGGGCTTCCAGTACATCCAGCCGTTCCTCACGCTGGCTTCCGCCGGTAATCTCACCTACGCCGGGCACCAGCAGATCCACTGCCGCAACGGTTTTGTTATCGTCGTTGAGGCGCATGTAGAACGCTTTGATCTCTTTGGGATAATCCGTGACGAAAACAGGCTTTTTGAATATCTTCTCGGTCAGGTAGCGCTCGTGTTCGGTCTGAAGGTCAGCACCCCAGAAAACCGGATACTCAAATTCGTCCTTGTGCTCTTCCAGAATTTTCACCGCGTCGGTATAGGAAATTCTGGCAAAATCGGAACGGATAATGTCGTTCAACCGGTCAACAAGCCCTTTGTCATAAAAATTGTTGAAGAACTCCATCTCGTCCGGACACTGCTCCAGCACATAGGAAAAAACGTATTTGAACATCGCCTGCTGCAGATCCATATCGTCCTGCAGGTCGGCGAAGGCAATCTCCGGCTCGATCATCCAGAACTCCGCGGCATGACGTGTGGTATTGGAATTTTCCGCCCGGAAAGTAGGCCCGAAGGTATAGATCTTGCCGAATGCCATCGCCATGCACTCGCCTTCCAGCTGGCCGGAAACCGTCAGATTTGCAGGCTTTCCAAAGAAATCCTGGCTGTAATCCACAGTGCTGTCCTCTTTCAGGGGAGGATTGAGAGGATCCAGCGTGGTTACCCGGAACATCTCACCGGCTCCTTCACAGTCGCTGGCGGTGATGAGGGGAGTATGGGCATAGACAAATCCGTTTTCGTTAAAGAATTTGTGGATGGCATAGGCAGCCACACTGCGGACACGGAATACCGCGGCCAGCGTATTGGTGCGGGGGCGCAGATGGGCAATTGACCGCAGAAATTCCAGCGTATGGCGCTTTTTCTGGAGAGGGTACTCCGGGGTGGAAGCGCCCTCCAGCCGGATTTCGTCCGCATGGATTTCAAAAGGCTGCTTGGCTTCGGGAGTAAGCAGGATTCTGCCTTTGATTATCACGGCACTGCCCACATTATATTTGGCGACCTCTTTAAAATTATCTATTTTTCCGTCCTCAAACACAACCTGCAGGTTGCGGAAAGAGCTTCCGTCGTTCAATTCAATAAAGCCGATGGCTTTGGAATCCCGGATGGTCTTCACCCAGCCGCAGACCGTAACCTGACCCTCTGCATAAATTTGAGGATCGGCATACAGTTTTTTAATCTCAATTCTCTCCATATTTTTTCTCCTCGTCCATTCATTTCCGTCCCGCCGGAGCTTTTCTTCATCCTCTTTTGGCGGAACCCTATTTGGAATTATTATACTTCATTTTTTTTACAATAGCAAGCGAACGGCATTCGTTTCTGTGCCGCCCCATATTTTTTCGCCGGACTGTTTACAGGCTTAATCCCGGATGATACAATAAAAGCATTGTTATTGATGCTTCAAAACTGGGAAGGAGTTGAGCGCGTGAAAAGGTTTCTTTCACAGGCCGCTTCGGTAGTACCGTCAAAGCGGCAAAAAGATTGGTTTGATCTGGAATTTTATGCATTTGTCCATTTTGGTGTAAACACCTTTACGGACCGGGAATGGGGCGAGGGAAACGAACCGGAAGCCGTTTTCAATCCTACTGAGCTGGACTGCACACAATGGGCACGGGCTGTCAAGGCTGCCGGCTGCAAAGGGATGGTTCTGACCGCCAAGCACCATGACGGATTCTGCCTGTGGCCTTCCAAGTATACGGAACATTCTGTGAAAAACAGTTCGTTTCACGGGGATGTGGTTCGGATGGCCGCGGACGCCTGCCGTCAGGAGGGTCTTAAATTCGGATTTTATCTCTCCCCCTGGGACCGGAACAGCAGACTCTACGGGACTCCGGAATACAATGATTATTTCTGCGCACAGCTGACCGAGCTGCTGACGGAATACGGCGACATTTTTTATGTCTGGTTTGATAATGCCTGCGGTGAAGGTGAAAACGGCAGAAAACAGGTCTACGATTTTCCCAGATACTTTGAGCTGATCCGAAAATACCAGCCCAATGCGGTCATTTTTAACGATTACGGTCCTGATGTCCGCTGGTGCGGCAACGAATCCGGTGTGGCACGCTATGCGGAATGGTCCGTGGTCCCCACAGAGCTCTGCCCCTATGCCCAGGTGCAGACCGGGCCCGCTCCCCTGGCGGAGGAAGGCGACCTCTCCTACATTTACAATACGGACACCGACATCGGAAGCCTGCCCAACATCCTGTATTCCAAAGGTTTGGCATACTGCCCGTCCGAGATTGATATGTCCATTCGGGACGGCTGGTTCTGGCATCAGGCGGAAGACCCCCACTCCCTCGAACGGCTCTTCCGCACCTATCTGACCAGCGTGGGGGCCAATGCCTGTTTTCACCTGAATGTACCCCCGGACCGCAGGGGCCTCATAGACGAGAGGGATGTGGCTCGGCTCAGGGAATTCGGGGATCTTCTCCGCCGGGAATTCGGCAGTCCCCTTCCCGCAAGGACGGAAAAGGCCGGAGGATATCCCAGTCAGCCCAGCTATGAGATCACCTTTGAATTTCCCAGAAACGACATGAAATATGTGGTGCTGTCGGAAGACATTGAAAAGGGACAGCGGGTGGAGAGCTTTGAGATCACCGGCGAATTTTACGGCGGTGGGCAGTATCCCCTCTATCAGGGAACCTGCATCGGCCACAAAAGAATCTGTAAGCTGGTGGATCCCTTCGCGGAGCAAAATCCCCTGATCGGTGACGGAACACAAAAGCTGGAAAAGCTTGTCGTGAAGGTCAAAGCTGCCCGGGACGAAGTCTATCTGAAAGAAATCCTTGTCTTTTAATCTTTCGGCAATCGGTATCCGCTGTTCCTCCGCTGTGGCGGACGAGCAGCGGATTTTTTCATTTTTTCGCTTATCTGCTGCCGTGCGCTGAAGAAAATTACAGCGTTGTCTGCGGATATAGCCGGCCAAATTTGAATTTCAATCTATCAAATCCTCTAAATCAGCCAAAAAAACAGAAATGATATTTTACATTACGCTGATTTTTGCAAGATTTAAGAAACAAAGTTGCAAAATCGCATAGGATAGTGTAAACTGATTCTAGCGTAATGCGAATTTTTGCGCAAATGCTTCTGAAAATTCGTCTCACTGCTTATGCAGAATTTCTGTTTTTTAAAATCAGAGAGGATGGATCGTAACAATGAAACCGTATCAGGAAATGAGCGAAGCCGAACAAAAAGATGAATACTCCTCCAACTTGGATCAATATAAAAAGTATCAGGCAATGGGGCTCAAGCTGGATATGTCCCGCGGAAAGCCCGGTTCCGACCAGCTGGAACTCTCCATGCCCATGCTGGACACCGTGTCCAGCAACAAGGACCTCCGCACGCTGGACGGTTCCGATGTGCGCAACTACGGTCAGCTGGAAGGGCTTCCGGAAACCCGCCGCCTGTTCGGTGAGCTTCTGGGCGTGGATCCGGACAGCATTCTGGTAGGCGGAAATTCCAGCCTCAACATGATGTTTGACGCAGTCAATTTTGCCATGTCCCTCGGCATTATGGGCAGCACTCCCTGGGGCAAACTGGAAAAGGTGAAATTTCTCTGCCCGGTTCCCGGATACGACCGGCATTTTGCCATCTGTGAGCTGTTCGGCATTGAGATGGTCAACGTTCCCCTCAACGCCGACGGCCCGGATATGGATCTGGTGCAGTCGCTGGTGGAGTCAGATCCCTCCGTGAAGGGCATCTGGTGTGTGCCGAAGTATTCCAATCCCACAGGCACTACATACTCCGACGAGACTGTCCGCCGCTTTGCCGCGCTGAAGCCGGCTGCCAAAGACTTCCGCATATTCTGGGATAACGCCTACTGTGTTCATGATCTGACCGATACTCCCGATCCTCTGCTGAACCTTTTTGATGAATGCAAAAAGCTGGGCAGTGAAGACCTGGTTTATGAGTTTGCCTCCACCTCCAAAATCAGCTTCAGCGGAGCGGGCATTGCCGTAATGGCAGCCAGCCCGGCCAACATGAAAGATCTGAAGTCCAAGCGTTCCATTCAAACCATCGGCCCCAACAAAATCAATCAGCTGATGCACGCCCGCTATTTCAGCAATGTGGACGCTGTGACAGAACACATGAAAAAGCACCGGGAGATCATTGCTCCCAAATTCGCCGCCGTGCTTTCCAAGCTGGATTCCGATATTCTTCCCCTTGGAATCGCCTCCTACACCCGTCCCAACGGCGGTTACTTCATTTCCTTTAATACCATGGACGGCTGCGCCAAACGAGTGGGCGAGTTATGCAAGGCCGCCGGTGTGACGCTGACCGCTGTGGGAGCAACTTATCCCTATGGAAATGACGCTTCCAACAGTAATATCCGGATTGCCCCCACCTTCCCCCCCGTTTCCGAACTGAAAACCGCTATGGAGGTTTTCTGTGTCAGCGTGAAGCTGGCTTCTTTGGAAAAACTGCTGGGACTGGCGCACTGATCCGGAGTTTGACTGCCTGAAGCCGGAGGAAAGCGTTTCAAAAGAAATTGCCGGAATCCGGTTGGATATATCTCTTCAAAAGGAGGGCGGAGTACCGTTAAAACGGTACTCCGCCCTCCTTTTGAGACGAAGCCATTACAGATCATCCGCATCCTGCACAGGAACTTCGTAGGAATTCAGCGGGTTCCCGGTATAGCTTCCGTTTGGGTCGCTGCGGGAAGGCGGCTGATTGACGATATCATCCACCACAGGAATTCCGGTCTCCGCTTTTGGCTGGACAATTTTCAGGTGGTTTCCCTGATTTCGCACATATTTTACTTTGACTTTTTTCTTTTCTTCCATCTCTTCGGCTTCCTTTCTCTGCCGGACGAAACGGCAGGCAGCAGACCGGCCCCGTATTTTACGCCGACGGCCGGTACAAAATTAGTGTTTGTTGCCGACCCGAAATTATACCGTTTTGACGTTTCAAAAACCTTTCAGTCTGTCATTCGCGATCCAGCCCAGAACGCCATCCTTTTTGCAGTAGCTTCGGTCGCTGTACCGCCGTATCAGGGAAACAGAATCTCCTGTACGAACCGGCAGCCGGTAATTGGTAGCCATTTCGCTGTGGACGCGCCCCTCCCGAAAATAGAGGCTGTCCGCAGGAACCTCCAGCTCTGTTCCCTGAAAACGGCAGAAAGCAAATTCCCCTCTGTTCTCCAAAATTTCCAGCGTATCCTGCCAGGACAGATATACGGAAGCAGAGCTTTCCTCCTGTGACGAAAGAACCGTAAGACTGGGGAATTCGTCCACACTGGCAAAGGAGATTCTTTCTTGCAGCCCCTCCGGCGGACCCGGTTCAATGATAAGGCAGTTGAGTTGTCCGCCCACCTTTAATCCGCTTCCCCCGTCGATGCCGATGACCTTCCTTACCGGGTCCGTCAGCGGATTGTTGCGTCCCACATTCCAGCCAAGATTGCACACCGGCATATGCCCCACTGCAACATATTTTTCAAAGCGGGAATCCCCCATGAGAAAGCCATCGTTTTTCATCACTTCCCACGGCTTCTGGGACTCAAGCACTCCCACGGCAAGCCCGCTGTGGACAAAGGTGAACTCCCGGGTCTCTATAATGTGAGGAAGGTTGTGGAGCCAGAGAAACTCCGGAAGGAATTCCTTCCGGAGTTTCTCCCGCAGAGGCGGAAATGCCGTATCCTCTCCGATTTCAATGGAAAGCGTCCTGCACATCTCATGCAGAACGCTTCCTTTCCGGGAACGCAGATAACGCATGGTTTGAAAATCACCGTCTGTCAGGATATCCTGCCAGACGGTGTCGTTGTTTCCCATAAGGATATGGACGTTTTCCCGCTTCCCAAGCTCCATAACAAAATGGAGGGTATCCAGATTCTGAAAGCCCCGTTCCACCAGATCTCCCAGAAGGAACAGCTCATCCTTCCCGGAAAAGTTCACCTGTTCCATCAGGCGCCGGAACAGGTTCAGATTCCCGTGAATATCGCTGACTGCAAGGATCCGTCGGGAAGAGCAGTCCGCCCTTTCGATTTTGATCTTCATCGCTTCCGCAGATTCCATGAGGCTAGAACTCCACCGAGCAGCCGTCGTAGGAGACTCTCATTCCATAGGGGGCCGCCGCTTCCTCAATCTCATCATGATTCAAAAACAGGCAGTTGTGGGAAAAATGGTTCACCACGAACACCGTCTCCGGGGAAGCGAAGCCCTCCGCCAGCAGCCTGTCCTTCACCTTTCCGCAGCAGCGGATCCCCATATGATTTTGTTCGCTGTCCTCTTTGCCGTGATTGCAGTCCAGGCTCACCATGTCAAAGTGGAAATTCATCTTTTGGATAAACTCCCAGACGTCGGGGCGAAGATAGCCGGTGTCGTGGGCATAGAGCAGTGTTTTTCCGGTTTTCTCCGCAATGACGTAAATATAGCATTTTTCCTGTGGATTGTGATCCGCCAGAAGGGGATACACGGTATAGTTTCCCACCTGGGCAGGCAGGTATTCCTTCAGTTCTGTCATGGTCACAACCTGCCCCATTCTCTCCGCGTCATTTTTCAGAGCGCAGGCTTCGAACTTTTCACGGACAGCATCGTTGCCGTAAACATTCAGAAGGAAACCGGAACGGTATCGGGGATCCACATATCCCTCACAGCGGCATGCCAGGTCATCCGGATAAAAATGATCCTCATGAGAATGGGTGACGAGTACATTTTCCACCTGATTCAGATCCAGTCCGTAATTCAGGACGTGAAGATAGGTGTCCGAAGGAAAATCAATGAGCAGATCATGATTCACCAGTGCCTGACTGCGGGTGCGGATACTTTTCCCGCCCTTTTCCCTTGCCGATTGGCAGGAGGGACAATTGCAGAAAAGCGCCGGCCAGCCTTCCGCCGCCGAAGTTCCAAAATAAGTCAGTTTCATAGCCAGACCCCTTTCGTACTGCGGATTCACCGCAAACTATTGAAATAAAATCGCATGGCTGCGGATGTAGTTGAGGATCACTTCGCAGCCGGCCTGATTATAATGAAGGCCGTCGGTCGTATAGTCGGGATTTACATCGTTGTTTTCGTTTTTCATGGCCTCATTTGTGGCAAGATAATAAAGTCCCTTGTCCATGGCCATCTGATAGAGTCCGGCGTTCAGATCGTCAATCTCTTCATTGGTCACGCTGCCCTCTTTCGCCTCATAAAAATCCGCCACAGGCAGGATGGATTCAATGACGATAATGCTGTTGGGAGAGCTCTGAATCAGAGTGTCGATCATGGTTCCATAGCCTTCCAGAAATTCCTCCTTGGAAAGATATGCGGCTCCGTTGATGCCGAAGTTTACAATCATGATCTGGGGGGCTGTTATCATGACCGCGTCCGGAATCGTCACCATCTTATCCTCGGCCAGACGAACCACTTCTTCATCCAGCGCATGGAGATGGTTCAGCCCGTCCTTGGCGAAGACCCGCTCCTCCGCAATCCCGTAGGCAGTCAGCGCCACGGTGCGGGAATCCCCGACAAAATAGATATCATCCAGATAGCTTTCATCCTGCAGTTCGGTTTCTGTCAGCCGGGTCGTGGTCTGATTGCTTTTGGGAATGCTGGGCCGCAGGGAACCGTTTCCCGGAGTGCCGCTGTCTCCATAGGTAATCACACAGTTTCCGAAGCAGAACTTCCGCCCGCAGTTGGAACAGGCGGGCATCAGCATATATAAAATAGCGGTAAGCGAGAGCGCTACAACGATAATCGTAATATAGCACAACGCCTGTACTTTTTTTGACAAGGTAAAACATTCCTTTCCGCTGCAATGCATACATCTTTTTTATCCTATCACACACGGTCCCCAGCGTCAAGTTGCAGAAATAAATGATTCTCCCAATCAAAAAAATTTCACAGTGCCCCCGGAAAAATGACCGGGTTTTCCGTAAAATCCAGCCCACAGGGACGAATTCGGGGCATCATCAGGGCATACAGGTCTGTGGCGCGGATATCCGTCTCAATTCCCTCAGGACGAAGCCGGTTGAGATCGGCAAATTTTGTGCCGATGGGAACAGAAGCGGCATTCTTTGCGCGG